>JAKADX010000005.1 GCA_021818505.1 Pseudomonadota bacterium
AACCGCTGCGGTCATAGCGGCCGCGGTTCTCCTCCGTCCACATCGGGCTGCTCCCGCGAATCGGCTCCGCCCACCACAGAATCACAACCGACTCAATGGACTCAACATGTTCGTGGACAGACACTTACGCGAGCATTGGCGGACCCCGGTTGGTCATGGACTACAACAACAATGGTTGGGGACCGGCCAATATCGACCGAGTCTTCGCCCACGAGACCGGGCACATTTTCGGCTGCCCGGACGAATATGCGAGCAGCGGATGCAACTGTGGCGGAGGCTGGGGGCGCTTCGGCATCGTAAACGGCAACTGCGAGAACTGTGCCGGTGAGGGTGGCGTCGCTTGCCTGATGAAGGGGAACACGTTCAGCCTGTGTGAGTACACACCGGGCCATCTGGGCTGGTCTCCACAATTGGTTGTTCCGAACTTCGGCTATAATGCAGGGGGCTGGCGGGTCGACCAGCATCCGCGATTCCTGGCTGACACCACTGGTGACCGGCGTGCTGATATTGTCGGCTTCGGTAATGCGGGCGCGTGGGTCTCGCGTGCCCGCGCCGACGGTCGATTCGAGACACCGCAACTGGTAGTTGCCAACTTCGGCTACACCGCCGGAGGCTGGCGGATTGATCGACATCCGCGGTTCCTGGCTGACGTCACTGGCGACGGCCGCGCCGACATTGTCGGCTTCGGTAACGCTGGCGTGTGGGTTTCCCTTGCCCAGGCCGACGGCACGTTCACCGTCCCGCGGTTGGTGGTCAATAACTTCGGCTACGACGCGGGGGGCTGGCGGGTCGACCAGCATCCGCGATTCCTGGCCGATGTTAATGGCGACGGCCGCGCCGACATCGTCGGCTTCGGCAACGCCGGCGTCTGGGTGTCGCTTGCCCAGGCCGACGGCACGTTCACCACGCCACAGTTGGTGGTCAGCAACTTCGGCTACAATGCGGGGGGTTGGAGAGTCGACCAGCATCCGCGATTCCTGGCTGACGTTAACGGCGACGGCCGCGCCGACATTGTCGGCTTCGGTAACGCCGGCGTCTGGGTCTCGCTTGGCCAGGCCGACGGCACGTTCACCGCCCCACAGTTGGTGGTCAACAACTTCGGCTACAATGCGGGGGGCTGGCGGGTCGACCGGCATCCGCGGTTCCTGGCTGACGTTAATGGCGACCGCCGCGCCGACATTGTCGGCTTCGGCAACGCCGGCGTCTGGGTGTCGCTTGGCCAGGCCGACGGCACCTTCACCACCCCACAATTGGTGGTCAATAACTTCGGCTACGATGCAGGGGCTGGCGGGTCGACCAGCATCCGCGTTTCGTGGCTGATACCACCGGCGACGGCCGCGCCGACATTGTCGGATTCGGTGACGCCGGCGTTTGGGTTTCAAGGTCGCTTTCCAATGGCGCGTTCGAGAACCCAGGGCTGGTGATCAAGAATTTCGGCTACAGTGCAGGAGGCTGGCGGGTCGACCGGCATCCGCGGTTCCTGGCTGACACCACCGGCGACGGCCGCGCCGATATTGTCGGCTTCGGCAACGCCGGCGTGTGGCTGTCGCGATCATGATGAACTGCTGGACTTCGTCACTGACGTTGCCCTCATTGAGCCCTCGTTCGTAAGCGGAGTTCGTTCTGGTCGAGGTTCATCCTCGACCGTCCCGCGAACTGCCACAACCAGGGACGGGTTACGTACGTGTCCATTTGCACTCCCTCGCCCGGCACCAGGCGGTCGTAGCGCGTCGGATCGTGCCGCGACCGCCGGCTCCGTGGCAGTGGGCGGAGACCGCGACGGGCCAGATTCTCCGATCTGCCGATGCCATCGCTGCCGGGGCGGCCGTGGCGTTGTGGGCAACGCGAAGCGTTGTCCATCAAGTCCACAGCCTGCCTAATTCGTGGCGAGGATGTCTGGGAACCGTACACGTGTGAACGCCGCCGGGCGCCAGACCTGCTCCTCGCCGGGCGAGACCGCGCTCCGGCCCGCCGGCGGCGGCGCTGATGCGTGCCTGGATGGCGGTCGGATGCTCACCTTCGTGTTGCGCCATTCGGGCAGCCTGCGCCGCCTGCGCAGCCTGCTCCACGTGCCGGCAGACCGCGGCAATGCTGCCACACGTCATCGCCGGCCAAATTGACGCATATCAAATACCAATTTGGGAATGCGTGCTTCAACCCAGCCGACACAGCGGCAGGACGCGGCACCCAGACCATGCTGGCGCTTCCCACACACGGCGTCCGTTCCCTGCTCCGGCTGGTGCTGGCGCTCGCGATACTGATCGGGGGCACGGCGGCAGCCGTGGCGCAGAGCCGGCTCGCCGAGTTTCTGGCCAAGGTGCCGCCGGCCGAGCTGTTTCCCGGCGCTGACCATTACGACGCGCCGCAGGGCACGCCGCCTGTGGCCACGGTGCGGGCGGGAGAGCGGGTGCTGGGCTACGCCTTCGTCAATGCCGACTGGGTGGATTCGACAGGCTATTCCGGCAAGCCGATCCAGATCCTCATCGGGCTGTCCACCGACGGCAAGATCGCCGGCGCGCGCCTGATGGACCATCACGAGCCGATCGTCCTGATCGGCATTCCGCCGGCGCGGATCGCCAAATTCATCGCCGGCTACACCGGCCGCGACGTGCTCGACCTCGCGAAGGCCGGTCCGGAAGGACACCCGCCGGTCGATATCGTCAGCGGCGCCACCGTCACCGTCACCGTGATCGGCGAGAGCATGGTGCATTCGGCGATCAAGGTGGCGCGTTCCAAGGGCATGGCCGGCACCGCCGTCGCGATCGAGACTCTGCCGCGCGGAGAGATCGATCCGGCGCACCAGGCGCCGGCGGACTGGATCGGCCTGTTGGGCGACGGCACCGTGCGGCGGCTGCAACTGAGCGTGGGTGAGGTCAGCGACGCCTTCGCCCGGGCCGGCGATGCCGAAGCGGCGCAGCATCCCGAATCGGCGACGCCCTCGGACTTCTTCATCGATCTCTACGTTGCCCCGATCTCGGTCCCGACGATCGGCAAGCGCCTGCTCGGCGACGCGCGGTACGACACGCTGCGCAAGAGTCTGAAGCCCGGCCAGCAGGCAATCCTGATCGCCGCGAACGGTGCCTATTCCTACAAGGGATCCGGCTATGTGCGCGGCGGCATCTTCGACCGCATCGCGCTGCTGCAGGGCGAGCAGTCGATCCGCTTCCGCGACCGCGACCATGTGCGGCTGGCCGACATTCATGCACCGGGTGCGCCGGGCTTCCAGGACGTCGATATCTTCCGCGTGCCGCAGGGCAGCACGCTGGACGTGACGCAACCCTGGCGGCTGCAACTGCTCGCCGAGCGGGCATTCGGCGCGCGCGGCAAGTCGTTCCTCACCTTCGAGCTGGGCTACCAGCTTCCCGCATCCTATCTCAAGCCGCTGCCGCCGCCGGTGCCGGCTGTCGCGGCACCGACGCCGGCGCCCGAAGGGGTGGCGGTGTGGAAAATGATGTGGCGTGCCAAGGCCGGCCAGATCGCCGTGCTGACCGCCGCCCTGGTGGTGCTGACCGCGATCTTCTTCTTCCAGGACTGGCTGGCCAAGCGGCCGGTCCTGTACGACCGGGTGCGCCTCGGCTTTCTCGCCTTCACGCTGTTCTGGATCGGCTGGTACGCCGAGGCGCAGCTGTCGGTGGTCAACGCACTTGCCTTCTTCGATGCGCTGCGCAGCGGCTTTCGCTGGGAATACTTCCTGATGGCGCCGCTGATCTTCATCCTGTGGTTCGCCACCGCGGCCTCCATCCTGTTCTGGAACCGTGGCGCGTTCTGCGGCTGGCTGTGCCCGTTCGGGGCATTGCAGGAGCTGCTCAACCGGGCGGCGAAGCTGCTGCGTGTCCCCCAGATCCGTGTGCCGTTCTTTCTGCACGCGCGTCTCGTGGCGCTGAAATACGTCATCTTCCTGGTGCTGTTCGGCATCTCGCTCTCCGCCCTCGGCACCGCCGAGCGCGCCGCCGAGGTGGAACCCTTCAAGACCGCGATCATCCTGCGCTTCGCACGCGACTGGCCATTCGTGCTGTATGCCGGCGCGCTGCTTGCCGCCAACATGACCGTGGAACGATTCTTCTGCCGCTATCTGTGTCCGCTCGGCGCCGCGTTGGCGATTCCGGCGCGGCTGCGCATGTTCGACTGGCTGCGCCGCTATCGCGAATGCGGCAACCCCTGTCAGCGTTGCGGAAACGAATGCCCGGTGCAGGCGATCCATCCCGAGGGGCACATCAATCCCAACGAATGCATCCAATGCCTGCACTGCCAGATGCTCTACCACCACGATCAGAAATGTCCGGTGATGATCCAGCGCCGGCTGAAGCGCGAGCGGCACGCCGCCACTGCCGCGCAACCGCCCGCTCTGCCGCCGCGCGCGAGGGTTTCGGATACCGGCGCCGGAGCAAACGTGCCGTGACGGATTCGATCAGGATGACCACGAGGTCGTTCGAGGGCGACCCAGCGCAAGGGAGAACAGCATGAGCGACGAGCAGGACATGACCGGCAAAGACAGTCCGACCGCGGTTGGGCGGCGGGGGCTGCTTGGCACAACCGCCGCCGCAGCGGCGCTGGCCGGGCTTGCGGGCGGGGCAGCTTCCGCGGCGCTGGTGCGCGAGGCGCTGGCGCAGAACCGCAAGGCGGCGAGCGCCGAGGTGAAGCCGGGCGACCTCGACGAATACTACAGCTTCTGCAGCAGCGGGCAGACCGGCGAGCTGCGCATCCTCGGAATGCCGTCGGGGCGCGAACTGATGCGCGTGCCGGTGTTCAACCGCGACAGCGCTACCGGCTGGGGCCTGACCAATGAGAGCAAGAAGATTCTCACCGAGGGTCTGCTGCCCGCAACGCGCAAGTTCCTCGAAAGCCGGGGCGGCATGTACCAGAACGGCGACCTGCACCATCCCCGCATGTCGTACACCGACGGAACCTATGATGGGCGCTATATATTCGTCAATGACAAGGCCAACTGCCGCATCGCGCGCATCCGCTGCGACGTGATGAAGACCGACAAGATCATAGAAATCCCGAACGCGTCCGACATCCACGGTATGCGGCCGCAGAAATACCCGCGCACTGGCTATATCTTCGCCAACAGCGAGCATCCGGTGCCGCTCCCTAACGACGGCAAGGTGCTTGACGATCCCAAGAAGAACTACTGGTCGGTGTTCACCGCGGTCGATGGCGACGCGATGAAGGTCGCGTGGCAGGTCATGGTGGACGGCAACCTCGACAACTGCGACGCTGACTATCAGGGCAAATATGCCTTCTCGACGTGCTACAACCCCGACAAGGGCGTGAACCTCCAGGAGATGACCGACCACGAACAATCCTGGGCGATCGTCTTCAACATCAAGCGCATCGAGCAGGCGGTTGCCGCCGGAGACTGCAAGGAGATCAACGGCGTCAAGGTCGTCGATGGCCGCCACGGATCGAAATACACGCGCTACATCCCCGTCCCCGGATCACCGCACGGGTGCAACGCCGCCCCGGACGGAATCCACATCATGTTCGCCGACAAGCTCTCGCCGACCGTCACCGTGATCGACGTGCGCAAACTGGACGACCTGTTCGACGATAAGATGAAGCCCCGTGACGTTGTGGTGGCGGAGCCACAGATCGGCCTCGGTCCGCTGCACACGGCCTTCGACGGGCGCGGCAACGCCTATACGACGGCGTTCATCGACAGCCAGATCGTGAAGTGGAACATCGACAAGGCCCGACGCGCCTATGCGGGGGAGAAGGTCGATCCGATCATCGAGAAGATCGACGTCCACTACCAGCCGGGGCACAACCACACCTCGATGGGCGAGACCAAGGAGGCAGATGGCAAGTGGCTCATCTCGCTCAACAAGTTCTCCAAGGACCGGTTCCTGCCGGTGGGACCGCTGCATCCGGAGAATGACCAGCTGATCGATATCTCGGGCGACAAGATGGTGATTGTGCATGATGGCCCGAGTTTCGCCGAGCCGCATGACACATGCATCGTGCATCGCTCCAAGGTCAACCCGGTGCAGGTGTGGAAGCGCGACGACCCGATGTGGGACGACATCCGCAAGCAGGCGGAAAAGGATGGCGTGAAGCTGGAGGAGGCCGCGAACGTCATCCGCGACGGCAACAAGGTGCGTGTCTACATGCACTCGAACGCGCCGCAGTACAGCCTCGACAAGATCGAGGTGAACGAGGGCGATGAGGTCACCGTGGTCCTCACCAACATGGACGACGTGGAGGATCTGACGCACGGCTTCACCATCGTGAGCTATGGCGTGATGATGGAGGTTTCGCCGCTGCAAACGGCGTCGGTCACATTCATCGCCGATCGTCCTGGCGTGCACTGGTACTACTGCCAGTGGTTCTGTCACGCGCTGCACATGGAGATGTCCAACCCGATGATCGTCCATCCCAAGTCGGTCTGACCATGGTCCGCGCGCGCGCCCTCATGCTGACCGCCGCCGTTGCCCTCCTGGCCGGCACGGGCGCGCGTGCGGACGACATCGCCGTACCGGCCGAGGCGGACCTCGCTCAGGCCGTCGCGCATGCGGCGGCCGGTGATGTGCTGCGCCTGGCACCGGGAGTGCATCGCGGCCCGGTCGTCGTGGCGACGCCGCACCTGACATTGCAGGGCGCGCCGGGCGCGATCATCGACGGGGGCGGCGCGGGCAATACCATCACGGTTGCCGCCCCCGACGTGGTGCTGCGAGATCTGATCATCCGCGGCTCCGGCCTCAGTCTGCCAGACAAGAACTCCGGCGTGTTCATCGGTCGCGGCGCCGACCGCGCAGTGGTGGCCGACAACGACCTCGAAGGCAACCTGATCGGCGTGTATCTCGACGGCCCTCGCGACGCGTTGGTGCAGCACAACCGCATCGCGGGCCTGCAGCGGCTGCGGCGCAACGAACGAGGTCCCGCGGTCGAGGTGTTCGATACGCCCGGATCGCGTATCATCGACAACGACATCAGCGATGGGCGCGACGGGGTCTTCTCCGTCACCAGTCACGACAACGTGGTTCAGGGGAACCGGTTCCGACGGCTGCGCTATTCGGTGCACTTCATGTACACGAACAAGAGCGTGGTGGCCGACAACATCTCGGTCGGCAACGACATCGGCTATGCCATGATGTACTCGGACCACCTGCGGCTGGACGCGAACGTCTCCGACGGGGACCGCGAATACGGCTTGCTGTTCAACTACGCGAACGACTCGCGCATCAGTGGCAACATCGTGCGCGGCAGCGGAAAATGCGTGTTCATCTACAATGCCAACAAGAATCGCTTCGAGGAGAATTGGTTCGAGGGCTGCCAGATCGGCATCCACTTCACCGCCGGGTCCGAACGTAACACCATCACGGGCAACGCCTTCGTCGCCAACCGTACACAGGTCATGTATGTCGGCACGCGCTTTCTGGACTGGGCCGAGCGCGGGCGCGGCAACTATTGGAGCGACAATCCCGGCTTCGATCTGCGCGGGCGCGGCATCGCGGATGCTGCCTATCGGCCGAACAATGTTGTGGACCAGGTGGTCTGGCGCGCCCCTGCGGCGAAGCTGCTGCTGAACAGCCCCGCCGTGCAGATCCTGCGCTGGGCGCAGGCTGCGTTCCCGGCCATCCATCCCGGCGGCGTGATCGACAGCGCCCCGCTGATGCGCCCGCCGATGCCGCCCGCGCTCGCGCGCTTGCAGGCCACGCCATGACGCCGCGCAGCATCGTGCTCGACCGTGTCAGCAAGTCCTTCGGCCGGCAGGTCGCCGTCGCTGAGGTGGATCTGACGCTGGGGCCGGGCGAATGCGTCGGACTGGTCGGCCACAACGGCGCGGGCAAAAGCACATTGATCAAGTTGATGCTCGGCCTGCTGCACCCGAGCGGCGGGCGTGTCAGCGTGCTGGGGGAGAACCCGACGGGCGGCGGCGGGGCGCGGATGCGGCGGCAGATCGGCTATCTGCCGGAGAATGTCGCGCTGTACCCGGCGCTGACCGGCATCGAGACGATGGCGTTCTATGCCGCCCTGAAGGGCGAGTCCGTGGTCCGCGCGCGTGAGCTGCTCGATCGCGTCGGCCTGCCCGCTGACGCCGCCAACCGCGCGGTCGGCACCTATTCCAAGGGCATGCGACAGCGCCTGGCTCTCGCCCAGGCCATGCTGGGCAGGCCGCGCGTGATGTTGCTGGATGAACCGACCAGCGGCCTCGATCCCGCTCTGCGCCAAAGCTTTTACGCGATCCTGCGCACGCTGCGCGCGGACGGCGCCACCGTGCTGCTGTCCTCGCACGCGCTTGCCGAGCTTGAGGGCGAGGTGGACCGCATCGTCGTGATGAACCAGGGCCGCAAGTTGGCCGATGGCGATCTTTCGACGCTGCGGCGGCTTGCCGGGATCACGCCGCGCCTGCGCGCGCGTCTCGCCGCCACGGCCCCGGCATCGGCGAGCGCCGCGCTTGCCGGCTGGCTGCCGGTAGCGGGCGGAATGCTGGAATGTTCATGCGCGGAGGAGGACATCGTTGCCCGCCTGCGCGACCTGCCCGAAGCGGTCGCGGCGGTCGAAATTCTACGCCCCAGCCTCGATGAGGTGTACGCGGCCTTTCTGCGCCGTCCGGACGGTGCGGCATGAGACCGTTGTTCCTGATCGCGGCGAAGGAGGTGCGCGACGGATTGCGCAACCGCTGGGTGCTCGCCGTCACCGCGCTGCTCGCCCTGTTCGCGCTCACGCTTGCCTTCCTCGGCGCCGCGCCGACCGGCACGGTGAAGACCGGCGCGCTGGCGGTGACGGTCGTCAGCCTGTCCAGCCTGTCGATCTTCCTGCTGCCGCTGATTGCGCTGCTGCTCGCCTTCGATGCCATCGTCGGCGAGTGGGAGCGCGGCACGCTGGGACTCCTGCTCGCCTATCCGGTCGCGCGCTGGCAGGTGGTGCTTGGAAAGTTTGTCGGCCACGTCGGCATCCTCGCCTTCGCCACCGCGCTCGGCTACGGCGCCGCCGGTGCGGCGGTGGCGCTGACCTCGGACGGCGGCGAGTGGGACGGGTTCGCGCTTCTGGTGGCATCCTCGGTGCTGCTGGGCGCGGCATTCGTCGCCATCGGCTACGTCATCAGCACGCTCGTCCGCGACCGCGCCAGCGCCGCCGGCCTGGCGATCGGTGTCTGGCTGGTGTTCGTGCTGATCTACGACATGGCGCTGCTCGGCGTGCTGGTCGCCGATCAGGGGCGCAGCATCGGCGCGGGCGTCGTGAACTGGCTGCTGCTGCTCAACCCCGCCGACGCCTACCGCATGCTCAACCTCGCCGGCACGCCGGATGTGCGGCTGTTTTCCGGCATGGCGGGTCTGGCGGGCGACGTGCGACTTTCGCCTGGCGCGCTTGCCACGGCGCTCGCGCTCTGGGTGGTCGGTCCACTCGCGGCGGCGATCGTCATCTTTCAACGGAGGCAGATATGACACGCCCGCTTCCGAGCGCCGTGTTCGTGCTCGCCCTCGTGCTCGGCGGCTGCGACAAGCCCGCCGCAACGCCGCCGCCGCAGGAGGTTTCGGATGCGTCCACGGCACAGTTCTGCGGTATGTCGCTCGCTGAACATGCGGGGCCGAAGGGCCAGATCTTCGTGCGCGATCAGGCGGCGCCGCTGTGGTTCGCGTCGGTGCGCGACACGATTGCCTTCTTGCGGCTGCCGGAAATGCGGAAGAACGTCGCGGCCGTGTACGTCAACGACATGGCGCGCGCGACTGACTGGGCGCATCCCGAGGTCGGCGCCTGGGTCGATGCGCGGCGCGCGGTCTATGTGATCGACAGCCGCAGGCGCAGCGGCATGGACACGCAGGAAGCGGTGCCGTTCGGCGACGCCGCTGCGGCGCGACGTTTCGCCGCGACCTATGGCGGGCACGTCGTGCCGCTGGCGGATATCCCGGACAGCTACATCCTGACCGATCAAGGAGCCGGTTCGTGAGCACGCCACTTTCCGCGCCGGTGCGCCGTCGCCGCTTCCTCGGCATCACCGCCGCTGCCGGCGGGCTGCCGCTGCTGCCCTTCACCGTCCGCGCACAGACGCCACGGCTGCGCATTTGGACCGGCGCCGCGCTCGGGGCGGACGCGGTGCTGCAGATCCACCATCCCGATCCCGCCATCGCCGACCGGTTGATCGCGGCGTCGCTGGCAGAGGTGCGGCGGCTGGAGGCGATCATGAGCCTCTATCAGGCGGAGTCCGCGCTGGTGCGGCTGAACCGCGACGGCGTGCTGGATGACCCTCCCCCGGATCTCGTGCGCGTGCTGGCCGAAAGCGCGCGCTTTCACGCCCTCATGGACGGCATGTTCGACGTCACGGTGCAGCCGTTGTGGCAGCTTTACGCGGCGCATTTCGGCCGACCGAACGCCGACCCCGCCGGCCCGCCGGCGCAGGCAGTGCAGGATGCAGTGGCACGCGTCGGTCAGGACCGGGTGGAATATGGCCCGCGGCGCATCCGTTTCCGTGGCGTCGGCATGGGAATCACGCTGAACAGCATCGGCCAGGGCTACATTACTGACCGCGTTGTGGAGTTGCTGCGCGCCGGCGGCGTGACGCACGCGCTGGTGAACATGGGCAAGATGCGCGCGATCGGCGAGCATCCCTCGGGCACGCCCTGGCGCGTCGGGCTCGAGAACCCTGACGCACCGGGGGTGGTCGCCGAGCGGATTGCGTTGCGCGACGATCAGGCGCTGGGCACCGCCGGCGGCTACGCGACCGTGTTCGACACCGCGGGCCGGTTCAACCATATCTTCAACCCGTTTGACGGCACCAGCAGTTGGCGGTTCAAGGCGGTCTCCGTTATCGCGCCCACGGCCACCGAGGCGAACGTGCTATCCACCACCTTCACCCTGACGCCCATTGAGCAGGCGCGCGCGGTGATCCGCGCGCGCAACCTCGCGGCGCATTTCGTATTGCCGGACGGCAGCCGCGTCACCGAGCGTGCGTGATTGAAGGTTCCGCGGTTAACCGGAATGCTGCGTGTCGCACCAAGCTGTCCGCGCGCATCTCTGGTGCATCCTGCAGTCAGCCTTCAACTGCCATCGTCGGATCGAGTGCATCGCGCAGCACATCGCCCAGCATGTTCAGGCCGAGCACGGTGACCGCGATGGCGACCCCCGGCACCAGCGCCGTCCAGGGCGCGATATCGAGGTAATCGCGGCTCGCCTGGATCATCAGGCCCCAGGAGGGCGTCGGCGGCTGTGTCCCCAGACCGAGGAAGGACAGCCCGGCCTCGGCAAGAATCGCGAAGGCGACGGAGATCGTCGCCTGCACGGTGAGCGGCGCCATGATGTTCGGCAGAACGTGCAGCCGCACGATGCGGCTGTCTGACGCCCCCTGCGAACGCGCTGCCTCGATGAATGGAAGCGCGATGACCCGCAGCGTCTCGGCGCGCACGATCCGGGCCAGATAGGGTGAGAAGGCTATGCCGATCGCGAGGATGGTATTCCGCTCGCTCGGTCCCAGCACCGCCGAGATCGTCAGCGCCAGCAGCAGGGCCGGAAAGCTCAGCAGCGTCTCCACAAGGCGCATCAGCGCATGGTCGGTCCAGCCCCGATAGTAGCCTGCCAGCACGCCGATCGGCAGGCCGATCAGAATGCTGAGGACGACGGCGCTGACAGCGATCACCAGCGAGGTGTGCGCGCCGAGGAGCACGCGCCAAACCAGTTCGCGTCCGAGCTGATCGGTGCCGAGCCAGTGCGCGGCGGACGGCGGATGAAGGCGTGCGAGGATGTTGATCCGTGTCGCCTGATTCGCCGGGATCGCATAGGGCGCCAGGATGGCGACAAGAGCGAAGACTGTGACCAGAGCACCGCCGATGATGCCCTTGGGCGAGAGAATGGCACGCATGGCTCAGGACAGGCGCACGCGCGGATCGAGCACGGTATAGACGATGTCTATCACGAGATTGGTCATCATCACCACCGCCGCGATGACCAGCACCGTGGCCTGCACGAGCGGCATGTCGCGGTTGAGCAGGGCCTGGTAAGTCAGCCAGCCCATCCCGGTGAAGTTGAACAGGCTCTCGACGACGATGATGGAGCCGAACAGGTAGCCGAGTTGCAGGCCTGCGACGGTCAGCACCGGCATGACCGCATTGCGCAGCGCGTGGCGGAAAATGACGGCACCCCATGCGAGTCCCTTGGCACGGCAGACTCGGACGAAATCCTGCCCCAGCACTTCCAGCATCGCCGAGCGCGTCATGCGCGTCAGATGCGCCATCAGGCTGAGCGCAAGCGTGATCGACGGCAGCAATGCGTATTTCAGCGCGAGAGGCAGATTCTCGACCGGCGAGGCATAGCCGGATGCCGGCAACCAGTCGAGCCAGCGGGCGACGAAGAGGATCAGCACGATGCCCCAGAAGAAATCCGGCAGGCTGATCCCGGCCAGTGCAATTCCGCTGCCCACCGTGTCCTGCCAGCGGTCCCGGTGTACCGCGCTCCAGACGCCGAGCGGCACGGCGGCAGCCAGCGCGAAGATCAAAGACATGACCACAAGCAGCGTGCTCGCAGCGATCTTCTGGCCGAGCAACAGCGCGATCGGCTCCTTGAAGATCAGCGAAACGCCGAGATCGCCCGACAGCGCGCGGCCCATCCAGTGCCCGTACTGCACGATAAGCGCCTGATTGAGGCCGAGCTTCTCGCGCAGAGCGGCCAGCGTCGCGGGGTCGCTGCGCGTACCCAGGATCATCGTCGCGACATCACCCGGCAGCACGAGAGTGATCAGAAACGTCACCACCGTGATGAGCAGCAGCGTGATGACGAACAGCGCGAGCCGTCGCGCGAGATAGCTCATGCGTGGGCGCGCAGCCGCCGCGTCTGCCGCACCCGGCTCAGGCTTTCAGCCATACGTTGCGGAACATCAGGTTCGACCCGTTCGGATGCACCAGCCTGTCCAGTCCCCCGACATTCTGCCGGGCGCCGACGGTGCCGTTGCGGAACCACAGGATCACGTCGTGCGTCTCGTCCTGGATCCGCTGCTGCACCTGCTTGTAGATCGCGGCACGACCCGCCGGATCGGTCGAACGTCGTGCCTTCTCGGTCAGGTCGTCGATCGTGCTGTCCTTGATGTTGCGGTAGTTGAATGCGCCGGTGGAGTTCCAGAGCGTGTAGTAAAGGAAATCCGGTTCCCACAGTGTGAAGAAGTTCATCATGGTGACTTCGAAGTCCCGATGCACCCAGCACTGGCTCAGCCAGTCCGCCCAGGTGAGCTGCTGCGTCGTCGCCTTGACGCCGCCCTGCTCAAACCATGCCTGCATGATCTGGGCAGCCTGCACGTGATAGGGATAATTGGTCGTCACCTTGAACGTGAACTGAAGCTGACCGGGGCCGAAACCCGCCTCCTTGAGCAATGCTGCCGCCGCCTCGAAATCCTGCTTGCGTGGTTTGATGTTTGCGTCGTAGCTGGCGGAGGTCGGGAAGCTCGGCGAACCGGTAACGACGCCCTGACCCCAAAGCGCACCCTGCATCAGTGCGTCCTTGTCCACCATCAGGTCGAGCGCCTTGCGCACGCGCGGATCGTCGAACGGCTTTTTGGCATGATTGAAATTCAGGAAGTCCCAGCACAGGGGGAACCAGGACAGCACCTGCAACTTGGGATCCTGCTTGACCTTGGCGACGCGGTCCATCGGGATATCGTTGATCAGATGGAACTGGCCGGTCTGCAATCCGGTCAGCCGCACCGTCTCCTCCGTCACCTCGTGGGAGAGGACCCCGTCCAGATACGGAGCACCCTGCCAGTAGTCGGCGAAGCCAGTCAGCTCGACCTTGTTACCGAACTCGCGGCTGACGAACTTGAACGGACCGCAGCCGACCGGCGCCTTGCCCTGGATGTCGCCGGAGTCCTTCGGCAGGATCGCGCCCGCGCCGAGTTCGGCCAGGCGGGCGAGGAACGGCGCGAAGGGCTGCTTCATCTTGACGATGACGGTGCCGGGGTCCGGCGCCTCGATCCCCGCCACGTCCTTGAACACGTCGAAGTTCACGGCGCCGGTCTTGGGGTCCTTGACCCGCTCGAACGAATAGACGACGTCGGCGGAGGTGACCGCTGCGCCGGTATGGAACTTCACGCCGGGACGAAGGCGAAAAGTGTAGGTCAGCAGATCCTGCGATACGTCAAAGCTCTCGGCGACATTGGGCAGCACCTTGAAGGAGTGGTCCACCGTCACGATCGTGTCGTGTACGTTCTGCAGCAGGCGCAAGGTGGAGGCGGTACCTGTCTGGTGGATGTCAAGGTTCTGGGTCGTCTCGGAATGGCCCCAGATCAGGGTGCCGCCGCGCCGGGGCGCATCCTCAGCCGCCGCCGGGCCAGGGAGGCCGCCGACCGCCAGCCCGCCCATGAGCAGCCCCGATGTCTGGAGAAATTCGCGTCGCTTCATCTGCCCGGTTCCCCTGCTGCGGTTTGCCTTGCTGGCAGTTCACATGTGGTATAAGGAACTTGCAAGTCGCATTTTGACAAGAGGCTGCATGCGCACGTTTTTCTGGCCAGCAAGCGTGCGCGACGCAGCCAAGTGGCACGCGATGTAGCCGTGTTCCGTCGTCGGGGAGATCGGCCATCATAATCTCGGGCACCGAACAGGCCGCGTCGCCGGCCGGCCCGATCGATGCACCGTTGCTGCGCGTTCGCTCGCTGACAGTCAGGTTCGGGACCGCAGCCGGCGTCGTGCGGGCCGTCAACGGCGTGTCGTTCGACGTGCGCCCCGGCGAGACGTTGGCGATCGTCGGCGAATCCGGCAGCGGCAAGAGCGCCACGGCCCTTGCGCTTCTGCGCCTGTTGCCGGCGCGGACGGCGGTGGTCCAGAGTGAGGGGATCGTCTTCGAGGGCCGCGACCTGCAGGCTCTGTCCGAGCCGGAGATGCGCGATGTCCGCGGCAACGCGATCTCGATGATCTTCCAGGAGCCGATGACCTCGCTCGATCCCGTGATGACGGTCGGCCGGCAGGTCGCCGAGGTGATCGAGACGCATCAGGGCCTGCCGCGCGCGCAGGCGATGGCGGCGGCGATCGCGGCGCTCGACCTCGTGCGGGTGCCCGAGCCCGCACGGCGGGCGCGGCAGTATCCGTTCCAGTTGTCCGGCGGCCTGCGGCAGCGCGTGATGATCGCGATGGCGATGGCCTGCAACCCGCGCCTGCTGATCGCCGATGAGCCGACCACGGCGCTCGATGTGACCATCCAGGCGCAGATCCTGAACCTGATGGAGGAACTGAAGAGCCGGGTCGGCGCCGCGATCATCCTGATCACGCACGACCTTGGCGTCGTCGCCGAGATGGCGCAGCGCGTGATCGTGATGTATGCCGGGCAAGTGGTGGAGCAGGCGGCGGTGAGCGACCTGTTCGCGCATCCGCTGCATCCCTATACGCATGGCCTGCTCGGTGCAGTGCCGCAGCTCTACTCCTCACTGACGGCGGGGGCGAAGGGCCGGCGCCTGCGGGAAATCGCGGGCACCGTGCCGTCGATGCGCGAGCCGATTGCCGGCTGCGCCTTCGCGCCGCGCTGCGGCCTTGCCACCGATCGGTGCCGCAGCACGCCCCCGCCGCTGGCGGCCAAGCGCGACGGACACGACGCCGCATGTTGGGAGAGTGCCAGACTGGAGAAGGAAATTGCCTGAATCGCCGGCACCGCGCGCGGCGAACGTAATCGAGGTGCAGGACCTCGTGAAGACATTTCCGTTGCGCCACGGTCTGTTCGGCGGCGGCGGGGCCGTCGTGCATGCACTCAGCGGCGTCAGCTTCTCCGTCCGTGCGGGCGAGACGCTTGGCGTCGTCGGCGAATCGGGCTGCGGGAAGACCACACTGGGCAAGACGCTGATGCGCCTCTATCCCGCGGACGGCGGGCGCATCCTGCTGCACGGACGCGACATCACGCAGGCGGGGGAGAGCGATCTGCGAGGCCTGCGCCGCAGGATCCAGATGGTGTTCCAGGATCCGTTCTCATCTTTCAATCCGCGCATGACGTGCGGCCGGATCGTCGCGGAGCCGATGGAAATTCACGGCATCGCGGCGGGCCGCGAGAAAGAGGATCGCGTCGCCGCGATGTTCGCTCAGGTCGGGCTGCGGCCGGAGCAGATGCGGCGCTATCCGCACCAGCTTTCCGGCGGCCAGCGGCAGCGACTGGGCATCGCCCGCGCGCTCGCCGTGCAGCCGGAGATCATCGTTGCGGACGAACCTGTATCGGCGCTCGACGTCTCCGTGCAGGCACAGGTCCTGAACCTGATGACGGATCTGCAAAGCGGCTCCGACCTTGCGTTCCTGTTCATCTCGCACGATCTCGCCGTCGTCGAGCACGTCGCCCACCGCGTCGCGGTCATGTATCTCGGCCGCATCGTCGAGATCGCCGAGAAGCGCGCGCTGTTCGCCGGGCCGAAGCACCCCTATACCGAGGCGCTGCTCGCTGCCGTGCCGGTGCCGCGGCCCGGCGCGAAGCGCGAGCGGATCATCTTGCGGGGCGACGTGCCCAGCCCGGTCAACCCGCCGCCCGGCTGCGCGTTCCACACGCGTTGCCCGATCGCTCAACCGCTCTGTCGCGAACGCACGCCGCCGCTGGCGCTGGTGGGCACGGACCATGCAGTCGCGTGCCACCTTCGCGCCGGCGTCTGACGCTATTTCGGAAATCCCGGCCGGCGCGCCGCTACCCCCAGGGCCGCCTCCAGCGCCATCCCGAGATTGCAGAGCCGGCCTTCGTCGTACAACCTGCCCCAGAGCGAGATTCCCTGCGGCACCTCGAACAGTCGTGCGCCCTGTGTTTCCTGACCGAGATCCAGCCTGGATTCGGCAATCGAGGGGTCGGATCGCGTGCCGGCCTGCAGAAAACCGGCACGCAGATGCAGACAGGGATGGCCGGTGAAGTTGCTGGCGATCAGCATCGGGCCGGTCGCGAACGGGCCGATCAGGGCATCGATCTGACGGAACAGCGCATCCAGCGCCTGCATGACGCGATAGCGTAGTCGGTCCGCCTGCACATGATCGACAGCGGAGAGAAAGCGCGCCTTGCGGAACGCGTTCGGCCAGGCCGCTTTGCTTTGCCAGGTGAGTTCGTCGTCGCGGTTGCTCAGCGTCAGGTCTTCGAAAGCCGCCGCCGCCTCGGCATAGAGAATCGCCATCAGCGAGCCGAACGGGAGGTCCGGGAGCCGCACCTCCGTGACCTCCAGTCCGAGCGACCTTGCCGCCGCCAGCGCGGCGCGGTCCACATCCGTCGCGTCCTTGTCCTCGAACGCATCGGCGATGTAGCCCAGGCGCATCCCCGCGATGCCGGCGTCGGCCTCGAAGCGCAGCGGCGCCGCGATCGAGCCGCGATCGGCCGGGTCCTGCCCGTTAATCGCGGCGAGCACCAGCGCGCAATCCTCCACGCCGCGGCAGATCGGCCCGACCTTGTCGAGCGACCAGCACAGCGCCATGCCGCCCGCGCGGCTCACGCGGCCGAATGTCGGGCGCAGCCCGGTCGTGCCGCAGCGCTGCGAAGGCGAGGTGATGGACCCCAGCGTCTCGGTCCCGATCGCGAACCCGCACAGGCCGGCCGCGACGGCGGATGCCGACCCGGCGCTCGATCCGCTCGATCCTTCATTGAGGTTCCACGGGTTGCGCGTCTTGCCGCCGAACCAGATGTCGCCGTAGGCGAGCGCGCCGACGGTGGTCTTGCCGATCAGGACCGCGCCGGCCGCGCGCAGCATCTCGACGATGCGCGCGTCGCGTTCCGCCACGCGGTCGCGATACGGCTCCGCACCCCATGTCGTACGGATGCCGCGCGCGTCGAACAGATCTTTCAGGCCGTATGGAATGCCGTGCAGGGGACCGAGCCAGGTGCCGGCCCGCAGGGCTGCGTCCGCCGCATCCGCCTGCGCGCGCGCGAGGTCGTCGGTCACGGTGACGAAGCATTCCAGCGGCCCGGCGAACTGCGCGATGCGGGCGAGGTAGATCTCGGTAAGCCGGCGGCTGGTCAGTGCTCCGCGCCGTATCCAGCGGGACAGGCGCGCGGCGGGGGCGAAGGCGATGTCCTCGTCGCTGTCGGGCAGTGGCCCCGGATCGCCCTCCGACGGGCGGAGCACGGAGTGCGCCGGCAACGGCGGAAAATCCGGCAGGCGCGGGTCGAACTGGCTCGCGGTCGGGAGATCGTTGGGAAAGACGAGCTTGCGGCGCGCCTGGGCGGCGGCGATCTGGCCGTCCAGGTTGTCGAGCATCAACGTGCGCTCGGCACGCGAATAGGCAACGCCCATCAACCGCTCGCCGGCTTCGATCGTGTCAAGGTTGATCGGATGATCGGTCACGGCAGTCCGCTCCGCATGGTGGGTGGCCCAAGAGCTAACAGCAGTCCGGCGGCAGCGTCACCCGCCGAAATCCCGCCCGCCGACGCGCGCCCGGCGGCCGCCCCGGTGGGGCGCATGGTGGCGTTCGGAGTGCGGGAGCGGGGCATTCAGGCGTGACCGGGGCGTCTCGGCGTTAACCCTTTGCGCCGCGACTCGTGCGATAAGTCACGTATTGCTTTTCGCCAAGCTGAGAAAGAGGGGCGGGCCGATGCTGACGCGGGCCGAGTTGCGGGTACTGACCGACTGGTGCCGGGCGCGCAACATGACCTGGATAGCGGGTCACGCTGCGGGCGAGGCGCCGACGCTGCTGCTCGAACGGGCGGGGCGGGGCGCCGACGCGATGCTGCTGGTGGTGGCGGCGCGGGAGCGGCGGCTGCTGGATGCCGCAGGGCAGGAACTCGCCACTGCCTCCGACCTGCCGGCGCTGCTCGATGCGGTCGATGGCGGGGTCGGCGACGCGACGCCGTCCGTCTGGCCGTCCCGCCGGGCGGTCATCGCCCTGCCGCGCCGCGCCGCCTGAAGCGTCAGCCGGCCGCGCGCGCCAGGGGCAGGGCAGCGCGGGTTTCCTGCGCCGCGATGGCGACGCTGCGAAAGCGGGAGGGGTCGGTGATCACGTAACCATGCCGCCGCGCCGACAGGATCGTCCGCTCCGAGGCCCCGGCCGCCGCCAGCTTGCGCCGCAGCTTGAGCACGAGTTGATCGACGCTGCGATCCTCGGAATGCAGCGGGCGCTTCAGCGCCACGCGGCCCAGCCAGTCGCGGGAAACCGGCGCGCCGTCGGCGTCGAGCAGGGTTTCCAGCGCGACGAATTCCGCCTCGCTCAGGGTGGTCCGCTCGCCCTGCTGGCCGACGACGCAGCGGTGCGCGGGATCGAGCAGGATCGGCGCCGGCGGGTCATAGACAGTGAGCGCCTGGGCGCGCACCATCCGCCGGTGCAGTGCGCGGACACGGGCGGCGACTTCGCCGACCGGCATCCCCGTCGCCAGCACGTCGTCGGCGCCGTGATCCAGCATCTCGATCCGCGCTGCCGCGCTTTCGGTATCCAGCGCGGCGATCACGCCGCATCCCCCGCCCTGCGCCAGTGTCGCGACCCGTGCCGGCGCGTCCGCCGCCCCACAGTGCAGCAACAGCACGCTGGGGTGGAAGCGTGCGAGAAGGTGCAGCGCATCGCCATGACTGGCGGCAACCTCCACCTCGATCCCGGCCGCCGCCAGGGCAGCCGCCAGCGCCGCCGCGAGCGGCGGAGGATATTCGACCAGCACGACCCGCGGTGGGGGCAGCGGGTCGGGCGGGGTAACCAGATGGGTCCGATCCATTCGCGACACGATTGCCGAGCTTTTCCGCAGGATGCCGTGGTTGCGCCCGCGCTTCAACCGGCACCCGAACGACGTTGCGCGCGCGCCGATCACATCGCGAACATGTGCGTAAACTGCTTCGGTTGCAGTTTGTGTCAAGTGGCCGTCAGATCCCGGCCAACTCGCGCCATTCCTGTTCGGTCAGGATGCGGATGCCGAGTTCGGCCGCCCGGCGCGCCTTTGATCCGGCCTCGGCCCCCGCGATCACCAAATCGGTTCGGCGCGACACGCTGTCCGTCACCTTGGCACCGAGCCGCTCCGCAGTGGCCTTCGCCTCCGGCCGGGTCATGGTGGTGAGCGTGCCGGTGAACACCACCACCTTGCCGGCCAGCGGCGCGGCGCCGCCGGCCTCTGGAACCGCGTCCTCGATGGTCAGAAGCCCAGCGAGCCTGTCGAGCGTGGCGACGTTGCGCGGCTCGGCGAAGAAATCCGCAAGCTCCTGCGCGATCGCCGGGCCGATGCCGACGATGTCGGCCAGGTCGCTGCGCGCCTCGGATCCGATCTGAAGCGCCTGCTGCATCTGCGCGCGCCAGTTGGCGAAACTGCCGTAGTGCCGCGCCAGCAGCCGCGCGTTTGCCTCTCCGATGCGGCGGATGCCGAGCGCGTAGATGAAGCGTGCCAGCGGAATCCTCCGTCGCGCCTCGATCGCCCGCGTCAGGTTGCGCGCCGAGAGGGGCCCCCAGCCCTCGCGCGCGGCGATCTCGGCCTCATGGTTGGGCAAGGCGAAAATGTCAGCCGGTCCGTGCAGCAGCCCGGCCTGCATGAATTCCCTGATGGTTTTCTCGCCCAGCCCTTCGATGTCGAACGCCGGGCGCGAGGCGAAGTGGATCAGCCGCTCCTCGGCCTGCGCCGGGCAGATCAGGCCGCCGGTGCAGCGGCGCACCGCCTCGCCCGGCGGGCGCACGGCGAGGCTGCCGCAGGCCGGGCAATGGTCGGGAAAGCGGTACGGCTTGCTGTGCGGCGGCCGGCGTTCCGGGATCATGCCGAGGATCTGCGGGATCACGTCGCCGGCGCGCTGCAGGATCACGGTGTCGCCGATGCGCACGTCCTTGCGCGCGATCTCGTCCTCGTTGTGCAGGGTGGCGCGGGTGACCAGCACGCCGCCGACATTGACAGGTGTCAACCGTGCAACCGGCGTCAGTGCGCCGGTGCGGCCGACCTGGATGACGATGTCCTCCAGCACCGTGGTGGCGCGCTCGGCCGGGAATTTCCACGCCGTTGCCCAGCGCGGCTCCCGCCCGACATAGCCTAGCCGGTCCTGCAGGACGAGGTCGTCGATCTTGTAGACGACCCCGTCGATGTCATAGGCCAGCCCGGCGCGTTGCGCTGCCATCTCGGCCTGGAAGGCGGCCGCCGCCGCCTCGTCGGCGAGGGGACGCGACAGCGGGTTGACGCTGAAGCCCCAGGCTTCCAGGCGCTCCAGGTACTCCCAATGGGTGCGCGCCACCCGTTCGCTTGTCTCGCCCATCGCGTAGGCGAACAGGCCGAGCGGGCGGCGCTCGGTGATGCGCGGATCAAGCTGGCGCAGGCTGCCGGCCGCCGCGTTGCGCGGATTGGCGAACAGCCGCTCGCCGGCGGCTTCCTGGGCGGCGTTGAGCGCCAGGAAGTCGGCTTTGGTCATGAACACTTCACCGCGGATCTCGATGCGCGCCGGCGCGTGGCCCTTCAGCCGGCGCGGCAGGGTCGCCAGGGTGCGCAGATTGGCCGTGACATCCTCGCCCTCCAGCCCGTCGCCGCGCGTGGCGCCGCGCACGAACTGCCCGTGTTCGTAGGTCAGGTTGATGGAAAGGCCGTCGATCTTGGGCTCGCCGACAAAGCGGAAGCCGCTTTCCTGGATGCCCAGGAAGCGCCGCGCGCGGGCGACCCATTCGGCGAATTCCTCGGCCGAGAAGACGTTGCCCAGCGAGAGCATCGGCGCGCCGTGGCGCAGTTTCGCGAAACCGCCGGCGGGCGCCGCGCCGACGCGGCGGTTCGGCGAATCGGGCCGGACCAGGGACGGAAAGCGCAACTCGATGGCAGTATTGCGCCGGCGCAGCGCGTCGTATTCGGCGTCGCTCATCACCGGCGCGTCGCGCTCGTAATAGGCGCGGTCGGCGCGCGCGATCTCGTCCGCGAGCGTGGCGAGTTCCGCCGCGGCCTCGGCTTCGCTCAACGCCTCGACGGGCGTGGGACGCTTCATGCCGCGCCGAGCAGGTCGGCGGCGGCGGCACGGGCCGCCTCAGTGACGCGCTCGCCGGCCAGCATCCGCGCGATCTCCTCGCGCCGCGCGGCGCCGTCGAGTGCCTCCACGCGCGTCTCCGCCCGCTCGCGCGCGGCCAACTTGGCGACCCGCAGATGTGCCGCCCCGCGCGCTGCCACCTGCGGGCTGTGGGTGACCAGCAGCACCTGCACCCGCGCGGCGAGCCGCGCCAGCCGCTCGCCGACGGCCGCGGCGGTGGCGCCGCCGATGCCGGCATCGACCTCGTCGAACACCATCGTGGGCGTGCTGGCCCCGCCCGCCAGCACCACCTTCAGCGCCAGCAGCAGCCGCGACAACTCACCCCCCGAGGCGACGCGGCCGAGCGGTCCTGGCTCCTGCCCTGGATTGGTGGCGATCAGGAAGCGTACCGCATCCGCTCCCTGCGGTCCCCAGCCGGGCTCCTCCAGCCGTTCCACCTCAGTCACGAAGCGCGCGCGGTCGAGCTTGAGCGGCGGCAATTCGCGCGCCACCGCGCGGTCGAGACGTCGCGCCGCGTCCTGCCGAGCCTGTGTCAGCGCGCCGCAGGCCTCGACATAAGCGGCGCGCGCGGCGGCGGCTGCGCGGTGCAGGCCGGCGATCTCGGCCTCCCCGGTTTCCAGCGCGGCGAGGCGCGCGCGCAGGGTCGCCAGCAATTCGGGCAGCTCAACCACGGCGACGTTGTGCTTGCGCGCGGCGGCGCGCAGCGCGAACAGCCGTTCCTCGGTGCGTTCCAGCAGGCGCGGGTCCGGTTCATGCTCCCGCGCCAGCCGCGCCAGCAGCGTCTCCGCCTCCGCCAGCGCGGCTTCCGCCTGCTCCAGCGCGGCCAGCGCCGGGCCGGCGGGGCCGCCGCCATCGGTAGCGGGCAGCCGTTGCAGAGCGCGCGAGGCGGCGCGCAGCGCCGCCCCCGGGGAGGCGCTGCGGCGATCGCGCGGGGTCAGCTCGCCGAGGGCGGCGGCGATCGCCTCGGCGCGCCGCTCAGCCTGCTGCAACGCCTGGCGCTCGGAGGCGAGACGGTCTTCCTCGCCCGGCTCCGGGGCCAACGCGGACAGCTCCTCGGTCACATGGCGGAGCCAGTCCTGGTCGCGCTGTGCCACCGCGATCGCTGCCTCCGCGTCCGCCAGCGCCGCCGCCGCCTCCCGCCAGACGCGGTGGCGCGTCGCCACGCTCTCGCGCAGCGCAACCGCGACGCCAAAGGCGTCGAGCAGCGCGGCATGGCCGGCCGGGTCGGCGAGGCCCATCTGGTCGTGCTGGCCCTGCACCTCGACCAGCAGCGCGCCCAGGCGGCGCAGCAACGCCACGCCCACCGGCGCATCGTTGGCGAAGGCGCGGGAGCGACCGTCGCGGGTGACGACGCGGCGCAGCACGATCTCCTCCTCCGCCGCGATGCCGTGCTCGGCGAGCAGGGCCGTCGCCGGGTGATCGGCCGGCGGGGCGAACACCGCGGCGACGCTGGCCTGCTCGCAGCCGGCGCGCACCAGCCCCTGATCAGAGCGCGCGCCGAGCGCGAGGCCGAGGCTGTCGAGCAGGATCGACTTGCCGGCGCCGGTTTCCCCGGTCAGCACCGTCAGTCCGGGGCCAAAGCCGAGATCCAGCCGCTCGATCAGCACCACGTCGCGGATCGAGAGCGCAGTCAGCATCGCGCGGTCAGAAGACCCAGCCGAACATCCGGCTGAACAGCCCCGGACGGTCGGGGGAGGGGATCTGCCGGTTGTGGCCCTGAACCAGGCCGTCGGCGACCAGCTGGTCATAGGCGTCGGCGTACCAGATGCTGCCGGGGTAGTTGTGGCCGAGCACCGCCGCGGTGCGCTTCGCCTGGTCGGGCAGGCCAAGCTTGAGATAGATCTCGACCAGCCGTTCCAGCGCTTCAGCGACGTGGTTCGTGGTCTGGAAATCGTCAACGACACGCTGAAAGCGCGTCAGCGCCGCGGCGTACAGGTGCTGGCGCTCATAGAAGCGGCCGATCTCCATCTCCTTGCCGGCGAGATGGTCGCGCGCGAGGTCGATCTTCAGCTTGGCGTCGCGGGCATAGGCGCTTTCCGGGAATCGGTTGACCACTTCCTGCAGCGCCGCCATGGCATCCTGCGTGCTTTTCTGGTCGCGCTGGATGTCCTCGATCTGCTCGTAGTAACAGAGCGCGCGCAGATAGTAGGCGTAGGCGATATCGCGGCTGGACGGATGCAACTGGATGAACCGGTTCAGCGTGCCGACCGCGTCGGTGTATTTCTGCTCGAGGTACTGGCCGTAGCCGCCCATGAGCTGCGCGTTGGCCGCCCAGGGCGAATACGGATAGTACTGCTCCACATTGTCGAATTCCTGGACCGCACGGGCGTAGTCGCGCGCGACAAGGGCGTCGGCGCCGCGGTTGTACAGCACCTCAACCGGCAACGAACTCGGGTTTTCTGCCGGCTTGGAGGCGAAGATCGAACAGCCGCCGAGCAGCAGCAGCGCGGGCAGGCAGGCGCGTCGGCAGACGGCGTGGAAACGTGAGGTCAGCAAGTCGATGCACCGGGCGATGGAGGCCCGCCGTTATAGCACGGCGCGCCGCGCCACAACCCTCAGGCTGCGGCGGCCCGGGCGCGGCGCGGTGCGGCGGCCAGTTCCGGCTTGGCCGGCGCGGGTGCGAGGCACCAGTTGGCAGCGTCGGCGAACAGCGCCCGCAACAGACGGTTGTTGAGCGCATGGCCGCTGCGATGGGCGACGAACCGGCCGCGCAGCGGGGTCCCAGCCAGAGCGAGATCGCCGACCGCGTCGAGCAGCTTGTGGCGGACGAACTCATCGGCCATGCGCAGCCCGCCGGGGTTCAGCACACGCGCGCCATCGACCACGACGGCATTATCGAGGCTGCCGCCGCGCGCCAGCCCCGCCTCGCGCATCCGCTCCACCTCGCCGGCGAGCGTGAAGGTGCGAGCGCGTGCCAGTTCGGCGCGGAACGAC
Organism: Pseudomonadota bacterium; assembly: GCA_021818505.1. Classification (GTDB taxonomy): domain Bacteria; phylum Pseudomonadota; class Alphaproteobacteria; order Acetobacterales; family Acetobacteraceae; genus JAFKFJ01. The sequence goes on from JAKADX010000005.1 coordinate 24,752, forward strand.
TCGGGAGTCAGGCGCAGCGTCAGCGCCTGCCGGCCGATGGCAGCGGCGTCGAAGTCGATCGACAGCGCCATGTCGAGGCCGAAGGCGGCCGGGCGGAGTTCGGCAAACGCATCCCCGTCGGCGACGCGTACCGGGCGACGCACCTCGATCGCGTTGACCAGTTCGCTCTGCTCGACCACACCGGCGCAGTCGATCAGGAACAGGAAGCTGGCGGCCGAGCCGTCATGGATCGGCACTTCCGGTCCGTCGATCTCGACGATCGCGTTGTGGACGCCGGCGCCGGCGAGCGCGGCCGTGACGTGCTCGATCGTGCCGACGCGGACCTCCGGCGCATCCGGCAGGCCGAGGACGGTGGATAACCGAGTCTCCACCACGTGATCATAGCGGGCGGGGATGTCGCGGCCGAGATCGACGCGGCGGAAGACGATGCCGCTCCCCGGCGGCGCCGGTAGCAAAGCGAGCCGCACCTGCCGCCCGGAATGCAGGCCCACGCCGACGCAGTCGATCCGCGCCTTCAGCGTGCGCTGAATCGTCGGCGTCGTCTGTAGGGGTAGCGTCAGGGGCAGCCCATCCATCCTTGGCTCTTTCACGCGCGGCACGGTATCCAGGACATGCAGGCTGGCAGTCGTGAGCAGTGTTGGAAAGTCAAGGATTATTGCTGAATATTTCCGCCTAACCGCATGATATTACGGCAAAATTCGTGTTGCTGAGTGTTTCGTGCGGCGCTTGCGCCGCAATGCGCAGGTACCGGGAAAGCAATGATCGACCGCGCCGGTCCCCGATGCGGGCCGTGCCGTCGCTTCGAGGCATTCTTTCCGCCGCGGATCGCTTGTCAGGATCATCGTGCGCCATCTGCCGGTTCCGTCCGACTGAAGGGAACACGACCTCCGCGCACCCGGAGAGTCCCGTCTCGAACCGTGCAGCGACGGGGTATCGCGAGACAAGACAAGGGCGGCGCCTTCCGGCGCCGCCCCGCTTGCGTCGGCGTCCGACGGCTCAGGACGATTGGCGGCGCAGGAAGGCCGGGATGTCGATCTGCATTTCCTCGCCGGCGGTCTGGCGCACGTCGGCACGCGCCGTCTCGCGCGGCGCCACAGGCTCCGCGCGGGCAGCAGCGACCTCGGACTGGGCGCCGCGGATGGCGCCGGTGACGATGTTGAAGATGCTGCGCCGCGGAGGTGCCGCCGGTGCGGGGGCCGTCGGCGTCGAAGGTGGATCGGTGAACAGCGGGCTGGTGCGGGCGGCCGGGCGCGCCGCTCGCGGGGCTTGGCGCGGGGGCTCCGGCTCGGCTGCCGGTTCCAGTGCGACCGCCTCCGGTTCCACGGCCACCGCCGTCACGGCCGGGGCGGGGCGCGCATGCGGGGCTGCCGAGGGGTGCAGGGCGTAAGGCTGCGGGCGCGGCTGCGCACCGCCCGCGCGCGCCACCGGAGCCGCGGCCGGACGCAGCACCGGCGCCGCCGCGACGCCGGCCGGCGGGGCGGCGGCGATGCCGAAGCTTGCAGCGGCATGGTGCGTCGGCAGCGCGCCCGGTGCGACGGCCTGTGCCGCCGGGGCACCGCCAATGGCGACCAGCTTTGGCCGCTCGGCGCCCTTGTGCATCGGCACGTCGATCCCGGTCGCGACCACGGAGACGCGGATCTTGCCGATCAGCGTTTCGTCCACCGCCGAGCCGAAGATGATATTGGCTTCTTCGTCCACTTCCTCGCGGATGCGGTTGGCGGCCTGATCGACCTCGAACAGCGTCATGTCCTCGCCGCCGGTGATGTTGATCAGCAGCCCGCGCGCGCCGGCCATGCTGGTGTCCTCCAGCAGCGGGTTGCTGATCGCGGCCTCCGCCGCGCGGATCGCGCGGTTGTCGCCGTCGGCTTCGCCCGTGCCCATCATCGCCTTGCCCATCTCCGCCATCACGGTGCGGATGTCGGCGAAGTCGAGATTGACGAGTCCGGGCGCCACCATCAGGTCGGTGACACCGCGCACACCCATGTAGAGCACGTTGTCGGCCATCTTGAAGGCTTCCTTCCAGCCGGTGCGCTCATTGGCCAGGCGGAAGAGATTCTGGTTGGGAATCACAATCAGCGTATCGACGAACTGCTGTAGTTCCTCGATGCCCTGTTCGGCCGCGCGCATACGCCGCGTGCCCTCGAAGGTGAACGGCTTGGTCACCACGCCGACAGTGAGGATGTTGCGCTCGCGGGCCATGCGCGCGATCACCGGCGCCGCACCCGTGCCGGTCCCACCGCCCATGCCGGCGGTGACGAACACCATGTGAGCGCCGTCGAGATGGCGATAGAGTTCGTCGGAGGCTTCCTCCGCCGCGGCGCGCCCGATCTCGGGCTTGGCGCCGGCGCCCAGTCCCTGAGTGATGTGCGGGCCGAGCTGGATGCGCCGGTCGGCGCGGCTGTGCAGCAGTTGCTGCGCGTCGGTGTTGGCGACGACGAACTCCACGCCCTGGAGATTCATCGCGATCATGTTGTCGACGGCGTTGGTGCCGCCGCCGCCGACCCCGATGACAGTGATCCGGGGAGTGAAGTCCGTGTGCATCTGGTGCGGGATCGTCAGATTGAGGGTCATGGGCCTACTCCCCTGGAATTCGCCCGTTGAGGACTGGATTGTACAGTTCCGCTGCGAGTCGCATCTGGATCAGACTCGCTCGCGCAGGAAATTCACCACGCGGCGGATCAGTCCGCCGCCGCGTTCGACCTCAAGGTCGACATCGGCAAGTTGCCGGCCCGCGCCACCTGCCCAGGCGAGCAGCCCGACGGCGGTGGCGAAGGCGGGACCGGAGGCGGAATCCGGCAGGCCGCGCGGCACCGCCGGCCGGCCCTGGCGCACCTGGCGGCCGAGCACGCGCCCGGCCATCTCGCGCACGCCCGACATCTGGCTGGCGCCGCCGGTCAGCACCACGCGCCCACCAGCGGCACGGCCGAGGCCGGAGCCTTCCAGCCGCTCCTTCACCATCTCGAAGGTCTCCTCCAGCCGCGGCTTGATGATGTTCACCACCATGCTGCGCGGTACCTTGGCGATCTGGTGCTCCTCCTCCCCGACCAGCGGCACCGGCAGCATCTCGCGCTCGTCGTCGGGGCTGGCATGGGCACTGCCGTACAGCGTCTTGAGCCGTTCGGCGTGCGCGACTGGCGTGGACAGCACGCGCGCGATGTCGTTGGTGACGTGTACGCCGCCGACGGGAAGTTGCGCCGTGTGCAGCAACTGCCCCTCGGCGAAGACCGCCATGCCCGTTGTGCCGCCCCCCATGTCAATGACCGTGGTGCCGAGCTGGCGCTCGTCCTCCACCAGGGTGGCCATGCCGGCAGCCATCGGTGCGGAAACCATCTCCGCCACTTCCAGGTCGCAGCGCGCGACGCAGGCGCCGAGCGTGAGCAACGCGGTCTTGAGCGCATCCACGACATGCAAACGGGCGGCCAGGGTTTCGCAATGCAGGCCGCGCGGATCGGCGACGCCCTGCGCGTCGTCGGCGGAGAAGGCGAGCGGCAGCGCGTGGATGATGTCGCGCCCCTCGCTGACCGCACGTGCGCGCCCCTCCTGCATGACACGCCGCAGATCGGCCTCCGTCACCGCGCGTCCGCCGACCGGCCATTGCACGTTGAACAGGCGACTCTCGGGCTGGCCGCAAGAGAGATTGACGATGACGCTGCGCAGCCGGATGTCGGCCTCGTTTTCTGCCTGGCCGACGGCGGCGCGGATGGCGCGCTCGGCTTCCTCGATATCGGTGATGCCGCCGCCGCGCACGCCGCGTCCCTTCTGCCAGCCGAAGCCGAGCACGCGCGGCGTGCCGTCGGATTCGGTGCGGCCGATGATGCAGACAATCTTGGTCGTGCCGATGTCGAGCACGCCGAACGGGCCGGAGGCGCGGCCGCGCGGACGCGGCGGCTCGGTGTCGTCGCCCGGCGGCAGGATGCGGCGCGACAGGTCGTTCATGTCGGCTTCCTGGCAGGTTGCGCGGCGTCTTTCGTCGCGGCCGGCGTCGTCTGCGGGCGGAACACGAAGCGGTCGGGCAGGCGCATGTCGATCGCCTGCAGCGGCCGGTTGAGTAGCGCGTGATCGGCCTGCAACTCCGCCAGGCGTGCCAGCGCCTGCCGCTCGGCCCCTTCGGGCAGCAGCACGTCCATGCCGTTCTTCAGCCGCAGATTCCAACGGCGTTCGCCCACGCGCACCGCGGCGACGACGCGCGCCTGGATCGCCGGCTGCGTCGCCAGCGCATCGAGCAACGCCGCAGCGGCCTCCGGCGCGCCGAGGCCGACCACAAGCGGCAACTGGCTGGCGAAATCGGCGACATCGGAATCGGTGACGACCTGACCGTCGCGGTCGATCAGGCGGAATTTGCCGTCGTGTTGCCAGACCGCAAACGGCCTTCGCTCGGTGAGCTTCACCAGGATAGTGTCGGGCAGGCGGCGTTCGACGGTCGCCGACTGCACCCAGCGGATCAACTCGATGCGCGCGCGCGCCGCATCCACGGAATAGCCGAGAATCGGATCACCGGGATTGATGCCGAGGGCCGCGCGTAGCAGCGGCTCCGGTGTCTTGACGCGACCCTGCACCTCGATGTGCGCCACGCGCAGACCGAGCCGCGCCGCCGCGTCCCCGACGCGCTCGGCGAAATTGCTGCCGCGGCCGGCAATGTGCACGACCGTGAAGAGTCCGGCGATGGCGACGAGCACGCCAAGCCCGATGCCGGCAGGCAGCAGCAACCGACGCTGCCGGCGCAGCAGCACCTGCCAGCGGCCTGGCCGGTCCGGCATGGGCGCCGGCGCGCGCGGGCGCTTCACCCGCGACATGTCGCCTGCTCCAGCATCCAGTCGCACAAATGCGCAAACGAGATGCCGACATGCGCCGCCTGTTCAGGCAGCAGCGAGGTCGGCGTCAGGCCGGGCTGCGTGTTGACCTCCAGCAGCACCAGCCGGCCGGGTTCGCCCGCCGCGTCGTCGTAGCGGAAGTCCGCGCGCGTGGCGCCGCGACAGCCGAGCGCGCGATGCGCCGCCAGAGCCATCTCCAGCGCGCGCGCGTAGGCCTGAGGATGCAGGTCCGCGGGAATCACGTGCTGCGATCCGCCAGGCGCGTATTTCGCGTCATAGTCGTAGAAGCCCTGTCGCGGCGCGATTTCCGTCACCGCGAGCGGGCGGTCGCCCATGACGCCGACCGTGAGTTCGCGGCCAGGGACGTATTCCTCGACGATCGCGTTGGGTCCGAAGCGCCACGATTCGACGATGCTGTCGCGGCGGTTGTCGCCCTCGCGGAGGATCGTGACCCCGACGGATGAGCCTTCGTTGAGCGGCTTGACGACGTAGGGCCGAGGCAGCGGATCGTTCCCGGCCAGATCGCCAATGGCGATAACGCGGCCCGAAGCGACCGGTAAACCGGCCGCCGCGAACACGGCCTTTGCCGCCGGCTTGTCCATCGCGAGCGCTGAGGCGCGCAGACCCGAATGCGTGTACGGCACGCCGAGGTAATCGAGCACGCCCTGCACGGTGCCGTCTTCGCCGAAGCGGCCATGCAGCGCATTGAACACCACATCGGGCAACGGATCGAGGGCGGCGAGCAGCGCGCCCAGATCGGCACCGACCTCGATCGGTGTCACCTTATGACCCAGTGCGCGCAACGCGGCGAGCACCTGCGCGCCGGAGGACAGGCTGACCTCGCGTTCGGCGGAGATGCCGCCGTAGAGAACCGCGACGCGCATCACGCCACCGCCTCCGGCCGCGCGCCGGGGATGCCGATGCGGCGGATTTCCCAGTCCAGCGTGACGCCGCTTGCGGCATGAACGCGGCGGCGCACCTCCTCGCCCAGACCCTCGATGTCGGCGGCGCTGGCGCTGCCGGTATTGATGAGGAAGTTGCAGTGTTTCTCGGACACCTGCGCGCCGCCGCGCATGAGGCCGCGGCAGCCGGCGGCGTCGATCAGTTCCCACGCCTTCATTCCGGGAGGGTTGCGGAAGGTGGAACCGCCGGTGCGCGCCCGCACCGGCTGTGTCGCCTCTCGCGAGGCGCGGATCTCCGCCATCCGGCCTGCGATCGTCGCAGCATCGCCGGGCTGCGCGCGGAACCGCGCGCGTACCACGATCCCGCCCGGCGGCAACGCCGCATGCCGGTACGCAAGGCCGAGATTTTCGGCAGGCACGCGCAGCAATTCGCCCGAGCGCGTCGCGATCTCCGCCCAATCCAGGCAGCCCGAAACGTCGCCGCCATAGGCGCCGGCATTCATGGCCACCGCGCCACCGATCGCGCCGGGAATGCCGGAGAGGAATTCCAACCCCGCCAGCCCGGCGGCAGCGGCGTGTTCGGCGACGGTCGCGTCCAGTGCCGCGGCGCCGGCGACCACACCGTCAGGCTCGACGGCGATCGCGTTGCAGCCGCGCGCCAGCCGCACCACAACGCCGCTCACGCCGCCATCGCGCACGATCAGGTTCGATGCAGCGCCGATCGCCGTCACCGGGACCTCAAGTGGCAGCACGGCGAGAAAGCTGCACAGATCGTCGGTGTCCGCCGGGCGCAGCAGCACCTCGGCATCGCCGCCGACGCGAAACCACGTGGTCGGCGCGAGCGACGCGTCGGCCTGGATGCGCCCGCGCACCGGCGGTAGCATGTCGATCAGATGCGGGATGGGCGCCGCCGGCATCATGCGGCACCACCGGCGCGGCGCGGCAGTGCGCCCTGCAATTCGGCCAATTGAGCGGGCAGGGCTGCGGCCCATTGCGTAATGTTGCCGGCGCCGAGGCAGACCACGAAGTCGCCGGGCCGCGCGATGGCGTGGACCATCTCCGCCAGATGCTCAGGCCCGGGCAGCGGCACGACGCTGCGATGGCCGCGCGCGCGCAGCCCTTCGACCAGCGTGTCGCGGTCCACGCCCTCGATCGGCGGCTCGCCGGCGGCATAGACCGGGGCAACGATGACGGTGCCGGCGTCGTTCATGCAGGTACAGAACTGCTCGAACAGCGAAGCCAGCCGTGTGTAGCGGTGCGGCTGGACGATCGCCACCACGTCGCGCGCGCCGGCCTGCCGCGCCGCCTTCAGCACCGCCGCGATCTCCACCGGGTGATGGCCATAATCATCAATTACGGTGATGCCGCCGGCCTCACCGGTCTTGGTGAAGCGTCGCTTGACGCCGCGGAAGGCGGCGAAGGCGCTGCGCATCACTGCGTCGTCGATCTCCATCTCCATGCCGATGGTCACGGCCGCGAGCGCGTTCTGCACGTTGTGGTTGCCCAGCATCGGCAGACGGAACGGGCCGAGGCGACGGCTGCGGTTGCGGCCACGCTCGCTGACCGACACCTCGAACGTGGCGCCCAGCCGGTCGGCCACCACACGCTCCGCCCGCACATCGGCCTGCGGTGAGAAGCCGTAGGTGATGATGCGCCGGTCCGACAGGCGCGGGATCATCTGCTGCACGCCCGGATGATCCATGCAGAGCACCGCGAAGCCGTAAAAGGGGATGTTCCCGACGAAATGTTCATAGCCCTGCGCCATGGCCTCGGCGGTACCCCAGTGGTCGAGGTGCTCGGGGTCCATGTTGGTGACGACCGCGATGGTCGCCGGCAGGCGCAGGAAGCTGCCGTCGCTTTCGTCGGCCTCCACCACCATCCAGTCGCCGGCGCCGAGCCGCGTGTTGGTGCCGTAGGCGTTGATGATGCCGCCGTTGATGACGGTGGGATCGAGATGCGCCGCCTCCAGAACAGCGGCGACGAGGCTGGTCGTCGTGGTCTTGCCGTGCGTGCCGCCGACTGCGATCGACCAGCGCAGGCGCATGAGTTCAGCCAGCATTTCGGCCCGCCGCACCACCGGGATCAGCCGCGCGCGCGCGGCGCGCACCTCGGGGTTGTCGGGCCTGACCGCGGTGGAGACGACGACGACCTGAGCGGCGCCGAGATTTTCCGCCTCATGGCCAACCGCGACCGGGATCCCGGACTCGCGCAGTCGGCGGACATTGGCGCTGTCGGCGATGTCACTGCCCTGCACGGAATAGCCGAGCGTGTGCAGCACCTCGGCAATGCCGGACATGCCGATGCCGCCGATCCCGACGAAGTGGATAGTCCCGATGGAGAGCGGCAGGGCTCTCATGCTGCACGCTCCTGCGCCATCAGTTCGTCAACCAGATCGGCCAGTCGCGCAGCGGCCCCCGCTCGTCCGAGCGATGCGGCGCGCGCGGCGGCAATGGCGAGTGCGGCCGGATCGCGCAGTAGCCTAGCGAGTTCCGCGGCAAGAGCCGTCGGTGTGAACGCGGGCTGCTTCATCATCCAGGCGGCGCCCGCTTCGCTGAGCGCGCGCGCGTTCGCGCTCTGGTGGTCGTCGATCGCGTGCGGCAGCGGCACCAGGATGCCGGGCCGCCCGATCGCCGCGAGTTCGGCGACAGTGGAGGCGCCGGCGCGCGCAATCACCAGATGCGCCACCGCGAGCCGGCCGGCGACATCGGCGAAGAACGGCGCGAGGTCGGCTGCAACGCCGATCGCCGCATAGGCGTCGCGCACGCGTGCGAGGTCCTCTGCCCGGCATTGCTGCGCGACGCGCAGCCGCGTGCGCAGGTCCTCGGGCAGCATGGCGACGGCGGCCGGCACAACGTCGCTCAGCACGCGCGCGCCCAGCGAACCGCCAAGCACCAGCAGGCGGATATCGTCTGTCGGCGGCGCATACGGCGCACCGGCCAGCGCGGCGATGGCGGGGCGCACCGGGTTGCCGGTGACGCTGGTGCGCACGCCTTTTGGTACGCGCGTGGTCGCGGCGTGGCTCATGGCGAGCAGATCGGCGTGGCGCGCGAGCAGGCGGTTGGCGCGGCCCAGCACGGCGTTCTGTTCGTGCAGCACGATCGCCGGACGCCGGCGCAGCAGCAGCGATGCCAGCACTGGCGCAACGGACGGATAGCCGCCGAAGCCGACCAGCACCGCCGCATGCAGCCGGGACAGGATGCGCCACGCCTGCAATGTGCCTATCCCGAGCGATGCGATCGCGCCTGCGCCGTGCAGCACGCCGCGCCCGGCTATGCCAGCGCCGCGCAGCACGAAGCGTTCGCGTCCCGCGAAGGTCGGCGAGGCGAGCGCGCCGGAGCGCGCATCGGTCAGCAGCGCCACGCGCAGGCCGCGCCGCGCCAGTTCGGCCGTCAGCGCCTCGGCGGGAAAGAAATGCCCGCCGGTGCCGCCGGCTGCGATCACCACGCTGCGAATCAGCGGTCCCCTCACAGCAGGTCTCCTGGCCCGCGGCGGCGCGTCAGCGCCAGCAGCAGCCCCATGCCGAAGGCGATGGCGATGGCCGAGGAGCCGCCGTATGAGATGAATGGCAGCGTCATGCCCTTGGTCGGGATCAGGTGCAGCGTGGAGGCCATGTTGACGAAGGCCTGCAGCCCGAAACTCGCGATCAGCCCGGTTGCCGCCAGCACCACGTACATCTCACCCTCGGCGAGCAGGCGCAGCAGGCCGCGCAGGACGATGAAGGCGAAGATGCCAATGATGATGAGGCAGACGAGCATACCGAACTCCTCGCCTGCGACAGCGAAGACGAAGTCGGCATGGGCATCGGGCAACACGTCCTTGATGTGCCCCTCGCCGGGACCACGGCCGAAGAAGCCGCCGGCGCCGAACGCTTCCAGCGCGCGGGTGATCTGGTAGTGATCGCCGCTCGCGGGATGCAGAAAGCGATCGACACGGCTCTGCACGTGCGGAAACACCATGAACGCGCCGACGCCGCCGGCAAGCACGAGACCGAGCAGTCCACCAAAGATGAACAGGTTCAGGCCGCCGACAAACAGTTGCAGCACGAACACGCCGGTGACGACGGCGAGCATCCCGATATCGGGCTGCGATTGCAGCAGCAGCACGATCACGCCATAGGCCGCGCAGGCGATCAACGTGCCGTGCGGGAGTCGGCCGCGCTTGCCTTCCGCGATCAGCCATGCGGCAACGACGGCGAAGCAGGGCTTCAGGAACTCGCTCGGCTGGACTGAGAAGCCGGGCAGTTCGATCCAGCGTTGCGCGCCCTTGATCTGCACGCCGATCACCAGCGTCAGCGCCGTCAGCAGGAGCGCGATCACGCCGCCGACCAGCGCGACACGCCGCACCCCGCGAGGCGACAGCAGCGACACGGCCACGACGACAAGGCCGGCGACCGCGAGAAAGAACACCTGCTTGAGGATGAATACATCGCGCGCCTGACCGATGCGCTCGGCGACAGCGGGCGAGGCGGCGAGCATCATCACATAGCCGAAGCCGATCAGCGAAGTGATCGCGAACAGCGTCCAGCGATCCACCGTCCACCACCAACGGCCGAGAACGGAGGTGTCGGCGCGCGAGAGCGTTGGCATCACGCCGCCTCCGCCAGCGTGCGGACAAGCGCGCGAAACTGGTCGCCCCGCGCATCGAATCCGGCGAACTGGTCGAAGCTTGCGCAGGCGGGCGACAGCAGCACCACCGGCGCCGCGCCGGTGCGGGCGGCGGCGAACGCGGCCGGCACCGCGCGCTCCAGCGTGCCGACCTCGGCGTGCGGCACGCCATGCCGCGCCAGCGTGCCCGCCAGCAGTGCGGAGTCGCGGCCGATCAGAAATGCCTTTGCGACGCGCGGAAAGAAGGGCGCCAGCGGTTCGATGCCACCCGCCTTTGCGATGCCGCCGGCGATCCAGACGACGAGCGGGTAGCAGGCGAGCGCGCGGGCCGTCGAATCGGCGTTCGTCGCCTTGCTGTCGTTGACGAACGACACGCCGCCGAAGCTGCCGACGCGCTCCTGCCGGTGCGGCAGGCCAGGATAGCTCGCGATGCCGCGCGCGATGGCCTGGCGCGGAATGCCGAGCCCCAGCGCAAGAGCCAGAGCTGCCGCCGCATTCTGCGCGTTGTGCGCGCCGGGCAGCGCCGGGGCGTCCCGCAGGTCGCAGATCACCCCCTCGGCGTCGCGCAGCATGCCATCCGGCGCGCAGACATCGGCCGGTCCGGCGGCGGAGATTGTCAGCACGCGCGCCGCCAGTCCGGGCGCCATGGCGCGTGAGGCGTTGTCGTCGATGCCGATGACGGCGACGTCGCTGCCCTCCTGGCGGTCGAAGATGGCGCGCTTGGCCCGTGCGTAGCCCATCATGTCGCCGTGACGATCCAGATGGTCCGGGGAGAGATTGAGCATCGCCGCAGCATCGAAGCGCAGATGCGCGAGTCGTTCCAACATGTAGGACGACATCTCCAGCACGTAGATGCCGTCATGGTCGAGCAGCGGCAGCGCCAGCGCCGCGGTGCCGAGATTGCCGCCCGCCGCCACGGGGTGTCCCGCCGCCGCGACGATGTGCGCGAGCAGCGCGGTCGTCGTGGATTTGCCGTTCGTTCCGGTAATGCCGGCGAATCGCGCCCGCGATCCGGCGGCACGCACGGCGCGGTAAAGCAGTTCGGCATCGGAGAGAATAGCGACGCCGGCCGCCCGCGCCGCTGCCGCGATGGGATGCGGTGCGGGCAGGTGGTGCGGGATGCCGGGCGAGAGCACCAGCGCATCCAGGCCGGCCATGTCCGGCATCGCGACACGCAATCCCTCCGCCGCCGCCTGAGCGCGCGCCGCCGGCGCGTCGTCCCAAGCCGTCACATCCGCGCCCATCGCGCGCAATGCCCGCGCGGCCGGCAGCCCGTTGCGGCCGAGGCCGACCACGGCGAAGCGCGAACCCGCGAAGAGGTGCGCAGGGAAAGTCATCGGATCTTCAGGGTCGCCAGTCCGACCAGGGCGAGGATCATGGAGATGATCCAGAACCGGATGACGATGGTCGGCTCGGCCCAGCCCTTCTTCTCGAAATGATGGTGCAGCGGCGCCATCAGGAACACGCGCCGCCCGGTGCGCTTGAACCAGAACACCTGCACGATCACGCTGACCGTCTCGACCACAAACAGGCCGCCGACGATCGCCAGCACGATTTCGTGCTTCACCGCGACCGCGATCGCGCCGAGTGCGCCGCCAAGGGCGAGGCTGCCGGTATCGCCCATGAACACCGCCGCGGGCGGCGCGTTGAACCAAAGGAAGCCGAGCCCCGCCCCGATCAGCGCGGCACAGAACACCGCGAGTTCGCCGACGCCGGGAACGTGGTTAAGCTGCAGATAGTCGGCGAAAACGCGGTTGCCGACCAGATAGGCGATCAGCGCGAACACGCCGGCGCAGATGATGGTCGGCACGATCGCCAGGCCGTCCAGCCCGTCGGTCAGGTTGACCGCGTTCGAACTGCCCAGCATGACCAACATGCCCAGGACCGGGAAGAACGCGCCGAGCGGCAGCACCAGATCCTTGACCACCGGAAATGTCAGCGAGGTCGCGATCGGCGCGGGCATCAGCGCCACGATCCAGACCGCCGCGCCGAAGCCAAGCAGCGCCTGCACCGCCAGCTTGCCGTGGCCTGACAGGCCGCGGACATTTGCCTTCGACAGCTTGATGTAGTCATCGACGAAACCGAGCGCGCCGTAGCCGAGCGTGAGCAGCAGCACCGCCCATACGTAGCCGCTGCGCAAATCGGCCCACAGCAACGTCGAGACCGACAGCGCCGTCAGGATCAGCACGCCACCCATCGTCGGCGTGCCCTTCTTTTCCAGCAGATGCCGTTCCGGTCCGTCCAGACGGATCGGCTGGCCGTTGCGCTGCACGCGCTTGAGCCAGCGGATGAAGGTCGGCCCGATCAGGAAGCTGACCACCAGCGCCGTCAGGCAGGCTGCGCCCGAGCGGAACGTGATGTAGCGGAACAGGTTGAACAGGATGAAGGAGTCCGCGAACGGACGCGTGAGGCTGTAGAGCATCAGCGCACCTGTTCGACGGCGTTCGGCGGCGCGGTCAGCGCCTGCACGACACGGATCATGCGGCTACCCAGGCTTCCTTTCACCAGCACGGCGTCGCCCGGGCGCAACGCCGCGACCACGATCGGCGCGAGCGTCGCCGAGTCGTCGGCATGCACGCCGCGGATGCGGTCCGGTAGCGAATCGTGCAAGCCCCGCATCAGCGGCCCGCAGGTAAAAACCATGTCAGCGGCGGATACAACCGAAGATGCGATGGCGGAATGCTCGCGTTCCGCTTCGTCACCGAGTTCCAGCATGTCGCCGAGCACGGCGACGCGTCGCGCTGCGGGCTGTAGCGCCAGAACTTGAAGTGCCGCACGAACCGATGCCGCTGACGCGTTGTAGCTTTCGTCCAGCAGCAAAATCTCGCCGCCGGCGATGGCGAGGCGCTGCCGCGCGCCGCGCCCGCGCATCGGCGCGAACCCCGCCAGCGCCGTCGCGGCGCGCCGCACATCCAGCCCGAGCGCATGGACGCAGGCCAGCGCAGCCATCGCGTTCATCGCCATGTGCGTCCCCGGTGCGCCGAGGCGAATACGCACGTCCTCGCCGCCGATGCGTGCCGCGATCGCGCTCCCGTCGGCATCTGCGGTGCACTCCAGCAACCGCACATCGGCGGCGGCATCGGTGCCGAACAGGACCACGCGCGCCGTTCCTGCCCGCGCGCGCAGCCGGCCCAGCAGCGGCGAGTCGGCCGGCAGCACGACAGTACCGCCCGGCAGCAGTCCCGTGACCACGGCGGCCTTCTCGTCGGCGATCGCCTCGATGCTGCCCAGATGGCCGATATGCGCACGCTCGATCGCGGTGATGACGGCGACATGCGGCGCAGCGAGGCGTGACAGCGGCGCGATCTCGCCGGCGTGGTTCATGCCGATCTCGATGATCGCGAAGCTGGCCTCGCGCGGCATCCGCGCCAGCGTCAGCGGCACGCCCCACTGGTTGTTGTAGGACGCGGCGGCGGCATGGGTCGGTGCCAGCGCGCCAAGCATGGTGCGCAGCATCTCCTTGGTCGTGGTCTTGCCGACGCTGCCGGTGACCGCGATTACGCGGGCGGCGGTGGCGCGCGCGCGGGCGAACCGGCCCAGTGCCTGCAATCCGCCGAGGGTGTCGGCGACGCGGAGCAACCTGTCGCGGCTCGCATCGCGATGCACCATCGCACCGGCCGCGCCGCGGGCGAGCGCAGCGCCGACATGTGCGTGGCCGTCACCGTTCTCGCCGATCAGCGCAACGAACAGGTCGCCCGGCGCCAGCGTGCGGCTGTCGATGGAAACGCCGGTCGCGTCGAAGCCGGGCAGTGGCGCGCCGGTCGCGGCGGCGAGGTCGGCGGAGGTCCAAAGCGGGGTCACGCCACCCCCGCCAGCCGCCGCACCACCGCCACGTCGTCGAACGGCAGCACAGTGCCGCCGATGATCTGCCCCTGCTCATGGCCCTTGCCGGCCACCGCCAGCACGTCGTCGGGGCCGAGTGCCGCCATCCCGGCGGCGATCGCCGCCTCGCGCCCCGCCACCTCCAGCGCGCGCGGACAGCCCGCGCGCACGGCGGCGCGGATCGCCGCGGGGTCCTCGTTGCGCGGGTTGTCGTCGGTAACGATGACGCCGTCGGCGAACTTCGCCGCGGCGGCGCCCATCAGCGGGCGCTTGCCGGGGTCGCGGTCGCCGCCGGCGCCCAGGACCACGGCCAGCCGACCGCGCGTGTGCGGGCGCAGCGCCATCAACAACCGTTCCAGCGCGTCCGGCGTGTGTGCGTAATCGACATAGACCGCCGCGCCATTGGGCAGCCGTGCCGCCAGCTCCATCCGACCGCGCACGCCGGCCAGCCGTTCCAACAGGTCGAGCGCGTCGCGAACCCCGGTCGCCATCGCCAGCGCCGCCGCGACAAGCGCATTGTCGGCCTGGAAGCGGCCGGGCAGCGGCAGCATCACTTCGCGCTCAGCACCGCCGGCCATCAGGCGCAGCACCTGCCCGTCGGGGCGCGGCGTTGCCGCGATCAGCCGGAGTGCCGTCCCGCCTTCGCCCACGGTGCGCAGGTCGATGCGGCGGGAGCGTGCCAGCGCCTGCAACGCCGCCATCGTCTCGGTGTCGAGCGTTGTGCAGGCGACCGCGGGCGCCCCGTCCGGCAGCAACTCGGCGAACAGGCGCAGTTTGGCAGCGCGATAGGCCGCCATATCGCCGTGATAGTCGAGGTGGTCGCGTGTCAGGTTGGTGAACGCCCCCGCGGCCAGCCGCACGCCGTCCAGGCGGAACTGGTCCAACCCGTGTGAGGACGCTTCCATTGCCGCGTGCTGCACATCGGCACGCGCGAGTGCGGCCAGGGTCGCCGACAGCGCCACCGGATCGGGCGTTGTCAGGCCCGGTCCGGCCGCGAAGCCCGGCGCGATCACGCCCAGCGTGCCCAGGCTCGCCGCCTTGTGCCCCGCGAGAGTCCAGATCTGGCGCAGGAACTCGACGCTGGAGGTCTTGCCATTCGTGCCGGTGACGGCAATCGTGGTCGCCGGCTGCGCGCCGGCCAGGGCTGCGGCGATCTGGGCGAGCCGGCGGCGCGGCTCGGGGTCCTCGATCAGCGGGCGGGGCGGCACGCCGGGGGGCCATTGCGTGCCCGGCGGGGCCAGTACCGCGGCGGCACCACGCTGCACCGCATCGCCGATGAAGCGCCGCCCGTCGGCGTGGGTGCCGGGAATCGCCACGAACAGCGCCCCCTCGCTCGCCTCGCGGCTATCGGCGGTGACGCCGTGCACGGCAACTCCCAGTGCATCCCGCCAGGACGGCGGCAGGGGGGCGGGCAAATGGCCAGTGCGCTGCATTTCCGCCGCCAGATCAGCGAAGTGCATGGTCGGGCGCGAGAAAACGCGCCTCGTGCCGCAGGTCGCGCAGCGGCGGAATCACCGGCACGTGCAGCGCGCCGGCGGCCGGGGCCGTGGGCAGGCGCGGTGCGGCGCCGGCCACCGGCACCGAGGGGCCGGACGGGTGGCCGGGTTGCAGCGGCATTGCCAGTTCGGCGTCGATCTGCGCCGCGTGCTCGGTGTCGGGCAGCAGGCCGAGCATCGGCGCGGCGCGGGCGATCACGCGGGCCGCCACCGGTGCCACCACCCAGCCGGCGGTGGCGAAGCCGTGCGTGCTGGCGTTCGCCTTCGGCTCGTCGAGCATCATGTAAACGGCATAGCGCGGCGCCTGCATCGGGAAGATGCCCATGAACGCATCGACGCGCGCGCCGCGCTTGTAGCCGCGGCCGCCGCCGGTCTTTTGCGCCGTGCCGGTCTTGCCACCGACGAAATAGCCGGGCACTTCCGCCGATTTGCCCACCCCCTGCGTCACGACAAGCCGCATCAGCCTGCGGACGATATCGGACGTCTCGGGCTTCATGATTCGCGTCCCATCCGGCGGCGGCGCATCCGGGTCAAGAGCGAGGATGGTCGGCTTGCGCAGCAGCCCGCCATCGGCGACGGCGACACTGGCCATCACCACATGCAGCGGCGTCTCCGCGATCCCCTGGCCGAAGCCAATCGTCATCGTTGCCAGCGACTTCCAGTTCTTCTCTGGCGGATAGAGCGGCGTGGTGGCCTCCGGCAGCTCGATGGGGATGCGCGACAGCAGGCCCATCTTCTGCATCCAGGCGCGCTGGCGAACCGGGCCCACCGCGTCGGCCATGTGCGCCGCACCGATGTTGGACGAATAGGCAATGATCTCGGGGATATAGAGGAACCGGTGTTTGCCCTCGAAATCGTTGATCGTGTAGCGGCCGACATGGATCGGCGCGCTGGCGTCGAAGCCGTTCCAGATGTGCACCACGCCGTCATCCAGCGCCGCCGACACGTTCTGCAGCTTGAAGGTGCTGCCCGGCTCGTAAACGTTTCCGATGGCGCGGTTGCGCCGCTCGTCCGGCGTGGCGCGGCCGAAGTCGTTGGCGTCGTAGTCGGGCAGGCTGACCATCGCGATCACCTCGCCCGTATGTACGTCCATGACGATGCCGCAGCCGGCGATCGCCTGGAAATCGGCCATCCCGGCGACCAGCTCCTCGCGCACCACCGCCTGCACCCGCACGTCCAGCGACAGCTTCAGCGGCGTCGCGTCGGAGCGCAGCCGGTCGTCGAACTCCTTCTCCACGCCGGCGACGCCGCGGTCGTCGATATCGACGGTGCCGAGCACCTGCGCGGCGACGCGGCCGAGCGGATAGTGACGCCGCTCGGACGGCTGGAAATACACGCCGGGAATTCCAAGGTCGTTGATGCGCAGTTCCTCGCGCGGCGTGATCTGGCGCTCGAGATAGACGAACTGCCGGCTGCTGTCGGACAGCCGCGTCTCAAGGGTCTTCTCGTCCAGTCGCGGCAGCACCGAGACGATCTTGCGCGCGGCGTCCGCGGGGTCCGCCATCTCGCGCGGATTTGCGTACAGGGCGGCGGTGGGCAGCGAGACCGCGAGGATCTCTCCGTTGCGGTCGGTGATCATGGCGCGCAGCGCGTGTGGGCCGGTGTCGAGCGCCGCCGGCGCGGCGGCATCGGCCTGCGCTGTCGCCGGCGGCGGCTTCGGCGGCTCGTTGCGAACTTTGGCGTCGGGTTTGGCGAGCAGCGGTTGCAGCACGGTGGCGTCCGCCAGCTTCAGCGATACCGCGCCGAACAGCATCGCGAAGCCTGCCGCGGCCAGCACCAGCCGCCCGCGTGTCTTCTCCAGCATGGCTCGGCGGGCGAGATCGGGGGCGGTGACACGCACGGTTTCCATGCGCGGCACCGCGGCATCGCGCGGGGCACCGAAGCGGCGCGCCGGGGCACCGGGGTCGGGCGCGCGTGGGCGCTCCGTGCTCACCGGGAGGCGCCGTCCCGCGCTCCGGCGGCAGTGGCGCTGGCGGGCGTCACCGGCGAGAGCATGGAGCGTGCCATCCCGAGCGCGGATGCGACCATCGGCGCCGCGGGCGGCTGGGCCGCGGCAGCGACCGGCGAGGGGCGCAGCGTCGCCAGCACCGGCGTGGTCGGCACCGTCGCCGCACTGGCGAAGGCCGTGGCGCGGGCCGGCGCGGGCGGCCGCTCTGGCGGCGTGGGCCGACGTGTCGGCACAGGATCATGTGCGAACGCGAGCGCCGGACGCGGCGTCGTTGCCCGCACCGCCACCGCCGGATGCGCCGGCACTGCTCTGGCAGTCGCCTGCGGCGGCGATGGCTGCGGGTCGGCGGCGGCGACCGGCACCGCCTCGGGCGCGGGGGCGGGCGTGGCGGCGACCGGCACTGCGGCTGCCGGCGCGGCGGGTTCGAGCGGCGAGGGAGCAACGGTGCCCTCGCCGACCGGCGGTAGCCGCCTATCCAGTTCGGCCATCGACGTCCATTGGCCCGGCTGCGTCGGCTTGAGGTCGGGGAGATACGTCGCGGCCAGCCCGGCGAGCCGTGTCGGGTCGTTCAGCAGCGTGTATTCGGCGCGCAGTACCTCGGCGCGCTGATGCAGCGCGGCAGCCTCGCCGCGAATGTCGGCGATCTGCCGGTCGAGCACGCGGGCCTGCTGCTTAGCCTGATAGAGATACAGGCCGGAGCAGGCGGCGAGCACCATGCTGACGAAGGTGAGGGGGCGAATCATCGGGCGGCGGCCTCCTCCGCCGCAGCCTCGTGCGAAGCTGCGGGCAGACGCTGCAGCGCGCGCAGGCGGGCGCTGCGGGCGCGCGGATTGGCGGCGATCTCGGCCGCACCGGGCCGCAGCGCGTGCGGCGTCAGCAGCCGCCAGGCGGCGGCAGGCCGGTCGCGCAGGCGTGCCGGATCATGGCGCGACGGCGACGGCGCACGGCCCGCCGCCGCGGCCATGAACCGCTTGACCAGCCGGTCCTCCAGCGAATGAAACGCCACCACCACCAGCCGGCCGCCCGGCGCCAGCAGCCGCGAGGCCTGATCGAGCGCGCGCGCCACCTCGCCAAGCTCGTCGTTCACGCGGATGCGCAGCGCCTGGAAGCTGCGTGTCGCCGGATCGATGCCGGACCGATCGGGCGGAACCACCGCGCGCACGATACCGGCCAGCCGCGACGTCGTCGTGATCGGCGCCTCGGCACGAGCCGCGACGATCGCGCGCGCGATGGCGCGCGAGCGACGTTCCTCGCCGAGTTCGAACAGCGTGTCGGCCAGCTCGCGCTCGGACATCGTGTTCACCAGGTCGGCCGCGGTCGGGCCGCCGCGTCCCATGCGCATGTCGAGCGGTCCGTCGGCACGGAAGCTGAAGCCACGTGAAGGATCATCGAGTTGAAAGGATGACACGCCAAGATCAAGCACCACGCCGTCGAGTCGCGCGACGCCAAGTTTGCGCAGCAGATCAAGCATGTCGCCGAAGCGTCCCTCGATCAGGTGCAGCCGGCCGGGATGTCGCGCCAGCAACGCGGCACCACGCGCGATCGCCGCGGGGTCGCGGTCGATCGCCCATAGCGTGCAGTCGGCGGCTGCCAGGATTGCCTGCGCATAGCCCCCGCCGCCGAACGTGGCGTCGCAATACACGCCGCCGTCGCGCGGCGCGAGTGTCGCCAGGACTTCGGCCAGCATCACGGGCGCGTGTCCGCTCATCGCGCACCTGCCGGCGACGGCACCGCCTGCGCGCGCGCACGCTCCCGCGCCTCGGCGCGGCGGCGCTCGGCGGCGGCGGGTTCCCAGATCTGGAATGTCCTGCCGATACCCATGAACACAACGGAGTCGGAAAGGTTGGCGTGAGCGACAAGGGAATCGGGCAACACGATACGGCCCTCCTTGTCCGCCTCCACCGGGTAGGCGTCGGCATAGATGGCGGCAGCCATGTCGTCATAGGCCTCGCTGAACGCCTCGAGCGCCTCAAGGCGCCTGGCGGCGACCGCCTGGAACACCGCGTCCGGCCAGCCTTCCGCACAGGGATGCGTGTGCGACGGACGCAGCACCAGCGACGCGCTGCCGCCGTTCTCGGTGCGCAGCGCGGCGCGGAACGGCGCCGGGATGGATACGCGGCCCTTGGCGTCCAGCCTGTTGATATGGGTGCCCAGGAATTGGGTCATCCGGCCCGGCTGCGCCCCTTTCCCGCGTCTGTCCGCCTGCCTCGCGAAGCGACTGGTTCGCTCCCGGCGGGTCCGCCGCCCGCTCACACAACGCGCGTCGGCCGGCTCGCCTTGGGATGACATGGGATATCATGGGTAAAATTGGGCGTCAAAGGGAAACGACGGTTTTACTTGGGGAAAACCTGCTCCCCACTGCAACGTCATCGAGAGAACCGGCCGGCATGGCGACCTGCGCGGTCCGCCGCGTAACGACGCAGTATTCGTGGTTTGTTCTTGAGCGCGAGCTACCCGATCGCGCGCGGCGGTGGAAAAGCGCCAGACGGCCTGTAAGCCGGGTTCTGTCCGCGCCGTTGCCGGCGCGGGACGGCCATTCCTCTGGGACGCGCATTGCTGCGCGCCTCGCGCGACCAACCCGGGCGGCGGGGCGGGAGTGCCCCTGCGTCGGCGTTGCGAGCGCACCCGCACCGCTCGCCGGCCGCCCCTATTCGGTCTTGCTCCCGGTGGGGTTTACCATGCCGCCCCCGTCACCGGGGGCGCGGGGCGCTCTTACCGCTCCGTTTCACCCTTGCCGGCGGGAGGGACGAGCCCTCTTGCGCCGGCGGTCTGTTCTCTGTGGCACTTTCCCTGGGGTCGCCCCCGCCGGCCGTTAGCCGGCACCGTATTCCCGTGGAGCCCGGACTTTCCTCCACCGTCGGATGCCCGGCGGCAGCGGCCGTCCGGCCGTCTGGCACGACTCACGTGGCGGGTGCGTTGACCGCTGTCAACCGGGTGGTTCGGCCGGCGCTATTCCGCCGCCATGCGCGCTGGTTCGACCATGCCGCTCGCTTGTTGCAGATCGACCGAGAGCAGGCGCGACACCCCGCGCTCCTGCATGGTCACGCCGTAGAGCCGGTCCATGCGCGCCATGGTCAGGTGATGGTGCGTCACCACGATGAAGCGTGTGCCGGTCTCGCGCACCACGTCGTCGAGCAGGCCGCAGAGCCGCTCGACATTGGCGTCGTCCAGCGGCGCATCGACTTCATCCAGAACGCAGACCGGCGCCGGATTGCAGCGGAACACGGCGAAGATCAGCGACAGCGCGGTCAGCGCCTGCTCCCCGCCCGACAGCAGCGACAGGGTGGCCGCCTTCTTGCCCGGCGGCTGCGCGTAGATCTCCAGCCCCGCCTGCAACGGGTCCTCCGAGCCGACGAGGGCCAGATGCGCGCGCCCGCCGCCGAAATTGCGCGCGAACAGTGCCTGGAAGTTGCGGTCCACCTGTTCGAAGACACTGGCCAGCCGCTCGCGCCCTTCGCGGTTAAGATGCCCGATCGAGCCACGCAACTTGGCGATCGCGGTCGTCAGGTCCTCGCGCTCGCGGGCGAGCGTGTCGATCTTCCGTGCGATCTCCTCGGCCTCGATCTCGGCGCGCAGATTGACCGGCCCCATCTCCTCGCGCTCGCGCAGCAGCCGTTCCAGCCGCTTGCGCGCCTTCTCCTCCGCCGCTTCGCCCAGGTCGGCGGGCGGATCGGGCAGCGCGGGGGTGGTGCCGAGGCGTTCGAGGATGCGCTCCGCGACCACACCCCAGGCGTGCTGCGCGGCCTCGTGCTCGGCCTCGGCGCGGATCGACGCCTCTCGGGCGCCGGCCAGGGTTGCTTCGGCGGCGCGCGCGGCGCGGTCGGCCGTGCTCGCCTGAGCTTCCGCGCTGGTGAGCGCGTCGGCGGCGCGGCGTTGCGCGGCCTCCGCCGCCTCCATCGCCTCCATCGCCTCTATCCGGCGCGATTCGGCCTGTGTCGGCGCCTCGGCCAGCGCACCCAGCGCGGCAACGGCTTCCGCCGAGCGGGCCTTCAGATCGGTGACGCGCCCGGCGGCGTCGGCAGCGCGCTGGCGCCAGTCCTCGCGCTCCTTGGCGAGCGACCCGAGCCGCTGAGCGCGCGCAGCGGCGGCGCGGGCGAGCGTGTCGCGTTCGGCGCGAGCGGCGGCTTCGCGTGTGCGTGCCTGCGCCGCCGCCGCGCGGGCCTGTTCCATCGCGGCCCGGGCCGCCGCCGGGTCGGCAAGCGCGCGGTGCGCCTCCCGTGCCGCCGCCAGCGCCGCATCGGCCTCGTTCAGTTCCGCTGCCAGCCGCCGTTCCTGCTCGGCGACCGCGGCCAGCCGCGCCGCCGCGCCCTGCGCCTGCGCGGCGAGCGCGGACGCGGCGGCACGCGCGCGCTCCAGCCGTTGCTCGGCCTCTCGCCGCGCCGTGCGCGCGTGACCCTCCGCCTCGGTTGCAGTCTTCTCGGCGGATTCGGCCTGGGCGCGGGCGTTGCGCTCCGTCGCCTCCGCCTCGGCGCGGGCGCTTGCCTCGGCGGCCTCGGCCTCGGCGCGCGCCTGCCGGGCCGCCGCCGCCGCCGCCTCCGCTTCGGCCAGTCGGGCGCGCAGGTCGGTGAGCCGGTTGCGCTGCTGCAATCGCACCGCCGCGGCCGTGGGTGTGCCGGCCTGGATCGTATAGCCGTCCCAGCGCCACACGCCGCCGGCGCGGCTGACCAGCGCCTGACCCGGCCGCAGCGCCGCCTGCGCCGCTTCGGCCGCTGTCGCGTCCTCGGCCAATCCAATCTGCGACAGCGCGCGCGCCAGCGCCGCCGGTCCCTGCACCAGCGCGGCCATCGGCGCGAAGCCGTCCGGCAGTGCCGGCGGCGGTTCGAGTGGCGGCAGTTCGCGCCAGTGGCGCGCCGCGCCGGAATCGGCCGCCGATTCCAGTTCCTCGCCGAGCGCCGCCCCCAGCGCCGCCTCCAGCCCCGCCGGAACGGCGAGCTGATCGACCATGCGCGGCCAGGTCTCGCCGTCGCGCACCGCCAGGACCTCGGCCAGCGCCTGCGCCTCGGCCACGAGCTTCATGCGCGCGCTCTCGGCGGCGGCGGCGTGCTCGCGCGCTGCGACCAGCGCCGCGTGGGCGGAGCCGCGCAACCGTTCCGCCCGCTCGCGCGCGGCGGCGCGGTTCGCGGCGGCCTCCGCAAGCGCGGCCACGCGTGCCTGCTCCGCCGCCGCCAGCGCCACGCCGGCTGCCGCCAGTGCCTGCTCGGCCGCGGCGCGATCGGCCTCGGCCGCCTCCAGGCGCTCCGCCGCGACCGTCTGAGCCTCCGCGCGAGCGCGGTCCTCGCGCAGCCTGGCCACCTGCTCGGCCAGCCGGCGCGACCTTGTCTCGGCCGACGCCAGCGCCTCGGTCAGCGCGCGATGCCGGGCGGCGGCCTCGGCGGCGTGCTCGGTGGCGCGGTTTGCCTCCGCCTCGGCGCCGCGCAGCGTCTCCGCGGCTTCGGCCTCCGCCTGTCCGGCCGCCGCCAGCAGCGGCGGGTACGCCGCGTCCTCGGCCGCCAGCCGGCCCTGTTCGGCGGTCAGCCGCGTCTCGGCCGCCGCGGCGTCGCGCGCCATCTGTTCGGCATGGGCGAGGTCGCGCGCCACCTGATCGGCCCGCGCCCGCGCCGCGGTCAGCGCGGCCTCCGCCCGTGCCGCCGCCTCGGCGACCTGTTCGAGGCCGATGCGTTGGCGCTCCAGCGCCGTGCGCGTCTCCCCCTCGGCGGAGCGCAGCGCCGGCAGTGCCGCCGCCGCGGTGGCGGCGCGTGCGCCCGCCGCCGTCGCCGCCGCGGTCGCCTCGGTCACTGCCGCCTGGGCCGCGTGCAGCGCCGCCGCCGCCGCCGCCCGTCCGGCCTCCGCGCGGGCGCGCTGGACCGCCAGCAATTCCGCCTCGGCGCCGCGCACTGCGCCGGAGATGTTGCGGTAGCGCGCCGCCTGCCGCGCCTGGCGCTTCAGCGCGTCATGCTGGCTTTCGAGCTGGCCTTTCAGGTCATCGGCCCGGGCGAGATTCGCCTCCGCCGCGCGCAGCTTCAGCTCCGCCTCGCGGCGACGGACGTGAAGGCCGGTGATGCCGGCTGCTTCCTCAAGGATCGCGCGCCGTTCCTCCGGCTGCCCGGACACCAGCGCGGTGATCCGGCCCTGGCTCACCATCGCCGAGGCCCGAGAGCCGCTGGCAAGGTCGGCAAATAGAGTCTGCACGTCGCGCGCCCGCGCTTCGCGCCCGTTGACGCGGAACAGGCTGCCGCTGCCGCGCTCGATCCGCCGCGTCACCTCCAGCTCCGCCGCCTCGTGGAACGGCGGTGGCGCCGCGCCGGCGGCGTCCTCGACCACCAGCGATACCTCGGCGATGTTGCGGCTGGGGCGGGCGGCGGTGCCGGCGAAGATCACATCGTCCATCTCGCCGCCGCGCAGGTTGCGCGCGGAGTTCTCGCCCATCGCCCAGCGCAGCGCCTCGACGACGTTGGACTTGCCGCAACCGTTGGGGCCGACGATGCCGGTCAGTCCCGGCCGGATTTCCACCACCGCCGGCTCGGCGAAGCTCTTGAAGCCGGCGATGCGCAGGCGACTGAAGCTGACCGGCAAACCCGCACCTCCTTCACCCGGTGGCGCCTCCCACCTCGGCGACCACCTTTGCGAACGCGTCGTACGTCATCTCGCCCGATTCGCTGCGATCCTTCTGTGCCGGGCCGCTGAAGATGAAGGTCGGCGTGGAGTTGACGTTGTATTTCTTCTCCGCCTGATCCTGGCCGGTCAGGATCGCGTCCCGCAGCTTGGTGTCGCTGATGGTCTTCTCGAAGGTGTCGTGCGACATGCCGGCGAGTGCCGCCATCTTGCGGATCTCCTCGGTATTGTTGACGTCGCGCGCGAACGCCCATCGGTCCTGGCTTTGCAGCAGGGCCAGCACGAACGGCTCATAGCGATCCGGCGGCAAGGCGCGGGCCACCATCGCGGCCATCAGCGCCACCTGATCGAGCGGGAAATCCTCATACACCCAGCGCAGCTTGCCGGTGTCGATCAGGTTCTTGCGGATTTCGGGCAGCGTGTCGCGAGCGAAGCGGGCACAATGCGGGCAGGTGAGCGAGAAATACTCGCGGACCGTCACCGGCGCATTGGGCGCACCGACCGCGCGCGGCGCCATCAACGGGTCTTCGTCCGCCCGCGCCAGCGCCGGCAGCAGGGCGGCGGCCAGCGGAGCGAGCAGCAGCGAGCGGCGGGTCGGACTCATCGCGAACCTCATGTGCAACGGATCAGGCGAGCATCATTCGCGCGGCGTCTGCGTCAAGACCGCCCGACCGAGCCGCTCCAACGCTTCGCGCAAGCCGCCCTCGGGCAGCCCGGCGATCGCCGGCACCGCGACCTGGGGCGCTTGCGGGCGGGTCGGCGGCGGCGGGGCCGGACGCTCCTGCACGAAGCGCAGCCGCTGCACGGCAACGCGGCCGAGATGGGTGTTGATCCGCTCGATCAGCGCGGCGGCGAGGTGTTGCAGTTCCAGCGCCTGCGGCCCGGCACAGCCGAGCGTCAGCGTGCCACCGGCGAGCCGGCGCGGCTGCGCCGCCTGCGCCAGCGCCGGGCCGACGATCGCCGGCCAGTCCGCCATGATCTGCGCCCCCGCCGGCGAGCGACGGCGAAATGCCGGCCGGGCGATTGCCGGCACCAGCGCGCCGAGCGGACGCGGACCATAGAGGTGGCGCCCCTTGTCGCTGTCCTGCCCGCCCGCCATACCGCGCCCCGTGTCTCCTGAGCCCGCGCCACCCGCCGCCGCGCTGCTCGCCTGGTACGACCGCCACCGCCGCCGTCTGCCGTGGCGTGCCGAGCCGGGCGAGGTGGCCGATCCGTACCGGGTCTGGCTCAGCGAGATTATGCTGCAGCAGACGACGGTCGCGGCGGTGATACCCTATTACGCGCGCTTTCTCACCCGCTTTCCGACGGTCGAGGCGCTGGCCGCAGCGGATGAGGCGGCGGTGATGGCTGCCTGGGCGGGCCTCGGCTACTACGCACGCGCCCGCAACCTGCACGCCTGTGCCCGCGCCGTCGTGGCGGCGGGCGGGTTCCCGCGCGAGATCGCGGCCCTGCGGGCGCTGCCGGGCATCGGCCCCTATACCGCCGCCGCGGTCGCGGCGATCGCGTTCGGCCTGCCGACGGTGCCGGTGGACGGCAATGTGGAGCGTGTGATCGCGCGGCTCGGCGCGATCGAAACCCCCTTGCCGACGGCAAAGCCGCAGATCGCCGCCGAAGCGGCGCGGCTCGGCGCCGACCCGGCGGCGCGCGCGCGCGCCAGCGACTTCGCACAGGCGCTGTTCGATCTCGGCGCCACCGTCTGCACGCCCGCGGCGCCGTCCTGTGCGCTTTGTCCCTGGCAGTCCGGGTGCGTCGGGCGCCGGATGGGCATCGCCGAGAGCCTGCCCCGCAAGGCGGCGAAGTCCCCCCGACCACTGCGCCACGGCGTGCATTTCTGGCTTGCCGACCCAGCCGGCTTCGTCCTCCTGCGCCGCCGGCCGCCGCGCGGGCTGCTCGGCGGGATGACGGAGCTGCCAGGCACACCCTGGCGCGCGGCGCCCTGGGGCGCCGCCGAATGGGCCCCCCACGCGCCGATGCGGGCAGACTGGCGCCCCGCCGGGGAGGTGCGTCACGGCTTCACGCATTTCGAGCTGCACATCGCGCTGTTCGCGGCCGAGGTGCCGGCGATCGAGGCCGCCGGCTTTTTGCGCAGCGCGGCGGCGCTGGACGTTGAAGCGCTGCCATCGGTGATGCGCAAATGCGTGGCGCTGGTGCTGCCGGGGCGCCGGCCTGACGACGCATTAACGATTGTCTAACACCTTTCGCCCCTGCACAGAAACCTCGCCCTCGGGCAAGCTTCGCCCGGATAAACCGCCAGGAGGGCGCGTGCGTGTCGGGGGTGCCGCTCAGCGTCGCCACGATCCCGTCGGGCAGCGATTACGGGCTCGACGGCACCGTCGAACTGCCCGGCTCGTCGCAGGTGTACTGGTGGCAGGCGACAGTCACCGGCGCCGTCACGCCGCTGAACTCGCCACTCACCGTCTATAACGGCCCGCTCACCAAGCAGATCGAGGCGATCGGCGGCACCGCCGGCTTCACCAACGCCACTCTGGCCGGGCTGGGTTTGCCCGGCGACGCGGCGGGGGTCGCGGTCTCCGGCCAGGGCGCGCCGTCGATCGGCGGGGCGAGCGTCTCCGACACCATGGCGTTCCGTTTCTTTAACGAGACGCTTCCGGCCGGAGCCAGCTTCGTGCTGTGGGAGAGCGGCGTCGGCCAGGCCGGCGCGACGGCGAGCTTCAGCATCGGCGCCGCCGGTTCGGCGGACCAGCCGCTCGTCACGGCGGACTGGACCTACGCGCCGCTGGCGCCGTTCGACCTGCCGGGCGAGGCGACGGTGACTGCTTCCGGCAGCGTGCTCGACATCACCGCTGCCGCGACCTCGGCCGTGAACCCCGATGCGGTCGTGGTGGTGACGCCGAATGTTCCGCTCACCTCTCTGACCGTGCAGGGCACTGCCGGCGTCGCCGACACCTGGGGCATCGCGCTGATCGGCGCCGCCGCGCAGAACAATGCCCCCTGTTTTCTCGCCGGGACCATCATCCTGACGCGGTCCGGCCCGGTCGCGGTGGAGCGGTTGCGGGCGGGCGATCGTGTCGTGGCGCGCCATGCCGGTGTCGTGCCGATCGCCTGGCTCGGCCGCCGGCGGCTGGTGCCGGGGCGGCATGTGCGGCCCGAGGCGGTCTGGCCCTTTCGCATCCTGCGCGACGCGGTGGCACCTGGCGTGCCGGCGCGCGACCTGCTGCTGTCGCCCGATCACGCGGTCTGCCTCGGCGGCGTGCTGATCCCGGTGAAATACCTCGCCAACGGGCTGACCATCTTCCAGGACCGCGGGTTTGCTGAGGTCGAGTACTGGCACGTCGAACTGCCGTGCCACGACGTGCTGCTGGCCGAGGCGCTGCCTGTCGAGTCCTATCTCGACACCGGGAATCGCGGTGCCTTCGAGAACGGCGGTGTGGCGCCCGCGTTGCATCCCGAGTTCGGCCGCAGGCGCTGGGAGCAGGATGCCTGCGCCCCATTGTGGGGCGAGGGCGGTCCGGTGGATCATGTCCGCGCGCTGCTGCGCGCACGCGCCCGCGAACGCCAACGGTCGTCCGCCTGCCGGGCGGCCTGATCGGGAGGACCATGATGACTGTCATGCTGCGGCCGACGCGCCGCGCGCTGCTCGGCGCGCTGGCGGCACCCTTCGTTGCCCGCGCGGCGGCGGCGCAGTCGCCGCTTGCGGTCGCGACCGCCGCCGGCACGGTCCGGGGCGTGCGTGAGGGACAGGCGCGCGTGTTCCGTGGCGTGCCGTTCGCCGCCCCGCCGGTCGGCAAGCTGCGCTTCCGCCCGCCCGTGGCGCACGCCACGTGGTCGGGCGTCCGGCCGGCGCGGGACTTCGGCCCTGCGCCGATTCAGCCGCCGGGCCTCGCCATCTCCGGGGTGCCGACCAGCGAGGACTGCCTCTATCTCAACATCTGGGCGCCGGCGGACGGGGCGGGGCATCCGGTGTTCGTCTGGCTGCACGGCGGCGGCAACCAGGCGGGCACGACGCACGCGGCGATCTTCGACGGAACGCCCTTCGCCGCGAACGGCGTGGTGTGCGTGACCGTCGGCTATCGGCTGGGGGCCTTCGGTTTCCTCGATCTCAGTTCGGTGCTTGGCGCCGACTACGCCGGCAGCGGCTGCAACGGGCTGCGCGATCAGGTGGCGGCGCTGGCCTGGGTGCGCGACAACATCGCGGCCTTCGGTGGCAATCCGGCTCAGGTAACGCTGGCAGGACAGTCAGCCGGGGCGAAAGACGTCTGCGCACTGCTCGGCTCGCCGGCCGCGGCGGGCCTTTTCCAGCGCGCCATCATCGAGAGCGGCAGTGCCCAGACCGTGTTCACCGCCGAGGAGGGCGCGCGCGTGGCACGGCAATTCGCCGCCGCGCTCGGTACGGACCCGCGCACGGCTTCCGCAAGGCACGTGCTGGCGGCGGAGATGGCCGTGCTCGCCGACCCGCCGGTAAACTGGCCGTTCCGGCCCGTGATCGATGGCGACTTCCTGCCGCGGCGCCCACTGGAGTTCATCGCCGGTGGCGGTGCCGCGAAGGTCGCGCTGCTGCTCGGCACCAATGCCGACGAAGCGGTGCTGTTCGTCCCCGACGCCGCTGCCGCCGCGCGCCCGCGCACGCAGGCGGAGGTTGCGAACATGACGGTGGCGGATTTCTCGGCACTGGAGGCGGCCTATGCGCGGACGCTGCCGGACCTGTCGATGGCCGAGCGGCACTGGCGAATGCTGACCGCGGAGGAATACTGGATTCCGACGCTGCGGGTGGCGGAGGCGCAGGTGCGCGCCGGCGGAACCGCGTGGATGTACCGCTATGACCTGCCGGCGACCGACGGCAAATATCCCGGCCACGCAGCGCACGCCGGCGAACTCCCCTCGGTGTGGCGCCGGCCGGGCGCGGCGCTGCCGGCGCTGCACGATGTCTGGGTGCGCTTCATCGCCGGCGGGCCGCCCGGCGCGCCAGGGCTGCCGGAGTGGCCGAGATTCGACGCGGCGCGGCGCAGCACGATGATCTTCGATGCCAGCCCGCACGTGGCCGACGACCCGCGCGGGGCGGAGCGGCGGATCTGGACCGGGGTGCTGTAGGCCGGGCGCTTAATCCGCTACCCGCACCAGCGACCAGGTCAGGTCGGGGTCGTAGGTCCGGGTCGCGTCGGCGATCTCGTCGGTGCGCGTACCGAGATTCTTCTGGAAGATAGTGCCGTCGGGACCGAGCAGGAAGGTCATCAGCCCGGTGCTGCCATAGCGCACCGGCCAGGCGAGATAGGCGTAGCCGCCGGTCAGCCGTCCGCCGGACAGATAGTTTTTCGCGCCGCCCGGCGCGTTCGGCCCGGAAGCGGTCAGCAGCTTGATGTGGTAGCCGCCGAACGATTCGGGCAGATCGGTCCTGGTCAGCGGATAGCCGCGGGCCCGTGCCGCATCGGCGAGATCGGCGAGCGGGCTGCGCGGCGTGGCGGGGGCATCCGGCCAATAGAGGCCGTCGCGCTGGCCGTTACTGCTGACCAGCCGCAGCGCGTAGTCGTGCGACCCGCCCGTGATGTCCCGATAGGCGCGCTGCGCGTCGGCAAGTGCGAGCAGGCCGCGGATGGCCCCGATCTCGTTGCGGCCGACGCGTCGGTCGTTGATCCGCCGCGCGGCGTCGGCGGTGTCGAAGTGCCAGCCGCTGCGGTCGCGCACCAGCGGGATCGGCAGGGTCCAGTCGCGTGCCCCGATTACCAGCAGCGCGTGGCGGTCGTCCTGGCGGACAATGTGGTGGCGGTCGGCATAGGTTTCGATGAAGTTCCGGACTTCCTCAATATTGACGGCCTTGTCGCCGCTGTCGAGCAAAGCGACGCCGCCGGGACCGATCACGGCTTCGATCTGCCACGCCTCCTCGGACAGCAGGGCGGCGAGCAGGGCCGTGCCGGCATCCTCCGGCGTTGCGAAACCGGCCTGGGCGACCTCGGCCGCCGGTGCCGGCGTTGGAGCGGCGTACGTGCCGACAACCGCGCCGGGCAGCAGCAGCGTGGCGGCGAGCGCGGCGGCGGAGAGCGAGCGCATGGCGGGACCCTTCCTCATGGCACCAGCTTGGCCAGTTCCTGGTGGCGCATCGGCACCGCCAGCGGATCGCGGCTCTC
Source organism: Pseudomonadota bacterium (assembly GCA_021818505.1). Classification (GTDB taxonomy): domain Bacteria; phylum Pseudomonadota; class Alphaproteobacteria; order Acetobacterales; family Acetobacteraceae; genus JAFKFJ01. The sequence goes on from JAKADX010000005.1 coordinate 55,006, forward strand.
CGCGCCGCGGGCCTCGAACTGGACGGCCTGCGCGCCGGCCACCACGTCGGACAGGGCGTCGGCGCGCATCGTCTCCATGTGTGCCGGCAGCGGGGCGAGATGGATGCCGATCGGCGGCGCCGCGCCGGCCGTTGCCGTGGCCGCCGACGCATGCGCCGCGGGCGGCGGCAGGATCGCATGGACCGCGACTTCCGCCGGCCGGCGCACCAGGTCGGCGGATACCGTGACAACCTTGCGTCCGATCGCGTTCGGCGGAATGCCGCTCGGCGGCTCCGGCCGTCCTACCGGGCCGCCCGGCGGCAGCGGCGGGGCGCCCAGCCCGGCATCGACGCGGCCGGTCAGCGCATAGACCTGATGCGGGCGCCAGACCGACAGGGTCACCGCCGGCCGATCGCCGTTCACCGCGTTCCATCGCTTCACGTCGAGCGTGATCTCGCCGCGGCCCCAGGCGATGCCGCACAGGTCGCGCAGTGGCATCGGTGGTTCGATCGGCGTTGTCGCCCCGGCGGCGAGCCGCACCGGCGTGGTCGCGGCATAGGGCCAAGCGCCGTAGGCGGCGGGGTCGATATCCGGGACCGCAATCGCGGGTGCGCTGGCCGGGTCGATCGCCACGGAGTTGCCAAGCAGCCGCACCGTGAATGGCCCGGAGACCGCGTCAGGGCTGATGCTGAGTGCCTGCCGGCGCAGCCGTTGCACCGAGTCGAGCACCAGCTCCGGCTGGTTCGCGATCGCGTAGCCGACCTGCATGGTCCAGTCGAGATGGTCGTTGAGCATCCGCAGCACGCCCGGGAACGCCACCAGTACTTTGGCCGCGGGGTCCAGGTCCTCTCCGGCCAGGGCGGTCGCCAGCGCGTCGCCAGCCAGCGTCGCGTGGTCCGGCTGCGCCGCCCAGCGCGCGGCCATCACCACCTGCAGCGGGTCGCTCGCCGCCATCAGCAGCGGCGCCAGCACCGCGTCGGGGTAGAGCGCGATCGGCGCCAGCAGGGCGTCGAGTTGTTCGACCGCGAAGCTGTCCGGCGTGCTCGCCGGGGCGGCAGCCGGCATCGCCACGACCGTGGCCGGCGGCTGCTGGGCCGCGGCAGGGATGGCAGCGATTGCCATGCCGAACAGGGTGGCGATCCGGGCTCGTCTGGTCGCGCGTCGCATCGGTGGCCTCATGCGCAATAGGGGCCGGCATCGCGAGTCGCTCGCGATTCCCAATGGTATGCGCCCTTTTCCTCGCGCGCCGCAATAGGATCGTTGGCGTCTCGTCTAGGCCGGTCCGGCGACCCCCAGCCGGCCCGCAAGGTCCTGCATAAACTGCCACGCCACCCGTCCGGAGCGGGCGCCGCGGGTGACCGACCACTCCACCGCCTCGGCGCGCAGCCGCTCCGGCGGCAGGTCGAGTCCGAACCAGCCGGCGTAGCCCTCGACCATGGCAAAGAACGTGTCCTGGTCGCAGTTGTGAAAACCGATCCAGAGGCCGAACCGGTCCGAGAGCGACACTTTCTCCTCCGTCGCCTCGGAGGGGTTGATGGCGGTGCTGCGTTCGTTCTCGATCATGTCGCGCGGCATCAGGTGACGGCGGTTAGAGGTGGCGTAGAACAGGACGTTCGCCGGCCGCCCCTCGATGCCGCCGTCGAGCACTGATTTCAGCGCCTTGTAATCGGCATCCTCGCGCTCAAAAGAGAGGTCGTCGCAGAAGATCAGGCAGCGGCGCGGCTGGCCGCGCACCTGGCGCAGCAGGTCGGGCAGCGTGGCGATGTCCTCGCGGTGGATTTCCACCAGTACCAGGCTGCCCGGCACCTGGGCGTTGGATTCGGCGTGCGCAGCCTTGATCAGCGAGGATTTGCCCATCCCCCTGGCACCCCACAGCATCGCGTTGTTGGCGGGCAGACCGCGCGCAAAGCGCAGCGTGTTGTCGAGCAGGATTCTTTTCTGTCGCTCGACGCCTTGCAGCAGCGCGATCGGCACGCGCGCCACCGTCGGCACCGGGGCGAGGGAGGGTGGCACCGGATGCCAGACGAAGGCGTCGGCGGCGGCGAGGTCGGGGGCCGTGGGCGGTGGCGGGGCGAGCCGCTCCAGCGCCTCGGCGATACGGGTGGCGGTGTCGATCAGGCGCTGGTCCATGCGGGCGGCTCTTTCGTGGCGGTCGCTTGACGTTGAAGGCGCGGAAACTATGGTCCGCGCGCCGCTCCCGCAATCGGAACCCATTTCATGCTGATCTCCGCCGCCTACGCGCAGGACGCCCTCGGCTCGCTCGGCTCGCTGTCCAGCGTCGGCCAGTTTCTGCCGCTCGTTCTGATCTTCGCCGTCTTCTACTTCCTGCTGATCCGCCCGCAGCAGCAGAAGCAGAAGGAGACGAAGCGGATGCTGAGCGAACTCAAGCGCGGCGACCGGGTGGTGACCGGCGGCGGCATCCTCGGTGTGGTGACGAAGCCGCCGAAGCCGGAGGACCGCGAGATCGAGGTCGAGATCGCGCAGAACACGCGCGTGATCGTGCTGCGCGAGACGATCACCAACGTGATCCGCCCGCCCGCGGCGGCAAACGACGCGAAGAAAAACTGAGAACTCTCACCCCGGCCCTCTCCCGTAAGCGGGAGAGGGTGGCGAGCGCAGTGAGACGGGCGCGGGCGTGCGCTAAAGCTGCGAGGCCGCGAACTCGTAGTTCGCGATGTTGTCCATCCAGTTCTGCACGTAGTCGGGGCGGCGGTTGCGGTAGTCGAGATAGTAGCTGTGCTCCCACACGTCGATGCCGAGCAGGGCCTTGCCCTCGCCGGTCGCGAGCGGGTTGGAGCCGTTGGGAGTCTTGGTGACTTTCAGCTTGCCGTCGCTGCCCAGCACCAGCCATGCCCAGCCGGAGCCAAACTGCGTCGTCGCGGCCTGCTTGAAGGCATCCTTGAATTGCTGCACGCCGCCGAAATCGGACGCGAGCTTCTGCTCTAGCTTGCCGGGAATCTTGCCGCCCTCGGTCGGCGACATCGCCTGCCAGAACAGGATGTGGTTCCAGTGCTGGCCAGCGTTGTTGAAGACCGGCGCGATGTCCGGCTTGTTGTACGAAAGCCTGACGATCTCGTCGAGCGACTTGCCTTTCAGGGCGTCGTCCTTCTCGACGAAGCCGTTGAGCGCGGTCACATAGGCCTGGTGGTGCTTGCCGTGATGCAGCTCCAGCGTCTCCTGGCACATGCCGCGCCCGGCGAGCGCGCTGGTGGAGTAGGGGAGCGGGGGAAGCTCGAAGGCCATGGCGGACATCTCCGTTCCTGAGTTGTGACGGCGCAAGGGGTAGCTATGGACCTGGGCGAGCAGCGTCAAGCAGGAGCGGCGCCGGAAGGCGAGGTGGGGGCGTTGGTGCGGCGCCACGACCCCGACCGCTTCCTGACCGCGCTGTTCGCGCCGGCCGAACGGCGCGACACGCTGTTGCTGCTCTACGCCTTCAATCACGAACTGGCGCGCGCGCGGGAGATGGTGCGCGAGCCGATGATGGCGATGATCCGCCTGCAATGGTGGCGCGAGGTGGTCGAGGGGGCCGAACGGCGCCATGAGGTCGCCGGGCCGCTCGGCGCGGCGCTGGCCGCGGGGCGGCTTTCGCGCGATGACCTTGCCGCGATGATCGACGCGCGCGAGGCGGAGGCGGCGCCGGCGATCGCAACGTTCGCGGAGTGGCAGGCGCATGTGCGCGGCACCGCCGGGGCGCTGGCGCGCGCGGCGGGGCGGGCGCTGGGCGCCGAGGGGGCCCTGCTGGAGCGCATCGCCACGCTCGGCACCGTCTATGGCGCCGCCGGGCAGGTGCGCAACGTCCGGACGCTGGCACGCCAGGGCCGCTGCCTGCTGCCGCTCGATCTGCTGGCGGCGCAGGGGCTGACGGCGGAGGCGGTCGCGGCGCGGCCGGACGATGCGCGGCTGGCGCCGGTGCTGGCGGAGCTGTCGGACTGGGGGCGCGGGCTGCTGGCGGCGGCGGGCGGGCGCCTGCCGCGTCCGGTGATCGCCGCGGCGCTGCCCGCCGTGCTGGCCCGCCACGATCTGCGCCGCCCTGCGGAAGCGCCCGAACCGCGCCGTTTCGCCGCCCGCGCCGCGGTGCTCGCGGCCTTCCTTGCCGGGCGGGTGTGAGGCGGACTAGCCTGCCCCAAACCTGTCAGGGGAGGAACGGATGCGGCTGATCGCCATGACGGCGCTGGCGCTGGGGGCCTGCGTGCTCGGCCGGCCGGCTGCTGCCGCGACGGAATGCGGCGCGCTGGCGCAGATGAAGATCGAGCAGGTGAACCTGCTCTCCTCCGCCGAGGTGCCGGCCAAGGGCGACCTGCCGGCCTATTGCCGCGTGCTCGGCTATGTCCGCCCGGCGATCAACTTCGAGGTGCGGCTGCCGCTCGCCGATTGGAACGGCAAGTTCTACGAGGCCGGGTGCGGCGGCTTCTGCGGCATGCTGGATACCGAGCGGCCGGGCATGTTCAATTCGATCACCTATGCCGAGCGCCGCAACTATGCAGTGGCGACCATGGATTCCGGTCACTGGGGGGCGTCCTCGGTGGACGGGCGCTGGGCGCTCGACAATCCGGTGGCGAAGGCCGACTGGGCCTGGCGCGCGGTGACCGAGACGGCGCGCGTCGGCAAGGCGCTGGTGGCCGCGTTCTATGCCCGCGCGCCGCAGCACGCCTATTTCAACGGCTGCTCGACCGGCGGGCGGATGGCCGGCGTCGAGGCAACGCGGTTTCCGGACGACTTCGACGGCATCATCATGGGCGCGCCGGCGCTGGATGAGGCGGGGGCGGCCGGCACGTTCTTCGCCTGGCTGACGCAGGCCAACACCGGCCCCGACGGCAAGCAGATTCTCACCTCGGCACGCCTGCCGCTGATCCAGAACGCGGTGCGCGCCGCCTGCGCCGGGGCGGACGGGCTGGTGGATGATCCGCGCAAGTGCGGCTTCAAGCCGGAAACCCTGCAATGCAAGGGTGAGAGCGGCCCCGACTGCCTGAGCGCGGCCGAAGTGGACGTGCTGCAGAAATGGTATTCCGGCCCGCATGATGCGATGGGCCGTCAGCTCTATCCAGGCGGCCTGCCGCTCGGCAGCGAGGCGAACTGGGGCCTGTGGATGACCGGTCTCGGCGGGCGCCCGCCGGTGATGCCGTTCTTTGCCCGCGAATACCTGCGCTACATGGGGTTCGAGACGGATGCCGGCCCGACCTACAAGGTGGCGGACTTCGACATGGACCGCGACCCGGCGCGGCTGGTGCCGATGTCGGCGCTGTACAACGCCGCCACCTGGGTGCCCGGCGCGCCGGGCCATGTCGCCGGCCCGGATCTGGGCAAGTTCATCGCGCACGGCGGCAAGATGGTCATCTGGCACGGCTGGGGCGATCCGCTGGTGACGCCGTTCCTCACCGTTGACTGGTACCAGGCGATGGCCCGGGCCGCCGGCGGTATGGACAAGGTCCGCGCAGCGGCCCGGCTGTTCATGGTGCCGGGCATGGACCATTGCGGCATCAACCCGAACAACGAGAGCATCACCGACACCGGCCTCGACCCGCTGAGCGCGCTGGAGGCGTGGGTGGAGCATGGCACCGCGCCGGAGACGCTGACCGCGACCAAGCGTGACAAGACCGGGCAGACGGTCTGGCAGCGGCCGATCTGCGCCTATCCGCAGGCGGCGAAGCTCGCGCCGGGCGCTGATCCGACGCTGGCGGCGAGTTGGAGTTGCGCGGCGGATTAGCCGCGCGCTCGCGCGTTGTCAGAGTCGTAGGGACTGTCGCGCACGACGGTCGCGGGATAGAGCGCATCCAGCATCTTGATCGCGAGCGTCGTGCCCTCCGCCGCGAAGGCGGGGCGGACGAAGGCCATGGCGATCTGCTTGCCGAACACCACGGAGAATCCGCCGCCGGTGGCGCGCCCGACCACGCGCCCGTCGTGCCAGATCGACTCCACGCCCCACGGATCGGCGTCCGCCGGCCCGTCGATCAGCAGCGTCACCAGCTTCCAGCGCAGCGCGCCCTCCGCCTGCTGCTTCTCCAGCGCGGCGCGGCCGACGAAATCGGCCCGCTTGTCTAGGCGGATGAAGCGATCCAGCCCGCTCTCCCACGCCGTCACTTCCTTGGACAGTTCGCTGCCCCAGGCGCGGTAGCTCTTTTCCAGCCGCAGCCAGTTCATCGCGCGGATGCCGACCAGCCGCATGCCGTGCGGACGCCCGGCTTCCTCCAGCACATCGAAGATGTGGTTGTGGTACTCGATCGGATGATGGATTTCCCAGCCGAGTTCGCCGACATAGTTGACGCGCATCAGCCGCACCGGCGCCATGCCGACCGTCGCCTGCTGCCCGGTCAGCCAGGAAAAATTCGCGTTCGACAGATCGCGCCGATCGACCAGCGGCGCCAGCACATCGCGTGCCTTCGGTCCGGCGACGACGAACACGCCGATCTGGTTGGTGACTTTCTGAAGTGACACCGAGCGATCCGTCGGCAGCGAGCGCCTCAGATAATCCCAGTCGTACGCCTCGGCGGCCCCCGCGCCGACCATGTAGAGGCTCTCGGGGCCATCGCGCATGATGGTGAATTCGCTGCGCACGCCGCCGCGCTCGGTGCAGGCGTGCGTAAGCTGGATGCGGCCGTCCTGATGCGGCAGGCGGTTGGCGATCAACCGCTCCGCCCAGTCGTTCACGCCTGGTCCGCTCGCCACGTATTTCGCGAAGGTGCCGGCTTCGATCAGGCCGACGGCATTGCGGATCGCCTCCGCTTCCTCGCGTACATAGGGCCACCAGTTGCCGCGCCGGAAGCTCCACTGTTCGCGAAAATCCCCGCCGGGACCAAAGAAGTTCGGGCGCTCCCAGCCGAAACGCTGACCGAACACCGCGCCGCGCGCGCGCAGCCGGTCGTAGCTCGGTGCGGTGCGCAGCGGGCGCGCCGCCGGGCGTTCCTCGTCCGGATAGTGCAGGACGAAGACATGCGCGTAGGCTTCTTCGTTCTTCGCGATCGTGTAGGGACGCGTCGCGTAGGCCCCGAAGCGGCGCGGGTCGAGCGCGAGCATGTCGATCTCCGCCTCGCCCTCGGTGATGATCTGCGCCAGCATTCTGCCGGCGCCGCCGGCGGCGGTGATGCCGAAGGAAAATCCCTCCGCCATGTAGGCGTTGCGGTGGCTGGGGATCGGACCGATCAGCGGGTTGCCGTCGGGCGTGTAGCTGATCGGGCCGTTATAGACTGTCTTGACGCCGCCTTTCTCGAAGCATGGCATCCGGAAGAAGGCTTCCTCGATATGCCATTCCAGGCGTTCGAGATCGGGCGGCAGCAGTTCCGCCTTGAATCCCTCCGGCACGCCATAGGCGCCCCACGCCGGCGCGCCTTTCTCATACGGGCCGAGGATCAGCCCGCCACGCTCCTCGCGCATATACCAGCGCGCATCGGCATCACGCAGCACAGGGTGCTCGGGGTTGCCGGCCTTGCGCCATGCGACGATCTCGGGGATTTCGTCGGTGACGATGTACTGGTGCTCGACGGGGATGACGGGGATCGTCAGCCCGAACATCCGCGCCGTGCGCAGCGCGTGATTTCCGGTGGCCGTAACGACGACGTCGCAGGTGATGTCGCCCTTGTCCGTCGTGATCTTCCATTCGCCCGACGGCTGGCGCGCGATCGTCGTCACTTCGGTCTGCCGGTGGATCTGCGCGCCGTTCTTGCGCGCCGCGTCGGCGAGCAGCAGCGTAATGTCGGCGGGATTGATGTAGCCGTCGGTGGGATGGAACAGCGCGCCCTGCAACCCCTCCGTGTTCACCAGCGGGAAGCGGCGCTTGATCTCGTCGGGCGTCCACCATTCATACGGCACGCCGATTGCGTCCGCGGTGGTGGCGTAGGTCTGGAACTCCTCCATCCGCTCGCGCGTGCGCGCCATGCGCAAGTTGCCGACCTGTCGGAATCCGACGTCGCGCTGCCACTGCTCCGCCAGCCGCGTGTAGAGGTCGATCGACGCGCGGTGCAGCTGTCCATTAGCATAGGACATGTTGAAAAGCGGCAGCAGCCCCGCCGCATGCCACGTCGATCCGGCAGTCAGCTCGTCGCGTTCAAGCAAAACGGCATCGCGCCACCCGGCTTCGGTAAGATGGTACAGGATGGAACAGCCGACGACGCCTCCGCCGACCACGACCACGCGCGCGTGCGATTGCATCTGCGACGCCCTCCACATGAGCAGGACACGAGATTTAGCAGGGTGAAGCGGCGGCGCAACAGCGGGGCCGCGGCGATGGCGGCGGGCCAGGACGGTCTGTAGCATCGGCTGCGACACATCTGCGGGAAGGGCACACGTATTGCGCGCGGTCGCTGCGATCCTGGTTGCCGGCGTGCTGCTCGGTCACTGGCCGGAACTGATCCTGCATCTCTCGTCCGATCCGCTGCTCTGGGTGGCGCGGCTCAGTGGGACGCTGCCGCAGACCGTGCTGCCCGGCCTGCCCGGCTGGAACGACCCGAACGCCGGCATCACCACGCAGGCGCTCGGCGGGCTGGCGGCGGCGCAATGGCTGCGCGGTGAGGTGCCATGGTGGAACCCGTATTCGGGCGTCGGCTTGCCGCTCGCCGCCGAGATGCAGAATTCGGCGCTGTTCCTGCCCTTCGTGCTGCTGCTGGCGCTGAAGAACGGTGTGGTGGCGCTGAAACTCGCGATGCAGCTTGTCGCCGCGTTCGCGACCTTCGCGCTGCTGCGCCAATTGGGCTTGCGACGCGGCGCGGCGACGGTGGGCGCGCTGTGCTTCGCGCTCAACGGCACCTTTGCCTGGATGGCGCACGGGCCGATGCTGCCGGTCGCCTTCCTGCCCCTGATGCTGCTGGGGATCGAGTGGTCGGCCGCCGGGGGGCGCGGCGGCGAGGCCTGGCTCGCGCTCGGCGTTGCCTACACGCTGCTGGCCGGCTTCCCGGAGACGGCGTTCCTCGACGGGCTGTTCGCCGGAAGCTGGGCGGTGCTGCGGCTTGCGCAGGCGCGGCGGGGGGCGTGGCGGGCGCTGCTGTTCAGGTTGGTCTGGGGCGGCGGTATCGGGCTGCTGTTGGCGCTGCCGGCGGTCTATGCCTTCGCGCAGGCGCTTCCGGACAGCGCGGTCGGCGTGCATGGTGCCGCTGCCGGACCGTTCCTGCTGCCCCGGCGCGAGCTGGCGCTGTTCCTGACGCCCTATGCCTACGGCACGATCGGATTCGCGGACCAATGGGTCGAGTCCGGCCTGATCGGCGGGTTCCTGCAACTCGGCCTGCTGCCACCGGCCCTGTTAGGCCTGATCGTCGGCCGGCGGGAGCGCGGGTTGCGCTGGCTGATCGCGGGCTGGGCGCTGGTGATGTTCGCCGACATGCTCGGCGCGCCGCTGGTCGGGCCGGCGCTCGACCTGATCCCGTTCTTCGCCCGCGTGATCGTCGAACGCTATGTCTGGCCGAGTTGGGAACTCGGACTCGTGGTGCTGGCCGCGTTCGGGCTGGAGGACTGGCTCGCCGGCGCGCAGCGGCCGCGCTGGGCTGCGCCGGCCGCGGTGCTGACGGCGGCGTTGGCGGTCGCTTGCGGCTTGTGGTCAGGGCGGGATCACATCCGCGATCTGCTGACCTCCGCGCCCGGCTACTGGCCGTATCTGCTGGGCAGCATCGTCGCGGCGGCGCTGGTTCTGGCGGCCTCGGCGGCCCTGCTGAGCCGTGCGCCTGGGCGGCGGCGGGCTTCGGCCGCTGGCGTCGTGCTGACGGTCGAGGCGATCGCGCTTGCCAGCCTGCCGCTGCTGTCCGGTGCGCGCGGCGCCCCGCTCGACTGGGCGGCGGTGCGCTTCCTGCAAAAGAATCTCGGGCTGGCCCGCTTCGTCTCGCTCGGCCCGATCGCGCCGAACTACGGCGCACTGTTCGGTATCGCCTCGGTCAACGCAGATTATCTGCCGGTGCTGTCATCATGGTCGGATTACATGCAGCGCCACCTGTTCCCTGGCGCCGGCATCGCGCTCACGCCGGTGATCGCGGACGGCACCGAACTGGCGACTGTCATGCCGCGACACATCGGCGAGTACGAGGCGGTAGGCGTGAAATACGTGGCGGCCTTTCACGGCAGCACGCCGTTCCGCGACATCGCCGACCCGCCCAGGCTCGCATTCCTGGGCCGCGCCATCGACATCTACGAACTCGCCGCGCCTGCGCCCTATTTCGCGCTCATCGAAGGCGCCTGCTCGCTCGTGCCGCAGGGTCGCGAGGCGGTCGTGGCGGACTGCGCGGCGCCGGCGCGGCTGCTGCGCCGCGAACTGTTCGCGCCGGGCTGGACCGCGACGATCGGCGGGGCGGGCGTGCCGATCGGGCGCGCAGAGGAGATTTTCCAGAGCGTGACCGTGCCCGCCGGCCGTTCCTTGGTGCGCTTCGCCTACGCGCCGCCCGGCGTCGGCTGGGCCTGGGCCGGCTTCGCCGCCGGGCTGGGCGCGGGGCTGATCGCGGCGGCCCGCCGTCGTGCTGCCCGCGTTCACGGTGGCTGAACCCGCCTCATTCCGTGTGCAGCCCAGAACGACGACATCCGTGGCTTGATCGCGCATCTCGCTTCGCGCGTCACCCGGGACACAATTGTTCGCGCAAATCGTAAGTAAAAAAGTGAACGTCTGCATGATGTGCCGGGCGTCAGGTCTTTGTGACATGCCATGGTGGTGATCTCACCCGCGATGTGTTGTCGCCCATAGTGTGTACAGATTGAGAGGATCCAAAAATGATCCGCGGATTGATAGCGATTGCTATTGCCATATCTATCGCGAGCGGTCCTTCGGGCGCAAAATCCGAGATAGCTTCCGAAGATTTTTTCGTCGATGCGGCAACTCCAGGAACAAAACTGTTCGTCCGCAACAAACATGCGGACGGCTCTCTGCCGCCTGATCGGATCGTGCTCTTCGTGCACGGCCTTCTCTTCCCGTCCGAGAGCAATTTTGACCTGGCCCTGGACGGATTGTCGTGGATGGATTTCGTGGCGCGGGACGGCTGGGACGTCTACGCGATGGACGTTCGTGCCTACGGCCGTTCGACCCGGCCGCCGGAAATGTCGCAGCCACCGACTGAAAATCTGCCTATCGGCGGGTACGACACCTTCGTTTCCGATATCGGCAGCGTGGTCGATGCGATCAGGGCGCGCCGCCACGTCACCAAGGTCAACCTTGTCGGCTGGTCGCTGGGAGCCGGCATGGCGGGCGCCTACACGGCAAGCGCGAACGACAAGATCTCTCGCCTGGTGATGTTCGCGCCAGGCTGGCTGCCGACCACGCGGCCCGATCCCGGCAAGTGGTCCAAGCTCGGTGCTTACCTGGAGAACACCAAGGACGAGGAGGATTACGCATCGATCCCGCCCGCCCGGCGGGAGGCAATCTACCCGAGGGCATGGTTCGAAGCGTGGTGGGCAGCGCAGTTCGCAACCGACCCGGCCGGGGCCGCGAAAAATCCGCCGATTATCCGATCCCCGGCCGGACCGTTGGCAGACGTCCGGAAACATGCTCTTTCCGGTCGAGCATTTTATGATCCCGGCAAAATCACGGTGCCGACCCTGGTGGTCGTCGGCGAGTGGGACACCGATACGCCACCGGCCAGAGGTCAAACCGTTTTCGCGCTGCTGACCCATGCGCCAATCAAGCGCTTCGTCATGCTGGGAGAGGGCACCCACATGATGGCGTTCGAAACGACGCGCATCGCGCTGTTCTCGGAAGTACAAAATTTCCTCAATACGGAACACCGGAAGTAAGCCGTCGCGTGCGCGATCCCGGCGCCTGTCTCCTTCGGTTCGGCGTCCTGGATTGACAGAACCGATTTCCAAAGGAGGTCAAAAATGGCTCCGCTTCATGCATCGCGCCGGAAAATTCTGCTGGCAGGCGGCGTCCTCGCCACCTTCGGGACTGTCGGGTTGGGGCCGGGCACGGCCCTGGCGAGCAATCGCTGGGAGACTTTGCCGGAACTCCCGCCGATGCCGCCCGCGACGACCAGCGGCTATTTGGATGTCAATGACATCTCCGTCTGGTATGCGACGTTCGGCGAGGGCAAGCCGCTCGTTCTGTTGCACGGTGGACTTGGCACTGCCGGGCAGTGGGCCGGGCAGATCCCGGCGTTCGCACGGCAGTTCACGGTCATCGTCATGGACAGTCGCGGCCACGGGCGCAGCACGCGCTCGGCGCAGCCCTATTCGTATGAGCTGATGGCATCCGATACCCTCGCACTGATGGACAAACTGCAAATACAGAAAGCATCGCTCGTGGGATTCAGCGACGGGGGTTGCACCGGACTGGCCATTGCCATCCAAAACCCGGAGCGGATCGACCGTCTTGCCGTGTTCGGGGCGAACTATAATGCAAGTGCCCTGAAGGATGATTGGGCCGACAAGCCAGCCGTTAAGCTCGCGCAGCCGCGGGGCAAGGCCGCCTATCTGCGCCTTTCAAAAACGCCGGCCGACTTCGACAACTTCGTTGCCGCGGTTGTCAAGATGTGGGAGACCGAGCCGAATTTCAGCGAAGACCAGCTTCAACCCGCCGTGCTCGCGGCGTAGGCTGCAATCCGGTGTCTCAAAAACCGCGGCCGGTACAAGTTCATCAAACGGTCGCACGCCGAGCGTATGGCAGCGCTCATCCCGAACGCGGAGCTGATCATCCTCCCGGATGTCAGTCACTTTGCCATGTGGCAGGATCCGTCAGCCTTCAACGCTGCTGTCCTGGGCTTTCTGGCCCGCCCGTAGCGGAGCGGTGGGCGGCCGTGCGCCCGGCACCCTCCGGCGCGGGAGGGTGCCGGGCCTGAGCCGTCAGACGGAGTAGTACATCTCGAACTCGACCGGATGCGGGGTGTGCTCGAACTTGTACACCTCGGTCCACTTCAGCTCGATATAGCTCTCGATCTGGTCGAGGCTGAACACGTCGCCGGCGAGCAGGAACTCGTGGTCCGCTTCCAGCGCGCCGAGCGCCTCGCGCAGGCTGCCGCACACCGTGGGAATGCCCTTCAGCTCCTCCGGCGGCAGGTCGTAGAGGTCCTTGTCCATCGGGTCGCCCGGATGGATCTTGTTCTTGATCCCGTCCAGACCGGCCATCAGCATGGCGCTGAACGCCAGATACGGGTTCGCCGCAGCGTCGGGGAAACGCACCTCGACGCGCTTGGCCTTCGGGTTGGTCGCATACGGGATGCGGCAGGAGGCCGAGCGGTTGCGTGCCGAGTAGGCCAGCAGCACCGGCGCCTCGAAGCCCGGGATCAGCCGCTTGTAGCTGTTGGTCGCCGGGTTGGTGAAGGCGTTGAGCGCCTTGGCGTGCTTGATGATGCCGCCGATGTAGTAGAGCGCGGTTTCCGACAGGTCGGCGTAGCCGTTGCCGGCGAACAGCGGCTTGCCGCCCTTCCAGATCGACTGATGGCAGTGCATGCCGGAGCCGTTGTCGCCGTAGATCGGCTTGGGCATGAACGTCGCGGTCTTGCCGTAGCTGTGCGCGACGTTGTGGATGCAGTACTTGTAGATCTGCAGATGGTCCGCCATGCGCACCATCGGGCCGAACTTCATGCCCAGCTCGTGCTGCGACTGCGCGACCTCGTGGTGGTGCTTCTCGATCACCACGCCCATCTCGCCCATGGTCGAGAGCATCTCGGCGCGCAGGTCGCTCTCGCTATCGACCGGGGGGACCGGGAAATAGCCGCCCTTGATGCCGGGGCGGTGGCCCATGTTGCCCTCGGCGTAGTCCTTCAGCGACGCCTGCGGCCCCTCCATGCTGTCGAGCTGGAAGATTCCGTAATTGCCGCCGGTGCCGAACTTGACGCTGTCGAATACGAAGAACTCGGCCTCGGGACCGAAGAACACGGCATCGCCGATGCCCGATGCCTTGACATACGCGTCCGCCTTCTTCGCCGTCGAACGCGGATCGCGGTTGTACGGCTGGCCGGTGGACGGCTCGATGATGTCGCAGATCAGCACCAGCGACGGCTTGGCGGCGAACGGGTCCATCGTCGCCGTCTCGGCGTCCGGCATCAGGATCATGTCGCTCTCGTTGATCGCCTTCCAGCCGGCGATCGAGGAGCCGTCGAACATGATGCCGTCGCGGAACACATCCTCGTCGATGGTGGAGACGTGCTGGGCGGTGTGGTGCCACTTGCCGCGCGGGTCAGTGAACCGCAGGTCCACGTATTCCACGGAGTGCTCCTTGAGCATCTCCATCACTTTCGCCACGCCGTTGTCGCCGCCGCCTGCGGGTCGCTTCGCCATTCCAGTTCCCTCATGTCACCGCGCGGCACCGGCCGGCGCCGCGCGCACCCCGAAGCCGCCCCACGCGGCCTCCGTTCCGTGCCCAACCACCCCGTCGTGCCGGGTGCGGGGCACCAGGCACGTTCCGTCGTCGGTCGGCCGATGCCCCGGGCGCACCGATGCACACGGGGCGTAACCTGTCAGATCGCGTCCTGCCCGCGCTCGCCGGTGCGGATGCGCACCACTTCCTCGATCGGCGAGACGAAGATCTTGCCGTCGCCGATCCGTCCGGTGCGCGCGGCGGCGACGATCGCCTCGATCGCGCGCTCGACGACATCGTCTTCGCACACCACTTCGATCTTCACCTTCGGCAGGAAGTCAACGACATATTCCGCGCCGCGGTAGAGTTCGGTATGGCCCTTCTGCCGGCCGAATCCCTTCGCCTCCACCACGGTGATGCCTTGCAGGCCAACCTCGTGCAGCGCCTCCTTCACCTCGTCAAGCTTGAACGGCTTGATGACCGCCTCGATCTTCTTCATGCCTCGCCTCTCCCGCAGCCGCTCCGCATCATCCCGCGGCCGACTGACTAAAGGCCGGGCGAGGCGGTGGCCAAGGGTTGCATGTCGCGTGCCATCGGACAATGCGCCGCAGCGCAGCGCCGATGCCCGCACCACAAGCAACGGGCCGCGCCGCGTTCGTGAGCGGATGTTGCCTCATTTCGTGGCAGCTTCACGTTGCGGTGCGGCGGCACGGATCCTAGGTTGCCGCTTCGCGACGGGGAGGGACAGGTGAAGCCGGTCAATTCGCTGCTGGCCGCCACCGGCACGACGATTTTCACCGTGATGTCGGCGCTGGCCGAGGCCCATGGCGCGATCAATCTCGGCCAGGGCTTTCCCGACACCGAGGGGCCGGCCGACCTGATCGAGGCGGCGGCGGCGGGGCTGCGCGATGGGCGCAACCAGTATCCGCCGCTGACCGGCGTTGCGGAACTGCGCCAGGCGGTGGCGGCGGCCAACGCGCGCTTCTACGGTCTGGAGGTGGACTGGGCGAGCGAGGTCGTCGTGACCTCCGGCGCCACCGAGGCGATCACCGCCAGCCTCGCCGCGCTGATCGACCCCGGCGACGAGGTGGTGCTGATCGAGCCGCTCTATGACACCTATCTGCCGACCGTGAAGCTGCTCGGCGCGGTGCCGCGGCTGGTGCGGCTGACCCCGCCGCACTGGCGGCTGCCGCGCGAGGAACTGGCCGCCGCGTTCGGGCCGCGCACCAAGGCGCTGCTGCTGAACACGCCGATGAACCCGGCCGGCAAGGTGCTCACAGCCGACGAACTCGGCTTCATCGCCGATCTGCTGCTCCGCCACGACGCCTATGCGGTGTGCGACGAAGTCTATGAGCACCTGGTATTCGACGGCGCGCGCCACATCCCGCTGATGACGCTGCCGGGGATGCGGGAGCGGTGCCTGCGCATCGGCAGCGCCGGCAAGACCTTCGCCTTCACCGGCTGGAAGGTCGGCTACGTCACCGCGCCGCGGGCGCTGGCCGGGCTGGTGGCGAAGGCACACCAGAACCTGACCTTCACCACCCCACCCAACCTGCAACGGGCGGTGGCGATCGGCTTGGGCAAGGACGACGCCTATTACGCGGGCCTCGCCGCCGACCTCGCTGCCCGGCGCGACCTGTTCGCCGCCGGGCTGAAGCGGCTCGGGTTCCGGGTGCTGCCCACCCTCGGCAGCTACTTTATCACCGCCGGCTACGCGCCGCTCGGCTTCACCGAGGACGATGCCGCGTTCTGCCGCCGCATGACGGAACAGGCACGGGTGACGGCAATCCCGCTCTCGGCCTTCTATGCCGGCGAGGCGCCGGGACGCTACGTGCGCTTCGCCTTTTGCAAGCGGCCGGAGGTGCTGATGGCAGCCCTTGAGCGGCTGGAGGGGTGGCTCGCGGAACGACGGATTGACGCCCGTCCTGACGGCGCCTAAATCGCCGGCTCGACCGGGCCGGTGGCGGGTGTAGCTCAGTTGGTAGAGCGCCAGGTTGTGGTCTTGGATGTCGTGGGTTCGAATCCCATCGCTCGCCCCACCGGCTGGTCAGACCAATCCTTCCAGCACTTCCAGCAGGTGCGAAAACAGCCCTCGTGGCTGGCCGGTATCGATGAGCCGGCGCAGGTCTGTGGTGGCGCCCGTGATGTCGGGCGAGGTGTTGGCGAAGGAGGGGATCAACAGCCGCGCCGCGCCGGTGCCGTCGAAAGCATAGATCGCCGAACTGTGCGTGACCTGGTAGTCGTTGCCTGACCGTTTGACCGAATAGGCGATGCGGTAGCGCTGCGCCAGTGTCGCGAGCTGATCGGGCGTGCCACGCAGTCCGACCACCTCAGGCCCGAATGCCGCGGCGTATTGCTTCAGCACCGGCAACGTGTCACGGACCGGATCGACAGTCACGAACAGAACCCGCACGTCCTCTGCCTGCTTGCCCAGCCCCTTGAGCACCGCGTCGATGTTGGTCAACGTCAGCGGGCATACATCAGGGCAGAATGTGTAGCCGAAATACAGCAGCACGACCTTGCCGTGGAAATCGGATCCGGTGACCTGCTTGCCGTCGCTCGCGCGGGTCAGCGTGAAGGCGAGCGGCGGTGAGCTGCCGGACACGTCGATGTTCGATGGCCCCTTGTTCAGGCCGGCGGCCAGCGTCGGCGTCGTCACGATTGCCGTCGCGGCAGCCAGGAGCGTCCGCCGCGTCATGCCTGCGCATGTCATTTGCCTGTCGGTCCCATTACGCTGAATGTCGCGTCGAGCGTGGCGCCGTCTGCGAAGTGCAGCGTCACCGGCACCTTGCCGCCGGGGTGCACGGCCACGGCAGGCGACACGCACATCAGATGGTAGCCGCCCGGCGCGAAGCGGACCGCGCCGTGCGGCGGCACGGTAACACTCGCGACCATGACCATCCGCTCCTGACCGCTTTCGCTGAGGCTCTGGTGGAGCATGAGGCTTTCGCAGTCCGGCGAGCTTGCCCCAACCAGCACGCGCGCCTCACTGCCGTCATTGCGCAGCACGAAATACCCGGCCGCAGGACGCGAAGGCATCAACATGCGCAGCCAGCCGGCGTCGATGTGCAGGTCGGCGGCGGGCAGCGGTTCTCCCCCGATCAACAGCAGCGCGCCGACGGTGGCGATCAGCCGGCTAACGGCCGGTCCACGCGCTGGCATGGACTGTAGCTTTCGCGGCGGCGGGATCTTCGGGCGGCCGGGCTGCGTCGCGCCTGTCCTCGTCCAGCCGCATGTTGTTGATGATCAGCAGGAAGGCGATCGAACTCATCATCGCGCCGGGAATCCAGATGACGGTCCCGCCGACGTGCTGGTCGAGCAGCGCACCGATCGACGGATACAGCCGGCCGCAAAGGTCGTAGAAAGGATATAGCGACCGGCCGCTGAACGTGATGGCGGAGCCGATCGCGATCTGCGGGAACATGACCAGCACGGTGACGATCATCCGCACCCCGAACGACGTGCGCGCCGCCGGCGCCGGGCGCGGATCGAGAACCAGGCACCAGAACAGCAGCCCGTCCAGCACCATGCTCCAGTTCATCACGTCGTACAGGCGCGGGTCGATCATGGCCCGGAAATGCACCGGCGGGAACAGCCACAATGCGATCAGCCCGGCGAACAGCACCGCCGCCAGCGCGGGCTGCTGCACGACATGCACCACGCGACGCAGCCGACGCGCATCGAACGCGCGGCGCAGCGGCGCCGGCATCCCGCGCAACAGCGCCGCCCCCGGCCAGGCCAGCGCGATCAGGAACGGACCGAGGTGATGCATCACCAGATGCTGCACCCGGTTCAGGAAGAACATGTGCTGCGCCATGTACTCGAAATGCGTGAGCAGCACCGCGTAGATCAGTGCCACGCCGAGCACGAATGCTGCCTGCCGCGCGAGGCCCGGCCGCTCACTCGCCGGCAGCAGCGCCACGCCGCGCGCGTACCACCACGCGCCCAACGCGCATGACAGGAACTGCGTCCATGAGAAATCCCAGGGCGCCCATTGCGGCGCGAGCGTTGGATGCGCGCCGCTCAGCCAGGCCAGCGCGCCGCCCACGGCAACAATCGCCGCGATGCCCGCGAACTCCGCCGGCTCCAATTCGATCCGAGAAAGCCCGGCAAGGAACGATGCCGGGCGCATCGCCGTCAGCGACGTTGCCACGAGAACAATCCCTTCGCGCGCTCCATGCGCCGCGTGGGTTAGTCCCGTCAAGCCGACAAGGCTTAGATGTCCGCATCGTCATATTTGCAGGAGACGAGTGCGGCGCCGACGATCATTTCACTTTGACCGCCGGCTCCACGGACAGCCCGAGCGGCAGCGGCAGGTTCGGATCGATGCCGCTGTCGATGACGATCTTGACCGGCACGCGCTGCACGATTTTGACGAAGTTGCCGGTCGCGTTCTCGGCCGGGAAGGCGCTGAACTTGCTGCCGCTGCCGAGTTGCACGCTGTCCACGTGGCCGCGCAGGTGCAGGCCGGGATAGGCATCAACCGTGATGCTCACCTCGTCGCCCGGCCGCATCCGATCGAGCTGCGTTTCCTTGAAATTCGCCGTGACCCAGACCTGCGGCGTCACCAGCGACATGATCGCTGCGCCGGCGGTGACGTAGTTGCCCTTGTCCACGTTGCGCCGCGTCACCCAGCCGCGCTGCGGCGCCGTCACCGTGGTCCAGCTCAGGTTCAGTTCGGCCTGTTCCAGCCGCGCCTTCGCCTGCGCGACCGTGCCTTCGAGCTGCCGCGCCTGTGCCTCGGCCTGCGCGATGTTCTCCGGCACCGGCTCGGCCTCCAGCACCGCTGCCTGCGCCTGCTCCACGCCGGCCACCGCCTGCTGATACGCCGACTCCGCCTCATCCCGCGCCTGCTGCGTGGTGGCGCGCGCCGGGAGGGATCGTTGCCGCTTATAGTCGGTCTGGGCACGGAACAGCACCGCCTTGGCCGCGTCGAGCTGTGCCTGCGCCGCCTGCAGCCGAGCCGGATAGACCTTGCGTGCCAACGCCAGCGCCGCCTCCGCGCCGGCGAGCTGCCCCTGCGCGGTCGCCAGTTCGCCGCGTGCCTGATCGACCGCGGCGGCAAACGGGCGGGGGTCGATCCTGATGATCGTCTGCCCAGGCTGCACGAGCTGGTTGTCGTTGACGGCCAGTTCGATCACCTGTCCGCTCACCTGCGAGGCCAGTGTCACCGCGTTGCCGTCGGTATAGGCGTCGTCGGTGAAAACCAGGTCGCGGGTGACCCACCAGTACCAGGCGGCGCCGCCGGCGATCAGCGCGATCAGGACGAGGACGACCAGCCAGACCAGCACACGCCGTCCGCGCGGCGGCCGGGGCGGCTCCTGCGCCGGCCGCCGCACTTCGGCGGGGGGACGGGTCTCGGAGGGTGGCCTGTCGCGCGTCGGCGCATCGCCGCGGGGCGGAGCTGCCTGGACTTCGGCGGACCCGTCGGCGGGTCCGTGCTGATCGTCATAGGGCATTCGGACCTCTCGCGGGATCTGCCGCGTCACCCGGACCGTAAGCCTAACTAGGCGAGCGACTGCGTCCTGACCAGTCTGGCATACAGCCCACTGCCCGCGACGAGTTCGCCGTGGCTACCCTGCTCCACCGCGCGGCCGTCCGCCAGAGCCACCACCAGATCGGCATCGCGCACCGTGGACAGCCGGTGTGCCACCACGATGGTGGTCCGCCCGCGCCGCAGCCGCGCCAGCGCCTCCTGCACCGCTGCCTCGCTGTCGGCGTCCAACGAGCTGGTGGCCTCGTCGAGCAGCAGGATGCGCGGGTCGCGCAGCAGCGCCCGCGCCAGCACCACCCGCTGCCGCTGCCCGCCGGAGAGGTGCTGCCCGCCGTGCCCGACGCGGGTGGCGAAGCCGTCCGGCAGGGCCGCGATGAAGTCGGCCGCCGCCGCGGCCCGCGCCGCCGCCACGATCTCGGCCTCCCTGGCACCCGGCCGACCGAGGGCGATGTTGGCGGCGATGCTGTCGTCGAACAGCCAGGCATCCTGCCCGACATAGGCGATCGCCTCGCGCAGGCTCGCCAGCATCACGTCGCGCACGTCGGCGCCATCGACCAGCACCGCTCCGCCGGTCGCGTCATGCAGACGGGGAATCAGTGCCAGCGCCGTCGATTTGCCGGCCCCGGACGGTCCGACGAGGGCCAGCGTCATCCCCGGCTCGGCGACGAAGGACAGTCCATCCAGCGCAACCCGGCCATCGGGGTAGCGGAATTGCACATCGTCGAACACCACCCGCCCGCGCCCGACGGGCAGCGTCTGCGCGCCCGGCCGGTCGAGGATGCGCGGCCGCTCGTCGATCACGGCGAAGATGCGCAGCAGACCGGCCAGCCCCTCCTGCACCGCGGCATTCAGGCTGCCCAGGGCCCGCAACGGCTGCGCCGCCAGCAGCAGGGCGGTGACGAAGCCGGTGAAGTTGCCGAGTGTGCTCGCCCCCCGCGCTGCGCGCCAGCCGGCGAACCCCAGCACGGCGGCCACCGCCAGCCCTCCCAGCACCTCCAGCAGCGGATCGATGCGGCTGCGGCTGCGCACGATGCGCATCAGGTCGCGATACAGATTGGCAAAGGCGGCGTCCGCCCGTCCGGTCTCGACCGCCTCCAGCCGGTAGGCGCGGACCGTTCGCGCCTGCATGAAGCTCTCGGTCAGGATGGTGGCGGTCTCTCCCATCCGTGTCTGCATATCGCCCGAGGCGCGGCGCAGCCGGCGGCCGATGCGCTGGATCGGCAGCGCCGCCAGTGGATAAAGGGCGGCCGCGACGACGAACAGGACCCAGTCGAGATACAGCATCGAGCCGACCAGGCCGACGATCTTCACCGCGTCGCCGGCACCGTTGACGGCACGGATCAGCGCCTCCCGCACGGTCGCGGTATCGGTCGTGAAGCGGGCGGCGAGCGCGGCCGGCGCCTCGCGCTCGACGCGTGCGAGGTCGGCCTGCACCAGATGGCGGAACATCTGCCCCTGGAGCGCCTGCACCACTTGCAGCACGGTGCGCTGCACCTGGACGCTCTGGGCATACTGGGACAGCGCCTTGACCGACGTGACGATGATCACCAGCACCGGCACCTGATAGAGGATGCGCTCGTCATGACGCTGGAACATCTCGATGGCGCGGTCGATGATGACCGGGTAGAGCGCCTGGGTGCCGGCAGTCAGAGCGGTGAACAGCAGGAGCAGCAGCAGCCGGCCACGATGCCGCCGGATATGCTCACGCCAGAGGCGGAACAGGAGCGGGCGCGTGGCGGCCGGGGACAGATCGACAGGCATCGCCGCCGGCTCTAGCAGCCAGGACGGCCGGCCGTCACGGGGGCGGGTCGGGGTTTACGTCGATCTCGACCTGGTGGGCGACGCGCTGATCAAGCTGCCGTTCGTCCGGGCGCTGCGCCATGCCTTCCCGACCGCCGAACTGCTCTGGATCGCCGGGCGCGGGCGCAGCGCCTATGCCGGCGCGCTGGCCCCGCTGATGCCCGGCCTGCTCGACCGTGTGATCGAGCAGTGCGGCGTCGGCGGCGGGCTGCGCGCGGCACTGGGGTCGCCGCGGCTCGATGTGCTGATCGACACGCAGAGCCATGTCGGAACCACACTCGCGTTGCGGGCGCTTTGGTCGCGCCGCTTCGTCTCGGCGGCGGCGGACTACTGGCTCTCCGGAGTGTGGCCGCCGCGCGGGTACCGCAAGCCGCGCCGCCTGATCCGCCGGCTGCTCGACCTCGCCGAATTCGCCACCGGCCGTCCGGCGGTGACGGAGGGCACGTTGGCGCTGCCGGCCGCGGCGACGACGCGCGCGGCGGCGCTGCTGCCTGCCGGCCCCTGCTACGTCGCCCAGGTCGTCGGTGCCGGCGGACGGCACAAGGCCTGGCCCGCGGCGCGCCATGTCGAGCTGGCCGAGGCGCTCGCGGCCGCCGGCCGCGTGCCGGTCCTGATCCTCGGCCCGGCGGAGCACGACCTGGTCGCCCCCCTTGCTGCCCGGCTGCCGGCGGCGCGGTTTCCATTGCAGGAGGCGGGTGGCGCGGCCGACGTGGCGCTGACCATCGCGCTCGGCGCCCGCTGCGCCGCCGCGGTGGCGGCGGATTGCGGCGGCGGGCACATGATGGCGGCATCCGGTGTGCCGCTGGTCTCACTGTTCGGGCCGACCGACCCGGAGAAATTCGCGCCGTGGACGCCGCGGCTGACCATCATGCGGGCGCAGCAATTTGGCGCGGCGGATATGGCCGCGATCCCGGCCCCGCCCGTTATGGCGGCGCTCGCGGATAGAATCGCCTGACGCCGCGCGGTCAGCGGCGAGGGGTCGCCACTCCAGGATCGCCAGCCGGATTCCAGTTGCCGGCTCGCGCAAAGGCGATATGATTTGCCTTGCACGGCGGCAACAAAGTGGAGGTTCTGGTGGCACAGACGTTCACGGTCAATACAATGTGGAAAAAAGGGAGCAGGCCAATCCAAGTCACCAATAGCAGCTCAAAGTTTCACGTCGATAATAAAGATCAGACATTCGTGGTCAGCGCGCTTCTCGGAAAAGATTTCCATAAATCATCGAAGGCCAAAAATCCGCCGACTGGGGCGGACAGCTACATCCACTGCTCGGCAACCAACACTCTCTACGCGCTCAAGGCGAGCGCGGTCACCAGTAACCAGGACAGCGTCGCCGATGCCGTGAAAGGCACGGATCCCGAGCCGGTCCAGATCACCTTCAACGTGCTCGGCATCGGCAGCGTGAATAAAAACGTCCACAAGTTTTAGGGACGGGGTGCCGTCGGCATCCCGAGCGGCAGCCGCCTGGGTGCTGGCCTTCAGCGATGCGGCGATCGTATTGTCCGGCAGCGCAAGAAGGTCACGAGAATGAATTCCACGCTGCCCGCCCTCCCGCGCCGTGCCGTGCTGGCCGGCGGCATCGCTGTGTCGCTCGCCGGCCGGCGCGCCCGTGCCGCCGAGCCGTTCCGGATCGGCGTGCTGGCCGACATGTCCGGCACGTACGCCGATGTCAGCGGCCCCGGCTCGGTGGTGGCGGCCCGCCTGGCGGTCGAGGATTTCGGCGGTTCCGTGCTCGGGCGGCCGATCGAGGTCCTGTCGGCCGATCACCAGAACAAAAGTGATGTGGGCGTGGCCATCGCGCGCGAGTGGTTGGGGCCGCAGAATGTCGGGCTGATCGTCGATATCGGCAATTCGTCGGTGGCGCTCGCGCTGCAAGGGTTGGTGCGCGACGCCGACCGGGTCGCCATTCCGGTGTCCGCCGTCTCCTCCGACCTGACCGGCAAGGCGTGCTCGCCCAACTCGATCCACTGGGCGCAGGACAACTGGTCGAACAGCGTCGCACTGGTGCGTGCCCTGCGCAAGGCGGGCAAGAAGACGTTCTTCTTCGTCACGGTCGATTACTCGTTCGGCCTTTCGCTCGAGTCCGACGCGGCAGCCGAAGTACGCAAGAGCGGCGGCAAGGTGCTCGGCGCGGTCCGCCATCCGCTCAACACCACCGATTTCTCCTCCTACCTGCTCCAGGCGCAGGCTTCCGGGGCGGACGTGGTGGTGTTCGCCTCGGCGGGCACCGACACCGTCACCGCGATCGAGCAGGCGCACGAGTTCGGGCTGACACCGCGGCAGGTGCTGACCGCGCCCTCTTTCTACCTCGCGACCGCCTACGCGATCGGGCTGGCCAAGGCGCAGGGGCTGCAGGTGATGCAGTCCTGGTACTGGGACAGCAACGACATCACCCGCGCCTGGGCGAAGCGGTTCTTCGCCCGTCGCCAGCGGATGCCCAACGACTCGCACGCCGCCGACTATTCGGCGGTCGCACATTATCTGCAGGCGGTGGCAAAGGTCGGCAGCAATGAGGGGCGGGCGGTGATCGCGGCAATGCGGGCGGCACCGATCCACGACATGTTCACGCAGGACGGACGCATCCGCGAGGACAACAAAATGGTGTTCACCCGCGACCTGATGCGGGTGAAGGCGCCGGCGGAGTCGCACGGTCCCTGGGACCTGCTGGCGCTGGTCGGCACGATCCCGCCGGATCAGGCGTTCCGGCCGCTCGATGAAGGGGATTGTCCGCTGGTCAAGCGCGGCGGCTGACCGCGATCAGCTGCGCCGGCGATGCGAGCGCGGGACGCTCTTGCGGGAGTTGAGCGTCATCGCGCCGCCGGCAAACACCAGGCCGAACCCCGTCGGCATCAGCCAGCACGGCCGCAGCAACAGCGGCATCATCAGGTGGGCCCATGCCCACCCGGCGCCGTGGGCGACCACCATCTCGTGCATACCGTACAGCAGCCGGGCGTCGAACATCGCGATCAATTGCGCAAGCGTCAGCATCGGCGGCAGCAGGGCGGCGAGCGCGAACGCCGCCACCAGGCTCGCCGCCGCCAGCACCGCGAGGATGCGCGCGCCGATCACGGACGAGGCCCGCAATCCGGCCCGGTTCCGGCGAAGGAACAGCGCGGCGCGGGCCGACGGCAGGCTGTCGATTTCACGCGAACAGGCGCTCCTTGGTCTTGTCGGCGTACATCGCGGCGACAAACTCCCCGTAGCCATTCCAGATCTGCGTCGGCACCATGCGATTGGTGCCGATCAGCCGCTCCTCGGCCTGACTCCAGCGCGGATGCGGCACCGCCGGATTGACGTTGGCCCAGAATCCGTACTCGGTCGATTGCAGGCTCTCCCAGAACGTCGCCGGCCGCTGGTCGGTGAACTCGACGCGTACGATCGATTTCGCGGACTTGAAGCCGTATTTCCACGGCACGGTCACACGGATCGGCGCGCCGTCCTGCGGCGGCATTGTTTTGCCATACATGCCCACGGACAGGAATGCCAGTTCGTTCATCGCTTCCTGCAGGGTCAGCCCCTCGGTATAGGGCCACGGATACCATGGCTGGTGCAGCCCCGGCATCGTCTTCGGGTCGGCCTGGGTCGTGAACTTCAGATAGGTTGCACTGCCGAGCGGCTCGGCCAGCTTCACCAAATCGGCAAGCGGGAAGCCGATCCAGGGCACCGTCATTGCCCACGCCTCCACGCAGCGGTGACGATAGACGCGTTCCTCCAGGCTGACCTGCCTGAGCAGGTCTTCGAGGCCTATGGTCCGCTTCACCTTGACCATGCCGGTGAGTTCGATCGTCCAGGGCGCGACCTTGAGCGCCTGCGCCGCATCGGCGATCGACTTGCTTTCCCCGAATTCGTAAAAATTGTTGTAGCTTTCGACCGCCTCGGCCGGCGTCAGATCGCGGCCGGCGGCATAGCGCGCATTGCGCGGCGCGCTGAGCGGTTTCAGTTGCGCCGGCGGTGCGGCCGGGGTGCTGTCGAACAGGCTCCAGGCGCGTGCCGGCCCGGCCGCAAGCGCGCCGGCGAGGCCGCCTGCCGCCGTGCCCCGGAGCACCGCGCGCCGCCGCAGAACCGCCGTTTCCGGCGTCACCGCGCTCTCGGGGATTTCCCAGCCTCTGCGCCGACGGATGAACATCGCCCGAACTCCTCCTGTGGTGTGGGCTTACGTCCCGGCAGGCCGGCCGGATGTTACTCTGCGCCCGACGGGGGGCGGCAGCAATGCGGCGGATTTGACCCGGCCCCTTCGCCCGCGCAGGATAGTGGGATGATCCTGCTCATCGACAACTATGACAGCTTCACCTTCAACCTGGTCCACTTCCTCGGCGACCTCGGCGCGCGCTGCGCGGTGCATCGCAACGACCGGCTGGACGTGGCCGGGGCGCTGGCGTTGCAGCCGGAGGCGATCGTGCTCTCGCCCGGCCCTTGCACGCCCGCCGAGGCCGGCATCTGCCTCGATCTGATCGCCGCCGCTGCTGCGCGGCACCTGCCGCTGCTGGGCGTCTGCCTCGGTCACCAAGCGATCGGCCAGGCATTCGGCGGCGAGGTGGTGCGTGCGCCCGTCCCCATGCACGGCAAGGTCAGCGCCATTCATCACGACGGCGGCGACCTGTTCGCCGGGCTGCCCGACCCGTTCAACGCGACGCGCTACCACAGCCTGATCGTCCGGCGCGACACGCTGCCGGCCGAGCTGGACGTGACCGCCGAGACTGACGACGGCGTCATCATGGGCCTCGCCCATCGCACCCTGCCGATCCGCGGCGTGCAGTTCCATCCCGAGAGCATCGCCAGCGAGCACGGCCACGACCTGCTGCGCAACTTCCTCGATCTCGCGCGCGGTGCCGGCGCTGCGTCCGCCCCGCCGCGAGCCGCCTGACGGAACAGCCGGCGTGGCCACCAACCTCAAGCCCGTGCTCGCCCGTCTCGCGACCGGCGAGACGCTGTCCGCCGCCGATGCCGA
Source organism: Pseudomonadota bacterium (assembly GCA_021818505.1). Taxonomy (GTDB): domain Bacteria; phylum Pseudomonadota; class Alphaproteobacteria; order Acetobacterales; family Acetobacteraceae; genus JAFKFJ01. The sequence goes on from JAKADX010000005.1 coordinate 81,418, forward strand.
GGAAGCCTTCGGCATCATCATGTCGGGCGAGGCGACGCCGGCGCAGATCGCCGGCCTGCTGATGGCAATGCGCGTGCGCGGAGAGACGGTCGCCGAACTGACCGGCGCGGTCGCGGCGATGCGCGCGCGGATGTTGGCGGTCGAGGCGCCGGAGGGGGCGGTCGATGTCTGCGGCACCGGCGGCGACAACGCCGGCACGCTGAACGTCTCCACCGCCGTCACCTTCGTGCTCGCCGGCCTTGGTGTCCCCGTCGCCAAGCATGGCAACCGCGCGCTGTCCTCGCGCACCGGCGGGGCCGACGTGCTGACCGCGCTCGGCGTCAATGTCGATGTGCCGATTGAGCGGCTGGCCGGCGTGCTGCGCGCTGCCAACTGCGCCTTTCTGTTCGCCCCGCGCCACCACGCCGCGCTGCGCCACGCCGCCGGCCCGCGGGTCGAGCTTGGCACGCGCACGATCTTCAATCTGCTCGGTCCGCTGGCCAACCCGGCGGGCGTGCGCCGTCAGTTGACCGGCGTGTTCGATCCGCGCTGGATGCGGCCAATGGCCGAGACCCTGGCCGCACTTGGCACCGAACGCTGCTGGATGGTGCATGGCGACGGTCTCGATGAACTCAGCGTGGCCGGCGACAACCAGGTGGTGGAGTTGCGCGACGGCGTGGTGCGTGCCTTCACCGTGACACCGGAAGATGCCGGCCTGCCGCGTGCCCCGGCCAGCGCCATTCGCGGCGGCGAGGCGGCGGTGAACGCCGCGGCCCTCGGGGCGTTGCTGCGGGGGGCGGCGGGGCCGTACCGGGACACCGTGCTGCTCAACGCCGCCGCCGCGCTGATCGTCGCCGATCGCGCCGAGGATTTGCCCGCCGGTGTCGCGCTGGCGGCCAGCTCCATCGACGGCGGCGCCGCGCTCGCGGCGCTGGAGACCCTGCGCAGGGAAACCGCATGAACGCTTCCTCCGCCGCTCGTTCGACCCAATCCGGCCTCGATACCCTGGCCAGCATCTGCGCCGACACGCTGGCGGAGGTGGAGCGACGACGTGCCGCGACACCTCTGGAGACGATGCGCGCCCGCGCCGAGGACGCCGACCCGCCCCGCGGGTTCGGGCGCGCGCTGATGGAGACCACCGCCGCGGGCCGCTTCGCCTTGATCGCCGAGATGAAGAAGGCCTCGCCCTCGGGCGGCCTGATCCGCGCGGATTTCGACCCGCCGGCGCTGGCCCGCGCCTATCGCGACGGCGGCGCGACCTGCCTGTCGGTGCTGACCGACACGCCGCATTTCCAGGGCAGCCTCGACCATCTGCGGGCGGCCCGCGCGGCCGTCGCTCTGCCGGTGCTGCGCAAGGACTTCATTCTCGATCCGTGGCAGGTCTATGAGAGCCGGGCGGCCGGTGCGGACTGCATCCTGCTGATCATGGCCGCGCTGGGCGACCAGCAGGCGATCGAGCTGGAGAACATCGCCCGCGCGCTCGACATGGACGTGCTGATCGAGGTGCATGACGCCGCCGAGTTGCAGCGCGCGCTCGGGCTGCAATCCAAGCTGATCGGCATCAACAACCGCAACCTCAAGACGCTGAAGACCGATCAGAACATCAGCGTCGAGCTGGCGCCGCATGTGCCGCCCGACCGCTTCCTGATCGGCGAGAGCGGGATGCGCAGCCATGCCGATCTGGAGCGGCTGGCGAAGCTCGGCGTGCACTGCTTCCTGGTCGGCGAGCACCTGATGCGCCAGCGTGACGTTGCCGCCGCCTGCCGCAAGCTGCTGGAGGGATGAGCGCGCTCACGCATTTCGACGCCGCCGGCCGCGCCGTGATGGTCGATGTCGGCGCCAAGCCGGAAACCGCGCGCGAAGCCACCGCCGCCGCCCGTGTGGTGATGCGGCCCGAAACGCTGCGCATGATCGTCGAGGGGGCGGCGCGCAAGGGCGACGTGCTGGGCGTGGCGCGGCTCGCCGGGATCATGGCGGCCAAGCGCACCGCCGAACTGATCCCGCTCTGCCACCCGCTGCCGCTCACCGCCGTCACGCTCGACCTCGCCCCCGAGGGCGAGGACGCGGTTGCCATCACCGCCACCGTGCGCACCACGGGACGGACGGGGGTGGAGATGGAGGCGCTGACGGCGGCGAGTATCGCGGCGCTGACCGTCTATGACATGTGCAAGGCGGTGGATCGCGGGATGCGTATCGAGGGCGTGCGCGTACTGGCCAAGTCGGGCGGCAAGTCCGGCGATTTCGCGCAGGACTGACGCATGATCCCGGTTGCCGAGGCGCGCGCGCGCATCCTCGCCGTCCTGCACGCCACGGAGACGGAGGTCGTGCATCTGGCCGATGCCTGGGGCCGCGTCGCCGCCGCGCCGCTGCGCGCGCGCGTCACCCAGCCGCCGCAGGACGTCTCGGCGATGGACGGCTTTGCTCTCCGCGCCGCCGACGCGGCAGAGGGCGCGAAGCTGCGCGTCGCCGGCACATCGCCGGCCGGTCATCCCTGGGCCGGCACGCTGCAACCGGGCGAGGCGCTGCGGCTGTTCACCGGCAGCATCATGCCGGCCGGCGCCGACGCCGTGCTGTTGCAGGAGGACGCGGAGGAGGCGGCGGGCATCGTCACGGTGCGCGAGCGCGTAAGCGCGGGCCGGCACATCCGCCGCGCCGGCCAGGATTTTGCCGCGGGCGACGTGCTGATCCCCGCCGGCCGCCGCCTCACCGCCCGCGATGTCGGGCTGGCGGCGTCCGGCAACCTGCCCTGGCTCGCCGTGCATCGCCGGCCGCGCGTGGCGATCCTGGCGACCGGCGATGAGATCGCGCTGCCCGGCGAGCCGATTCCGCCCGGCGGCATCGTGAGTTCCAACGCCCACGCGCTCGCCGCCTTCATCCGCGCCGCCGGCGCCGAGCCGCTGGTGCTGCCGATCGCGCCCGACGACGAGGCCGCCATCGCCGCCGCCGCGTCGGTGCCGGCCGACCTGCTGGTGACGACCGGCGGGGCGAGCGTGGGGGCGCACGATCTGGTGCAGCAGGGACTGGCGCGGCGCGGGCTGGCGGTCGATTTCTGGAAGATCGCGATGCGGCCGGGCAAGCCGCTGATGTTCGGCCGCATGGGCGAAACCCCGGTGCTCGGCCTGCCCGGCAACCCGGTGTCCGCGCTGGTCTGCGCGGTGCTGTTCCTGTACCCCGCCCTGGCCCGCCTCGGCGGACGTGCCGAGGTGGCGCTGCCGACGGAAACCGCGCGGCTCGGCGCGGCCTTGGCGGCAAATGACCGTCGCGCCGACCATCTGCGCGCGCGTCTGGCGCCGGGTGAGGACGGCCGGCCGGTCGCGACCGCCTTCACCCGGCAGGATTCGGCGCTGCTGCGCCTGTTCGCCGACGCGGACGCACTGATCATGCGCGCGCCGCACGCGCCCGCGGCGGCGGCCGGCGAGGCGGTCGAGATCATCCGGCTGGCGGCACTCGGCATCTGACGGCGCCGTGCCCGATTGGTTCCGGCGCGCTGGCGTGGTATAGGCAACCATCGAACGGCGAAGTGTTTCGCCGCCCAGGCCAAATTCGGGAGGAACCGACGTGAAGCTCTACATGCACCCCGCCTCGACCACGAGCCGCGCGGTGGCGCTGTTCGTCGCCGACAAGAATCTGCCGGTCGAGCAGCAGGTCGTGGACCTGTTCACCGGCGAGCACATGCGCGAGCCGTACACCAACCTCAACCCGAACAAGATGGTGCCGACTCTCGACGACGATGGCTTCATCCTGACGGAAAGCTCGGCCATCCTGAAGTATCTGGCGGAGAAGTTCGATCTGCCGGAATATCCCAAGGATCTGCGCAAGCGTGCGCGCATCAACGAGGTGATGGACTGGTTCAATTCCAACCTCTATCGCGACTACGGCTATGGGCTGATCTATCCGCAGGTCTTCCCGACGCACAAGCGCCAGACCGATGAAGCGCACCGCGCGACGATCGACTGGGGCAAGGAGAAGACGCAGGGCTGGCTGCGCGTGCTGAACGATCACATCATCGGCACGCACACATACGTCTGTGGCGATGCGATCAGCGTTGCCGACTACTTCGCGATCGCCATCATGCAGGCGGGCGAACTGGTCGGCTGCGACTTTGCCGCCTATCCGAACATCGCGCGCTGGATGGCGACGATGAAGGCGCGGCCGAGCTTCGACAAGGTCTATGAGGTGATCCGCGGCTTCGCGGCCTCGCTCAAGGGCCAGGAGTTCGTCGCCGTCGCCTGAGGCGCCAGCAGAGGGAGCACGCTCGTGATCAAGGGACTTCACCACAACGCCTATCGCTGCCGCGATTCGGAGGAGACCCGGAAGTTCTACGAGGGCTTCCTCGGCCTGCCGCTGGCCGGTGCGCTGCGCATCAACACCACCAAGACCGGCCGCGGAACCGACGTCCTGCACACGTTCTACCGCCTCGATGACGGTTCCTATCTCGCTTTCTTCGAGGCGCCGGACCGACCGTTCGAGTTCAAGGAGCAGCACGACTTCGATCTGCACATCGCGCTCGAAGTCGATCCTGACGTGCTGCAGCGGTTCCTTGCCAAGGGCAAGGCCGAAGGGCAGGAGGTGCGCGGCGTTGCCGATCACGGCTTCATCCACTCGATCTACTTCCGCGACCCCAACGGCTATGTCATCGAGCTGACCGCCAAGGAACCGGACCACGACGAGGCGATGGACCCGACACGCAACAACGCCACCGACATCCTGCGGCAGTGGCAGGCCGACAAGCACGCCGCGTAGCCGCATCGCATGTCGCAAGGCCCGTCGCGCATCCTGACGACGCATACCGGCAGCCTGCCGCGTCCGGCGGCACTGACGGCGCTCTACGTTCGCCGCTCGCGCGGCGACGCGGTGGACGACGCGGAGCTTGCGGCTGCGGTCGATGCGGCGCTGCGCTGGATCATTCCCTGGCAGCGCAGTGCCGGCATCGACATCGGCAACGACGGCGAGCAGCAGCGCGAAGGCTTCTTCCTGCATGTCCGCCATCGCATGAGCGGCTTCGGTGGCACCTGGCGCCGCCCGCCGCGCGGCGATGTCGAACGCTATCCGGCCTTCAAGGCGGCGTTCGAGGCGAATCTCGCCGGCAAACAGGCAGTCGGCAACTTCGCGCCGCCCAAGGTGATCGGTGACATAAGCTATGTCAACGATGCGCTGGTGCATGACGAATGCCGCGCGTTCCGGCAGGTGCTGGCCGAACAGGACGACGGCTTCGCCGCGGCGTTCCTGACCGCACCATCGCCGGGCATCGTCGCCGCGGCGATGCGCAACGAACATTATGATACCGAGGACGCCTATATTGCCGCGCTGGCCGCTGCGCTGCGTGTCGAATATCAAGCGATCATCGACGAAGGTTTCCTGCTCCAGCTTGATTGCCCCGATCTGGCGCTGGAGCGGCACATCACCTTCCAGGACCGCCCGCTCAACGACTTCCTCGGATTTGCCGAGAAGATCGTGGACGCGATCAACACCGCGCTGGACGGCATCCCGCGCGAGCGCGTGCGGATGCATGTCTGCTGGGGCAATTACGAGGCGCCGCACGACTGCGACGTGCCGCTGCCCGACATCATGCCGATCCTGCGGCAGGCGCGGGTTGGTGCGCTGGTGCTGCCCTTCGCCAATCCGCGCCACGCGCATGAGGTGCGCTGCCTCGCAGAAACGCCGCTGGCCGACGATCAGGTGGTGGTTGCCGGCGTGATCGACCCGTTGACCAATTTCGTCGAGCATCCGGAACTGGTCGCCGAGCGGCTCGAGCATGTCGCCCGGATGCTCGGCGACCCCCACCGGGTGATGGCCGGGACCGACTGTGGCTTCGACACTTCGGCGGGGATGGGCCGGGTGACCGAGGATGTCGTCTGGGCCAAACTGAAATCGCTGAGCGAGGGCGCGCGCATCGCCTCCGGGCGGCTGTTCGGGCCGGGCGCGGAGTCCGGGGCCTGAACCCGCGAAAGGGCTTGACGGCGCGGCGGGAACCAAATTAGAACACCGGCCTAGTTGCCGCTTTGTTCGCACCCCTTGCTGCCCGGAGGCGCCTGGATGCTGACCCGCAAGCAGCATGAGCTGCTGACCTTCATCGACCGCCACCTGAAATCGACCGGCTTTTCGCCGTCCTTCGAGGAGATGAAGGACGCCCTGCAACTGCGCTCCAAGTCCGGCATCCACCGGCTGATCTCGGCGCTGGAGGAACGCGGATTCCTGCGCCGCCACCATCACCGCGCCCGCGCGCTGGAGGTGGTGCGGCTGCCGGAGGATGTCTCCGCCCGCGCCGCCGCCGCGACGGGGGCGACGCCGGAGCCGGCCGGCTTCGCCCCCAATGTCATCCGCGGGGATTTCGGCGCGCGGCTACAGGGCGTGCGGGCAGCCAACGAGGCCGGGGCGGTGCAGCTCCCGCTCTATGGCCGCATCGCCGCCGGCCTGCCGATCGAGGCGCTGCGCGACAACGGCACCCAGGTCGAGGTGCCGATCGCGCTGCTCGGCAACGGCGAGCACTACGCGCTCGAAGTGGCCGGCGATTCGATGATCGATGCCGGCATCCTCGACCAGGATGTCGTCGTGATCCGTCGCGGCGATGCGGCGGAGAACGGGCAGATCGTGGTGGCGCTGGTCGATGACACCGAGGTGACGCTGAAACGCTTGCGCCGGCGCGGCAATTCGGTCGCGCTGGAGCCGGCCAACCGCACCTACGAGCCGCGCATCCTGCCGGCCGACCGGGTGAAAGTGCAGGGCCGGCTGGTGGCGCTGTTGCGCCGCTACTGACCCGGCGGGCCGATGACCCAGGGCCGGATGCCGCGGGCCGCCCGGTCGGAGAGCACGCGTACTCCGAACGGCTCCAGCCACACCGCGTAGGCGCCGTTGCGCCACAGGCTGAACCGGTCGATGCGCAACGGTCCCGGCGGCGGGCAGGTGAGCCGGATCGGTTCCAGGCTCGCCAGCGCGTCGGCGTCGCAGGCATGCGCCGGCGGCGGGCCGAGCAGCAGCATCGCGTCCGGCCCATCGGCATCGCGGCGCAGCGTGCACGCCGCGTCGGTGCAGGCCAGGCCGCCTTCCGGCCGGTCGGGCAGCGCGCGCGGCGGGCCGGCCGCCCACATGCGTCGCCACGCATCGAGCGTAAAGCCGGACGAGCCCGACCGCTCCGCGACATACATCGTTCCGTTGGCGTGAATGCCGGCGAGCCGCCCGTCGGCCGCCAGCAGCAGGTCGGGCGGGCGCACGAAGACTGGGGAGGCGAGGCCGAGTAGGATCACCGGCACCCCCGCCAGCCGCATCCGCGTCCGCCACAGGCCGAGCCACGCCATGCCCAACGCCACCACCGCGAGACCCCAGGCCGGCGCATGCGGCACCGCGAACACCGCCGAGGGCAGCGCGGAGACGCCGCGCGCGATCCACAGCACGGCGGCGATGCCCCAGCCCATCGGCGACAGGGCCAGCGCCTCCAGATGCAGCGGCATGAGTGCGAGTGCGATCAGCCCCGCCGGCATGATCCAGAACGCTGTCAGCGGCACCGCCGCGACATTGGCGAGCACGTTGTAGAGTTGCACCTGCCCGAAATGGTACGCCGCGAACGGCGCCGAGGCCGTGCCGGCGAGCAGGCTGGTCAGCGCCAGGGTCGCCAGATGGTGCAGCACCACGCTGCGCGCGCGCAGCCGCGACAGCGCCGGCCGCAGCGCCTCGTAGCCGGCGATCAGCGCTAGCACGGCGGAAAAGCTCATCTGGAAGCTGACGCCCATCGCCTGCGCCGGCGCGAGCAGCAGCAACGCCGCCATGGCCAGCGCCAGGCCCCGCAGCGACACTGCCCGCCGCCCCACCACCACGCCCAGCGTCACCAGGCAGGCCATCGCGAAGCTGCGGATGATCGGCACATGCGCGCCGGTCAGCAGCATGTAGCCCGCGCCCGCCGCCAGCGCCGCGACGGCCGCGATCGGCTTGGTCGGCCAGTGCAGCGCCGCCCGCTCCCACGCCGCGAGCGCCAGGCGCACCGCGCCGAACACCAGCCCCATGACGATGCCGATATGCAACCCGGCGATGGCCAGCAGATGCGCCAGCCCCGAATCGCGGAACGCGGCGCGATCGGCCTCGGGGATCGCTGCCGTGCTGCCGGTCAGGAGCGTGGCGGCGATCGCCCCCTCATCGTCGGGCAGCACCGCCTGGATGCGCGCGGCGATGGTCTCCCGCAGTGCCTGCAGCCGCGCGGCGAACCCGCCTGGCGAAGCGTGCGCGATCACCGCGACACGGGTCAGCGCGTAACCATAGGCGCCGAGGCCGGCGAAATACGCATCGCGCTGCAAGTCCCATCCGCCCGGAAAGGCCGGCGGCTGCGGCGGCATCAGCCGGGCGCGCAGGCGCAGCGTATCGCCGGTCTGCGGCACTGCCGGGTCCTCGGCGCGCAGCCGGATGCGCACGCGCCGCGCCTCGGGTGCGCCGTCATCGAAGCGCGGCGCGTCGAGCGTCACCCGCACGCCCTGCGGCAGCGGCTCGACCGCGCGCACTGCGCCGGTCACGGTCACGCCCCGTCGGGGTACCTGGGTCAATGGCGGCGCGCGGGAGGCGGCGAACTGCGCGGCGGCGAAACCGAGGGCCATCGCGACGGCGCACAGCGCGACCGCGCGCGGCACCTGCCATCGCCACAGTGCCGCCAGCAAAGCCCCCGCGCCGAGCAGCGCGGATCGCCCAAGCGGCGCGGGCGGTTCGGCGAGGAGAGAAAAATACAACGCGTTGCCGGCGGTCATGAAGACAGGCAGCCACAGCGCGAAGCGGCCGCGCTCGGCGTCGATGCCCGCGCGGAGCGCGGCGGCCAGGGCAGCAGCGCGCTCGGGCAGTGCGATCGCCTCGCCGAGTCGTGCCGCCGCCGCCCGCATCAGCTCAGGCAGGCGGCGTTGAGCGTGCCCAGGATCAGCGAGCCGGCGGCCATCACGGTCGCCTCCGCCATGTCGCCGCGCGCCAGCGCCCCGGCCACGTCGCGGCGCAGGAAACGCATCGCGGCGAAGGCGGCGACCTGCACCGCCCCGGCGATCACGGCCCAGACCACCATGTCCGCAAAGCCCGCCGAATGCACGATCGCCGAGGCGAGCGGCAGAGTGAACCCGCCCGCCGCCCCGGCGAGGCTCAGCGCGGCGGCGGCATTGCCCTGGCGAATCAACTGCCATTCCGCCACCGGCAGCAGGCGGGCGTGCAGGACCAGGAAGATACCCAGCAGCACCACGCTGCCGGCGAAATAGGCGAGGAAGGCGGGCAGGCCGGCGAGCATGGGCATGGCGGTCCTCAGGGCGCGGGGTCGAAGCAGTGGGGCACGAAGCGGCTGGTGTCGCTTGTGATCGGGGTGGCGTCCTCGCGGATGCCGAGGCCCGCCGGGCGGCCGGCGATCACCCAGCTTCCCAGCACCGCATAGCGGCCGTCGGCGCGCGGCAGCTCGGCCCAGGCCTGATGCACGAAGCCGCCGCCGCCATAGGGACCGGGAGTCTCGGCCCGGCCGGGGGCGCGGATATTGGCACCCTCGCGTCCGAACAGCGGCTTGGCGATCTCCGGCCCGCCGGTGCGGCCCGGCTCCCGGAAGGTCGGCAGCAGGTTCGGGTGGCCGGGGAAAAGCTGCCACAGCAGCGCCAGGAGCCCTTTGCCGGAGAGCAGCAGCCGCCACGGCGGCTCGATCCAGCGGGTCGGCGCGGCCGCGACATGCGCGCCGAACGAGTCGCGCAGCATGAATTCCCACGGATAGAGCTTGAAGCAGGCGCGGATCGGCGCGTCCGCCTCATCGACGAAGCGCCGCCCGTTCCAGCCGATCGCGTCAAGCGGCACGAACGGCGCCCCGCGCCCCGCCTGAGTCGCGGTGTCGCGCAGGTATTCGACGGTGCCGCGATCCTCCTCGCTGCCCGCCATGCAGGCGAAATGGACCGTCTCGGGCAGGTCCATCGCGCGCCACGCGGCGATCAGCGCCTCGTGGATGGAGTTGAACTGGTCGGCATCCGGCCGCACGCTGCGCAGCCATTCCCACTGCACCACCGACGCCTCATAGAGCGCCGTCGGCGTGTCGGCGTTGTATTCCAGCAGTTTCGGCGCTCCGCTGCCGTCCCAGCACAGGTCCATGCGGCCGTACAGGCTCGGCTCCTGCGCCTCCCAGCTTCGCACCACCGGCGGCCAGACCGCGCGCGGGATGCCGAGCAGGTCGGCGCAGCCGTGGCGCACCGCGTGCGCGGCGGCGAGGCGGCAGAGGCGTTCGAGTTCCGCCGTCGCGTCGTCCAGCGTGTCGATCTCGGCTGCCGAGAACCGCCAGTATGCGCTCTCGTCCCAGTAGGTCTCGCCGTCGATCTCGGCGAAGCGGAATTCCAGCCGCGCCATGCGCGCGCGCCAGTCCGGCCGGGGCGCGATGGCGATGCGGCGCATCAGCCGTGGAACCCGAAATGCAGCCCGGCATGGCCGAAGCCGCCGCGCACCACGCGCTCCAGCGACGCCAGGCGCCAGGAGCCCGTGCCGGAATACCAGTGGCCGTGCGAGGACCACATCGTGCTGCAGATCGACGCGGCGTCGGGGTCGCCGCGGGCGCGCGCCTCGCGGCAGGCGCGGTCGGTGTCCATCGAGGCGGCGACCCCGTAGCCGAGGGCACCGCCGCCGATCAGGACCAGCGCGATCTGGCTCGCGGTGCGCATCGTGTGCGGCGGCCCGGCTGTTGCGACCGGCGATCAAACCATGCGGCGGCGGCATCGCGCCAGTGCGGCGATTGCGCTAAACCGGCGGCCATGACCGTCCGCACCCGCTTCGCCCCCAGCCCGACCGGCCTGCTGCATATCGGCGGCGCCCGCACGGCGCTGTTCAACGAGTTGTTCGCCCGCCACCACGCCGGCGAATTCCTGCTCCGTATCGAGGATACCGACCGCGAGCGCAGCACCGAGGCGGCGACGCAGGTGATCCTCGACGGGCTGGACTGGCTCGGCCTCAGGCCCGACGCGGCGCCGGTGTTTCAATCGACCCGGCAGGCGCGGCACGCCGAGGTGGCGTTGCAGATGCTCGCCGCCGGGCAGGCGTACAAATGCTACTGCACGCCGGCGGAGTTGCAGGCGATGCGCGAGCGCGCGCTCGCCGAGGGCCGCCCGCCCCGCTACGACGGACGCTGGCGCGACCGCGATCCGGCCGAGGCGCCGCCGGGCGTCGCGCCCGCGATCCGCCTGCGCGCGCCGCGCGACGGCGAGACCGTCGTGCATGACCTGGTGCAGGGCGAGGTTCGCGTCGCCAACAGCGAACTCGACGACATGATCATCCTGCGCAGCGACGGCACGCCGACCTATCTGCACGCCGTCGTGGTGGACGACCACGACATGGCGATCACGCACGTCATCCGCGGCGACGACCACCTGACCAACACCTTCCGCCAGTTGCAGATCTATCGCGCGATGGGGTGGGAGCCGCCGGCGTTCGCGCATATCCCGCTGATCCACGGCGCGGACGGCGCGAAACTGTCCAAGCGCCACGGCGCGGTCAGCGTGCTGGAATTCCGCGAGCAGGGATTTTTGCCTGAGGCGCTCTGCAACTATCTGCTGCGGCTCGGCTGGGCGCATGGCGATGCCGAGATCATCGCGCGCGAGGACGCGATCCGCCTGTTCGACCTTGACGGCGTGGGGCGCGCGGCGGCGCGGATGGACTATGCGAAGCTCACGCATCTCAACGGCGTCTGGCTGCGCGCGGCGAGCGACGACCGGCTGGCCGCGGACGTGTACGAGCGGCTCGCCCGCCGCACCGATCTCGCGCTGGGCACGGATGCGATGCACCGCATCCGCGCGCTGATGCCGGCGCTGAAGGAGCGGGCCAAGACGCTGGCGGAGCTTGCCGATTCGGCGGCGTTCCTGGCGCATCCTCTGCCCTTGCCGATGGAGCCGAAGGCGGCGGCGCTGCTGACGCCGGAGGCGCGGCTGATGCTGCGCGATCTGGCCGGCGCGCTGGCGGCCACGGATTTTTCCGCGGCCGGGATCGACGCCGCCCTGCGCGCCTTCGCCGAGGCGCATGGCAAAAAGCTGGGGCAGGTGGCGCAGCCGCTGCGCGCCGCGCTGACCGGCAGCACCACCAGCCCGCCGATCGACGCGACGGCGGCGGCGCTGGGGCGGGAGGAGGTGCTGGCGCGGATCGCGGCGGTCGCTGCGTGATCCGCCTGACGGCGCATGACCGCGTTCTTCGACAGGGGTGCCAAGCTATGAGCAAGGCCAGCGCCAGTTACGACCCGGAGGCCGACGCGATCGCCGTGCGATTCGCGCCGGAGGGTGCGCGCTATGCCGAGAGCGAGGAGGTCGCGCCTGGCGTGGTCCTCGACTATGACACCGAGGGGCGGGTGATCGGGGTCGAGCTTCTGTTCGTTCGTGACCTGATCGCCTCCGCCACCCCCAGCCGCGCCGCCGCCGCGCGCTGAGCGGCGGCTCTGCTCCCGATCGCCGCCAACGCGCGGCCCGGCGCCGCAGGATGGCCGGCCGAGAGTGTTATTCCCGTAGCGGAACGATTTGGACGCGCGGGGGCAGCGCGCCATCAGGCTTGAACCGGCGGGCCAGAGCCACTGAGATGGAGCAGCGGTGGCAGAGGCGGTGATGCCCGGGAGGGTGACGGCGGGCCGGGCGGTGTTGCGGCCGGCGCCGGCGGGTCGGCGGCGGCGGGCGGGTCCGGCACGGCCGCCGGTGCGCTCCCGGCCGGTTTCAGGCCGGGCGGCGGGCGGATGCCGAGCATCCAGCAGAGCGAGCGCAGGGGGCGCGCTGACTGCGGGGCAGCGGCGATGAAGTCCGCCATCTCCGGCTGGGCGAGCAGGTGGCGCAACTGCGAGGCCCCGCCGGCGGTCTCCTGCACCAGCCGCACCAGCCACGCGAAACCCTGCGGCAACGGCGGCTTCCGGCAGGGCCGCGTCGGTTGCTGCGCCGGCCGCCGGCGGCTCGCGGCCCGGCGCCGCAGCCTGCCCGCCTGGAGGCGCGCGGCGATGTCCGCGAGGCGGCCGGCGATGCGGCGCAGCCGCGAGCAGATCAGGACGATCAGCGGCCCCGCCAGCCGGCGCCGGGCGATCTGCGCGGCCACGACCCTGTGCAGCAGGCCGATGATGCCGGCGAGGCTTTGGGCCGGGATGAGGGGAGGGGCTTGGGGCACGACAGTACAACTAACATAACCGTGGGGGTTGGGCAAGTGCGATGTTGACAGCCGCGCGTCCGTCGCCATGGTTTCGGGGGCAGGAAGAACGGCTGGAGCAATGCGTGGCACGCCGGACCCGGGCCGAGGCGGAATGGCGGCCCTGATACGCGCGACGGCGGTCGTCGCGCTGCTCGCTGTCGGCGGCTGCGCCGTCTCGCGCGGCGATCTGGGCGACAAGCTGCCGCCATCGGCGATCGCGCAGATCAAGGAAGGGCAGTCCACGCAGGCGCAGGTGATCGCCCTGCTCGGCGCGCCGGCGAGCGTGCAGCAGATCGGCGAGCAGACCGTGTTTCACTATTACCACTACGCCTTGAAGCACGGCACTTTCCTGGTGTTCTCGCGCGTCAACATTGCGGGCGACGACACCTACGTCTTTTTCGATCGCAACGGCGTCGTGCGGCAGGTGATCAGCGGCAACCGCAGCGACCGGCTGCGCTTCCAGTTCTGGCCGTTCGGCGGCTGACGCGATGCTGCGGCCCTGCGGCCTTTCGTTTCTGCTGGCGGCGGCGCTCGCGCTCGGCGGTTGCACGCCGATCTACTGGGACCGCGTCACCCTCAATCAGAAACTCAGTGCCCACGACATTGCCTTCATCGTGCCGGGCCGTACGCCGTTTGCCGAGGTGATCGCGCGCCTGGGCGCGCCGGGCGAGCTTGCGCCGGCGGATGCCGGGTTCGTGGCGAGCTATTTCTATTACGATGCGGCCGATTTCTACGTGAATCTCGGCTATCCGATCGGCTTCATCAGCCCCATCGCGTCCGAGGTGCCGCACCGCCTCGCGCTCGGCACCACGGGAATCGGCACGGATCGGTTGGAGATCGGGGTCGGCGCGGATGGGCGCGTGACCTCCGCCGCCTTTGCCGGGGCCGATCGCGCCGGGCGGTTCAGCGTCCTGCCGGTCGGCAACTGACAGCCCGCGTCGGGCGCATCAGCGACACGCCATGCAACGATGCACGCCACGACGGCGGCGTCCGGCAGGGCCGTTTCGGCGGCGCCGGCCGGCTGCCGATGGGCCGCGGCCCGGCGCCGCAGCTTTCCGGCCTGGAGGCGGGCTGCGATGCTGGCGAGGCGGCCGGCGATGCGGCGCAGCCGCGAGCAGATCAGGATGATCGGCGGCCCCGCGAGCCGGCGCCCGGCGATCTGCGCGGCCACGACCCGGTACAGCAGCTCGATGATGCTAGCGAGGCTTTGGGCCGGGATGGAGGGAGCGGCTTGGGTCACGACAGTATCACTAACACGACGACGTCGGGCTGGGCAAGGGCAGGTGATGGATCAGTTTGAATTTCGGATTTCGACCCAACCTAGCCGTATGCTCGCCGAGTGAGCGATTCGGAAAGCTGCCATTCATCGGCGCAGGCTGACGGCAGTTGGGCGCCGAGCGTGGCCGCTAAACGGATCGCGATCGAACCGCAGGGTTCGACCGAGGCTGTGTGGTACCCTTGCTGGGTGCGTCGCCTGTGGCCGGCCACCCGCATTCATTCGATAACGCTCAGGCCTGGGGACGGCGGCTCGTGTGTTCGGCTAGCGTCCTCCGGCTCCCAAAGCCATCGGGCCGTACGATGCCGCACCTACACTGGAATCACCACAGCCTCTGAGCTAACGTCCGACCCGGATCACGCAACGGGAGCAGGCCACGACCAAGCTATATGACCGCCGCGCGGGCCAGATTTCGCTCAACGTGATCGAGAAGATCTCGATCTGACGGTTGGGCGGCAAAGCGATGACGAAGACCGGCCGCAACCAACCCTGCCCCTGCGGCAGTAGCAAAAAATTCAAACGCTGCTGCGGCGCCATTGCCGCGCCCCCGCAGCGGCGGCGGCCGGCGTCGCCGGAGATGATCCGCGCGCTCGAACGGCACAATGCCGCCGAGCGCATCCGCCAGCAGCAACAGGGCCTCGGCAGGCCAATTATCGCGGGCCGCCTCAACGACCACCAGATCGTTGCCGTCGGCAACACGATCCATTGGTCGAAGACCGCCAAGACCTTTGCGGATTTTCTAGGCGAATACATCAAGCGCAAGCTCGGCAGCGAATGGGGTAATGCCGAGCTCGCCAAACCGCTCGCGCAGCGGCACACGCTCCTGCAGTGGTACGATGCCTATTGCCGTTACCAAATGGCGACCATTCCCGTTCCCGGCGAGGTGAGCACCGCAGAGGTGACTGGCGTGGTCGCCTGCTATCTCGGCACCGCCTACAACCTTTATCTGCTCGACCACAATGTCGAGTTGCAGTCCCGCCTTATACGGCGGCTCAAGAACCCGCGCGAGTTTCAGGGTGCCTATTACGAGCTCATCGTCGCGAACACGCTCATTCGCGCCGGCTTCAAGCTCACGCTCGAGGACGAGACCGATAGGACCGCCAAGCACTGCGAATTTGCGGCACTGTCCCGCACCGACAAGAAATATTGGGTGGAGGCGAAGATGCGGGCCGTGGCGGGCCTGCTCGGCAAGGATCACAATGACGGCGGGCCCGACCGCAACCCGCTGTCCCAGATGATTCAGCATCTCAACAACGCTTTGCGCAAGCCCGCGGCCGACGACCGGCTCATTTTTATCGATCTCAACGCCGATCCCTCGATCGGCGCAGATGGCAAACCCAGCTGGGCGCAACCTGCATTTGCGCGCCTCGAACGGTATGAGGCGCGGGAACTGACGGCCGGCCAGGGCGCCTATGTGTTCCTCACAAATACGCCGTATCACCGCATGCTCGATGCGCCGCTGCACACCGCCCTCGCGGCGTTCGGTCTCGGCATCCCGGACTTCAACCGGCCAGGCGCCTTGCGGCTCAGCGAGATGTATCAGCGCAAGCAAAAGCACATCGACGCTCACCACATCGCCGAGGCTTTCGCAAAATACCCGCAGCTGCCGACCACGTTCGATGGCAGCCTTCCCTCTGAGAGCCTCGACGGCAAGCCGCGCGCGATGATCGGCGAGACTTATCTGTTCGAGGGCATAAAGAACCTGTCCGGCACGGACGGCGATCTGGTAGCGACGGTGACGACGGCTGCCGTGATAGAAGCCGAGAAGGCAGCCTATATCGGCGTCACCGACCAAGCCGGTCGCTCCTGCATTCTGACGGAACCGATGACCGACCAGCAACTCGCCGACTACAAGGCGCACCCGGAAGCGTATTTTGGCAGGCTGCAACATGTGGGGGGCAAGGTGAACAGCCCTTATGAGCTGTTCGAGTTTTTCATGGAATCCTACAAGGGTCTGGCCAGAGACGCGCTGCTGGAGCAGCTTGCGGGTCATCCCGACGCCGCAGGGTTCGCCGGCATGAGCGACGAAGAGCTACTCGCCACATGTTGCGAGGGCATGGTTGCCGCGTCGAGCATGTTCAGGCAGGCGACCGCGTTGGCGGAGACTGCGTAGCTGCCCTCTTCTGCACCGTAGTCGCGTTGCGGGCTCGGCGTTCCTGTCCGTGGACCTCGATATTACGCCAGAGGCGCGAGACGATCAGGTCCGCATTCCTGGCCGTCATTCTCATAAGCGGAAAGGCAGCTCGCCACCCAAAGCCGAAATACAAAATGAGAAACTACCCAAGCGCGATGTTTTGCCTGCTCAGGCGGCGAGGGCCGTGCCAGGACCGGTTTGACGATTGCTGTGCCTCATCCCCGCAGATCGCGTTGGGCGGGTTGCAGCCGCCTAGGCGGTGGCGACTGCCCGCGCTTCTGCTCGAATATCGTCACCACCCTGGCCAGCACGTCCTGCAAAATTTCCGCCGGCAGTACATCGACCTTCCTGCCATGCCGTGCCGCGAGATCGAGCACGCGCGGCTGGTCGCAGCGGACAATGCCGGTCGTGCCGATGCCGCTGATCGGCACGGCAAACCCGAGCCGGCGGGCGAACCTGCCGCCGTTGGTGATCGGCAGCACCACAGGCAGCCTGGTCGCCTTGTTGAACTCGGTCGGCGAGATCACGAGGACCGGGCAATGTCCCTGCTGCTCATGGCCGGGCGCGGGGTCGAGGCTCACCAGCTAGCTGCCGCCCCGGTTCACAACTTCTCCCGCCCGGCCGCCGGCGCATCGACCCACTCCCGTTCCTCGGCCGGCGGCGGCTGCGAATAGTCGGACGCCGCCAGCAGTTCGGCGAGCGAGTAGCGCGGTCGCGGCTGCGGTTCGATCACCAGCCGCCCGTCATCGACCGTGAGCGCAACGGTTGTCCCGGCTTGCAGGTTGAGCATGTCGAGGATCGCTGGGGGAATGGCCAGCATGACCGATCCGCTGACCCTGCGAAGACGGGCGCTGTGCATCCCCGATTCCCTCAGTTGCATGAGAAACTAATCGCCACTCCGCGCAACAGGCCGCCTACTCGTTCACCACGTTGAACCTTCGCAACTCCGCGCGCGTCAGCGGGCGCGGCGTGTCGTTGGGGATGGCGGCGAACTCGGTGAGGAAATCGAGTGACAACTGCATGCGCAGCAGGAACTGGCCGATCTTGGCCGCGATCTGGGCGGAGGATTGCTGGATCAGCTTGATGTCCTCGGCCACTGCCTGATCGCGCAGGAACGCGGCGAGCGATTCCTGATGCTGTGCGAGGTACGACTGCACGCCCGCCGGATCGAGCTGCGTGTCGGGGAAGCGGGCGTTGAAGTCGGCGAGGCTGGCCGGCGGGTCGCGCACGTCGCGCGCCACTTCCCGCGCCAGTGCGCCGCCCGAGGCGAACATGTGAACGTCGAAGCTGGCACCGTCATCGATGCGGCGGATCACGCCGCCCATGAAGGCGAAGTTGCAGGCGCTGGCGCAGCGCGCGCCGCGCGGCACGCGGGCCGCCAGACCCCGCTCGCGCATGATATAGCCCATGCGCAGGCCCTCATCGAGCAGGCCGCCCTGGGAGAAGAACTGCACTTCCTCGATCGGTGTCGCGGCGGCCAGCGCGGCGTTGAAGCGCGCGGCGTCGCCCTGCCCGATGCCGCCCCAGGCCAGCACGATGCGCGCGGCGCCGTGCGGGATGGCGGCGAAGTGCATGTGCTTCGCGGCCACCACCTCAGCCCAGCGCAGCGATTGCGGCGGCGCCTCCAGCGTCTGCGCCCGCGTCGCGGCGGGCAGCAGCAGCGCGGCGGCAAGGGCGGCGGCGCGGACTGCGCCGGGCATGTCAGCTCTGCTTCGTCCAGGCACCGCTCGGCCCGCGGCAGTAGCGCGAGGTCTGCCGTGTCTGCTCGCCGTTGATGTAGGCGATCTCGCTCACGTCGCGGCACTGCCCGCCATCGGCCTGCGGCTGCACGCCGACCACCTGGGCGCTGCCGTTGATGCCGCTGTTGTGGTCGGAGTTCCAGCCGACCGGCTGACCGGTCTCGCCCGGCGGGACGGGTTCGGCGAGTGCCTGCGTGGTCGCCGCCTCGGCGCGCTGGCGGTCGGCCTGATCGAGATGCGCGCCGATGGCGCTGCCGAGCAGATAGCCGCCGACCGAGCCGAGCACGCCGGCGATCAGCGCGCCGTTGCCGCCGAAGCTGCTGCCGAGCAGCCCACCGGCGATGGCGCCCGCGGCGCCGCCGAGCAGCCCGCCCGCCTGCTGGTCGTTCTGCATCCCCGGCACGTCCTGGCAGGCCGACAGCGTCAGCGCCGCCGCCAGCGCGAGTGCCCCCGTTTTGCGCATGGTGCCGCTCTCCCAGGCTCCCTGCGGCAGCGTATTGATCCGCCGGCGCGGTCGCAAGCATGGCGCAGCGCTGGCGGAGCCGGCGGCCCGCCGCTAACCTCCCGCGCGGACGGAGGGGGCGAGTCGCGCGTGCTGCCGGGAATGCGACACCTGCTGGCGATCGAGGGCATGCACCGGCCGCAGATCGCGAGCCTGCTCGACCTCGCCGAGAGCTACGTGCTGCTCAACCGCACCGGCAAGACGCCGCGCGACCGGCTGCGCGGACGCACGCTGATCAACCTGTTCTTCGAGGATTCGACGCGCACGCGGACGAGTTTCGAGCTGGCCGGCAAGCGGCTCGGCGCCGACGTGATCAATATGACGGTCTCGACCAGCAGCGTGAACAAGGGCGAGACGCTGCTGGACACGGCAGCGACGCTGAACGCGATGAACTGCGACCTGCTGGTGGTGCGCCATGCGTCATCGGGCGCGCCGGCGCTGCTGGCGCAGAAGGTCGATGCCGCCGTCATCAATGCCGGCGACGGCACGCATGAGCATCCGACCCAGGCGCTGCTGGACGCGCTGACCATCCGCCGCCATCGCGGCTCGCTGGAGAACCTGATCGTCGCGATCTGCGGCGATGTGCTGCACTCGCGCGTCGCGCGCTCTAACATCCATCTGCTCGGCGCGATGGGCGCGCGCGTGCGGCTGGTCGGCCCGCCGACGCTGATGCCGGCGGCGGCCGAGCGGCTGGGCGCGGAGGTGTTTCACGACATGGCGTCGGGGCTGGCGGGGGCGGATGTGGTAATGATGCTGCGGCTGCAGCTGGAGCGCATGGCGCGCGGGCTGGTGCCGAGTGCGCGCGAGTATTTCCGTTTCTACGGCCTGGATGCACAGAAACTCGCCTGCGCGCGGCCGGACGCGCTGGTGATGCATCCGGGACCGATGAACCGCGGCGTGGAGATCGACAGCGCCGTGGCGGACCATCCGACGCGCAGCGTGATCCGCGAGCAGGTGGAGATGGGGGTCGCGGTGCGGATGGCGGTGCTGGACGTGCTGTCGCGGGTCGGCGCCAACGCATGACCGACCTGCTGTTCGTCAATGTCCGCCTGCTCGATCCGGCGAGCGGCCTGGACGCGCCGGGCGAGCTGCTGGTGCGCGAGGGCCACATCGCCGAGTGCGGCGCCGGGCTGGGGCGGCCGGACGGCGCGGCCACGCTGGACGGGGAGGGCGCGGTGCTGTGCCCTGGCCTGGTCGATATGCGCGTCGATCTCGGCGAGCCGGGCGGGGAGCATCGGGAAACCGTCGCCTCGGCCGCGCTCGCGGCGGCGGCCGGCGGCATCACCACCGTCGCCGCGCTGCCCGACAGCAAGCCTGCGATCGACGATCCGGCGCTGGTGCGCCTGCTGCGCGCGCGCGGCGAGGAGACCGGCAGCCTGACCGTGCTGCCCTATGGCGCCGTCACGCGCGGCTGCCGCGGCGAGGAACTGGCCGAACTCGGACTGCTGCGGGAGGCCGGGGCGGTGGCGTTCACGGACGGCGCCCACGCGATCGGCCCGGCGCGGCTGATGCGGCTGGCGCTGACCTACGCGGCCGGGTTCGGCGCGCGCATCGTGCAGCACCCGGAGGAGCCGACACTCGCCGCCGGCGGGGCGGCGACCGAGGGCGAGCTGGCCACACGGCTCGGCCTGCCCGGCATCCCGGCGGTGGCCGAGGCCATGCTGATCGCGCGCGACATCCGCCTCGCGCGGCTGACCGGCGGGGCGGTGCATTTCGCCCATGTCTCGACCGCCGAGTCGCTGGCGCTGATCCGCCGCGCCAAGGATGAGGGGCTGCGCGTCACCTGCGATACGGCACCTCCGTATTTCGACCTCAACGAGACCGCGATCGGCGACTGGCGGACATACGCAAAACTGTCGCCGCCGCTGCGGGCGGAGGCTGACCGGGCTGCGGTCGCGGCGGCGCTGGCCGACGGCACCATCGACGCGGTGGCGAGCGATCATGCGCCGCGCGACCCCGACGACAAGCGCCTGCCCTTCGCCCAGGCGGCTTCGGGCGGGACGGGGCTGGCGACGCTGCTGGGGGTGACGCTGGCGCAGGTGCATGGCGGGGCGATTTCCCTGCCGCGCGCGATCGAACTGCTGACGGTCGCGCCGGCGCGGTTGCTGGGCGTTGCCGCCGGCACGCTGGCGAAAGGTGCCGCCGCCGACCTCTGCCTGTTCGACCCCGACCGGATCTGGCAGGTCGCCGCCGGCGCACTGCCCGGCAAGGCGCAGAACACGCCGTTTGACGGGCGGGCGCTGGAGGGGCGGGTGATCGGGACCTGGAAGGCGGGGCGGCGGGTGTTCGGCGGGTGACCCGCCGCGCGCTACTCCGCGGCCGAATCGCCCCCCGCCAGCACGCGCGCCGCCACCGCGTCGAGTTTGGCCATCAGGTCCGGGTCGCGGCGCTCGGGGGCGGTGATGATCGCGTATTCCAGGGCGCGGTCGCAGCCGGCGGGGCAGGGGCCGCGGGGGGTGCCGATGGCGGGGACGAGGTCGCGCACGAGGGCGCGGGCCTTGGCCGCGTTCGCGAACAAGACCTTGACCACCATATCGACGGTGACGTGGTCATGGTCGGGGTGCCAGCAGTCATAATCCGTGACCATGGCAATGGTCGCGTAGCACATCTCCGCCTCGCGGGCGAGTTTGGCTTCCGGCATGTTGGTCATGCCGATGACGCTGCAGCCCCAGGACCGATAGAGTTCGCTCTCGGCCTTGGTCGAGAACTGCGGCCCCTCCATCACGAGATAGGTGCCGCCGCGCGTCACCGGCAGGCCGATGCGGCGCGCCGCGGCCTCCGCCGCGTCGCCCAGACGCGGGCAGACCGGGTGGCCCATCCCGACATGCGCGACACAGCCGGCGCCGAAGAAGCTTTTCTCGCGCGCGAAGCTGCGGTCGATGAACTGATCGACGATGACGAAGTGGCCCGGCGGCAATTCCTCCCGCAGGCTGCCGACCGCCGAGAGCGAGATCACGTCCGTGCAGCCGGCGCGCTTCAGCGCGTCGATATTGGCGCGATAGTTGAGATGCGTGGGCGAGAGCCGGTGCCCGCGCCCATGCCGGGGCAGAAAGACGCAGCGGATGCCGTCCAGCCAGCCTTCCAGCAACTCATCCGACGGATCGCCCCAGGGCGTGTGGACGCGGCGCCAAGCGGTCCGCTCCAGCCCCTCGATGTCATAGAGGCCGGAGCCGCCGATGATGCCGATGACGGGCTGGATGGTCGCTGCGTCGGACATGGGCGCGCGCGCCCCTTCAGTGAACGTCCGACCAGACCTTGCGCTTCACCGCATAGGTGATCCCGGTCAGCATCGCCAGGAACAGGATCACCTTCACGCCGATGCGCTTGCGCTCCTCCATGTGCGGGTTGGCGACGTATTCCAGGAACGTCACCACGTCATGTGCTTCCTGATCCAGCGTGGCCTTGGTGCCGTCGGCATAGGTCACCTGATCGGGCTGCAACGGCTGCGGCATGGCGATCTGATGGCCGGGGAACATTTTGTTGTAGTTCATCCCCTCGCCCATCTTCATCCCCGCTGGCGGCTCGCCATAGCCGGTGAGGACGCCATAGACGTAGTCCGCCCCGCCCTCGCGGGCCAGCGTGATCACCGAGAGGTCCGGCGGCAGCGCGCCGTTCAGCGCGGCGCGCGCGGCCTTCTCGTTGGGGAAGGGCGATTTGAAGTGATCCGATGGCAGGGCCGGCCGCTCCGCCGGTTGGCCGTCGTCACCGATCGTGGGCACGGTAACGCTGGCCGCGATCGCCTTCACCTGCGCCGCACTCAGGCCGATGCCCTCCAGGTCGCGGTAATACGCTTCCTTGAGCGAATGGCAGTTGGAGCAGACTTCCTTGTAGATCTGAAAGCCGCGCTGCGCCGCCGCGCGGTCGTAGGTGCCGAACGGGCCGGAGAAGCTCCAGTTGACGTGCGGCAGCTTGCCTTCCTCCTGCGCCAGCGCCGGGGCGGCGGCGAGCAGGGTGCCCAGCAGGGCGAGGGTGGTTGCGGCGCGCATCACGGCTTCTCCATCGGCTTGGCTGGCGCGCCCCCCGGCAGCGGTCCGCCGCCGCGCGAGATCACGGGACGGCTGATGCTCTCGGGCAGCGGCAGCGGTCGCTCCAGCTTGCCCACGATCGGCATCAGCACCAGGAAGTGCAGGAAATAGTAGGTCGTGGCAACGCGGCCGAGCACGACCCACCAGCCCTCCGGCCGGTGCGCGCCGACGAAGCCGAGCGCGATCGTCGAGGCGACGAGCACCCAGAACAGGGCGCGCCAGATCGGGCGGAATTTCGCGCTGCGCACCGGGCTGGTGTCGAGCCAGGGGATGACGAACAGCACCAGGATCGAGCCGAACATCATCAACACGCCGCCGAGCTTGTTCGGCACCGAGCGCAGGATGGCGTAGAACGGCAGCAGGTACCACTCAGGTACGATCTCCGAGGGCGTCTGCAACGGATTCGCCGGGATATAGTTGTCCGGGTTGGCGAAGAAGTTGGGCTCGAAGAAGATGAAGAACGACCACACCAGGAAGAACACGCACAGGCCGACGCTGTCCTTGATGGTGTAGTACGGATGGAACGGCAGCGTGTCCTGCGGCGACTTCACGTCGATGCCGAGCGGGTTGTTCGAGCCGGTGATATGCAGCGCAATGACGTGCAGGAACACCACGGCGAAGATGACGAAAGGCAGGAGGTAGTGCAGGCTGAAGAAGCGATGCAGCGTCGGGTCGCCGACCGCGAAGCCGCCCCACAGCCAGGTGACGATGGCGTTGCCCACGACGGGGAAGGCGGAGAACAGGTTGGTGATGACCGTGGCACCCCAGAACGACATCTGGCCCCAGGGCAGCACGTAGCCCATGAAGGCGGTCGCCATCATCAGCAACAGGATGACCACGCCCAGCATCCACAGCAGCTCGCGCGGCGTCTTGTAAGAGCCGTAGTAGAGGCCGCGGAAGATGTGGACATAGACCACGAGGAAGAACATCGATGCGCCGTTGGCGTGCGCGTAGCGCAGCAGCCAGCCGTAGTTCACGTCGCGCATGATGCGCTCGACGGAATCGAAGGCCATGCTGCCGTCGGGCGTGTAGTTCATCGCCAGGAAGATGCCGGTGACGATCATCAGCACCAGGGCCACCGACGCCAGCGCGCCGAAGTTCCACAGGTAGTTGAAGTTCCGCGGCGTGGGGAACACCGCGTATTCCTTGTTCATCAACGTGAACAGGGGCAGACGCGTGTCGATCCAGTTCACCACCGGATTCTTGAAATCACTCTTGTTCAGGCCGGCCATGATGCGGGTGCTCCGGGGCGACGGTGTCAGCCGATCTTGATCTTGGTATCGGACTCGAAGGCGTAGGGCGGCAGGTAGAGATTGAGCGGCGCCGGCCCGTGGCGGACGCGCCCGGAGGTATCGTACTGGCTGCCGTGGCAGGGGCAGAACCAGCCGCCCCAGTCGCCGCGCGGATCGGTCGGCTTGTTGCCCAGCGGGATGCAGCCCAGATGCGTGCAGATGCCGATCACCACGATCCACTGCGCATGTCCCGGCTTGACGCGGTCGGCATCCGCCTGCGGCTCGATCAGGGCCGACAGCTTGACGTCCTCGGCTTCCTTGATCTCCTTCTCCGTGCGGTGGCGCACGAAGACCGGCTTGCCGCGCCAGGCCACCGTGATGCCCTGGCCCGCCGGGATCGGCGTGAGATCGACCTCCACCGACGACAACGCCAGGACGTCGGCCGACGGGTTCATGCTGTCGATCAGCGGCCAGGCGATGGCGCCGACTCCGATCGCCGCGGCGGCGCCCGTCACCAGCTTGAGGAAATCGCGTTTGCCCTCATCCACCCCGTGCGGATGGCCGGAGCCGTGGTCGGCTGGCGCAGTCGCGGACATCGTGCAGGCTTCCCCTTCTCTTGACGCGCCGAAACGCGAAGGGCCGCAACCTGCCGCGGGACGGCGCCCGTGGCAAGCAGCGAGCGCGTCGTGGCGTTCGGCTTCATTCTATGGGCGCGATTTCGCGCCTGCAACACCGCCCGCCCGTGGCTAGGATGGTGCAAGTTCCGCCGGATCATGCCCATGCCGCCGCCCCATGCCGTCCTTCAGGAAGCCGCCAGCGCCTGGTTCGCCGCGCTGCGCGATTCGCTCTGCGCCGCGTTCGAGGCGATCGAGGACGATGCCATCGGCCCGCACGCCGACCGCCAGCCCGGCCGGTTCGCGGCAACGCAGTGGCGCCGCCCGACCGAAGACGGGACCGATGGCGGCGGCGGCGAGATGCGGCTGATGCACGGGCGGGTGTTCGAAAAGGTGGGCGTCAACGTCTCCGTCGTGCGAGGCGCGTTCAGCCCGGAATTCCGCGCCCAGATCCCCGGTGCGGCCGAGGACCCCCGCTTCTGGGCCGCCGGCATCAGCCTGGTGGCGCACATGCACAGCCCGCGCGTGCCGGCGGCGCATTTCAACACGCGGATGCTGGTGACGACCGAGGGCTGGTTCGGCGGCGGCGGCGACCTGACGCCGATGCGCCCCGACAGTGCCGAGGCACAGGCCGACGCGACCGATTTTCATGCCGCCCTGCGCGCCGCCTGCGACCGCCACGATCCCGACTACTACCCGCGCTTCAAGGCGTGGTGCGACCGATACTTCTTCCTCCCCCACCGCGACGAGCCGCGCGGGGCGGGCGGGATCTTCTACGACCATTTCTTCTCGGGCGACGCGGCGGCGGATTTCGCCTTCACGCAGGATGTCGGACGCGCCTTTCTCGATGTCTTTCCGCGCATCGTGCGCCGGCGGATGCACGAGCCCTGGACGGCGGCGGAGCGCGAGCACCAGTTGGTGCGGCGCGGGCGCTACGTGGAGTTCAACCTGCTGTATGACCGCGGCACGCTGTTCGGCCTCAAGACCGGCGGCAATGTCGAGGCGATCCTGATGAGCCTGCCGCCGGAGGTGAGGTGGCCGTGAAGGCGGGGTTGCCGCCTCACTTCACCGACGAGAACGCCGTCGGGGCCAGGAACTGGTTGGTGACGTTGTGGACGATGGCGCCGTCGCGCTCGGTCTCCGCGCGCACCGACTGCCATTCCTTGTCGGCCATGAAGGTCGCCCATTTGGTCTCGCGTTCGGCCATGCTTTCCCAGGCGAGCAGATAGGTCAGTTCCTGGTTGCTTTCGCCGACCAGCGTCGTCCAGAAGCCGGCCTGGCGGATGCCGTGCCGTTCCCAGATGCGCAGCGTGTGGTTCTCGAACCGCGCCAGCAGCGCCGGCAGCCGCCCCGACACGCAGCGATAGACCCGCATCTCGTAGATCATCCTGGCTCCCCCATTTTGCCGCGCCGCTATGGCGCGACCCCCAGCTTCGTACGGTCCATCCCGGCCGCCAGCCGTCCCGGCGGCGGGCCGAGCAGGGCAGCGGCATAGGCACCGGGATCATGGATCAGCCGCCGTGCCGCGACCAGATCGAGCGGATTGGCCTGCGCGGCCGGGCAGGCGCTCCGCAGTTCCAGCACCTCCGACGCGCTGAGTGGCGGTCGCGCGGCGCGGTGACGGGCGAGCACGTCCGCCATCGACTGCCGACCATGTGCCAGCCCGGCAAGCTGCCGCTCGAGCCCGCCGGCGCCGAAGCTGGTGCAGACCTGCGGCAGCACCCCCAGCCCCTGCACCGGCCAGCCGAGCGGGGCGAACACGCGGCTCCAACTGATGAACAGCTCGCCGCCGTCGGGCAGCGGCGCGATCGTCTGCACCAGTCCCTTGCCCTGCGTGCTGCTGCCCACCACCACGGCGCGGTGCTGATCGGCCAAGGCCGCGGCCAGGATTTCCGCCGAGCTGGCCGAGCCGGCATCGACCATCACGACGATCGGCAGGCCCCGGGCGCGATCGGCGCCGTCGGCAATGAAGCGGTGCTGCGACGCCGGGTCGCGCCCGGCCGTCATCGCGACCACGCCGTGCGCCAGCAACGTCTCCGCGGCCGCTACCGCCTGACGCAGCAGCCCGCCGCGATTGCCGCGCAGGTCGATCACCACGCCGCGCGGCCGGCGCGGCCGGTCGATCGCCTCCGCCAGCGCGTCGGCGAGCTGGGCGCCGGTGTCGATGGCGAAGGCGCTGACCCGCAGCACCAGGGTATCGCCCCGCCATTGCACTGCCACCGTGCGCGGCGGCACCAGCGCGCGTTCCAGCGTCACCTCGCGCGTCCGCCCGTGGCTGGCGGCGAGCGTCAGCGCCACCTGAGTCCCCTCGGGACCGGCGAGCAGCGCCGCCACGCCGTCGGCATCCAGCCCATCGGTCGGCGTCCCGTCCACCGCCAGCAACCGCTCGCCTTCCCGCAGCCCGGCGGCGGCGGCCGGGCCGGCGGCGGCGAGGTCGCGCAGCACGAAGCCGTCGGTGGTTTCGACGACGCGCAGGCCGATGCCGGCGATGCCGGCCCGCCGCGCCCGCTCGGCGTCGGCCTCGGCCGGCGGGGCATAGCGCGAATAGGGATCGAGGCGGCTGGTGAGCGCGTCGAACATGGCGCTGACGATGCCCTGCGTGCCGGCGTCGCGTACCGGCTCCGACACCTCCCAGGCGGCGCGTGCCATGTCGGCGACCGCCATGCCCCAGCCGCGCGCGTCAGCGGCATCCGGCGCGGCGCGCGTCGCCACGATCCGCCCCGGCATCGCCAGCATCAACCTGCCGTCGCGCATCGACGCTGACAGGTGCGGGTCGAGCGTGGTCAGGCCGCCCAGCGACCACAGCGCGAGCGTCGGGGTCGGCACCGTGTCGAGCGTGCGCGGCTCCATGAAGGCAAAGCCGGTGGCGAACACGTCGGCGACCAGCGCGGCATTGAGGTGCCGGCCCAGCGAGGGTGGGTCGGCGCGCGCCACCAGCGGCGCCAGCGCCAGCAGCAGCAGGACGAGCGCGCGCATCAACGGCTTCGCTTGCGTCTCCCCGCCGGCGCCTGCTGCCCCGCGGCGGGGGCGCCCTGCATGATGTGGAACAGCAGGCCGCCGGTCACCGGGCTGGCCTCGGCCAGCCGCACCTCGACATCCTGAGCCAGACGGAAGGTGATCCGCGTGCGGCGGCCCGACAGCGTGGCGGCGGCTTCGTCGTGCATCCAGAAATCGTCCGGCAGTGACGAAACCGGGACGAGACCGCTCGCCCCGTTGGCCGTCAGTGTGACGAAAAGCCCGAACCGGGTCACGCCCGAAATGCGCGCGGGGAAGGTGGCGCCGACCTTGTCGGCCATGAACGCCGCGAGATAGCGGTCGATCGCGTCACGCTCGGCCATCGCCGCGCGCCGCTCGGTCATGGTGATGTGCTCGGCGGTATCGGGGAAATGCGCCACCTCCGCCTCGGCCAGCCCGCCCGCGCCGAGCTTCAGCCCGGCGATCAGCGCGCGGTGCACCAAGAGGTCGGCATAGCGGCGGATCGGGCTGGTGAAATGCGCGTAGCGCGCCAGCGCGAGGCCGAAATGGCCGATATTGTCGGGGCTGTAGGCGGCCTGGCTCTGGCTGCGCAGCATCACCTCGTTGACCAGCGGCGCGGCCTCGGTGCCGGCGACGCGCTGGAGGATGCGATCGAGATCGCCGGGCTGGACCACGTCGCCCGGCGGCAGGGAGATGTCGAAGCCGCGCAGGAACTCGCGCAGGCTGACGAGTTTCTCCGGCGAGGGCGGGGCGTGGACGCGGTACATGCAGGGCCGGTGCAGCCGCTCCAGTTCCTCGGCGGCGCACACGTTGGCCAGCACCATGAACTCCTCGATCAGCCGGTGGCTGTCCAGGCGTGGGCGCGGCTCGACCGAAACCACCCGGCCGGCCTCGTCGAGCACCACGCGCCGCTCCGGCAGGTCGAGGTCGAGGGTGCCGCGCGCCTGCCGCGCGGCCAGCAACGCGCGGAACGCGGCGTAGAGCGGGGCGATCGGCAGCGCGGTCTCGGTGCCGGCATCGTGCGCCGCCTGCACCTGGTCGTAGGTGAGGCGCGCGGCGCTGCGCATCAGGCCGCGGCCAAAACGGTGCCCGCGCTTGCGGCCGTCCGGCCCGACCTGCATCTGCACGAACAGGCAGCCGCGATCCTCCTCGGGGCGCAGGCTGCACCAGTGGTTCGACAGTGCCTCCGGCAGCATCGGCACGACGCGGTCGGGGAAGTAGCAGGAATTGCCCCGCTGCCGGGCGGCGTGATCGAGGGCGGAGTCCGGGCGGACATAGTGCGCCACGTCGGCGATGGCGACGATCAGGCGGAAGCCGTCGCCGTCCGCCTCGGCGAACACCGCATCGTCGAAGTCGCGCGCATCCGGCCCGTCGATCGTCACCAGCGGCACGTCGCGCAGATCGGTCCGGCCGCGAACCGTGACTCCGCGCGCCCGTTTCGCCTCCGCAAGCGCCTCTTCGGCGAACTCGGTCGGGATTTCGTGGGTGTGGATGGCGACCAGGCTGACCGCGCGGGCGTCGCCCATGCGACCGAGACGCTCGACGACGCGCGCCGGCTTGAGCCCGAAGGGGTGGCCGGGCAGCGGCTGGGCGAGCACGATCTCGCCGGCCTCGGCGCCTGCGTCTTCGCCGGGGGGGACGGTCCATTCCGCCTTGGCCCGGCGGTCGGTCGGCACGATGCGCCCGCCGGCGGCGCCGTGATGGCGGAACACGCCGAGGATGCGGCCGGGCGCGTCGGTCAGGCGCTTCACCGTGCGACCCTCGTAGCGGCCGGGCCCGATCGGGCGCAGGCGCGCCAGCACCCGCTCGCCGGGCGCCAGCGCCGGCCGGCCGCGCGGCTCGGGGGCCATCAGCACAAGCGGGGGCGGACCCTCGCCGTCCCAGCTGACGGGACGGGCGATCGCGTCGCCATCGGGGTCGGTGCCGCTGACCTGCACCACCATCGCGTCGGGCAGGCGGCCGGGGGCGGTGAAGCGGCGGTGGCCGGCGGGGGCCGCGTCGCCCTCCGCGGCCATGTCTTTCAACAGATCGCGCAACGCGCTGCGCTGCTCGGGGCCGAGGTTGAAGGCACGGGCGATCTCGCGCTTGCCGACGCGGCCGGGTTGTTCGGCGATGAAGCGACGGACCGCCTCGCGCGAGGGCAGCGGCGCCGGCCGGTCGCCGCGGCGGCGTGCCACGTCAGCCGGCGGCCTTGCGGCGCGGGGCGGCCGCCTTCGCCGCCGGCTTTTTCTTTGCTTTCGGCCTGGCCTTCGGCTTGGCGACGGACTTGGGCGCTGCGGCGGCCGGTGCCGCTGCCTTGGCCCCGACTTTCCTGCGTCCCCGGCCCTTGGCCTTGAGCGGCTTGCCCTTGCCGGCCAGCCATTCCACCGCCTGCGCCAGCGTCACGTCGTCCATGGCCACATCGCGCGGCACGTTGGCGACCATGTTGGCGTGCTGGACATACGGGCCGAAGCGGCCCTTGCGCACCAGCACCGGCTCCTTGTCCGACGGATGCGCGCCGAGCGTGCGCACGCTCGCCATCTTACGCGCCAACACGTCGACAGCGCGGTTGAGGCCGAGGGAGAGCACGTCGTCGTCGCGATCGAGCGAGGCGAAGATGCCGCCCATCTTCACATAAGGTCCGAACCGCCCGATCCCGGCCTCGATCGGCTCGCGCGTCTCGGGATGGATGCCGACGATGCGCGGCAGCGCGAGCAGGCTCAGCGCCTGATCGAGCGTGATCGTCTCGCCGTCCATGCCGCGCGGCAGCGAGGCGCGGCGCGGCTTGCGCTTCGCCTCCTTGTCGGCATCGCCCTGCTGCACATAGAGGCCGTACGGGCCGCGCCGGACGGTGATGTCCTCGCCGGTCTCGGGGTGCTCGCCGAGCACGCGCATCCCTTCCTTCAGCGTATCGGCGGCGGCATCGTCGGCGGTCTCGATCGCGAGCCGGCGCGTGTAGGTGCAGGCGGGGTAGTTCGAGCAGCCGATGAAGGCGCCGTGGCGACCGAGCCGCAGCCCGAGCCGCCCGGTGCCGCAGGCCGAACACTGCCGCGGATCGCTGCCGTCGGCGCGCGGAGGGAAGAAATGCGCGCCCAGGTCCTCGTCCAGCGCGGCGATCACGTCGCTGATCTTGAGGTCTTTCGTCTGCGCAACGGCGTTGGAGAAATCCTGCCAGAACGCCCGCATCACCGCGCGCCAGTCCGCCCGCCCGCCGGAGATGTCGTCGAGCTGTTCCTCCAGCGCCGCCGTGAAGCCGGTATCGACGTAATGCTCGAAGAAGCTGGTCAGGAACGCGGTGACCAGCCGGCCGCGGTCCTCGGGGATGAAGCGCCGGTTCTCCAGCCGCACATAGGCGCGGTCCTGCAGCACCGAGAGGATGGAGGCATAGGTGGAGGGGCGGCCGATGCCGAGTTCCTCCAGCTTCTTGACCAGGCTCGCCTCGGAATAGCGCGGCGGGGGCTGGGTGAAATGCTGGCTCGCCGTCACCTCGCCGCGCCGCAGCGCGTCGCGCTCGGCCATCGGCGGCAGCATCTTCGACTCGTCGTCCTCGGCGGCGTCGTCCTGGTCCTCGCGATACAGCTTGAGGAAGCCGTCGAAGGCGAGGATGGAGCCGGTGGCGCGCAGGCGCGGCCCGTCGGGGCGCGCCGGATCGGCGATCTCCACCGTCACCTGATCCAGTTCCGCCGACTGCATCTGACTGGCCACCGCGCGCTTCCAGATCAGCTCGTAGAGCCGGCGCTGCTCAGGGTTCAGATAGCGCGCAACGCTCTCCGGCGTGCGCGACACGTCGGTCGGGCGGATTGCCTCGTGCGCCTCCTGCGCGTTCTTCGCCCGGCTGGTGTATTCGCGCGGGGCGCCGGGCAGGTAAGGCGCGCCGTAGCTGTCGCGGATGTGGTCGCGGATGGCGCCGATCGCCTCGCGTGCCATCTGCACGCCGTCGGTGCGCATGTAGGTAATCAGGCCGACGGTATCGCCCTGGATGGCGATGCCTTCGTAAAGCTGCTGCGCCAGCCGCATCGTCGCCTGCGCGCCGAAGCCCAGCTTGCGCGAGGCCTCCTGTTGCAGCGTGGAGGTCGTGAACGGCGCCGGCGGGTTGCGCCTGACGCGCTTCTTCTCGACCGAGGCGACGGCGAAACTGCCGGCCTCGACCGCCGCCTTGGCCCGCAGCGCCTTGGCTTCGTCATTGAGGTCGAACTGATCGAGCCGCCTTCCGTCCAGATGCGTCAGCCGCGCCGTGAAGGGCGCGCCGGCCGGCGTGGTGAACTGCGCCTCGACGGTCCAGTATTCGCGCGGGCGGAACGCCTCGATCTCGGCCTCGCGCTCGCAGATCAGGCGCAGGGCGACCGACTGCACGCGGCCGGCACTGCGGCTGCCCGGCAGCTTGCGCCACAGCACCGGCGAGAGCGTGAAGCCGACCAGGTAGTCCAACGCGCGGCGGGCCAGGTACGCCTCGATCAGCGGCTGGTCGAGGTCGCGCGGGTGCGCCATCGCCTGCTTGACGGCGCTGCGCGTGATTTCATTGAAAGTGATGCGGCGCACGTCGATGCCGCGCAGCCTCGCCTGTTCGTCCAGCATGGCGCGGACATGCCAACTGATCGCCTCGCCTTCCCGGTCGGGGTCGGTGGCGAGGTAGAGGGTGCGGGCGCCCTTGAGCGCCTTGGCGATCGCTGCGACCTGGCGGGCGCCGCGCTCGTCGGCCTCCCAGTCCATGGCGAAATCCTGCTCCGGCCGCACGCTGCCGTCCTTGGGCGGCAGGTCGCGCACATGCCCGAAGCTGGCCAGGACGGTGAAGCCGTCGCCAAGGTATTTGTTGATCGTCTTGGCTTTGGCGGGGGATTCGACGACGACGACGTCGGTCATGCGGTCCTTTGGGTTGGGCCACATCAGGGCCCGGCTTCGCCGATCAGCGCGAACCGGTTGCCCGGCAACGCCTCCACGCGCCCTGCCAGTTCCAGGTCCATCAGGGCGGAATTGACCGAGGCGGGGGAGAACTGGCAGCGCCGGGCCAGATCGTCAACCGACGTCGGCGACGGACCGAGCAGTTGCAGCAGCGCCGCGCGCACCCGCTCCGCCTCGGCGGCGGGCGGCTCCGCCTTCTCCCAGGGCTCCCGGACCTCGGCCAAGGCTGCGGGGGGCGGACCGTGGCGGAACAGCGTGTTGCGGCCCAGGCCCTCGCGCGAAGGGTGGTCGGGCAGGTTTTCGATCACGTCGGCGGCATGTTCCACCAGATGCGCGCCGTTGCGGATCAGGTCGTTGCTGCCCCGGCAGCGCGGGTCGAGCGGTGAGCCGGGGACGGCGAACACTTCCCGGTGCATCTCCTGCCCGAGCCGTGCCGTGATCAGGCTGCCCGAGCGGACCGCCGCCTCCACCACGACGATCCCGAGCGACAGGCCGGCGATGACGCGGTTGCGGCGCGGGAAGTGGCGCGCCATGGGCGCCGTGCCGGGTGACGCCTCACCGATCACCGCCCCCCCGCTGGCGGCGATGCGGGCCTGCAGGTTGGCGTGCTCGGGCGGGTAGGGGACATCGACGCCGCCGGCGACGCAGGCCACCGTCGTGCCCTCCCGCAGCGCGCCCTCATGCGCCGCCGCATCGATCCCGCGCGCAAGGCCGGAGACCACCACCAGCCCGTCATGGGCAAGCTGCTGGGCCAGTTGCTCGGCGATGCGCTGGCCGTTGGCCGAGGCGTTGCGGCTGCCGACCAACGCCACCGCGCGGCCGTGCAGGGCGGCGACGCGGCCCAGCACCATGACCACCGGCGGCGCGTCCTCCAGCAGGCCGAGCAGCGGTGGATAGTCCGGCCCGTCCACGAATAGGATCCGGCCCCTGAGCCGCGCGATGCGATCGACCTCGCGCTCGGCGCGCTCGACGCCGGGCACGACCGGCGTGGTCGTTCGGCCGCCGGCGCGCGCCAGCCGGCGCAGCGCCTCCAGCGCCGCCGCCGCCGAGCCGAAACGGCGCATCAGGCGTCGATAGGTGACCGGTCCCACGCCCTCGGTGCGCGCCAGCCGCAGCTGGTCAACCTCGCTCATCGTCCGGCCCCGATGCGCGGCTCGGTGCCGGCGAGCAGGCGGGCGATGTTCGGCGCGTGGCGCCACCAGACCAGGGCGGCGACGGCGAGCGCCAGCAGTGCCGGCACCCGGCCGGACAGCGCCCAGGCGAGCAGCGGCGCGGCAGCGGCGGCGGCCAGCGCGCCGGCCGAGGAGATGCGGGAGGTCGCGGCGACGCCAACCCAGACCAGGGCCGTGGCCAGCGCCGCGAGCGGAGCCGCCGCGAGCAGCACCCCAAAGCCGGTCGCCACCCCCTTGCCGCCGCGAAAGCCGAGCCAGACCGGGAACATGTGCCCCAGCGTCGCCGCCAGCCCGGCGAGGGCGCCAGCCATCGGCCCGGCGAACAGTGCCGCGACGATCACCGCCGCGGCGCCCTTCAGCCCGTCGAGCAGCAATGTCGCGGCGGCCAGCCCACGCCGGCCGGTGCGCAGGACGTTGGTCGCGCCGATATTGCCTGAGCCGATGGCGCGGATATCGCCCAACCCGGCCGCGCGCGTCAGCAGCAGCCCGAACGGCACGGCCCCCAGCAGGTAGCCGAGCCCGGCGGCGATACCGAGGCGAATCGGATCCGTCATCGTCAGCGAAATGAGCATGGCCCGCCGGTCACGGGAAGTGGCGACGGGCCGCTGCGGCTCCGGCCGGTCAGGTCAGATGGGCGTCGAAGAACGTCAGCGTGCGCTTCAGCGCGAGATCGTTGGCCGCCTTGTTGAAGCTGCCGCGATCGTCGCAGCCGAACCCGTGGCCGGCGCCGTCATAGACGTAGATTTCAACCTTGGGTTGTGCCTTGCGGATCGCCTCCACATCCGAGAGCGGGATCGAGCCGTCCTGGTCGCCGAAATGCATCTGCACCGGGCAATGCGGCGTCTCGGTTCGCGTCCCCGCGATGCCGCCGCCGTACCAGCAGGAGGCAGCCTTGAACAGCCGCGTCCGCGTCGCGCCCCACCAAGAGACGGTGCCGCCCCAGCAATAGCCGACGATGCCGAGCGGCCGGGCGCCGAGGGCGCGGGCGGCGGCCTCGACATCGGCCATCACCGCGGCATCTGGCACCTTGGCGCGAAGCTCGCGCCCCTCCTCGATGTCCTGCGGCGTGTAGCCCAGTTCGATGCCCGGCCGCACGCGGTCGAACAGGGCCGGGGCGATTACCGCGAATCCTTGCGCCGCAAAGCGTTCGCAGACATTGCGGATGTGGTGGTTGACGCCGAAAATCTCCTGCACGACGACCAGGCCGCGTTTCGCGTCGTCCGGCCCGGCGCGCCAGGCGCCCAGCGTGTGGCCGTCGGCGGCGGTGAGGTTGATGGCGGTGCCCATGCGTATCTCTCCCTTGCGTCGTCTCGCGCGGGCACGCAGCATGGGGGCATGGCCGAGATCGTCAACCTCCGCCGCATGAAGAAGCAGCGGGCCCGCGACGCGGCGGCGCAGGCGGCGGCGGAGAACCGCGCCCGCCACGGCCGCACCGGCGCCGAGAAGGCGGCCGAGCGGCTGGAGCGCGCGCGGGCGACCCGCGCGCATGAGGGCAACCGCAAGGACCTGACGCCGACGCAACCGTAAGTTGCAACGGTTCGCGAATCACATCTCGCCATCGTCCCGAAACAATGTCATAACGCATCCGGTAAGATGGAGCGTGCGGAATGACGACGGCGACGTGGTCGGGTGGAATCGATCTGCAATGGTTCACCGCCCCGAACTGGTCCGGACTCGCCGTCCCGCTGGCCGGCCAGGACGTGCTGATCGCTGCCGCCGCCGTCACGATCGACAGCAGCACGACAGCCGCCGCGGCCAATGTCACGCTGGGCGCCAGCGCGACACTCGATCTCGCTACCGCGCTGGTGCTTGGCGGGACCCTGAGCGGCGGCACTCTCGATCTTGCGGGGACGCTCGACGGCGGCACGCTGGAAAACACGTTTCTCGGCCGTCAGGGCGGCACACTGCTCCACGTGACCATGGCGGGCACGCTCACCAACGTGCCGATCGGACTCGTCGCGATCGACCAGGCGACGGCCGCTTCCTTCGGTGCGAGCATCCCCGTCTATGGCACGCTGACGCTGGAGCCGGGCCTCTATGACAACCTGACCTTCGCCGGCAGCAGTGGGCAGGAGAGCCTGGCGGGTGCCCCCGCAGGGCCGGTGACGCTGGGGTCGGGTTCCGTCGTGCGGGGGCTGGTCGGGCTCGCGGGCGATCTGGTCAACGAGGGTCAGGTCGGCGACGGTGTGGCGCAAAGCGTGCTACGGATCGGCGGCGCAGGCTTCACCAATGCCGGGACGTTGAGCCTCGCGGATGCCGTCTCCAACAACAGCACCAGTGTCGGTGGCACCCTCTACCAGTGGACCGAGGTGCTGGCGGTTCCGACCGTCGCGATCACCTCGACCATGCTGTCGAACACCGGGCTGATCACGTTGCCCGATGGCACGCTGACGGTTGCCGGCGCCGGCTTCCGCAACGCCGGCAGCATTGTGCTCGCGGACGGCACGACGGAGCTTTTTCAGATTCTCGGCGGCACAGGGAACATCAGCGACCTGCCGCTCGCCAGCGCGCTCGACGTTGCCGCCTCGGTGACCAGCTTTGCCAACACCGGCACGATCAGCGCCGGCACGGTCGATTTCGCCGGCCCGGTGTCGCTGGCGGCTCTTGGGGCGATCAGCGGCGCGCTTCGATTCGACGGCACGCTCGATCTCGGCGGCGGTACGCTCGATGCCTCGGCCTACGGTTCTGTAGTGATCGACGGGCTGGTGGAGAATGGCGTGCTGGCGGCGGGCAGCGGCACGCTCACGCTGGCCGGGGCGACGCTGGACGGGGTGAGCATCGCGCCGGGCGGCGCCGTGACGGTGGAGGGGCCGATCGCCCTGGTCGGGCTGCCCACAGGCGTGAGCTCGGTGACGCTCGACGCGGTGACGACCGAACTCGCTCTGACCGGCAGCAGCAGCCTGGACACCGACACGATCGTCGCGACCGCCACCGACACGCTGGCGCTGACTGGCGGGACAGTGACGCTCGGCGCCGCAGCGGTGCTGACGCAGACCGCGGGCACGCTTGATCTGGCGGGGCCGGGCACGCTGGAGGACGAAGGCGCGATCACCGTCGCCGCCGGCACGCTGGTGGCGTCGGCGGCGTTGGTCGGCGCGGGGACGATCGCGGTGGCGGCTGGTGCCACATTGACGGAGAGCGCGCTGTTGGGGGGCGGGCAGGTGGTGACGCTGGGCACCGGGGCGGTTCTCGGTGCGGCGACACTCGGCGGCAGCGCCGACGTGACGGTTGGGGCCGGGGCGACGCTGGTGGTCGGCACGTTCGCTGGCGATGCGACCGTGAGCGTCGATCCCGGCGCGCGGGTGACGATCGAGGCGATGGCGGGCACGCCGACCCTGTCGTTCGGCGGCGGCTCGACCTTCGTGGTGCTCCCCGGCACCGGCGACCTGCCGGTCATCTTGCAGAACCTGGCGGCCGGCGACCTGCTGGATTTCGCCGATGTCTCATCGACCGCCGGGACGGTCTTCGCCGCGCCCGGCGCAGCCGAGGGCGGCGGTACGCTGGACGTGACCGGCGCTTCCGGCGACACCGCCCGTGTCGCCGCGCAGAATGCCGTTCCCTACCTGACTTTCTCGACGAGCACCGCAGGCGGCGGAACGCTGGTCACGCCCGCCGCCTGCTTCCGCGCCGGCACGCGCATCGCCACCGCGCGCGGCGCGGTGCCGGTCGAGCGTCTGCGCGTCGGCGATCTGATCCGCACCGCCACGGGCCGGTTGGCGCCGGCGGTCTGGATCGGACGGCGCCGCATCGACTGCCGCCGCGCCGCCTGGCCGGAGGAGGTCTGGCCGGTGCGCATCGCGGCCCACGCCTTCGCCCCCGGCCGGCCGGCGCGCGATCTCCATGTCTCGCCCGACCATGCGCTGTGGTGCGCGGGGCGGCTGGTGCCGGCGCGCTACCTGCTCAACGGCGCCACAATCGCGCAGGTGCCGGTCGCCACGGTGGACTACTGGCATGTCGAACTGCCGGTGCACGGGCTGCTGCTGGCGGAAAATCTGCCGGCCGAAAGCTATCTCGACACCGGCAACCGCGCCGCGTTCGAGCGCACGCCGCGCCGCGCCGCCCTGCCGCCGGCTTCGGTGCTGCGCATCTGGCGCGCGCGAGCCCGCGCGGCGCTGCTCACCGGCGGGCCGAAACTCGCGGCGCTGCACGCGCGGCTGCTGGCACGCGCGCAGCGGCTCGGCCATGCGCTGACCGGGGCGCCGGCGCTGCTTGTGGTGGCCGACCCGGCCGGCGGGATCCGGCTGCGCTCGCGCAGCTTCGTCCCGGCGCATCTGGCCGGGCATGGCGGCGATCCGCGCCGGCTCGGCATCGCAGTCCGCCGGGTGCGTCTCGACGGGGTGGCGCTGCCGCTCGACGATCCGCGCCTCGGTGCCGGCTGGCACGCGCCGGAGGGCGGCTGGCGCTGGACCGGCGGCGACGCGTCGATCGCGGCGGCCGGCGCGCGCGAGGTCGCGATCGAGGTGGCGATGACGGGGCACTACTGGCGGGGCTGAGCCGTCCTACTCGCCGGAGAGTTCGCGGCGCCGCCGGTCCAGTTCCTCACTGTAACGGCGCAGCGCGTAAGCCTCGGTCAGCAGGCCGATGACCCGGCGGCTGTCGGTGCCGTCCACCACCGCCAACGCGTCGGCTTCCGCCTGCTCGAAGGCGCTGACCGCTTCCTTGATGGTCATCTGCGGCAGCAGCATGTCGTTGGCGTAATGCAGCACGCTGGCGAGCGGCGCGTTTTCCGGCACCTCGGAGGCGTGCGCTTCGGGCACCAGGACGATGCCGGCATAGCGGTCGGAGCTGTCCACCACCACGACGCGCGTGGCCACCCCGAGCGGGACGTCGCGGCGAAACGCGCCGATCACGGTGTCGAGGCGGGTCGTGCGCACCTCCCGGCGCATCATGCGCGCGACCGTCAGGTTGCGCATCCAGCCGATATCGACCGCGCTGCGGATCGCTTCGCCCCGCAGGTGGAAGCGCCAGGTCGCGAAGCTGTAGCCGAAGGTGCGCCGCACGGTCAGCGCCGACACCGCCGCCGCCATCACCACCGCGACCGTCAGCGGCAGGCTCCCAGTGCTTTCCAGCGCCAGGAACGCCATCGTGAGCGGGCCGCCGACCACGGCGACGGCCAGCGCGCTCATGCCGACGATCGCGCCGACCACCGGCGGCACCGCCTGGGTCGCGGCCACCAGCGCCAGCGCGCCGGTGAACAGCTTGCCCAGCAGCGCGCCAAGGAAGAGCGAGGCGAAGAACAAGCCGCCGCGGAACCCCGACCCGATCGAAATCGCCGAAGCAAGCGATTTCAGCACGATCAACAGTGCCAGGTGCCGAAGCTGGTACGGCGTGTCCACCGTGACCTGCAACGCCGCGTGACCGGAGGACAGCACCTGCGGCGAGATGATGGCCAGCCCCGCCACGGCCAGCCCGCCGATCGCCGGGCGCAGCCAGGTCGGCACGCGGCTGCGGCGGAAAATGTCCTCGGTCAGCGTGACGCCGCGCATGATGGCGATGCCCATCAGCGCCGCCAGCATCCCCAACGCCAGCACCGGCAGGTAATCGACCGTCGAGATCGTCGTCGGCAGGGCGATGTCGAAGCCGTAGAGCTCCGGCGTCAACAGCCGCTCCACCACCACGGCGACGATCGCGGCGCTGACCACCGGCGCGAGCGTCGCCAGCGAATAGGTGCCGATCACCAGTTCGTAGGCATAGAAGGCGCCGGTCAGCGGCGCGTTGAACGCGGCGGCGATGGCACCGGCCGCGCCACATCCGACCAGGACGCGCATGTCGTTGCGCCGCAGCCGGAAACTGCGGCCGAGGCGGGAAGCGAGCGCCGAGCCGATCTGCGTGTAGCCGGCCTCCAGCCCCACCGAGGCGCCGACGCCGTTGGACAGCAGCGTCTGCCCGACCACGATCAGGCTGTCGTTGAGCGACATGCGCCCGCCGTAGAGCGCATTGGCCTCGATCGGGTCGACGGCGCGGCGCGGCCACCAGCGCATGATGGCCCAGCCGGACAGCCCCATCGCCAACCCGCCCCCGAGCAGCGCGACCACGGTGCGCCAGGCGGATACGGTGACCTGCCCGCTCAGTCGCGCGCCGGGCGGGATGGCGTAGAGCATCTCGTGCATGAATTGCGAAATGATGCCCATGGCGGCCACGCAGAGGCCGGCGGCGATGCCCACGAACCCGGCCAGCACGACCAGCCAGATTTCATCGGTACGGACGAGGGCGCGCAGCGTCAGCGGCGCGTGCAGCACCCATTCGCCGATCGGCCGGCGAGGGCGCGGCGGGGGTACGGCTTCGCCGACACGCCGGGCGCCGCCCAGCGCGGTGATTCGTTCAAGGACAGTTCGGCGCCGCCGGCCGGATCGCTCCGGCAGACTGGCGCCGCCCAAAAAACCCGCCATCTCCACGTCCGAATCGCGGGCGCGCCGCGCACCGCGTCGGCACTCGGCTAGCAACCCATCAGGGCATCAATGCGGCGCGGCGGGCCGGCTTTCAATCGTGCCCACCAAATCCTGTGCTTAATCCCGCGTAAGGTGGGCCGAGCGTGGCTTTGCGGTCATGGCTGCCGGCCTTCCCTTTCGACGACGCGGTGCCATGTTCGCGGCGCTGAAAATGGGGGCGGGATGCAGGCGCGGTGGTCGGAGCTGGTGCGCGGCGGCAATGCCGGGCCGACAGCGGTGGTGGCCGGCGGGATGATTCTGCACGCGCTCAACACTTTCATCGTCGCCACCATCCTGCCCTCCGTCGTGCGCGACATCGGCGGCCTGCGCTGGTTTGCCTGGAGCACGGTGCTCTATGTCGTGGCCTCGCTGCTCGGCGGCGCGTTCTGCGCGCGGGTGCTGCACCGGCTGGGTGCGCGCGGGGCGTTCCGGCTGGCGCTGGCGGGCTTCGCCGCCGGATCGGCGGTCTGCGCGCTGGCGCCGGCGATGCCGGTGCTGCTGGCCGGGCGGCTGCTGCAAGGGCTGGGCGCGGGCACGCTGTCGGCGCTGTCGTTCACGATGGTGCGCACGCTGTTCCCGTCGCGCCTGTGGCCGCGGGCGTTGAGCGTGGTGTCGATGTCCTGGGGTGTGGCGACCCTCCTCGGGCCGGCGGTGGGCGGGGTGTTCGCGCAGTTCGGGATCTGGCGCGGCGCGTTCTGGACGGTCGGGGCGGCGGCGCCGCTGCTGCTGGTGGCGGTCGAGCTGTCGCTGCCCCGCGGGGGTGTGCGCCCGTCCCGGCCGGCCGGGGCGTTGCCGGCCGGCAACTTGCTGCTGCTGACCGGTAGCGTGCTGGCGGTCTCGGTCGGCAGCATGTCGCAGCAGCCGCTGGGCAACGCGGCGGGTCTGGCGGCGGCGCTGGCGGGCCTCGGCCTGTTCGCCTGGCGCGAGGCGGCCGGTGGGCCGCGCCTGTTCCCGGTGGGGGCGACGCATCCGGGCTCGCCGCTGGCGGCGACCTACGCTGCCATGATCCTGCTGCTGGTCGGCACCACGCCGGAGATTTTCGTGCCGTATTTCCTCCAGACCCTGCACGGGCTGATCCCCCTGCACGCGGGTTATGTCTCGGCGCTGATGGCGATCGGCTGGACGCTCGGCTCGGTGTTCAGCTCCGGCGCCGCCGCCGGCCGGGCGCGCGGGGCGCTGAGCGCCGGCCCGGCGGTGCTCGCGGCGGGGCTGGCCGGGCTGGCGCTGCTGGTGCCGCCACCGGGGCCGCCGGGGGCCGCGCTGGCCGCGATGGCGGTGGCGCTGTTCGGCATCGGCGCCGGCATCGGCATGACCTGGCCGCATCTGGGTGCCCGCGTGTTCGGCTTCTCGCGGGAGGCCGATCGCGACGTGGCGGGCGCGTCCATCACCATGGTTGTGATGGTGGGGAGCGCGTTCGGAGCGGCGTTCGGCGGCATGGTGACGGGGCTCGCCGGCATGACGACGCCGGGTGGCGTGCCCGGCGCCTCGGCGGCGGCAGCCTGGCTGTTCGCGGCCTTCATGGCGGCCCCGCTGCTGGCGGCGCTGGCGATCCGACGGCTGCCGGCACAGGTGCACCCGGTGGCGGCCGAATGACCGCGCTGCGCCAGGCCGCGGCGACCCTGGCGGCGGCGGGTGTCGCGCAGCCGGCGCGTGAGGCGCGGCTGCTCGGGCAACTCGACGCCGCGCGGGACGAGGCAGGCTTTGCCGCGCTGGTGGCCCGCCGCGCCGCGCGCGAGCCGATGGCGCTGATCCGCGGCCGGCAGGGGTTCTGGACGCTGGACCTGGAGGTTTCCCGCGCCACTCTGATCCCGCGCCCCGACAGCGAGACACTGATCGAGGCGGCGCTGGCGGCGCGGCCGGACCGGACGGCGGTGCGGCGCATCCTCGACCTCGGGACCGGCACCGGCGCACTGCTGCTGGCCGCGCTGGCGGAATTCCCGCTGGCCTGGGGACTCGGCCTCGACCTAGAGCCGGCGGCGGCGGCGCTGGCCGGGCGCAACGCGCGCGCCGCCGGGCTGGGCGACCGAGCGATGTTCGCCGCCGGATACTGGGCTGCGTCGATTGCAGGGCATTTCGACCTCATCCTGGCCAACCCGCCCTATATCCCGTCCGACGAGATCGGCCGGCTGATGCCGGAAGTGGCGGCATACGAGCCGCGTTCCGCCCTCGACGGCGGGGCTGACGGGTTGGATGCCTACCGCGCGATCCTGCCGGGGCTGGGTGGGCTGCTGGCGCCGGACGGTCTGGCGGTGGTGGAACTCGGGGCCGGGCAGGCGGGTGCGGTGTCCGCTTTGGCGGACTCGGCGGGGCTGAACGTGGCCGCTTTGCGCGCCGATCTGGGCGGGGTTGCGCGGGCGCTGGTGTTGGTTGCCCCGCAGGCGCAAAAAAACCGTTTGGCAGCGGCGGAGCAAGGGGGCTAGCCTTTTCCCGCGCGGCAGGGGTCGCCCGGTGAGCGGGGCGGTTCCGGACGCCTCCATCAGATCGAGCCGGCGGTGCATGGGCGGTGTGTCCGCCCAGGCCGGCAAGCGGATGGCGGGGGCGCCGCGCGGAAGCCAACGGAACGGAACGGCCCGCTTGCGGGTTGAGGTGGCAGCGTCTGCGGGCCTGCTTCGCCTCGTCTGAGGGTCTCGCGCCGAGGCGGCGCGTCCCGACGCTCCCTTTTGGGGCGCCGGTTTTTCGAACAGGAAGGCGTATTGGCACACGCAT
Source organism: Pseudomonadota bacterium (assembly GCA_021818505.1). Taxonomy (GTDB): domain Bacteria; phylum Pseudomonadota; class Alphaproteobacteria; order Acetobacterales; family Acetobacteraceae; genus JAFKFJ01. The sequence goes on from JAKADX010000005.1 coordinate 124,201, forward strand.
GAACATGAAACGTATGCGCGGACGCAGCCACCGGGGTGGTGGAGGCGGCGGCGGCGGCGGCGGAATGCGCCACCACACTGGCGGCATTCCGCTCAACCGCAACCACGTGTTCGACAGCAACGGTCCCGACCTGCGCATCCGCGGCACGGCCCAGCAGCTGTTTGAAAAGTACCTGCAGCTCGGCCGCGACGCGACCAGCGGGGGTGATCGGGTGATGGCGGAAAGCTATTTCCAGCACGCCGAGCACTATTTTCGCATCCTCAATGCGATGACGCAGGCGCAGCAACAGCAGCAGAACCCGCAGCAGAACGGGCAGGCGCCGCGCCGCTCGACGACCCCCGACGGACTGGCGCTGGAGGGTTCCGGCGACTCCGACGGCACCGACGTGGAGGAGGGCGCCGAGTCGCAACCCGCCGGCCTCGGCGACCAGCCGGGCGGCGAGTCGCGGGACATCCCGATCGCGGCGGCGCCGCCGACGAACTAGCCGGGTTCTGCGCGAGCCGTCACCCCGACCCTCTCCCGCGCGCGGGAGAGGGCGGGCAGGCGGCCAGCTCCACCGGCACGCCGGGGGCGCCCGGCGCCGGGGTGTCGAGGGCGTGGCGAAGCCGCAGCGCCTCCTCGCCCGCGACCAGCCCGTGGCGCAGGAACAGGTCGATCAGCACCAGGTTGACGTTGAACTTGAAGGCGTCGCCCGCCTGCACCGTCGCCAGTGCGCGTTCGATCGGCCACAGTTCGAACCGCGCGACCTCGCCGTCCGCCGGACGGGGCGTGAAGCTTTCCGGCAATTCGAGGTCGTAGCAGAGCAGCAGGTCGCGCCGCAGGCCCTCGGGACGTTCCATCGCATATGCAATGCGCCCGACCGGCACGGCATGCGCCGCGAGGCTGGCCGGGATATCGGCTTCCTCTGCGGCCTCCTTGAGCAGCGTCGTCTGGGCCGTCATGCCGGCCGGGATGCCGCCGGCGACCAGATGATCGAGCTTTCCGGGGTCGAGGTGCTTATTGGCGGCACGCTGCGCGACCCAGATCCGCAGCCCGTCCGCTGTCCGCACCAGTCCGTTGACGTGAACCCCGATCGACATCACGCCCAGCGCCGGCAGCGCGCCGCGATCCGCCTCGGCCAGCACCGGGCCGTCAGGGGTGGCGCGCACGTCGAACGCCTCCCCCCGCCATCGGATGTGCCCCGCCGTCGCCAGCGCGCCGACGATGCCGGGCAGCGCCTGCGGGCGCAGCAGGTGCAGCCCGTCGAGGCCGCGGCGGATATGCGGGAATGCCACCAGCGCCGCCGCCACGTCGGGGCGGACGAAGCCGACCGGGACGCCGCCGATGCGCAGGACCGGCCGGGTCCCCGGCAGGCGGGCGGAATTGCAAGTCGTAACATGTCGCAACAGTTGATCCATCGTGCGCATCTTAGGCCGCCGCGCGCGCGCCACAAGCACGGCGGGCGTGCGGCGATGCGCTTTGAAAGACATGGACGACGTGCCACATGCTCGTCATGCCCCCACCGTCCTCGCCGCCGCAGCCGCGTTCGTCGCTTCGCACTGTCGGCTCCCTGCTGCCCTATCTGTGGCCGCGCGGCGATATCGGCTCGCACGTCCGGGTGGTGCTCGCCGCGCTGTGCCTGATCGGCGCCAAGGCCGCCACCGTCTATGTCCCGATCGTCTATGCGCGCGCCGTCGATGCGCTGGCGCCAAAGGGCGCGCAGGCGGTGATCGTCGTGCCGTTCGCGCTGATCGTGGGTTATGGCCTGCTGCGCATCGCCTCCTCGGGCTTCGGCGAGTTGCGTGATGCGGTGTTCGCCTCGGTGCAGCAGCGTGCGGTGCGGCGGGTGGCGCGCGAAACATTCGAGCATATGCACCGGCTGTCGCTGCGCTTTCACCTCGACCGGCAGACCGGCGGGCTGGCGCGGAACATCGACCGCGGCACCAAGGGCATCGAGAATGTGCTGCGGTTGGCGGTGTTCAACATCCTGCCGACGCTGCTGGAGGTCGTGCTGGTCGCGGGCGTGCTGTGGCGCATCTTCGACTGGCGCTATGCGCTGCTGACCGTCATCGCCGTCGGTATCTACATCGCCTTCACGCTCGGCTTCACCAACTGGCGCGTGCGCTTCCGCCGCACCATGAACGAGGTGGAGAGCGACGCGCAAACCAAGGCGCTCGACAGCCTGCTGAACTACGAGACGGTCAAGTATTTCGGCAACGAGTCGCACGAGGTGCGCCGCTATGACGAGGCGCTGGCGCGCTATGAGCGCGCTGCGGTGCGCAGCCAGGTGACGCTGAACATGCTCAACCTGGGGCAGGCGACCATCATCGCGGTCGGTCTTGCGTTGATCATGCTGATGGCCGCCGACGAGACGGCGGCCGGGCGCATGACGGTCGGCAAGTTCGTGCTCGCCAACACCTATCTGATGCAACTCTACCAGCCGCTCAACTTCCTCGGCTTCGTGTATCGCGAGATCAAGCAGGGGCTGGTGGACATGGAACAGTTGTTCCGCCTGCTTGCGACCGGGGAGGAGGTTCGCGACCGTCCCGGCGCCCGCGTGCTGCCGCGCATGGCCGGGCACGAATGCGCCTGCGATCTGGTGTTCGAGGACGTGCAGTTCGGCTATCGCGCGGACCGTCCGATCCTCAAGGGGCTGTCGTTCCGGCTGCCGGCCGGCAAGTCACTGGCGATCGTCGGGCCGACCGGGGCGGGCAAATCGACGATCAGCCGGCTGCTATTCCGCTTCTACGACGTGAGTGCCGGGCGCATCCTGCTCGACGGGACCGACCTGCGCGACATCACCCAGGACAGCCTGCGCGCCGCGATCGGCGTCGTGCCGCAGGACACCGTGCTGTTCAACGACACCGTGCGCTACAACATCGGCTACGGCCGGCCGTCGGCGACGCAGGAGGAGATCGAGCACGCGGCGCGGCTGGCGCAGGTGCATGACTTCGTGATGCGCCTGCCCGACGGCTACGACACGCGCGTGGGCGAGCGCGGGCTGAAGCTGTCGGGGGGCGAGAAGCAGCGCGTGGCGATCGCGCGCGCGATCCTGAAGGATCCGCGCATGTTGATCCTCGATGAGGCGACCAGCGCGCTGGATACGCGCACCGAGCAGGAAATTCAGTCCGCCCTGCGCGCGGTGGCGCGCGATCGCACGACGCTGACCATCGCGCACCGGCTCTCGACGGTGGTGGACGCCGACCAGATCCTGGTGCTGGTGGACGGCCAGGTCGTGGAGCGAGGCACCCACCGCGAATTGCTGGCGCGCGAGGGTGTCTATGCGCGCATGTGGGCGCTGCAGGCCGAGCAGGCACCGGAGGTAGCCGTCGCCTGAACGGCGGAGAGAAGGGGAGGGACCATGATCGGACCCGGGACGGCGCCCGAACCGCCGGCGGAGCTGAGCCACGCCGGCGCGGTTGTGGACAAGGCGATCGAATACATGGTCGGGCAGAACATCGGGACGCTCGCCATCGCCTCGGCGCTGCTCGGTGGCGCGCTGGAGATGCTGGCCTCGGACATGGACGACGCAGGGATCGTGCAGGTGTTACAGAACGCGATCGAGTCGGTCCGCGCGGGCGAACTGCGCGGCAACCGGGCCCGCTGAACGCGACGCCGCGGGCGCCGGTTCCTTGACGGCGGTGCCGTGGTGTATTCCTGGCGCGAGCATCGCCCAGGAGAGCGGCATGGACATCCAGACGATCGACGGCCAGTACCAGCAACTGCAGTCGCAGGCGCAGCAGACCACGGCGGCGATCGGGTCGCTTGCCGCAAAGCTTCAGGACGCGGCCAAGGCCGGCAACCAGGATGCGCGCGAATGGCTGCTCGATCTCAAGGGGATCGCGCTGACAATGCAGGCTGAGCAGAATCAGGTCGGGCTGCTGTTGCAGGCGCTGCACGCCTTCGTGGTGAACCAGTCGCCCCCGGCGATGATGCCGCCGCCAGGCGAGCCGAGCCCCTGGGGTGCGCCGCCGCCCGCCCAGCCCGGCTACTATCCGCCGCCCGCGCAAGGCTACGCGCCGCCCCAGCAGGGGACCGGGGTCGGCGGCGTGCTCGGCGCCTTCCTCAACTCGAATTTCGGGCGCGCGATCGAAATGGGTGCCGGGTTCGGCATCGGCGACGATCTGGTGAACAAAATCTTCTGACCCCGGGCGCGGCCGACGGCTTGACCGTGGGCGGCGGCTCGGCGATAAGCCCCGCCTTCGGTTCGCCCGCGCGTGCGGCATCGTTCGCGCGTGGCTTTGTCTGTTCGAGGATCACTCCATGTCGCGCCGCTGCCAGATCACGGGCAAGGGTGTGCTGACCGGCAACAATGTCAGTCACGCCAACAACAGGACCCGCCGCCGCTTCCTGCCCAACCTGCAGACCTCCTCGCTGCTGTCGGACGCGCTCGGTCTGTCGGTGACGCTGCGGCTGTCCACGCGGGCGATCCGCACCGTGGAGCGCAACGGCGGTATCGACGCGTTCCTGCTGGCGACGCCCAACAGCCGGCTGCCGGAGGAGGCGCTGGCGCTGAAGCGCCGTATCCTGCGCGCCCGCGAGCGCAAGCCGGCGGCCTGACCGCCGCGGCGACCCGGCCGGCGCGGTCCGCCATGGCGCCGCGCCTGCTGCGCGGCGCCGATGTCGCGGTCGGTGCCGGGATTGTGCTGCTGCCCTTCGCGTTGCTGCACGCGCGCGCGCTCGCCGACCTGATCGTCTCGGCCACCGGCGCGCTGTTCCTGCTGCGCTCTGCCCTGCTTGGCACCTGGGACTGGATGCGTCGGCCCTGGGTGCGCGTCGCCGCGCTGCTGTGGCTGTGGCTGCTGCTCGCCACCGCGATCGAAGGGCCGGCGCACGCGGTCGTGCAGGCGGCGGTGGTGCTGCGCCTGCTGCTGTTCGTCGTGGCCTGCGAAGCCTGGGCGCTGCGCGATGCGCGCACGCGGCGCTGGCTGGGTCTTGCGACCGCTGCGGCGGCGGTCTGGGTCGCCGTCGAGTGCTGGCAGCAGTTGCTGACCGGCGCCAATCTGTTCGGCGCCGTCCGCTGGGGGGACGGCGCGTTGACCGGCCCGTTCGTCAAGCCTCATGCCGGGTCAAGCTATCTGGCGGTGCTGTTCCCGGCGGTCCTGCCGCCGGCGCTGCGATTGATACGGCGGGGCGACCTGCGCGGATGGCTCGGCGCACTGCTGCTGCTTGCTGCCGCCGCGGCGACCATGGTGCTGATCGGCCAGAGGATGCCGACGCTGCTGATGGCGCTCGGCCTCGTCTTCGCCGCGTTGCTGGTGCCCGCGCTGCGGCTGCCGGCGCTGGCGGCGCTGGCGCTCGGCGCCCTGGTGATCGCGCTCACCCCGATCGTGTCGCCGCCGACCTATCAGAAGCTGGTCCTGCACTTCCTGGATCAGATGCAGCATTTCTGGGACAGCAATTACGGCCAGATCTATCTGCGCGCGTTGGCGATGGTGCAGGCCTCGCCCTTGTTTGGCGTCGGCGTGGACGGGTTTCGCGACGACTGCCTCAATCCGGCCTTCGTTCACGGCAACGCGCTGCTCGGCGTGTCCGATGCGCAGGTCAATCTGGCCATCGGTTGCAACATCCATCCGCATAATTACTGGCTCCAGATGGCGACGTCCGGCGGCCTGCCGGCGCTGCTGGCGTTCGGCGTCCTGGTCGCGCTGTGGCTCGGGCGGATTCTGCGCGGGCTCGATCCGGCGGTCGCACCGATGCGGGCGGCGCTGCTGGTGATGCTGGCGACGCTGCTGTGGCCGATCGCCTCGTCCAGCAGCCTGTTCGTCATCGATGCGGGCGGCTGGGTGTTCCTCGCCGCCGGCTGGGGGCTCGCGGAGGCCGCAGCCGCGGCGGCGTCAGACCGGCAGGCGGACGCGGGCGCGTAGCCCGCCGAGCGGGCTGTCCTCCAGCACGATCTCCCCACCATGGGCCCGCACGATGTCGCGCGCGATCGTCAGGCCCAGCCCGGTGCCGCCGGCGGGGCCGTGGGCGAACGGCTTGAACATGTCCTCCCGCTCGGCGGCGGGGATGCCGGGGCCGTCGTCGTCGATGGTCACCTGCACGCCGCGCTCGCCCAGCCGCGCTGCCGCCAGCGCGACACGCCGCGCATGGCGCCGCGCGTTGTCCACGAGATTGGTCAGCGCGCGTCGCAGCGCCTCCGCCCGCAGCGGCAGGACGAGCCCGGTCGGCGCCGCCAGCGTCACTTCCGCGCCGGCGCGCCGGGCGCGGGCGGCCACGTCCTCCAGCACCGCGGCGAGGTCGGTCGGGCGTGCCTGCTCGGTGCCCTCGCCGCGCGCGAAGGCGAGGTAGCTGCCGATCAGTTGCTCCATCTCCTCCACGTCCGCGCTCATCTCCGCCACATCCTGCCGCGTCGCCTCGGTGGCGGGCAGCATGGCGAGTGCCAGACGCAGGCGGGTCAGCGGCGTGCGCAGGTCGTGCGACACGCCGGCCAGCATTTCCGTGCGCTGCTGGAGGAAGCGGCGGATGCGCTCCTGCATCCGGTTATAGGCGGTCGCCGCCTGCCGCACCTCGGCCGCGCCCTCGGGCTTGATCGGTCCATGGTCGCGACCCATGCCGAATGCCTCGGCGGCGGCGGCAAGGCGGCGGATGGCGCGCACCTGGATGCGCATGAACATGGCCGCGATGCCGAACAGCACCAGCGCCATGCCGCCGACCCAGACCAGGAACAGGAAGGGCGAGCTGGTGTAGAGGCGCTTGCGCGGCGCCAGCACATCGAGCACGCCGTCCGGCAGCTGCACGCGGATCAGCACATTCTGTTCGTCGGCATCGGAGTCGATGCTGAACGGCCCGCCGAGGCGCATCCGCAGCGCGCCGGCCAGTTCGTCGTCGGCCGCCGATGTGTCCTGCACCGCCGGCAGTCTTTCTCCGGGCAGGAAGCGCATCGGCAGTTCCAGGTTGCTCTGCGCCTGCCGCATGATCCAGGCGCGGTCGGCCGGATCGCGGAAATGCACGAAGCCGTCCGCGACCCCGCCGATCTCGCCGGCGACCGCGAAAGTCAGACGGCGCGAGACCAGGTTGAGGTGGCTGCCGTAGAAGATCTGCAATGCCACCGCGAGCACGAGCACCAGCGGGATGCTCATGATCAGCAGGCTGCGGCCGAGCAGGCTGCGCGGCAGCACTTTCTTGACGACCCGGCTTTGCGGCGGCAGCGGCAGGCGCATGATGCGCCATCATCCCGCCGCCGGGCAGGTCGCGCAACGTGCCGCTCAGAACGGCGTGCGTGCCGTGACGATCCAGGCGTGATTGTAGATCGGCGTCAGCACGGGCACCTCGGTCAACTTCGGCGTCACCGCGAACTGATAGCCGGCGCCGATGACGAAATTCATCCGACCGTAGAGCGGAAAGCGGCCGAGGATCAGGCCGGGCGTCAGGAATAACTGCGTCTTGCCGTCGCGCTCACCGCCGTACCAGTGCGTCAGGTTGGTCTCGAACTCCGGCCAGAAATACTGTCCGAAATGATACTGGAAGGTTGTGTTCCAGAGCAGCGCGGTGCCGATGACATCCTGCTGCGCGGTCGGCAGCGCGACCGAGAGCGTGCTCTGCACGTCGAAATCGCCGTAGCCTTTGCCGCCGGCGATGGTCGGCGTGACGATCCAGGCGCGGTTCGTGAACGCGGTGCTGCCGGTGGGCGCCTGCAAACCCAGGAACGCGGTGAGAATATAGTTGCCGTTCTGCTCGTTGGCGCTGAGCAGGCGCTGCTTGACCACCAGGAACTGCCAGTCGCTCCAGCCCTGGGCCGGCTTCTTGATGCTGCGGTCAAGATAGGCGGGCAGGTTGAGCAGTACTTCGTTGGTCGTGGTCGGGATCAGCTCCAGACCCTTTCCGGAATCATACTGGTCGATGTTGGCGCCGTTACCGAGATGCTGCCAGTACTGGTCGTAGCGAATTTCCTGTTCCAGCCTCGGTGTCACCGTGACCAGCGGTGTCATCCAGTGTGGCTGGCTCGCCTTGGCCGCGTCGGAACGGGCGAACCAGTCGGCGAAATAATCGCCGATGCTGTTGCCGTAGCCGCCGGTGTCCGGCGTCGGGGCCGGCGTGGATTCATCGTCAGCCAGCGCCGGCGGCCCGCCGGCCAACACCGCCCCGACCAGAAGCGCGGCGGCAAGGCCGGGATTCGATCGCGTCATGTCGCTATTCCTAATTGGATATAGCGATCCATGCCAGAAAGGCGGGCGGCCGGAAAGGGGCGATTCAGGTCCCGGGCTTCAGCACATAGCCGCGTCCGCGCACCGTGTGCAGGAAGCGGGGCTCGCGCGGGTCCGGCTCGACCTTGCGGCGCAGGCGGGTGACCTGCACGTCGATGGCGCGCTCGCCGGCCTCGTCCATGGACAGCGCCGCGGCGATGTCCTCGCGGGAGAGCACCTGGTTGGGGCGGCGGGCGAGCGCGGTCAGCAGCGCTGCCTCTCCGCCCGTCAGCCGCACGATCCCGGCCGGGCCCCGCAACTCGCCGCGGTCGGCGTCGAACAACAGCGGCCCCAGCGGCACCGGCCCGCTCGCCGGGCCGGACGCGGCGGGCGGCGGGGCGCGGCGCAGCATGGCGCGGATGCGCAGGACCAGTTCGCGCGGATCGAAGGGCTTGGGCAGGTAGTCGTCGGCGCCGGCCTCGAACCCGGCGATGCGGTCCTCCGGCGCGCCGCGCGCGGTCAGCAGCAGCACCGGCAGATCGCGGGCCTCCCGCCGCAGCGACCCGGTCAGCGTCAGACCGTCCTCGCCGGGCATCATCACGTCCAGCACCATCAGGTCGGGCTGGAGGTAGCGCAACCGGTCGCGTGCCTCGGCCGCGTGCTCGGCGGTGCTGACGCGAAACCCGTTCTCCGCGAGATAGCGCGACAGCAGCGCCCGCAGCCGCGCGTCGTCGTCCACCACCAGGATCAGCGCATCCTCGCTCATCGGCTGCCGGCCCGCGGGCGCGCCTCGCGCGCGACGGCCTCGGTGCGGTCCAGATACGCACGCGCGGCCTCATCCATGATGCCGCGCATGACACGCCGGAACCCTTCCACCGCCTGCGCCCCGGCCTCGCGATAGGCGGCGACCAGCCGCTCGCGCTGGCGCTCGAACAGCCGCCGCTCCAGCGCCTGCCCGGCCGGGGTCAGCGTCAGCAGCCGCTGACGGCGGTCGGCGCGGCCCTGCGTCTGCGCGACATAGCCCTGCTCGACCAGCGTGGTCAGCACACGCGCCAGACTCTGCTTGGTGATGCGCAGCAGGCCGAGCAGGTCGCCCACCGCGATGCCGGGATTGCGCCCGATGAAGTGCAGCGCGCGGTGGTGCGCGCGGCCCATGCCAAGCTCGTCGAGGATCACGTCGGCGGCGTTGGTGAAGTCGCGATAGGCGAAGAACAGCAGGTCCTGGGCGGCCCGCATCTCCTCCTCGCGCAGGAACAGCAGGCTTGCGCCGGCGGCGGCGTGACTCTTCGGCTCCGGCGGGCGAGGATCAAGGGCGGCGGCGGCGCCCTTCGGGTCGGGCATGTCTGGCATTCCTGGTAACTAGGGCAGGATTGTTGACTGATCTAGGGTCCGATTATAGCGTCACCCCGTCTGCGGCAACAATCTTGCGAGGATCGTCCCCATGGCGCTGGTTCCTTTCGACGACCGTGACGGCCAGATCTGGTACGACGGCGTCATGGTGCCCTGGCGTGAGGCCAAGCTGCACGTGCTCTCTCATGGCCTGCACTATGCCAGCGGCGTGTTCGAGGGGGAGAGGGCATACGGCGGAAACATCTTCAAGCTGCGCGCGCACACCGACCGGCTGCTGGCCTCGGGGCGCATCCTCGGCTTCGACATACCCTGGACGGCCGAGCAAATCGATGCCGCCTGCAAGCAGGTGTTGGCGGCCAACGGGCAGAGCGACGCGTATGTGCGCCCGATCGCCTGGCGCGGCGCCGAGCAGTTGTCCGTCTCCGCGCAGCAGACGAAAATCCATCTGGCGATCGCCACCTGGGCGTGGCCCAACCTGTTCGGCGACAACCGCATGAAGGGCGTGCGTCTCGGCATGGCCGAGTGGCGCCGCCCGCACCCGCAGACCGCGCCGACCGCCTCCAAGGCCGCCGGCCTCTACATGATCGGCACCCTCTCCAAGCACGCCGCCGAGGCCGCCGGGTTCGACGACGCGCTGATGCTGGACTGGCGCGGCCAGGTGGCGGAGGCGACCGGCGCCAACGTGTTCTTCGTCATCGACGGCGAGTTGCACACGCCGACGCCCGACTGCTTCCTGGACGGCATCACCCGCCGCAGCGTCAAGGCGTTGGCGGGAAAGCGGCAGATCAAGGTGGTCGAGCGCGCCATCATGCCCGAGGAGATGCCGCGCGCGAGCGAGGTCTTCCTCGCCGGCACCGCCGCCGAGGTGACGCCGGTCCGCCAGATCGGCAAACTGGAATACACCCCCGGCCGCGTTACCGAGACGCTGCTGCGCGACTACGAACAGCTTGTCCGCATGGCCCCGGCCGAGGTGGAGCGGGCGGCACCGATCTGAGTGACCATCCGGGAACATCTTAGGCTCCATCAGGGAGTTTCAGTCCTTTTCGTCATGGCCGGGCTTGTCCCGGCCATCCACGGCTTCGTGCGGCACCGTATTGGGGCGGCAAAGGCGTGGATGCCCGGCCTTCGCCCGGCATGACGGGAAGCCTTTGACGGCAGAAGCGGCGCGCCGAAGGGCGGCGGGCTCCGCGTCGCTGTGCCGCCCTACGCGCGCGACTCTGCCGCACGGATCGGGTGATTCGCTGCGGCGCAGGCGCGATCGTTGGCGTCCAGTTCCGACCCCATCGGCCGCAACGCGGCGAGGCGGCGGGCCACATCCCGAAAATAGCGCACCTCGGCCGTCGTGAGGGCGCGCCCCAGCAAAGGCTGCTCACGATAGGACAGCCACTTCTTCAGCACCTGATAGCCGCCGATGGTGAAGTCCCAGACCGACTCGGGAATGTTGCGCCAGTACGCATCGGCGTTGAGGAACACGTCGTGCGTGCGGGCGCCCAGCAGCGGCGCCTCGGCCGCCGTGGCGGTCTCATCGCCGCACATGACGGGCGAGGTGTGCGCCAAGGTTGCCGGCGCCCCGAGCGCTTTCGATGTGTGGATACCGTTCTTTGTCGAGATTCCGTCTGAAGAACCTGCCGGCGAGGACCACACAGTTTGTCCCAAGCGGGTGTTCCGTCGAGCAGACCTGCATGCAAAATGGACCAAGCCGCTAACTGTCGGTCTGTTGCGGCCGCCGGGCCGGTGATCTGTGCCTAAAATTCCCATCCCCGCTCATTCATGAACTGTTCGAGCGTCAGGCACATGATGCCGAAATGCTGGCAGATGTTGGGGATCTTTGCCGCATTGCGCTTGAACTGCTCCATGGTCACAACCGCGCGGCCTTCGACGGCCGCCTTGGCGATCACAAAAGGGTCGGCATTCTTGCCTCCTCTTAGCAGTTTTTGCTGCTCGATGTTCTGCTGGAAGTGCCGCACGGCATAGATACGGGCGACGAAAGCGCCTTCGGCAGCTGTCGGCATGGCAAACAGCTTGTTGTTGTGCTTCGCCCAGTCAAGCAGCTCGTCGGGTGCGCCGTCCTCTATCTCGCGCAGGGCCTCACGCGTCGAGACGATTTCGCCGTTGGCGACCAGCTCGTCAAACCTTGCCCACAAGCTGCGGAAAGTGCGGCGGTAGAAATTTTTGAAGAGGACCGAAAGCGGCGAGTTGTCGAAAACGTAGCTCATCGGCTACCACGCAGAAAATATTCTTCGAGCGCACCGATATTTCTTGGTTTCGTATCGAGATATTCCGCGAGCTGCGCGTCGTCGATGCTGTTCCGGTGATATTGCTGGAACGCGAGGTTGATGTATTCGCGGCCCAGATAGGTGATCTGGGTGTAATACCAGTTGCCGCCGCTGCCGCCCGTCCTTTGGGCGGCCCACTCGCGCGCAGCCCGCTCATACTCGGTTTGATCGATCCAGCCGCGATCGAGAAACTTGCGATAGATAACCTCGCGGCTCACATGGAAATGCTGCGCGAGCTGCACGGCGCTGCGCTCCGAGCGGTCGCGGTCGGCCATGGCAGCGCGGAACGCTGCTTCAGGAACCAGAAATTCCGCCGCGAACTGGTTGCACAGGATTTCGATGCGGCGTTGCTGCTGAGGCAGGCGTTCGATATACCGGTCTTCGATGGTGTCGATGCCGCTCGTGCGAAAGAGCAGATGCGCCAGCTCGTGAAAGAGGGTGAAAATCTGGCGCGTCTTGGCCGAGCTGTTGTTGACATAAATGATTGGAAATTCGTCGTCGTAGAGGCTGAACCCCGAATAGCCGTCCACGCGAAACGCATCTTTGAACACGAACACGCCGGCCGAATGCAGCGTGTCGCGCCAAGCCTTGAGCGCGGCTTCGTCGTCCGTCCATTGGTCTTGATCGGCGAGCCTGACGCCGAGATATTTGCGCACCTGCGCTGCCATACGCGCGATGGATTCTGTTTCGCGGAAGCGAAGCTCGCGCGTGATAAGCCGTCGGCTCGGATTGTGGCCCTGCGTAAGCTCGGCAAGGTTGAGCTGAAGGGCTTTCGCCTTGCGCAGCAGAAAGTGCACGTGCCGGGGGATTTGCTGAAACTCCGTATCCGGCAGGGTGCGGAAGGATTCTCGGATCGGCGGCAACGTCGGCGGCTGGGGGAAGAAGAATGCGGCAATGGGGAGCTTCAGCTCATCGGCCAGCCTTTCGAGCTGTGGATAGCTCGGCAGCGCGTCGCCCGCCTCCCACGCGGCGATGTGCGGAAATCTCTGCGCGGCGTCGTCAATGGTCAGCCCCGCGCGTTTGCGCGCCCATGTGACCATCTCCTTGTTGACGGGAATCCCCTCGCTAGCCAAGTCGTGCCTCCGACATTGGCAATCGTGAAATCGTTGCCCGACCAACGTTGTAGCCGCGGGCGATGCTGCGCTGCGTCTCGCCGGCCAGTAAACGCGCCTGCACCTCGCGCCGCCGGTGCGGCGTGAGCATCAGCTTGCGGCCGAACTTCACCCCGTTGGCCATCGCATCGGAAAGAGACCGTAGGCGGCAAGGTAGCGCGACCTGGGCGTGAAGCTGCGCAGCGCCCAGCTCTGCCGGAATGTCGTCCACCTCCACCACGCCGCGTTCGGGCGCGGCGGCCTCGGGCCAATCCTCGGGAGGATTGCCGCGGGCGACGACGAACAGGCTCATGTCGGGGTAGCCGGCGCCACGATTGCGCAGATTCGGCACGCAGAACACGCGCGGCTTGAGCCGCTCGTCGGCGGCGTTCAGCGCCCCGGCAAGGGCACCATAATAGCTGACCTCGCCCGTGCCGGCGCGGGTTGCCCGGATGCGGGCGATTTCGGCGAGATAGTCGGGCAGGATGTTCGACCGCATGGCGCCGCATCGTGAGCGCCGGCCGCGCCGTTTCGCAACCCGGCGCGGCAGTGCGCCGGGTCCGACGCGCGCCGGCGAGTCCGTCGCCCGTGCCGACGGCCGCCTCCACTGCTATAGTGAGCGCATGTCCCGATCCGACTCGCGTCAGTCCGACCTGTTCGGCCCCCGTCAGCCCGACATGTTCGCGGCGCCGCCCGCCGAACCGGCGCCGCCCGGCCCCGATCCGCTGGACGAACTGACCGCGCTGCTCGACACGCTGCGGGCCGCCGACCGGCTCCCCTGGCCGCACCTGACCGCGGTGATGGAGGCGGAATACCGCGTGCTGTTCCTCGCCAGGCAGGCCGGGGAAGAAGGGGCGCGGCTCGCCTCGGCGATCATGGAGCAGACGGAACGGCTGTTCAGCGCCGCCGAGCGCGCGGGCCGCGCCATGTAGGCGCCGACCCGCCCGCCGCCCGCTAACAACATACCACCACTTGCGTGAAAATCACTTGCCCAGCCCGGCCCATCTGTGTTCTTGTTCCGTTCATGGACCTCGCCGCCCGCACCCCCGCCGAACGCTTCGCCGGCATCCTTGCCTGGCTGAAGCGCGACATCGCGGCGGGGGCGATGAAGAACAAGCTGGCGATACCGCTGATCCTGCTGCTCTGGCCGCGGCTCAACCGCCTCGCCGCCCGCTTCGCGGCCCTCGCGGCCCGCGTCGCCGCGGGCACCGCGGCGCCACGCCGTCGCATGACGCCTCGCCCGGCAAACGCACGGCCCCGCAAGCCCTATGCCCGCCTGCCGCGCCGCTTCGCGTGGCTGGTGCGGCTGGTGCCGGAATCGGCCGCTTACGGGTCGCAGTTGCAGTATCTGCTGTCCGATCCCGAGATGACGGCACTGATCGCCGCCGCCCCGCAGGCCGGCCGGCTCCTGCGCCCGCTCTGCCGGATGCTCGGGGTGCGCCCGCCGCCGGCACTGGCCCCGACGCCGCGCCGCAGGCGACCCCGAGCCGCGCCGGCCGCCCGCCCCGCCGCCGGCCCGTTCCCGCCCGCACCGCCCGCCGGCGGCCCGCCACGTAGCGGCACGGGCGGCACCACCTCCTCCGCTACCTCGCGCAGACGTGGCGGACGTTCGAAGAACGAACGGCCGCCGGATGCCGCATCGGCATCGACGGCGGTTCGACCGCCCGGTTACCCTCGATCGCGCGGGCCTGCCCGGCTCGGCACCTGTTGCGGGGGGCTGACATGGCGAAGGCGGCAAGAAAGGCCGGCAAGAGCGCGAATGACGAACCGGCCGAGGCGCCGAACGGCAAGCTGAAGAACAAACTTTACCGCGCCGATCTCGCGCGTCTGCATGTCGAACTGGTCAAGGTGCAGCAATGGGTCGTCCACAAGGGCCTGAAGGTCTGCATTGTCTTCGAGGGGCGTGACGGCGCCGGCAAGGGCGGCGTGATCAAGGCGATCACCGAGCGCGTCAGCCCGCGCATCTTCCGCGTCGTCGCCCTGCCCGCGCCGACGGAGCGCGAGAAGTCGCAGATGTATGTGCAGCGTTATATTCCCCATCTGCCCGCCGCCGGCGAGGTCGTGATCTTCGACCGGAGCTGGTACAACCGCGCCGGCGTCGAGCGCGTGATGGGGTTCTGCACCGAGGAACTGGCGCGGCGGTTTCTCCAGATGGCGCCGGAAGTGGAGAAGGCGGTCGTCGAGTCCGGCATCATCCTGCTCAAATACTGGCTTGAGGTCAGCGAGCAGGAGCAGACGCGCCGTCTGGAATCCCGCATCGAGGACGGGCGCAAGGTCTGGAAGCTGTCGCCGATGGATCTGAAGTCCTACAGCCGGTGGTACGATTATTCCCGCGCACGCGATGAGATGTTTGCGGCGACCGACACCGCATGGGCGCCCTGGTTCGTGGTGCGCTCGGACGACAAGAAGCGCGCGCGCCTGAACGTGATCGCTCACCTGCTGCGGCACATTCCCTACGAGGCGATCCCGCGCGAGAAGGTGAAGCTGCCGAAACGGCAGGAGCCGGAGGGATACCGGGAGCCGGACTATCCCTACAAATTCGTCCCCGAACTCACCTGGCCGTCCGGCTGAGGCAGCAGGCCCGTCCCGTTTGCACGCAGGGAGGCGCGATATGGACAGGACACGACGTTCCACGCTTGCCGCCGGCGCGGCCCTGGCCGGGGCGGTCATGCTGCGGGCGGGCGCCGCTTCGGCCGCATCGGCGCGCCAGATCGATCGGGACGCCGATCGCGCGCTCGCGGCGCTCTATGCCGCGCAGCCCAAGACGCGCGAGCTCGCCGCCCGCGCCAAGGCGATCCTGGTGTTCCCCAAGATCGTGAAGGCCGGGCTGCTGATTGGCGGCCAGAGCGGCGACGGCGCGCTGCGGGTCAAGGGCAGGACGACCGCCTATTACAACCTCTCGGCAGCGTCGTTCGGCCTGCAGGCGGGGGCGCAGACATTCAGCTACGCGCTGTTCTTCATGACCGACTCCGCCCTGGACTACCTGTCCAGGAGCGACGGCTGGGCGGTCGGATCGGGCCCCAGCGTTGTGGTCATGGACAAGGGCGCGGCCGCCAGCCTGTCCAGCACCACCCTCTCGCAGGATGTGTACGCCTTCCCGTTCGGTCAGCAGGGATTGATGGGCGGGCTTGGCCTGGAGGGATCGAAGATCACCCGGATCCGCCCGGCGCCATAGTCCGCCGGTCACGGCCGGCCGTGCCGCCACCCCACCGCGCCGCCGCCGCGTCGTCCTCCACCCGCGCCGCCACCCACGCCTCGGCGCCGTCGGCGAAGTGTTCCTTCTTCCAGAACGGCGCGCGCGTCTTCAGCCAGTCGATCAGGAACGCGGTCGCTTCCAGCGCCGCCTGCCGGTGCGGCGCGGCGGCCAGGACCAGGACGATGTTCGCACCCGGTGTCAGGCGGCCCACGCGGTGGATCAGCGTGCAGCCCAGCAGTGACCAGCGCGCCTCGGCCTGCTCCGCGATCGCCGCCATCGCGCGTTCGGTCATCCCCGGGTAATGCTCCAGCGTCATCGCCGTGATCGGCCTGCCGTCGGCGGTCTCGCGCACGGTGCCGATGAAGCAGCCGGTACCGCCGATATCGGTCCGCCCGGCGGTCACCGCGGCGACCTCCGCGCCGATGTCGAAATCCGCCTGCTGCACCCGCACGGTTGCCATCGCTAGCCACCCGTCACCGGCGGGAAGAACGCGACCTCATCGCCCGGCGCGATCGGTGTCTCCGGCCCGGCGAATTCCTGGTTGACGGCGCAGCGCACCGGAAGTCCGGGGGCGAAGGCGGCAGCGAAGCCGGGGCCGCGGCCGCGCAGCCACTCGAGCAACGTCCCGACCGTCGCCACCCCCGCCGGGGGCTGCACCGTCTCCTCCCGCATGCCGACGCGCTCGCGCAGCCAGGCGAAGTAGAGCAGATGCAGCGGCGCGGCGGTCATTTGGGTGTAGGCACCGTTTTCATGCTGCCGTCGGGACCGATCAGGGTGCTGGTGCCGTTGCCGTTCGGCACCAGGATGCCCTGTCCGCCGCCGGGTGCCGTGAACGTCGTCACGCCGCCGGGGTTCTGGGCTGCGGGAACGACCCCGGGCTGAGTCGCCGCCGCGGGGGGCGGCGCCGACGGCGTGGGCGGCGGGGTTTCCGGGAACAGTGTCGGCGGCGGCCCCGACGGGATGTTGGGCGGCGGCATTTGCTGCATTTGTTGCTGCATGATGTCCTGCGAACTCGGGATCGGCTTCATCGGTCCGGGCCAGATATCGCCCCCCTCGGGGGTCAGCGGCAGGACGGTCACGTCCTGGCCCAGCACGCGCTGCACCGTCTCGTTCTGCTCGGGCGGCAGGTTCGGGTTGGAGCGGAACTCGTGCGTGTCGTACAGGAACCCGCCGCCGCCGTCGAACGGGTTGCCGACGAACTGGCAGCCGGCCAGCAGCAAGCTGAGGCCCAGCAGGGCGGTGCGCCGCATCATGGTGTCCCTTCGTGTGCGCCGCTCCGACCGGACCGGCCGGCGTCGCGGCGCGAATGTGCCCGCCCGGCGCCGTGCGCTCAAGCAGGCGTTTGGCGCAACATCCCGCGGTCCAGCGCCACGAGTGTCCACTCCGCCACGACCGTCGGCGCATCCAGCGGCAGCACCGCCCGCCCGCAATCAAGGGCGGCGGTGTCGCTCGCCACCGCCAGGATGTCGGCGCGGCCGGGCCAGAGCGGCGGCTTGCCGAGACTCGGCCGGTGCACCTCCAGCTTCGGCTCGGGCCCATGCTTGAAGCCCTCGACCAGCACCAGATCGACCGGCGCCATGCGCGCGAGCAGCTCCGGCAGGGTCGGCTCCGCCGCGCCGCGATGCTCGTGCAGGAGCGCCCAGCGCGCCCCGCCGGCCACCATCACCTCCCGCGCGCCGGCGGCGCGGTGGCGGAAGCTGTCCTTGCCCGGACGGTCGAGATCCAGTCCATGATGGACGTGCTTGACCGTGGAGACGCTGAGCCCGCGCCCGATCAGCAGCGGCAGCAGCGCCGTCAGCAGCGTGGTCTTGCCGCTGCCGGACCAACCGATCACCCCCAGCACGTTCACGCTTGTGTGTTCACCCGGTCCGCGCTTCCTCGCGCGCGGGCGGCACCTGCGCCGGCCCGCCGGCCGCGTGGCGCAACCCGGCGGTCAGGTAATCCCAGCCGGTCACCAGCGTCAGCAGCGCCGCGAGCCATAGCAGGGCCTCCCCGATCGCCGCCGCCGGCAGCCATGGCAGGCCGATCAGCACGGCGGTCGGATCGCCGGCGAGCAGGGTGCCCAGCGCCACCATCTGGACTCCGGTTTTCCATTTCGCCAGCCGCGTCACCGGCAGGCCCACGCGCACGCCGGCCAGATATTCGCGCAGCCCGCTGACCAGGATCTCTCGCAGCATGATCACCACGGCCGGATAAAGCCCCCAGTTGCCCAGCCGCCCGGTGCCGACCAGCATCATCAGCGCCGCGCCGACCAGCAGCTTGTCGGCGATCGGGTCCAGCATACGGCCGAGGTCGGATTGCTGGCGCCGGTCGCGGGCCAGCTTGCCGTCGAAATAGTCGGTGACGGCCGCGATGCCGAATACGAGGCAGGCGCCAACGTCGGTTCCCGGCCGCCCGAGGGCCACCAGCACCACCAGCAGCGGGATCGCGGCGATGCGGGAGAGCGTCAGCACGTTGGGCAGGTCGGTCAGCACACGGCGAGCTTACCCCGGAACCGCCGCGCGGTCAGCCCGCGCGCTGCATCAATGCGCCCTTGCAGCGGCACCGGCGATGACTTATCTGCCGTGGTGCCGCTTGCGGCTATGGCGATAAACGGCTCGTGGAATAAGCGTTGTGGACCCGGGGGCAGTGCCCGGCGCCTCCACCATTCAACCCGGGTTGTCGGGGACATGGGGGCGAAACAGGCTCGACACGCGCGGTAAAGACGATCCTTTTGCCCGGCATGGTTCCGCCGTCATCGGGCCAATTCACAAGTGCCAACGACAACATGGCGCTCGCTGTTGCTGCATAAGCAATAAGCGCGGTCCGGGGGGCACCGGGCAACAGAAGCCCCCCATTTGGTCCCGCCGGAGTGGCCGATGAGCACCTATTGTCAGGTCGCGCCGGGGCATCCCGTGCATGGCTCCTACCACGACACCGAATACGGCTTCCCGCAGCGCGCGGAGCCGGTGCTGTTCGAGCGTCTGGCGCTGGAGATCATGCAGGCCGGACTGTCGTGGGAGATCGTGCTGAAGCGCCGTGCGGCGCTGCACCGCGCGTTCGAGGGTTTCGAGGTGGACCGGGTGGCCGCGATGGGGGAGGCGGACTCGGCCCGGCTGCTCGCCGATCCCGGGATCATCCGCAACCGCCTCAAGGTCGGCGCCATCATCGAGAACGCCCGCCGCATCCAGGCGCTGCGAGGGAGCCACGGCGGCTTCGCCGACTGGCTCGACACGCACCATCCGCGCGCGAAGGCCGAGTGGACGAAGCTGTTCCGCAAGACCTTCGTGTTCACCGGCGGCGAGATCGTCGGCGAATTCCTGATGAGTCTCGGCTACCTGCCCGGCGCCCATGCCGACGGTTGCCCGGTGGCCGCGCGCATCGCCGCGTTGCGCCCGCCGTGGACGACGGCGGCGGACTTTTCGCGCTAGCGGCCGCGCGCTATTGGGGCGTCGTCAGCCGCGAGACGAGCGATGGACGAGAGCGACGGCAATTCGCCGGAAAGCCTGTTGCCCTATGACGCATGGACCGAGGCAGCGCTGCGCCAGGTGATGGTGCGCGCGCTCTCCTACGCGGCCGAGCATGGGCTGCCCGGCGGGCATCATTTCTACATCACCTTCCGCACCGACCACCCCAATACGGTGATCCCGGCGCGGCTCAAGGCGCAGTACCCGCAGGAAATGACCATCGTCCTGCAGCACCAGTTCTGGGACCTCAAGGTGGATGAAGCGGCCGAAGAGTTCAGTGTCGGCCTGTCCTTCGGCGGCGTGCCGGCGAAGCTGCACGTTCCGCTCGGCGCCGTCATCGCCTTTGCCGATCCAGAGGTCAGGTTCGGCCTGCAGTTCCGCGCCGTGGCGACGCAGGACGAGGCGCCGGCCGCGCAGTCCGAGCCGCCGCCGGCCGCGCTGCCGGCCCCGCCCGCCGAACCGGCGGAGCCCAAGCCGCAGGTGGTAAGCCTTGACGCCTTCCGCCGCCGCACACCGCCGAAAGAGTGATGCCCCAGAGAGGCCGAACGCCATGAACGCGCCGCTGCCGCGCCAGCCCGACTTCACCTACGCGCCGATGTTCCCGCTCGGCCCCGACGCGACGCCCTGGCGCAAGCTGGACATCGCCGGGCTCGGCACCACGGAGTGCGGCGGGCGGCGCATCCTGGGCGTCGATCCGGCGCTGCTGACCGAGCTTGCCTTCCAGGCATTCCGGGACGTCTCGCACCTGCTGCGTCCCGGCCATCTGGCCCAGTTGCGCGCCATCCTCGACGATCCCGAGGCGTCAGCCAACGACCGTTTCGTTGCCCTCGACCTGCTCAAGAACGCCAACATCGCCGCCGGCGGCGTGCTGCCGATGTGCCAGGACACCGGCACCGCCATCGTGTTCGGCAAGAAGGGCCAGCACGTCTGGATCGACGGCGACGAGGAGGAGGCGCTGGCGCGCGGCGTGCACCGCACCTATACGGAAACCAACCTGCGCTATTCGCAGATGGCGCCGCTGTCGATGTTCGAGGAGGTGAACACCGGCAACAACCTGCCCGTGCAGTTCGACATCGCCGCCGCGCCCGGCCTGGATCACGCCGACGAGTTTCACCTGATGTTCGTCGCCAAGGGCGGCGGCTCGGCCAACAAGACGTTCCTGTTCCAGGAGACACGCGCGCTTTTGTCGCCGGAAAAGCTGCTGTCCTGGCTTGAGACGAAGGTGAGGACGCTCGGCACCTCCGCCTGCCCGCCATATCACCTGGCCATCGTCATCGGCGGCACCAGTGCGGAGACGACGATCAAGGCGGTGAAGCTGGCCTCGACGCGCTGGCTGGATGCGCTGCCCACGGCCGGCAGCCGCGCCGGGCACGCGATCCGCGACCCGGAGCTGGAGCGGCAGGTGCTGGAGATGACGCAGCGCATCGGCATCGGCGCACAGTTCGGCGGCAAGTATTTCTGCCACGACGTGCGTGTGATCCGCCTGCCGCGGCACGGCGCCAGCCTGCCGGTCGGCATCGGCGTCTCGTGCAGCGCCGACCGCCAGATCAAGGCGAAGCTCACACCCGAGGGCGTGTTCCTCGAACAGTTGGAGACAGATCCGTCGAAATATCTGCCGGAGGCCACCGACGACATCCTGGGCGGGGAAGTGGTGCGCATCGATCTGAACCGGCCGATGGCGGAGATCCGGCGCCAGCTTTCGCAATATCCGGTGCGCACCCGCCTGTCGCTGTCCGGCACGATGGTGGTGGCGCGCGACATCGCCCACGCGAAGCTCAAGGCGCGGCTGGATGCCGGCGGTGGGCTGCCCGACTACATCAAGGATCATCCGGTGTACTATGCGGGGCCGGCTAAGACGCCGCTGGGGATGCCGACCGGCAGCTTCGGCCCGACCACGGCGGGGCGGATGGATTCCTATGTCGCGGAGTTCCAGAAGGCCGGCGGATCGTTGGTGATGCTCGCCAAGGGCAACCGCTCGCGCGCGGTGCGTGAGGCGTGCAGGACCTATGGCGGCTTCTATCTCGGCAGCGTCGGCGGGCCGGCGGCGCGGCTGGCACAGGACTGCATCCGCAAGGTGGAGGTCCTGGAATTCCCCGAACTCGGCATGGAAGCGGTGTGGCGCATCGAGGTCGAGAACTTCCCCGCCTTTATCGTGATCGATGACAAGGGCAACGATTTCTACGACGGGCTTGAGTGACATGCGGTTCACCATCGACCGCTTTGATCATGTCGTCCTGCACTGCCGCGACGTGGAGATCACGGCGGCCTGGTATCAGCGCGTGCTGGGTATGGAGCGCGAGACGTTCGATGCCGGGCGCGAGCACCGCACGGCGCTGAAGTTCGGCGGGCAGAAGATCAACCTGCGGCCGGTGGACGCGGATACGCGAAGCTGGATCACCTCGGCCGTCGTGCCGGCCGGCTCGGGCGATCTCTGCTTCGTCACTGCGGTCGGCGCGCACGACGTGATCGACCATCTGCACGATTGCGGCATCACCATTGTCGAGGGCCCGGTGGCGCGCACCGGCGCGCTCGGCCCGATGCGGTCGGTCTATTGTCGCGATCCCGACGGCAACCTGATCGAGATCGCCAGCTACCTCGCGGCCTGAGCAATGGACACGTCGCGCACCACCGGCCTTGCGGCCTTCGTCGCCTTCATGGCGTGCGTGCCGCTTGCCAACTGGATGATCGGCCATGTCGGTACCTTCTGCGTACCGGGCGGGCCGTGTGTGGTGCCGGTCGCACCGGGGCTGACCGCGCCCTCCGGCGTGCTCGTTGCGGGTTTCGCGCTGGTGCTGCGCGACCTGGTGCAGCGATGCCTGGGCACCTCGGCCGGGTTGCTGGCGATCCTGTGCGGCACGGCGCTGTCGGTGCTGGTGGCCGGACCGCATCTCGTACTGGCCTCGGGGGCTGCGTTCCTGCTCAGCGAACTGGCCGACTTCGCGGTCTATACGCCGCTGCAGCGGCGCGGACTGGTGCGCGCGGTGGTGGCGTCCTCGCTGGTCGGGCTGGTACTGGACTCGATCGTATTTCTCACGCTCGCCTTCGGCGGCCTTCAATTCCTGCCCGGGCAGGTGGTGGGCAAGGCGTGGGCGGTGCTGGTCAGCATCCCGCTGGTGACGATGGTGCGGCGGATCACGCCCGCGCCCGCGCGATGACAGCGTCCGACTTCGACTTTCTCCTTCCGCCCGAGCGCATCGCCCAGCATCCGGTACGCCCGCGCGATGCCGCGCGGCTGCTGCATGTCGCGCCAGATGGGCTGCACGACCGCGTCGTCCGTGACCTGCCGGCGCTGCTCCGCGCCGGCGATATCCTGGTCGCCAACGATACGCGCGTCATCCCGGCGCAACTGACCGCGCGGCGCGGTGCGGCGCGCATCGGCATCACGCTCGACCGTCCGCTTGCGGACGGCACCTGGCATGCTCTGGCGCGCAACGCGCGGCGGCTGCATCCGGGCGACGTGGTGCATTTCGATGGTGCCGAGGACTTCACGGCGGAGGTGCGCGCGCGCGACGCGGATGGTGGCGTGGCGCTGGCGTTCAACGTGCGGGGCGATGCCTTCGCCGATGCTCTGCGCCGCGCCGGCGCGCTGGCGCTGCCGCCCTATATCGCGCGTCCCGCCGGCCCGACCACGGAGGATGCGCGCGACTATCAGACCGTGTTCGCCGCCCACGAAGGAGCGGTCGCGGCGCCGACGGCCGGCTTGCATTTCACGCCGGCGCTGCTCGCCGAACTTGACCGGCTCGGTGTCGCGCGCACCACCGTGACACTGCATGTCGGCGCCGGCACGTTCCTGCCGCTGCGGGGCGAGGACATCTCTGCGCACCGCTTGCACGCCGAGCGCGGCGAGATCGGCGCGCAGGCCGCCGCCGCGATCAATGCCGCGCCGGGGCGCATCGTCGCCGTCGGCACCACCAGCCTGCGTCTGCTGGAGTCCGCCGCGACCGACGATGGAGACATCCATCCGTTCAGCGGCGAGACCGATCTGTTCATCCGTCCGGGCCACCACTTCCGCACCGCCGATCTGCTGCTGACGAACTTCCATCTGCCGCGCTCGACTTTGTTCATGCTGGTCTGCGCCTTCGCCGGTACCGACCGGATGCGCGCCGCCTACACCCACGCGATCGGCGCCGGCTATCGCTTCTACTCTTATGGCGACGCGACGCTGCTGGAGCGGGCATGAATTGCGCGTGGCATTGCGACGCGCGTGACGGCGCGGCCCGTGCCGGGCGTCTCGTTACCGCGCATGGCGAGGTACCGACGCCGGCTTTCATGCCGGTCGGCACCGCCGGCACGGTGAAGGGGATGACCGCCGACGCGGTGCGCGCGACCGGCGCGCGCATGGTCCTCGGCAACACCTATCATCTCATGCTGCGCCCTGGCGCGGAGCGTGTGGCGCGTCTCGGCGGGCTGCACCGGATGATGGACTGGCCGGGCCCGATCCTGACCGACTCGGGCGGGTTCCAGGTGATGTCGCTGGCGAAGCTGCGCACGCTGGACGCCGACGGCGTCACCTTCCGTTCGCATATCGATGGCACGGCGCATCGGTTGACGCCGGAGGCGTCGATCGCGATCCAGCACGCGCTCGACGCCACGGTCACGATGGCCTTCGACGAATGCACGAAGTTTCCCGCGACGGAGGATGAGGCGCGTGTCAGCATGGAGCTGTCGATGCGCTGGGCCGCGCGCTGCCGCGCCGCCTTTGTGCCGCGCGACGGCTACGGGCTGTTCGGCATCAACCAGGGCGGAGTCTATCCCGACCTGCGCGCCCGTTCGGCGGAGGCGCTGGTGCGCATCGGCTTCGACGGCTACGCCATTGGCGGGCTGGCGGTCGGTGAGGGGCAGACGGCGATGTTCGCCGTGCTGGACGACGTGATTCCGAGGTTGCCGGAGAGCGCGCCGCGCTATCTGATGGGCGTGGGCACGCCGGACGATATTCTGGGCGCGGTGGCGCGCGGCATCGACATGTTCGACTGCGTGATCCCGACTCGCGCCGGCCGCACGGCGCGCGCCTACACCCGCGCTGGCGTCTTCAACCTGCGCAACGCCCGCTTCGCCGACGACGAACGGCCGCTCGATCCGACCTGCGCCTGCCCCCTGTGCGCGCGGCACTCGCGTGCCTACCTGCATCACCTGTTCCGCAGCGAGGAGATGCTGGGGCCGATGCTGCTCACCTGGCATAATCTGCACTACTATCAGGACTTCATGTGCGACATCCGCTCGGCGATCGGCGCAGGCCGGCTGGACGCGCACGCGGCGGCCACGCGGGCCACCTGGGCGGCGGGAGAGGCACCATGACCGAAGCCTATGACGGGCTGACACAACTCGGCCAGCCGGCGCGCATCCCCGCCAGCCCCGAGGAGGCGAAGCTGGAGCGCGTGCCGAATCCGCGCGCGGATGCACAGTACCTCGTGCGCTTCACGATGCCGGAGTTCACCTCGCTCTGCCCGCTCACCGGCCAGCCGGATTTTGCTCACCTCGTGATCGACTACGTGCCGCGCGCCTGGATCGTGGAGAGCAAGTCGCTCAAACTGTTCCTCAACAGCTTCCGCAACCACGGTGCGTTTCACGAGGCCTGCACGATGGAAGTGGCGCAGCGTCTGGTGGAGACGCTCGATCCCGTCTGGCTGCGCATCGGCGGCTACTGGTTTCCGCGCGGCGGCATGCCGATCGACGTATTCTGGCAGACCGGCACGCCCCCGGCGGGCGTGTGGATTCCCGATCAGGGCGTCGCACCGTACCGCGGGCGGGGGTAAAGGAAGTGCTCCGCAGATGACGCAGATTGCGCAGATGAGGAGGTCTGAATGAAATCCTTATCTGCGAAATCTGCGTCGTCTGCGGATGAACTGTCTGCCTCTGCCATCCGCACCCGCGCTCTCGAACTGGGCTTCGACGCCGTTGGCTTCGCCTCCGCGCATCTCGCGCCCGAAGCCCGCGCCCGCCTGCGCGAATTTCTCGCCGCCGGCCAGCATGGCGAGATGTCCTGGCTCGCCGATCGTGCCGAGCAGCGCAGCCACCCGCAGGCGCTGTGGCCGGACGCCAAATCCGTGATCTGCCTCGGCCTGTCCTACGCGCCCGACGGCGATCCGCTCGAGTCGCTGCAAGCGCATGACCGCGCCACCATCTCCGTCTATGCCCGCAACCGCGACTATCACGATGTGCTCAAGGGGATGCTCAAGCATCTCGGCCAGTTCATCGTCTCGCGCTTCGGCGCCGACATCAAGGTCTTCGTCGATACCGCGCCGGTGATGGAGAAACCACTGGCCGCGCAGGCCGGCATCGGCTGGCAGGGCAAGCACACCAACCTGGTCTCCCGCGCGCACGGCTCCTGGCTGTTCCTCGGCGAGATCTACACCACGCTTTCGCTGCCGCCAGATCCGCCGCACGCCGACCGTTGCGGAAGTTGCACGCGCTGCCTGCGGGTCTGCCCAACCGACGCGTTTCCGGCGCCGTACCGGCTCGACGCCAGGCGATGCATCGCCTATCTCACCATCGAGCATCCGGGGCCGATCCCCCGCGCGCTGCGCCCGCTGATGGGCAACCGTATCTATGGGTGCGATGACTGCCTCGCCGTCTGCCCGTGGAACCGCTTCGCGCGGGCGACGCGGCACGCGAAACTCGCGGCCCGCGCTGATCTGGCCTCGCCCGACCTCGCGGGGCTCGCCACGCTCGACGACGCCGCGTTCCGCGCCCGCTTCGCCGGCTCGCCGGTCAAGCGCATCGGCCGCGCCCGCTTCGTGCGCAATGTCGTGATCGCCATCGGCAACTCGGGCGAGCGTAAGCTGTTACCTCACGCCGCCCGCCTGACGAGCGACCCGGACCCGGTCGTGGCCGAGGCGGCGTCATGGGCGCTGGCGCGGCTGCAAGAGGAGAGCGACCGTGGTGCGGACCGAAACCGATAGCCTTGGCAGCATCGAGATCGACGATGCCCGCTACTGGGGGCCGCAGACCGAGCGGGCGCGCCGCCTGTTCCGCATCGGCACGGAGCGTTTCCCGCCCGTTCTGATCCGCGCCGTCGGCCTGCAGAAGCAGGCAGCGGCGGAGGCGAATCTCGCGCTGGGCGAACTGCCCGGCACGATCGCGCGGCCGGTCATCGCGGCCGCGCGCGAGATCGCCGCCGGCCTGCGCGACGAGGAGTTTCCGCTGCCGGTCTGGCAGACTGGCTCCGGCACGCAGACCAACATGAATGCCAACGAGGTGATCGCCAGCCGCGCCAACGAGTTGCTCGGCCGGCCGCGCGGCAGCCGCGAGCCGGTGCATCCCAACGACCACGTCAATCGCGGTCAGTCGTCCAACGACAGTTTTCCCACCGTCATGCACATCGCCGCCGCCGAGACCGTGTGGCACCGGCTGCTGCCGGCGCTCGACGTGCTGCGCGCGGCGCTGGCGGCGCGGGCGCGGGACTGGGACGACATCGTCAAGGTCGGCCGCACGCACATGATGGACGCGGTGCCGGTTACCCTTGGCCAGGAATTCGCCGCCTGGGCGCGGCAGGTCGAACTCGGCGTCGCGCGGCTGCACGGGGCGCTGCCGCGGCTGCTCAGCGTGCCGCAAGGCGGCACCGCGGTCGGCACCGGCCTCAACAGTCATCCCGACTTCGGCCGCGTCTTCTGCGAGCGGCTGTCGGCACTCACCGGACTCGCCTTCGCTCCCAGCCCCAATCCGTTCGAGGGCATCGGCGCGCATGATGCTTTCGTGGAACTCTCCGGCGTGCTCAACACGATTGCCGCCTCGCTGCACAAGCTCGGCAACGACATCCGCCTGCTCGGCTCCGGCCCGCGCGCCGGCATCGCCGAACTCGTGATTCCCGCCGACGGGCTGTCTTCCTCGATCATGCCGGGCAAGACCAACCCGACGCAAAGCGAGGCGCTGACAATGGTGTGCGTGCAGGTGATGGGCAACCACGTCGCCGTCAGCGTCGGCGGCGCGCAGAGCTTCCTCGAACTCAACGTCTTCAAGCCGCTCATCATCCGCAACGTGCTCGAATCCGCGACCCTGCTCGCCGATGCGGCGGCGAGCTTCACACACAACATGGTGGAGCGGCTGGAGCCCGACCGCGTGCGCATCGCCGAACATCTGGCGCGCTCGCTGATGCTGGTGACCGCGCTTAACCCGCATATCGGCTACGACCGGGCTGTCGCGATCGGCAAGACGGCGCTGGCGGAGAACATCACGCTGCGCGCGGCGGCGGTGAAGCTCGGGTTCGTGTCCGGCGAGGATTTCGACCGTTGGGTGCGGCCGGAGGCGATGCTGCATCCCGGTGCCGCGCTCGCGGGAGGGTGAGCGAGGCATGGGGGTGCTGGTCAAGCGCAGCTTCACCCTCGCCGGCCATCGCACCAGCGTGGCGCTGGAGGCGGAGTTCTGGCGTGCGCTGTCGGCGATCGCCGCGCGGCGCGGTTGCAGCCTCGCGGCCCTGGTCGCCGAGGTGGACGCGGCGCGCCCGCCGGAGCGTCCGCTCGCCTCCGCCTTGCGGGTCCATGCGCTGCAAGGGACGCAATAGCGGCTACGGCGTCGCCGCGGGCGCCTCGCGCGTGGCGCGCCAGCGCGTCAGGTCGGCCAGCTCCGGCGTGCGCGCCGCCGCGCCCGGCTTGCCGGTCAGCCGCAGCCCGATCTGCGGCGCGTCCGCCATCGCCGGCCGTGCATCCAGCCGCAGGTCGAGCGACTGGTCGGGCAGGTCGATGGTGCCGCCGATCGAGGCACTGCCGCCGCCCGCCGGACTCACGCTGCCCTGGCGGATCGTGACGATGCCGTGATCCGCCTGGGCGGTGACGCGCAGCGCCCCGAACGGGGTGGTGCCGCCGGCCAGTGCCGCCGTCACCTCGCCATCCGACAGGTCGCCCGTCAGCTTGCCGAGTGCCACACCCGACAGCGTGCCGGCGGTCGCGTCCAGCGCGATGTCGCCGCCGAGTGTCGCCAGCAGCGTCGCCGGCGCGTGGCCGGTGGCGGCGAGGCGGGCGTGCGCGTTGACCACGCCGCCGGTCACGTCGAGCGGCAGGTCGAACAGCGGCTCGGCGGCCGTGGCACCGGTCACGTCAAGTTGCAGCGTCGCCGCCGGCGGCTCGGCCGAGGCGTCGAGCGTTCCGGCGGCGCGCAGCGCGCCGCCTGCCAGCTTGCCGCTCAAGCCGTCGATGCGCAGCACACCGTTCGCCAGCCCCACCATCGCCGCTGCCTGTTGCAGCACCGGGTGCTGGTCCGCCAGCACGTGCGCGGCAGCGACCTGTACCGCCGCACTCCAGCCGAGCAGCGCCTCCAGCGGCAGCGGCGCGGTCGCGTGGATCTGCGGCACCGGCAGCGGCAACGTGTCGGCGGTGATGTGGCCGGTCAGCAGCGGCTCGGTGCCGCCGCGATCGAGCAGCAGCGCGCCGCTGGCGTGCAGTCCGCCGGCCGAGAGGTCGAAACTGTCCGCCGCGATCCGGCCGACGGTGCCGGTAAGCTGCGTCACCAGCCCGAGCGACCCATCACCCAACCACGATGCCACCGTCGGCATCTCGATCTCCTGCAACAGGCGCGGCGCGCCGGGATGGCGCAGCGTCACGCCGGCCTTCCAGGTGCCGTGCGTCAGGTCGAAGGTCGGCTGCGCCTCCAGCCGCAGATCGTCGAGGTCGATGCTGATCTTCAATGCCAGCTCGTTCGGTGCGCCGCTGCCCAGCACCTGCACCGCCGCCGCCGCCCGCCACAGTCCGGGCGCGCGGTGGGCGAGGAAGGCCAGCCGTTCGGGCAGCAGGGCTGCCAGCGGCGCCGCCTGCGGTGCCTGCAAATCGAGCCGTCCCTCGGTCACGCGGGCCTCCGGCGTGATGGTGGCCGACGCGCTGGCCTGCACGCCGCTCATCCCGAGGTCGAGCTTGCGCACCGTCAGCCGGCCGTCCTCGGCGCCGGCATCGAGGGCGAGCGCGGTCAGGGCGATGCCGTGCAGCACCGCCTGCCTGGCATCGAGCCGCAGGTTGAGGTCGAAGCCGCGGAACCAGCCGGGCATGTCGGTCAGGGCCGGGAAGCCGCCGGGCAGCCAGGGGTCCAGCTCCAGCCGGTCGATGGTCAGCCCGGCGCCGATCGCGAACCGCTTGCCCGCGCGCAGCGTCAGGCTGCCTGCGACGCGGCTGCCGTCCACGGTGCCGGACAGGTTGCTCGCGGCCATTTGCGCGCTGTCGGCGACGACATGGGCGGAGAGCTTGGCGCTGTGCAGGACGCCATCGGGCAGTGCCGCAAGCGGCGCGACACCCGCTTTCTCCGCCCAGGCGAGCGTCGTGCGCAGCGCCGGCGCGGCCAGGGCTACGTCGCCCTCGAAATGCGCGCCTGGCGCGGTCGCGGTGCCGGGCAACACGCGGCCGGTCAGGCGCAGCGTGGCATCGCCGGGCAGGATCGCCCGCGCCTCGCGCAGTTCCGCCCCGCCGGGCATCAGATCGACCGCGGCGCGCAGTCCGCGCAGGGTTCCGCCGGCAAAGCTCGCGGCCTCGGCCGACAGGTCGATGCCGGTCGGCAAACCCGCGACCACCGGGCGCGTCAGCACCGGCAGCCAGGCATCGAGGTCGAGCCGGCTCGCCGCCAGCGCGAGATCGAGCCGCATCGCCGGCGACACCCGCAGCGCCACCGCCCCGCGCGCCGGCGATCCGCCGATCTTGAGCGCGAGATCGTCCGCCGCGGCGAGGCCGCCGGACACCGTCACGCGCCCCTCGGCGCTGAACGGGACCGCCGGTGCCGGCAGCAACTGCGCGAGGTTCGGCCCGCGCGCCGCGACGCGGCCGGCCAGGGCGCCGTCGGGGGCGAACTGGCCGGACAGCGTGGCGCCGACGCCCTGCACCTTGCCCTGGCCGTCCAGCGTCACGTCCAGCCCGGCCGAGCCGTCGGTGCCCGGCTGGCTCAGCCGCGCGGTGAACCGCCACGTCGCGCCCGAGAAGGTCGCCGTGCCGGCGGCGCGATAGGTGCCGGTATAGGCATCGTTGGCCAACGTGCCGTCGATGCCGCTGACCGCGAGATTGCCGATCAGCAGCCGCCCGTCCTCGACCTTGGCCGAGAAGCGGGTCAGCCATTGCGGCGTGCGCAGCCGGAACATTTCCGGCGCCAGCGGCCAGGGCAGGCGCATCTCCGCACCGCGCAGCACCAGTTCGCGTGCATCCACCTCGCCCGACAGCAGCGGCATCAGGGCGACCCGCAGGCGCAGTTCGGCGGCCGTGATCCGCACGCCGGCGGTGGGCGCGCCAAAGGTCACCTTCGCAGCGGTCAGGGTCGGTTCGGGCAGCAGACGGAAGGCGATCGGGCCATCGATGCGCACGCTGCGCCCGAGCCGCGCGCTCGCGAGTGCCGCGATGTCGTCGCGCCAGGCGTTCACGTCCAGGCGCGGCGGCACGAGCCAGGCCGCGGCTGCGAGCAGCCCGGCCAGCACCGCCAGCGCGATCAGCAGGGCACGGAGCAGCCGCACCGGTCAGACGCCGTCGTCGCCGAAGAACCGCCAGGCTGCCATCGTATTCCCATTGCCGGACAAAACCGGGGGCGCAGGATGCGGGCGGGGCGGCGCCGCGGCAACGGGGAATCGGGCGGAGCGCGTTGCCATGCTTTGGCAACACTGCCCGGCGCATGATAAAGGCGGCAGGCGGACGCAGTGGGAACCCGTTCTGGTGTGGGGCAAGATTATCGGCGGCATGGCGGGTTTCGCCTTCGGCGGCCCGCTCGGCGCGGTGGTCGGCGCCGCGCTCGGCCATGCCGCTGAGAGCGGCGGTTTCGACCGGTTTGCCTCGGCACGTGTGCCCGGTATGTCTGGCGTCGGCCCGGCGCGGCTGGCCGCCATGCTCGGTCGTCGCGACCAGTTGTTCGCGATCGCCGTTGTCGTGCTCGCCGCCAAGCTCGCCAAGTGCGACGGGCCGGTGAACCGCGCCGAGATCGACGCTTTCAAGCGCAGCTTCCGCATCCCGCCCGACTCCGCGCACGAGGTCGGCCGTCTGTTCGACACGGCACGCGACAGCGCGGAGGGGTTCGAGGATTACGCCTCCCAGCTTGGCCAGGCCTTCGCCGACCAGCCGGCGACGCTGGAGGAGGTGCTGGCCGCGCTGTTCGCGATCGCCCGCGCCGACCGGCCGGTGACGGTCGCCGAGCAGCAGTTCCTGCTCGCCGTCTGCCACCGCTTCGGGCTGGGCGAGGCGGCGTGGCAGCGCGCCAGCAGCGGCGAGGCCCGCGCCGCCGCTCCGCCGGCCGGAGAGGACCCGTATCGCATCCTCGGCGTTACGCGGGGCGCGAGCGGGGAGGAACTGCGGGCCGCGTGGAAGCGGCTGGTGCGCGAGAATCATCCCGACAGCCTGGCCGGGCGCGGCGTGCCGCCGGAACTGGTCGCCCGGGCCGGCGAGAAGGTGGCGCGCATCAACGCCGCCTGGGACCGCATCAAGCGCGAGCGGGGGCTGTGAGCCTGCGCATCCGCGACCTGCCCAGCCCCAACCACGACGCCCGGCCCCCGGCCACCCCGATCGACACGCTGGTGTTGCATTATACCGGGATGCGCTCGGCGCAGGCGGCGCTGGACCGGCTGCGCGACCCGGCGGCGCGGGTCTCCTCGCACTACGTGGTCGAGGAGGACGGGGCGATCTGGCGGCTGGTGCCGGACGCGCGGCGCGCCTGGCACGCCGGGGTTTCGTTCTGGCGCGGCCACACCGCGCTGAACGACCGCTCGCTCGGCATCGAGATCGTCAATCCCGGCCACGAATTCGGCTACCGCCCGTTCCCCGTTCTGCAACTGGCGGCGGTGTGCGATCTGTGCCTCGACCTGCTGGGCCGCCACCCGATCCCGCCGCGAAACATTGTCGCCCACAGCGACATCGCGCCGGAGCGCAAGGAGGACCCCGGCGAGTTGTTCGACTGGCCGGCGCTGGCGGCGAACGGCGTCGGGCTGTGGCCCGAGGGCGTGCCCGATCGCGGCACCGGCGGCAGCCTGCGCGACGCGGCGGCGCTGCGCGAGGTGCGGGCGGCGCTGGGCGACATCGGCTTCCGCGTGGCGCCGGAGGGTGCCGCCGATGCGGCGCTCGCCGCCGTGCTGCGCGCCTTCCAGCGTCACTGGCGCCCCGAGGCGATCACCGGGGAGGCCGATGCCGGCACGCTGGCCCGGCTGTTCGCACTCGCCCGACTGATCGCTGGTCCGTGAGTCCGGCCGCAACGGCCCAGGTCGCGCTGCTGCTCGCCGCCCTGCTGATCGAGGCGGCGATCGGCTATCCGCCGGCGTTCTTCCGCGCCGTCCGTCATCCGGTGGTTTGGTTCGGCGTCCTGATCGGCGCCCTCGATCGCGCGTTGAACCGCGAGCCCTGGTCCGACGCCGCCCGCCGCGCCGCCGGCGTGGTTGCCGTCGCGCTGCTGCTCGTTGTCGTGCTGCTCTGCGCCGCCGTCCTGCAAGCCGCGCTGCTGCCCTCGGCTGCCGGCTTCGTGGTGCTGGCGCTGCTGGCAAGTTCGCTGCTGGCGAGCCGCAGTCTGCACGATCACGTCGGCGCCGTCGCCGACGGGCTGGCGGATCACGGCCTGGCCGGCGGACGCGCGGCGGTCGCAAAGATCGTCGGCCGCAACCCGGAGAGTCTCGATGAAGCCGGCGTGGTGCGCGCCGCCATCGAGAGTCTGGCAGAGAATTTCTCCGACGGCGTGGTGGCGCCGGCGCTGTGGGGCGCGCTGTTCGGCCTGCCCGGGATGGCGGGCTACAAGGCGGTGAACACCGCCGACAGCATGATCGGCCACCGCACGCCGCGCCACGCGGCGTTCGGCTGGGCGGCGGCGCGGCTGGATGATCTGGTCAACCTGCCGGCCTCCCGCCTCGCCGCGCTGTGGCTGGTGCTGGCCGCCCTGGTGACGCGCGGGGCCTCCGCGCCGGCGGCGGGCCGCGCGGTCCGACGCGATGCGCGCCATCATCGCTCGCCCAACGCCGGCTGGCCGGAGGCGGCGATGGCCGGCGCGCTCGGCCTGCGCCTTGCCGGCCCGCGCGTCTATGGCACGCAGCGCGTCGAGGATGTCTGGATGGGCGAGGGCCGCGCCGAGGCGACCCCCGCCGATCTGGCCCGCGCGTTGCGCCTGTATCGCCGCGCCTGCGCGATCCAGATCGCCGCCGTGGCGCTGCTGCTGGCGCTGCTGCGCGGCGTCTGAGGGTCCGGGGACGGATCGCGGGGAGGTGACCGGCCGCCGCCGCCGGTCCTGACCCACGTCAACCAGGGGCGTGCCGGCGGCTGCTCTGCTGCCGCGCGACAGGGCGCGGGGGCGGCGATGCCCGAGGAGACCGGTGCGGCGAGTGCCGCCGGTATGCGGGTGCTGATCGAGCGCAGCATCGTGTTGCTGCTGGTGGTGGGGCTGCTGATCGGTGTGGCGCTGGTGCTGCGGCCGTTCGCGACCGCGATCCTGTTCGGCGCGATGCTGGCGATCGCCGCCTGGCCGCTGCGGCAGGCGCTGATCCGCCATGGCTGCGGGCGCGGGCTGGCGGCGACGCTGCTGCTGCTGCTCGCGGTGCTGGTGGTGGCGCTGCCGGTGCTGGTGATGGCGCCGCTGCTGACCGAGCACCTCGCGCAGGGCACGCAACGCGTCCAGGCGTGGTTCGCCTCGGCGCCGGCGCGGCCGGCGTGGCTGGAGGGGGTGCCGCTGGTGGGCACGCAACTGGCGGGGTTTGCCGACCAGATCATGCAGGCCGGCGGCCTGGGGGCCGCGCTCGCGCCGTATTCCGACACCATCCGCAAGACGCTGGTGGCGGCAGCGAGCGCGCTGGCCGACAGCGTGGTGCAGATCGTGCTGTCGCTGGTCGTGGCGACGATGTTCTGGGTCAGCGGGGCGACGCTGGCCGAGGCGCTGCGCGACATCTTCCACCGCCTGGGCGGCGCCACCGCCGAGCAGGCGCTGGATGCCGCGACCGGCGCGGTGCGCGGGGTTGCCTATGGCGTGGTCGGCACCGCCGCGATCCAGGCGGCGGTGCTGGCACTGGGGCTGGCGGTCGCGGGCGTGCCGGGGGCGGTGACGCTGGGCTTCATCGCCATGCTGCTGGCGATCACCCAGATCGGCGCGCCGCTGCTGGTGCTGATCTGGGGCGGGGCGGCGTGGTGGCTGTTCAGCGAAGGGGCGCACGGCTGGGGCGTCTTCATGATCGCCTGGGGCATCGTGGTCAGCACCATCGACAACGTCGTCAAACCCTGGCTGATCGGTCTGGGCATGGACATGCCGATGTCGCTGATCCTGCTGGGGGTGTTCGGCGGCTTCGTGGCCTTCGGCTTCCTGGGCCTGTTCATCGGCCCGACGTTTCTCGCCGTCGGGTTCGTGCTGCTGGAGGCCTGGCGCGCCAGCGAGCCGCCGCCCGGCGTGGCCGGAGCGGACGGAGCGCGCTGATACGAGGTGACTCGCGGACTGCCGCGCCTATCGCGGCACGGACGGAGGTGCCCGCGGCGCGCGGCGCCGGTCGGGCCGTCGTGCGCCCGCTTGGGCGGCGGGTTGGGCGGCGGGATCGCGCCCGGCGCCGCCGCGTGGCGGGCGGGAGCGAGGTGCGGCCGGGGATGGGCGTGCGGCGGGGCGGCAGTCCGGCGCCGGCGTCCGGGCGGGGCGCGGCGGCGGGGCGAGCGCGGGCGGCGGCCGCACCCCGAGCATCCGGCAGAGCGGGCGCAGCATCCGTCCCGCCTGCGGCGCGGCGGCGAGGATCGCCGCCATCTCCTCCGTCGCCAGCCAGTATTGCAACTGCGACCCGAACGCCGCCGCCCCCGGCACCTGCGGCGGCAGCCAGGCGAAGCGGCGCGGCAGGCGCTGATACGGCGGACGGGCGCGTTTTTCGGCCGGATGGGGCGAGGCGCGGCGAGGGCGGGGCGCCGCAGTGCCGGCCTCGACCCGCGCGGCCAGCGCGATGAAGCGGCGGGCGAGGCGGCCGAGCCGCGACCAGAGCAGCACCAGCAGCAGCCGGGCGAGCGGGTTCTTCGCCGCCGCCGCGGCGATTGCGTTGCGCAGCCCGGTGAGGATGCCGGCGAAGGTCTCGGCCGGAGTGGTGGCGGCGGCGGTCATGAACGGAACAAGAACACGGATGGGCTAGGCTGGGCAAGTAGTTTTAACGCACGGGGCGGGGTGTTGTTAGCGGGCGGCGGGTGGGACGGCGCGTTACGTTCTTGGGCGAACCGCGGCGGAGCGACGCGAACGGCCGATTGTGAGGCTGCTGGAGTCGTTGTACGCGCTGCGGCCGATGTCGCCGGTGGCTCGACGGGTGTCACGACCCGCCGCAGGGGCTGGGCCCGCGCTGCGAAAGCGGCCTCTCGTGCCACGCTGCCCGCGCCGACCCGAGCAGCAACCGATGTCGAATGCCCAGGCGCTGATGCGGAAGATTGAGGCCCTGCCGCCGGAGCGGTTCAGCGAGTTCGAGGATTTCGTGGATTTCCTGACCGCCAAGACCCGGCGCCCGGCCGCGCTCGACCGGCTGCCGGCGATCGCCCCAGCGCTGGACGCCGCCGGTGTGCCGCCGATGACGGAGGATGAGAGTCAGGCCGAGGTCGATGCCGTGCGTGCCGCACGGCGGGCGCGGAACGGCGGTGCGGATCGTTCTTGATACCAACGTCGTGCTGTCGGCGCTGCTCTGGCACGGTACACCCTATCGCCTTCTCGAAGTCGCCCGACGGCGCGAGCAGGTCGCGCTGTTCACCCGCGCCGCGCTCGTGGAAGAACTGGCCGAGGTCCTGGTCCGGCGCTCGGCGGCGAAGCGCATCGTCGCCATCGGCCGAAACGCGCCGCAAGTGCTCGCCGATTACGTCGATGCCGCCGATCTGGTGACGCTGCTTGCGGTTCCGTCCGTGATCGCCGCCGATCCCGACGACGATCAGGTCATCGCGGCGGCCGTCGCCGCCCAGGCCGATCTGATTGTCTCCGGCAACCGCCACCTCCTCGCATTAAGCACGCATCAGACCGTCCGCAGCGTCACCCCGGCCGAAGCCGTCGCCCGGATCGGTGGGTAGCGCGGCGAGGAAGGTGCCTGTGTGTCCCTCGTGCAGAGAATGGGGCAACCCATTCCGGGTTGCGCGCCGCTGCCGCGGCGTCGGCGCGGCGACGGCCGGGCGATCAGGCGGAGGAAGCTCTCGGGCGGGCGCCGGGGCAGGGGCGTGAACCGAACAGGGACGCGGGTGGCCGGGTTGGGGGAGGGTGCTTCGGCAGCTTGCGTGTGGAAGTGTCGCGCGCTGACGCCGAACAGGACGGGGCGACCCGTTGCACGATCGTTCCACATGGGGCATTAGGAAGAAGCATGGGCCAACTTCTCAAGTTTACGGCGGCCCGACGAAATTAGGCAGGTCAAGAGGAGCAGAGGGTGGGCCAGGGAGCAGCGATCCAGCATCTCGGGAACCGGGGCAACGTCACAGACGAGGATCGCGCGCTGTTGCCAGACGAAGCAGTTGAAGCTCGCTCGGCTCCGCGAATCCGATACGCTGCCCGGCACTGAGCCGTTGCAACCGGCGCACGAGCGACGTAATGCCGGCACTGAAGCGTCAGCGCATTCGGGACCCGGTACATAACCTGATCCCCTTCGGCACCGACCAGTTCGAGCACACGCTCTGGCAGGTGATCCAGACTCCACCGTTCCAGCGGCTGCGCCGCATCCGCCAGCTAGGCTTCTCGGAGTTCGTCTTTCCCGGCGCCACACATACGCGGTTCGCCCACAGCATCGGCGTGTTCCACACCGCGCGCCAGCTCATGCGCGTAATCCACGATCATATCGGCGCCGACCGCACGCGGCAGTTCGGCGAGCACCAGGCGCAAGTCGCCCTTGCGGCGTCCCTGGTTCACGATATCGGCCATGGTATGTTCAGCCATGCATTCGAGGCGGTCGGAAAGGATTTGAATCTGCCGATGGCCCGGCACGAGGCCGTCAGCGAACGGTTGATCCGCGACAGCGAAATCGCGGGCGCCCTGAACCGAACACTCGGCGGCGGCTTCGCCAATGACGTCGCGACGCTGATCGGCCGAAAGGAGCCAGGCAACCTCTACGATGCCGTGGTCTCCAGCCAGTTCGACGCTGACCGCCTGGACTACATGCAGCGCGACCGGCTGATGACCGGCGTGCAGAGCAGCGGAATCGACCTCACCTGGCTTCTGGCGAACCTCGAAATTGCCTCGGTCCGCACCGGCGCCGATGAAGAGCGCTCCGGCGAGGTGGAAACGTTGGTGCTCGGCCCCAAGGCGGCGCTGACCGCCGAGAGCTACGTGCTCTCGCTGTTCCACCTCTACCCCAACGTCTATTTCCATAAGACGACGCGCGGGGCGGAGGCGGTGTTCGGCGCGCTCATGCGGCGCTTGATCCGGCTCGTGCGCGAAGGGCACACAGGCAATGTCGGGCTTCCGGCCAACCATCCGATCCTCCGATTCGCGCAGGAGCCGGAACGGCTGGAGAATGCCACGGCGCTGGACGATCTCGTGTTCTGGGGGGCGCTGCCGATGCTGGCGGAGGCGGAGGATCAGGCCATCGCGGGCCGGGCGAATGAGCTCCGCGACCGCAGGCTGCCGGAATGCATTGATATCCGCGGGATGGTCGAAGCAGCGTTGGTCCGTCGGAACGACGAAGCACGGGCCTCCCACCGGGCGCGGCTGGATTTGGCTTGCGCGAATATCGTCAAGAGCTTGCGGGACTGGCTCGTGGGCCTGCCCGGCGCCGTCGAGCCGGTACTGATCGACCGCCAGAGTCGCAGCCCCTACAAACGCTACCAGGACTCCGACACGCCGCTGAATAGCATCCTGATAAAGCCCGCCGGCATGCCGGCCGCGGATATGGCCGAGCTCTCGCCGGTGATCGCCGGCGCCGAGCCGTTCGAAATCTGCCGGGCATACATCTCGAGGGGTGACAGCGACGCCCGTTCACAGGTAGAGAACACAATAAGAACAGAGATCGGCAGGAGCACCCATGGCAACCCGTGACCCGCACCTGATCGCGGCCCGGCTCGTCCGCGATGCCGGCGGCCAACTCGTCGGCCGGACCAGACTGCAGAAGGTGGCGTATCTCAGCCAACTGGCCGGGTTCGCCGACGATTTTCAGTTCGAATACCGGCACTACGGCCCTTTCAGCGAGGACCTGGCGCAGGGGATGGAAATCGCGAGCGCGTTCGGCGCCGTCGTGGAGGAAGAAAAGCGGGCAGATTGGGGCGGGCGCTACTCCATCTATCGGACCGAAGCTGCAACATCGCCTGACGATCCGCGCGCTGCCTTCGTCCGGCGGGCCGCGCAGATCGGCGCGATCGAGCTGGAATTGGCGGCGACGGCCGCGTTTCTGGCCCAGGAAGAAGGTGTCGCGGATCCTTGGGCGGAGACGGCCCGACGTAAGCCGGAGAAGGCCTCACAGGGCCGACTGAACCGGGCGCGTCAGGAATATATGCGCCTGCGTGCTGAAACGGGAGACCGCCTTCCGCTCCTTCCGCAGACCTAACTGCGGATCGAAGCAAAGGACGGGTAGTCCCCAGCTATCGTCGCCGACAATGGTGGTCGGGTTGCGCTGATTCTCGGCGCTAACGCCGACGCGCTTGCCGGCACGCGCCACGACCCCTTGCGCGGCAGCACGGCGTTTTCGAGCGTCTGGCGGATGAAGCGCTGATACGGGGCAACGGCCCTTGGGGGCCGTTTCCTTCGCCGCCTCCAGCG
The DNA here is from genome assembly GCA_021818505.1 of Pseudomonadota bacterium. Taxonomy (GTDB): domain Bacteria; phylum Pseudomonadota; class Alphaproteobacteria; order Acetobacterales; family Acetobacteraceae; genus JAFKFJ01. The sequence goes on from JAKADX010000005.1 coordinate 163,246, forward strand.
GCGCGCGCTACGGGCGCATGTGGACGCGCTCGCTCTCCGGCTGGAACTCGAACCGGACGATCCGCATCGCCGAGAGGTCATAGTCGGTGACGTCGGCGTGGGCGACGAACGCTTCGGCTTCCTCGTCGCTGCTCAGTTTCGGCAACGGTTTTTTCATACCAGTCAACCTCCTTGCGGTGCATGTAGCGCCGGCGTGACGGCCTGTGCCAGCGTCGCGAGCCCGAGCGCCACAGCCCGAGAAACGCCGCCTGCGTCCGGCTGACCTCCTGCATCTCCGCGTCCGCAAGCCGGCCTATCACCGCGCCGACGCGCTCGCGCGGCACCGACACGGCCTTGTCGATCATCACCTGCGATTCCGCCCGCAATCCGTTTGCGGCGGAGGGTTTGACCGTGACGCGGAAGGTCGGCCAATCGTGGACCTCGCTGGTCAGGCGCAGCACGGTGACGGAGGGCAGCTCGGCAAACGCATCCGCCTGCATGACCAGCGCCGGGCGCGGCTTGCCGTAGTCGCCGCCGACGGCGATGGTCACCAGATCGCCGCGCTTCACGCCGTCCACGCGCCGCCGAAGTCGTCGCGGTCGAGTTCGTCGGCAATCTCCCGCATCACGGCGGCCTCGTCGCTGCGCGGATCGCGGGCGCGCGCGGCGGCTGCCTGGGACTGGCGCCGCGCCGCCGCCTCGAACGCGCGGCGTTCGCGACGCTGGACATAGGCGCGCATGAAGTCGCGCAGGACCTGCGCGGCGGGTCTGTCCTCGGCCTCGGCCGCGGCCGTGAAGGCGGCCTTCAGGGCGGGGTCGATGCGGAAGTTGAAACTGCTGTCCTTGGGATGCCGGCTCTCCCGCGGCATGGCTTGTCTCCAGGGCGATGGTCAGCGCATGTATAATGAATGTGCATTGTATGTGCAAATGCCGGGCGGTTGACGCCGCCCCGCTCCTCCGCCCAGCCTGGGCACCCACTTGGTCAGTCCCCGCCCGTGCCCCCCCTCCGCATCGACGCCCTGCAATACGCCAACGTCTCGCCCGCCATCTTCGCGCAGTGGCGTGCGGCGCGGCTCGGGGTGGTGCATGCGACCGTGGCCTATCACCTGTCGTTCCGCGCCGTGGTGGATGAGATCGTGGCGTGGAACTGGCGGTTTCGCGACCATGCCGCGCTGATCGCGCCCATCCGCGCGGCGGGCGATATCGAACGCGTCGCGGCGTCGGGGCGGACCGGCGTGCTGCTCGGGCTGCAGAACCCGCTCGCGATCGAGGACGATCTGGGGCTGGTCGCGGTGCTGCACGATCTCGGCATCCGGGTGATGCAGCTCACCTACAACAACCAGTCGCTGCTCGGCTGCGGCTGGGCGGAGGCGGAGGATAGCGGCGTCACGCGCATGGGGCGGGAGGTGATCGCCGAGATGAACCGGCTCGGCATGGTGATCGACCTGTCGCATGCCGGGGAACGTACGGCGCTGGAGGCGATCGCGCGCTCCGCCCGGCCGGTGGCAGTGACGCACGCGACCCCGGCGGCGTGGAAGCCGGGCGGGCGGCAGGTGTCGGAGCGGCTGATGCGCGCGCTGGCGGAGCGCGGGGGGATGCTCGGGCTGTCGCTCTATCCGCTGCATCTGGCGGACGGGCCGGCGACGACGCTGGCGGCGTTCTGCGCGATGGCGGCGCGAGCGGCGGAGGTGATGGGGGTGGCGCGGCTGGGCATCGGCTCCGACCTCTGCCAGGATCGCCCGGATGAAGCAGTGCAGTGGATGCGCGAAGGACGATGGATGCGGCCCGACCCGGCGGCGCCGCGCCCGCGCTTCCCCGAGCAGCCCGATTGGTTCCGCGACAGCCGCGGGTTCGACGCGCTGGAGCGGGGCTTGCGCGAAGTCGGGTTCTCGGAGGACGAGTGCGGCATGATTCTGGGCGGCAACTGGCAGCGGTTTTTGTGCGCGGCGTTGGAGGCGGGGGCGTGAATTCCCTCACCCCGGCCCTCTCCCACAAGTGGGAGAGGGAGAAGCAAGGCGCTGTCTGCTCCCTCTCCCGTTCACGGGAGAGGGTCGGGGTGAGGGGCTTGCGCGCATGACCGTCGAACGCCTGTCCGTCGCCGACATCGAACGCCTCGCCGCCGATGCGCTGCTCGCACATGGCGCGCGCGCCGAGGCCGCCGCGTCGCTCGCGCGCGCGGTCGCGGCGGCGGAGCGGGACGGGCTGCCGTCGCATGGGCTGGCGTATGTACCGACCTATTGCGAGCATCTCGACTGCGGCAAGGTCGTGCGCGACGCGGCGCCGGTGCTGACGCAGACCGCGCCGGGCGTGATCGTCGTCGATGCCGCCAGCGGGTTTGCCCATCCGGCGATCGCCCTGGGGCTGGCGGCGCTGCTGCCTGTGGCGCGCGCGCAGGGGGTGGCGGCGCTGGCGGTGCGCAATTCGTACAATTGTGGCGTGCTCGGCTATCACACCGAGCAGATCGCGGCGGCGGGGCTGGTCGGCATCGGCTTCACCAATGCGCCCGCCTCGATCGCGCCCTGGGGGGCGCTGAAGCCGGTGCTGGGCACGAACCCGTTTTCGCTCGCCGTGCCGGGCGCGGAGGCGCCGGCCTTCGTGATCGACCAGAGCGCCAGCGTGGTCGCGAAAAGCGAAGTGATGAAGCGCGCCCGTGCGGGGGAGGCGCTGCCGCCGGGCTGGGCGCTGGACGCGGACGGCAGGCCCACGACCGACGCAGAGGCGGCGCTGAAGGGCACGATGATGCCGGCGGGCGGCGCGAAAGGCGTGGGGGCGGCGCTGCTGGTCGAGGTGATGGCCGCCTGCCTCGCGGGTGCGACGCCGGGCGTGCAGGCCAGCCCGTTCTCCGGCCCCGCCGGCGGGCCGCCGCGCACCGGGCAATTTTTTCTGGCCCTCGATCCGGGTGCGCCATCGGGCGGGCGGTTCGCGGACGTGCTGGGCATCGTCATCGCCGCGTTCACCGCCGAGCCGGGCGCGCGGCTGCCGGGGTCACGGCGGAAGGCGGCGCGGGCGCGGGCGGAGCGTGAGGGCGTGGCGGTGGATGCGGCGCTGCTCGCCCGCGTGCGCGCGCTGATCGCATGATGCGTCCGCCCGCGCAGGTGATGCGGCTCGATCGCATGGGCGCGATGCACGCGACGCGGCTGAGTTTTCTGCGCGTGCTGCTGCGGCGGGCGCAGCGCGAGCGCTGGGAGGTCGCGCGCAGCGCATGGGCGCTGGATGCGCGCGGCTTCGGCCACGCCGTGTATCGGGTGCGCACGCCGCGCCATACGTACAGCCTCGTCGCGTTCTCGCAGGACCTGCCGCCGGAGCGGCGCACCGATCGCGTGATCGCGGAAGCCTGGGACACCAGCTACGTGCTGTACGACGGCGTGCCCGACGCCGCCGAGATCGCGCGGCTGGCCGAGAATGTGCCGTTGCAGGAAGCCGGGCGCTTCACCGCGCGCGATCTGGTGCTCTCGCGCGCCAACAAGAGCGTGCGGCTGTTCGAGAACGTCGCGCGCACGCTCGCCGCCGGCCAGCAGCCGGATGCCGGCGCGGTCGAGGATGTCGGCTATCTGATGCGCACGACGGCGGTGTACGGCAACGGCAAGTTCGGCATCGCCGACCGCGCGGAGATCGCCGATCGGCCCGAGTTCGCGGCACCGTTCCAGGCGGAGATGCTGACGGTGTGGCTGATCCGCGCCTTCACCGTCGATCTGGTCGAGCACCGCGCCCGCGCGCTGGCGCCCGCGACCGCGGTGCGGTTGGCACCCGATCTGCGGCGGCGCTTCGGTGTCGGCAACGCGACGGGACTCGGCATGGCGCCGTTCCTGGTGCGCCACCCGCTGCTGCTGCATCGCTGGATGACGGCGCGGGAGACGGCACTTGCCCGCGTGCGCGCGCTGCCCGACAGCGCCGCGTGGCCGGACTTCGTGCGCCATCTGCACGCGGCGCGGGCGGCGCTGGCGCATTGGCACACCGACGATCCGGTGCAGGCGCCGCACATCGTGGCGTTGCTGGGCGATCTCGACCAGCTTGCGAAGCAGCCGCGCCAATCGTGGGAGTCGCTGTATCGCTGGGCGGAGTCGGCGCTGACGCTGGAGGGGCAGGAATACACGGTCTCACTGCTGCTGGAGCCGCATGGCGCGCTGGTCGATGATCTGTGCGAGACGATGAGTGCCGATGAGCGGGACGCGGTTGCGATCGACGGGCGCATGGAGTGCGCGGCGCTGCGCGCGCTGATCGCGCGGCACTACGCTTGGGCGCTGGTGCTGGATTTCGCTGCACCGGCGGCGACGGCGCGGTTCTGGTACGTCTCGGCGGAGAAGCTGGAACCGCGTTTGGGCGAGCGTGCCGAGGAGAGGGGCGCGGAGCTTGAGCAGCCGCTGTCCTTCGCGCGTGACGTGGCGCGGCTGTTTGCCGAACTGCCGCAGTCGGGCAGCGTCGCCGGGTTCCTGATGCGCACGCCCGCATGGCGCCATGTCGTGCGGCGCGTGCAGGTGGCGGCGCGCTATCCATATGCGGAGATTCGCGACAACCTGATCGGGGCCGCGATGCGGCCGATCGACCTGCTGCGCTGCAAACTCGCCATGTTCGGCGCGGCGCGCTTTGATCCGCGCTCGGACCGCTGGCTGCGCATCACGCTGTTTCAGGGCGCGCCGTTCCCCGACGAACTCGCTGCCGCGGCGGAGGACGCGCTCGGCCGTGCCGCCTGACCTGCACGATCTGTCGCTGAACGAGGTGGAGACGCTGGCGGCGAAGGCCGCGCGTGGCGCTGGCCTGCCCTGGGGTGTGGCGGAGGATGCCGGCCGCAGCGCCGTCTGGATCGCCAGCCACAGCGGAACCTGGGCCGAATCATTGCTGGCCCTGCTGGAGGCGCCGCTGCCGGACGCGCCGTCGCCGCTGCTGCTCGCCGCTGCGCTCGCCGATGGGGCGCTGGCGACGGCGGAGCGCGTGGCCGCGCCGGTCTGGATATTGCCGCCGCTGCTGGCGGGGCCGGGGCGGTGCGAGCCGGTTGTACTCCGCCTCGGCGATGCGGACATCAGGTGCAATCCGGGCGAGGATCCGAGTTCGACTTTGCCGGCCGAGGCGCTGGCCGCGTTGGCGGAGGCGCCGGTGGCGGTGCGGCGGGCCGAGGCGCGGCTGCCGCCATTGCCGCACGCGCTGCCGGCGCGCTGGCGGCGCAGCGCCGTCGCGGTCGCGACGCTGGCGCGGCTGGAGGCGCTGGCGGCGCGGACCTATGTGCCGGCGTCCGACGAATCGCGGCTGCGCGGCGCGGGGGCGGGGCTGCTCGACGACGAATGACCGGGAGGGACCGATGACCGAGGTGGCACCGCCGATCCGCATGCGCGGCGCCGGCTATTACAGCGCAAACACTGTCGGCGCGAAGCTGGTGATCGATCGCGCGCTGCCGCTGGCGCTCAGGGCGATCGGGGAGATGGACCTGTCGGGACCGGCGCCGTTCGCGATCGCCGATTTCGGCGCCGCTGATGGCGGCACGTCGCTCGGGCTGCACCGCGCCGTGCTGAGCGAGCTGCGCACGCGCGCGCCGCAACGGCAACTCACGCTGACGCACACCGATCTGCCGCATAACGATTTCTCCACGCTGTTCCGGCTGGTGCAGGGATTGCTGCCGGGGCGCGAGGGCCTGGGCGTGCCCGGTGTGTTCAGCTTCGCCAGCGGCACGAGTTTCTATGAGCCGATTTTTCCAGATGCCAGTGTGAACCTGGGCTTTTCGGCAACCGCGATGCACTGGTTGAGCCGGCTGCCGGCGATGATTTCCGATCACGTCCACGCGGTATTCGCGGTCGGTGCGGCGCGCGCGGCGTTCGCGGCCCAGGCGGCGGCGGACTGGGAGTGCATCCTGCTGCACCGTGCGCGCGAACTGGCGCCGGGCGGGCAGGTGGTGTTCGCCAATTTCGGCATCGACGAGCAGGGCCGCTATCTCGGCGCCACCGGCGGGCGCAACATGCATGAGCGGTTCGGCGCGCACTGGCGGGCGCTCCATGTCGCCGGGCTGATCGGCAAGGACGAAGTCGCGCGCGCGACCTTTCCGCAGTACTACAGGTCGGTCGCCGAATTCCGTGCACCCTTCGACGATGACACGAGCGCGGTGCGCCGCGCCGGTCTGGTGCTGGAGGAGTGCTTCACCGTCCTCACACCCTGCCCGTATGCCGCGCGCTTCGCCGCCGGCGAGTGGACGGCGGCGGAGTTTGCTGCCGCCTACGTGCCGACGCTGCGGTCATGGAGCGAGAGCATGTTCTTCGGTGCGCTCGACCCGGCGCGGCCGGAGGCGGAGCGGCGGGACATCATCGATCGCTTTTACGCGGCCTATGAGGCGGAGGTGGCAGCCGACCCGGCGGGGCATGCCATGGACTACGTCCACTGCTTCATGCGGGTGCGCAAGGCGGAATGATCCGCTAAGAAAAAAGCGCCGGCGGGGAATAGGCCCCGCCGGCGTCCGAAAGGAGGGAACGATGACGACACATCGCGAACTCCTGCCGTGGATCATGGTGAAACTGACCCTCGTGGTCAAGATCACCGTGCGCAAGCGGTAGGGGCGGGGCCGGTCCGCGAGGGCCGGCCCTTCCCCCGGACGGTCAGCCCAGCTTGCCCTCCACGCCCTCGGCGAGCCAGTTCATGCCGAGGATCTGCTCGTCGGTGAGCGCACTGCCGGCGGCGGCCTTGGTGGCACCGGCCTGGTCCTTCAGCGGCCCCTGGAACGGTGCGAGCTTGCCCGCCTCGATGTCGGCCTGGCGCGCCAGCACTTCGTCGGCGACCGATTTGGGCAGGGCGGCGTTGAACGGTGCCATCTTCACCATGCCGCTCTTCAGGCCGCCCCAGGTGTCGTGGCTCTTCCAGGTGCCGTTCATCCCGGCCTCGACCTCCTGCACGTAATAGCCGGCCCAGTCGCTGACCACGGAGGTCAGGCAGGTCTTCTTGCCGTAGCGGCCCATGTCGGAGTCGTAGCCGATCGTCCAGACGCCGCGCTGCTCGCCGGCTTCCTGCACCGCGGCGCTGTCGGTGTGCGTGACCAGCACATCGGCGCCCTGGCTCATCAGCGTATCGGCGGCGGCGCGTTCCTTGCCCGGATCGTACCAGGTGGAAACCCATACCACCTTGACCCGCGTCTTGGGGTTCACCATGCGCGCGCCGATCGCGTAGGCATTGATGTTCTGCACGACCTCGGGGATCGGAAAGGCGCCGACGAAGCCGATGACGTTGGACTTGGTCATCCGCCCGGCGATGACGCCGGCGAGGAAACGGCCCTCGTAGAACCGCGCCGAATAGGTCGCGAGATTCGCCGCCCGCTTGTAGCCGGTGGCGTGCTCGAACTTCACCTTGGGAAATTCCTTCGCCACCTTCACCGTCGGGTTCATGAAGCCGAAGGAGGTGGTGAAGACGAGGTCGTTTGTTTGCGCGAGCTTGCGGATCACGCGCTCGGCGTCCGCACCCTCCGGCACGTTCTCGACATAGGAGGTCTTGACCTTGTCGCCGAACTTGGCGGCGACCGCGCGGCGGCCGAGATCGTGCTGGAAGCTGTAGCCGGCTTCCTCCACCGGCCCTACATACATCCAGGCGGCCCGGTAGGGTCCCGCCGCCTGCGCCTTGCCGATCACGGCGGGAGCCAGCCCCGCCGCCAGCGGCGCGGCCAGCACCGTCCGCATGAGGTCTCGCCTGGTTTGCATCCGGTCCTCCGTTGTTCGCGCGATCGCGTGACTTGAGACAATATCCCGATGGTCGTCACAGTCCAGCATATCCAAGGGAACCGCTTCGCAGCCGATCCGTTTCCGCCGGAGTGGCGGACGGCCGACGGTCTGACGCCCTATCCCGAGGCGCTGCGGACGATGCAGGCGCGGGTGGCGGCGATCCGTGCGGGTACCGCGCCGGAGATGATCTGGCTGGTCGAGCACCCGCCGCTCTACACCGCCGGCACCTCGGCCGAGCGCGCCGATCTGCGCGCGCCCGACCGCTTTCCGACCTACGACGCCGGGCGGGGCGGGCAGTGGACCTATCACGGGCCGGGGCAGCGCACCGCCTATGTCATGCTCGACCTCGCCCGCCCGCATGGCTCCCGCCTGCCGGCGCGCGACGTGCGCGCCTATGTCGCGGCACTGGAGGCGTGGTTGATCGGCACGCTCGCCCGCTTTGGCGTGCGCGGCGAGCGGCGGGAAGGGCGCGTTGGCATCTGGGTCGCCGATCGCGCGCGGGGCGCGGAGGCGAAGATCGGCGCGATCGGCGTGCGCGTCACGCGCTGGGTAAGCTGGCACGGCGTGGCGCTGAATGTCGCGCCAAATCTGGAACATTTCAGCGGCATCGTGCCGTGCGGCATCCGAGAGCACGGCGTGACCAGTCTCGCCGCGCTGGGCGTGCCGGCGGGCATGGGGGCGGTCGATATGGCGCTGCGCGCGACGTGGGACGAGGTGTTCGGATGAGCGACGATGACGAGGCTGCGCGGCATCGCGCGAAGATGGCGAAGCGCAAGGCCGTGCAGGACGCCGAGGTGGCGGGCAAGACGATCGAGAAAGGGCTGCTGATCGTCCATACCGGCCCCGGAAAGGGCAAATCCACCGCCGCGTTCGGCCTCATGCTGCGGATGCTCGGCCATGGCCGTCCGGTCGCGGTGGTGCAGTTCATCAAGGGCGCCTGGGCGACCGGCGAGCGCCGCGCGCTGGAGCGCTTCGGCGAACTGGTGCGCTGGCACACACTGGGCGAGGGCTTCACCTGGGAGACACAGGACCGCGCCCGTGACATCGCTGCCGCGCGCCGCGCCTGGGACGCGGCCCTGGCCGAAATGCGCCGGCCTGATCTGGCGCTGCTCGTGCTCGATGAGTTGAATATCGCACTGCGTTACAACTACCTCGACGTGGCCGAGGTGGTGGCGGCGCTGGCGGCGCGCCCGCCGATGTTGCATGTCGTCGTCACCGGCCGCAACGCGAAGCCCGAGCTGATCGCGGCAGCGGATGCGGTGACGGAGATGATGGTGGTGAAGCACCATTTCGCGGCGGGCGTCAAAGCGCAGGAAGGGATCGAGTTCTGACCGGGCCGGCATTGCGCTCGGTCAAGGCCGGGCCCAATCGGATAACCTAACATCCGCGACGCCGCGTCCGCAGCTGGAGGATGTCATGTCCGCCGCACGCCCGACCCTGCCGGCTGCCCTGCGCGACCTGCGCAAGTCGGTCGTGAAGGAGGCCGCACCGACCCTCGCGCGCTGGAAACCCGATGTTGCACAGGAGTCGTTTGCCGACAGCGCCAGCAATCTCGCCCACTACCTCGCGCTGCGGCACCATGATCTGCGCGATCTCCAGCGTGAGTTGATGCGCCACGGGCTTTCCTCGCTCGGTCGTCTGGAAAGCCGCGTCATGCTCACGCTCGATACCGTGGAAAGTGCGCTGGGGGCGCTGCTGGAGGGTGGCAAGTTGCCCGAGGACTGGCCACCCACCGCGGAGGTGTTCTTTCGGGGCGAGGCGCAGCTCCGGCGCAACACGCTACGCCTGCTGGGCGGCGCGCCGGAGAGCACCCAGGGCCGCGTGTTGGTCACGCTGTCGCTGGAGGCGGCGCAGGACCCCGCGCATGTGCTGAAGCTGGCACAGCTCGGCGCCGACGTGATGCGCATCAATTGCGCGCACGACACGCCCGAGGACTGGGCGGCGATGGTCGCCAACACGCGCGCGGCAGCGACGGCGACGGGTCGGACCATCCGGGTGCTGATGGACCTTGGCGGTCCGAAGTTCCGCACAGGCAAGGTCAAGCGCCAGCCGGGCGAACGGCTGCGGCGCGGCGACCGCTTTCGGCTGGTACGCGACGCTGCGGGATTCCGGCCCGACCCGATGATCGAGGCGGAGTGCCTGCCGCCCGACGTGCTCGCGCATCTGTTGGTGGGTACGGAGGTGTCGTTCGATGACGGCAATCTCGGCGGTGTCGTCGCAGAGACCGCGCCGGATCACGTCGTGGTTCAGGTGGAGCGCACCAAGCTCAAGGGCTTCAAGATGCAGCCCGAGCGCGGGCTGCTGTTCCCGCGCGCGGAACTGCATCTCGACCCTCTCACCCCGCGCGACCTCTCCGACCTCGACTTTGTGGCACAGCACGCCGACATGGTCGGCTTCTCGTTCGTGCGGACCGCCGCCGACATTGCGCGCCTGCAGGATGAGCTGGCGAAGCGGCGGACGGACTGGCAGCAGATCGGCATCGTGGCGAAGATCGAGTCGGCGCCGGCGGTTCACAACCTGCCCGAGATCATCGTGCGCGCGGCGGGGCGGCAGCCGTTCGGTGTGATGATCGCGCGCGGCGACCTGGCGGTGGCGATCGGGTTCGAGCGGCTGGCGGAGATGCAGGAGGAAATCCTGTGGCTGTGCGAGGCGGCGCATGTGCCGGTGATCTGGGCGACGCAGGTGCTGGAGGAGATGGTGAAATCGGGCCTGCCGACGCGCGGAGAGATGACCGACGCGGCGATGGCCGGGCGCGCCGAGTGCGTGATGCTGAACAAGGGACCGAATGTCGGCGAGGCGATCCTGGCGCTGCGCAGCCTGATGCAGCGGATGCAGGAGCACCAGTCGAAGAAGACGGCGCGGCTGCGGGCGCTGCGATCGTGGTAGGGCCGCGCGACCGTCAGGGCCGGCGCACGCGGAAAAGCTGGAAGCGGTCGCCGTTGCGGAGCAGGTCGAGCCGGTCGGGCGCCGGATTGGAGCGGTCGAGCCGATCCAGCAGATAGACATAGTCGTAAGTGCGCTGCCAATCCTTCCAGTAGATGCGTCCGCTCGGGTCAAAGCGGAAGCCACCCGGCGGCGGGCGCGATGGCGGGTCGAGCAGATCGGCGAGCGGAATCGGATTGTCGTCATAGCCGCCAGTGCTGGCGCGATAAGGCGCCCGGACCACCAGCACCTGTTGCAGCGGGTGCGAATAGGCGAGCGAGTCCAGGCTGGATCGCTCGATCATGACGAGGCTCGGCAGGTCCTGAATCCCGCTCAGCGCGGGGATCGCGTTCTGCCATTCGCGCGCCACCAGCACGCGGCTTCCCGGCGGGATCAGCGGCAGCGAAGCCCCGAAATCACGGCGGATTTCATTGTAGCGGCGATAGGCGACCTCGGCCGCCGCGCTGCGCAGCGTCACGAGCGCGGCGAGGGCCATGAGGAACGCCATGCGCGCCCGCCGCCCGGGAAACTGCCAGCGCAGCAGGCCGATCAGCACGAACAGCAGCCCGATCGGCAGCCGCACGGCCGCGCCCCAGGCACCCATTGCCTGATCGGGGATCACCGCGAACAGGACGCCGCCGAACGCCATGAAGAGCCAGGCGCCGGCCGGCACTCGCAGGATGCGGCGCCACAGCAGCCAGCCCAGCCCGGCGGTCATCGCGGCGACGGCGATTGCGTCCGGCCAGGCGTAGTACGCCTCCAGCGCCGCGCGCAGGCCGTCGAGGCGGGCGACCCAGCCGCCCCAATGCATCGGCGGCGGCGCCTCGGTGTGGGGACCGGACGCGAGCAGCAGCAGCGACGGCACGAAGGGCAGCAGCAGCGCGGCGAGATCCGCGGCCAGCAGACGCGGAGTGCTGCGCCGTGCCCACAGCCGCTCGGCCTCAACGGCGGCGATGGCGACGCCGTAGATCGCCACCGCTTCGAGATGGCAGAAGAACAGCACGACAACGGCGAGCGTGGAGACCGCGCCGCGCAGCAGCGGCGCGGCCTGTCGGAGTGCGATCCAGAGTGCCACGGCCCAGAGCGCGAGGCCGACGCCGAATTCGTAATTGACCGTGCCGTATCGTTCCATCTGATTGTAGAGGAACAGCGCGGCCACCAGTGGGCCGACCGAGAGATGCCGATTGATCGCGTAATGGATCGCGTGCGGGCCGGAGAGCAGCAGCAGCATGTAGGCGAGCACGAACGCCTTGCCAGCGGCGTAGAGGCCGATCAGCCCCGCGAGCGGCGGCACGATCAGGTCGATGGCGAGATTCGGCACCACCTTCCACCGGATCGTATAGAACTGATCGAGCAGGTGGTCGCTGCCATGGCGGAGGATCACGTAGCATCGGGCGAGATGATTGAGAAAATCGTCGGCAACCGGAAAGGCGTTGACGAGGACCGGCAGCAGCGCGGCGACGAGCGTGAACAGAACGATCACGGGCAGCGCCGCATCCGCCGCGCGCGGACGGGCGATCCGGGCGGCGTCGATGAGTCCGGTTGTTGCGGTCATCGTTGTGTCGATCTCCGGGTCGATCCGTCCCGATCCCTAGCCGGAAACGTTGGGAAGTCAGATAGGCCCGGCCCCGCACATTCGCGAAGTCACTCCGATATGATCGCCGATGCCCCCGCCGCTGACAAACCGGGCGGTGCCGCCTAAGACACCGCCGATGACCCAGGACGCATTGTGCCGTCGCGTGTCCCCACCCCCGGCCCGCCCGACCGGCGCCGATGTTGTGCGAGCGGGCGAGCGATGACCGCTCGGGCGCTGATGTTGCAGGGCACCGGCTCCTCCGTCGGCAAGTCGCTGCTGGTCGCCGGGCTGGCGCGTGCCTTCACCCGACGCGGGCTGCGCGTGCGGCCGTTCAAGCCGCAGAACATGTCCAACAACGCGGCCGTCACCGCGGACGGCGGCGAGATCGGACGGGCGCAGGCATTGCAGGCGCGGGCCGCCGGCGTCGCGCCGTCGGTGCACATGAACCCGGTGCTGCTGAAGCCGCAGAGCGACACCGGCGCGCAGGTGGTCGTGCAGGGCCGCGTGTTCGCGACCGCCCGCGCGCGCGACTATCAGACGCTGAAGCCGCAACTGCTGCCGCGCGTGCTGGACAGTTTCGACCGCCTGCGCGCCGAGTCCGACCTGGTGCTGGTCGAGGGTGCCGGCAGCGCCGCCGAGGTCAATCTGCGCGACGGCGACATCGCCAACATGGGCTTCGCGCGCGCGACCGGAACGCCCGTCGTGCTGATCGGCGACATCGACCGTGGCGGCGTGATCGCCAGCCTGGTCGGCACGCGGGGCGTGCTCGATCCCGCCGACGCCGCGCTGATCCGCGGCTTCATCGTCAACCGCATGCGCGGCGATGCGTCGCTGTTCGCCGAGGGAATGCGCATCATCGCCGCCGCAACCGGCTGGGCACCGCTCGGGCTGGTGCCGCATCTGCCGGAAGCCGCCCGCCTGCCCGCCGAGGACGCGCAGGACCTGGCCGAGATCGCGCGCGCGCGGCCCGGCGGCGGTCGCGTCCGGATCGCCGTGCCGCGCCTGCCCTGGATCGCGAATTTCGATGATCTCGACCCGCTGCGCGCCGAACCCGAGGTGGATCTGATCCTGCTCGCGCCCGGGACGCCGCTGCCGGCGCCGTGCGATCTGGTGATCCTGCCGGGATCGAAGGCCACCATCGCCGATCTGGCCGCGCTGCGCGCCGAGGGCTGGGACATCGACATCGCCGCGCACCATCGCCGCGGCGGGCGCGTGCTCGGCCTGTGCGGCGGCTATCAGATGCTCGGCCGCCGCATCGCCGATCCCGAGGGCGTGGAGGGACCGCCGGGCGAGGTCGCCGGCCTCGGCCTGCTCGACATCGCCACCGTGCTGACCGGGGAGAAGCGGCTGACCCGCGTCGCCGGCACGCTGGACGGCAGCGGCGCGGCGTTCGCGGGATATGAGATGCACATGGGGCGCAGTGACGGGCCGGACTCGGCGCGGCCGTTGCTGCGCCTTGCCGGGGGCGAGGCCGAGGGTGCGCGTTCGGCCGATGGGCGGGTCGCTGGGACGTATGTGCACGGCCTGTTCGCGGGCGATGCAGCCCGCGCCGCGCTGCTCGGCTGGCTCGGCGGCAGCGCCGGCGGGCTGCGCTGGGAGACGGAGGTGGAGGCGGCGCTGGATGCGCTGGCGGCGCATCTGGAGGCGCATGTCGCGGTCGATCGGCTGCTGGAGATCGCCGGCGCGGGACGTTGAACTCGGCGCCGCTCCGGTCGATAAACGATACGGGAGGAACCGCCGATGATCCAAGACCGAGACGTTGCCGCCTATCGCGAACAGGGGTTCCTGGTGGTGCCGGACGTGTTGGACGCCGCCGAACTTGCCGCCGCGCGGGCGGAAGTGGCCCGCATCCTCGAAGGCGCGCGAGGGCTGGCCGGGCATACCGACGTTTACGACCTGGAGCCGGACCATACGCCCGACGCGCCGCGGGTGCGCCGGATCAAGACGCCGCACCGGCACACGCCGTTCTTTCGCGAGTTGGCGCGGCTGCCGAAGCTGGTCGCGATCCTGCAACGGCTGCTCGGGACCGAGGCGGTGCGGCTGCACGGCTCGAAGATCAACATGAAGGCCGCACATGGCGGGGCGCCGGTGGAATGGCACCAGGACTGGGCGTTCTACCCGCACACCAATGACGACCTGCTGGCGGTCGGCGTGATGCTGGATGACTGCACCGAGGCGAACGGCGCGATGCTGGTGCTGCCGGGCACGCAGACCGGCCCGGTTTATGACCACCACGCCGACGGGTATTTCTGCGGGGCGATGGATCCCTCGGCCGTGGGCCTCGATTTCTCGCGCGCCGTATCCTGCACCGGACGGGCGGGGGCCATGAGCTTTCATCATGTGCGGGCGGTGCATGGCTCGGCGCAGAATCTGTCGGACGCGCCGCGGGCGCTGCTGCTCTATGAGTTCGCCGCTGCCGATGCCTGGCCGCTGATGGGCGTACCCGACCTGGCCGAGTTCGATGGGCGGCTGGTCAGCGGCCGTCCCACCATCACCCCGCGGCTGGAGCGCGTACCGGTGCGGATACCGCTGCCGCCAGCGCCGCACCAGGGCTCGATCTACGAGAACCAGACCTCGGCGAAGCACCGCTATTTCGGCCGCAAGGCGGCCTGAGGGGCGGGGGGCTTGCGGCCGCGGCCGAGACTGACTAGGACACTGCCCATCGTCCGACCCCAGGGTGCGTAGCTCAGCGGGAGAGCATCGCCTTCACACGGCGGGGGTCACAGGTTCAATCCCTGTCGCACCCACCATGGTTTCAAACACTTACGGGGCATCGGCGGCGGACAGGAAAGACCCTAGCAACCACATAGCTACCAGGATCGGCGCC
>JAKADX010000075.1 GCA_021818505.1 Pseudomonadota bacterium
CGTCTCGACCTGGTCGGGCTTCGTCTACGTGGCCTTCGTGATCGACGCCTATGCGCGGCGCATCGTCGGCTGGCGCGTCAGCAGAACCGCCCATGCCGGCTTCGTCCTCGATGCCCTGGAGCAGGCGCTGCATGAGCGTCGACCGGCCCGCAAGGCCGGCCTCGTGCATCATTCGGATCGCGGGTCGCAATATGTCAGCATCCGCTACACCGAGCGGCTGGCCGAGGCGGGCATCGAGCCCTCCGTCGGCAGCGTCGGCGACAGCTACGACAATGCCCTCGCCGAGACCATCAACGGCCTCTACAAGGCCGAGGTGATCCATCGCCGCGGACCGTGGCGCAGCTTCGAGGCGGTCGAGTTCGCCACGCTGACCTGGGTCGACTGGTTCAACCATCGACGGCTGCTGGAACCCATCGGCAACATCCCGCCGGCCGAAGCTGAGGAACGCCACTACGCCATGCTCGACGAACAGAAACTGGCCGCGTAACTCAAACCAAACAGCCTCCGGCAAACCCGGGGCGGTTCACTCGGCCGGCGCAGCACGCCCATGGACAAGGCGGCGATGAAGGCGGGGCTGCGATCACACATGCAGGGATCGCAGCGGCGCCCCGCGAAGGTCAGCTCGTTCTTCCAGGCACCCGATGTCCGCTACGCAGCCTGATTGTAGTGTGATACCAACCCGCTTAAAGGCTGACACACGCCCAGTCGCGGGTTCCGATTGAGCGGATACGGTCCGGGTCCTGGATCAGGAAGTTCCACGCGCTCTTGCAGGCGGCGAGGATGGCCTCATAGCTGTCCCAGACCAGGGCGCAGAGCTTGTTGCCGCGTAGGTATTCCCAGACGTTCTCCATCGGGTTCAATTCGGGCGAATAGGGCGGCAGGGGCAGCAGAGTGATGTTGTCGGGCACGCGAAGCCTGGCACCGCTCTGGTGCCAGCCGGCGCCGTCGCAGAGCAGCACGGCATGGGCAGCTGGCGCGACCTGGGTGCTGATCTCCTTCAGATGCTCGTTCATCGCCTCGGTGTTGACGGCGGGCATGATGATCGCGGCACCGACGGCGCGGGCCGGACAGATGGCGCCGAACAGGTAGGCGGACTCATGCCGGTTGTCGCGTATCATCAAGGGGCGCGAACCAATCGGCGCCCAGACGTAGGCATGGGTTCCCTTCTGACCAACTCTGGCCTCGTCCTGGAACCAGATCTCGATTGGCGCGCCGGACGTGGAAGCCGGCAACGCATCCCTTACCAGGCCGGCAAAGTTTTTTTATATGCCGCCGCCGCTGCGGCATCCTTCTTCGGGTGATACGGCCGTGGTTGCAGCCGGGTCAGCCCCAGTTGGCGCAGCCATTTGCCGATCGTGCTCTCATGCACCTCTACGTTGAACCGGACCGCCACCTGCCCGCGCAGGTCCAGGCACCGCCAGCGCACGACCTTGTCCGTCTCCGGGTCAGGCCCCTTGATGACCAACGCCTTCAACTCCGCCTTCTGCGTCGCGCTCAGCGCCGGGGCACGGCCAGGACTGCTGCGTGACTTCAGACCTTCCATCCCATCGGCGTTGTAGCGATGCACCCAATCGCGCAGCGTTTGCCGGTCCATGCCGTTCTGCGCCGCCGCCTCGGCGCGTGGGCGACCCTCCAGCACCTGCGCCAGAGCCAATAGCCTGCGAACCTGCGCGCCATCCCTCCTCCTGGCAGCCTCCGCCCGAAGCTCCCCCGCCGTGTGGTCCGTCCGCGTAATCGTGAGCGCTTTGCCCATCCGAGGTCTCCCTTGCGCGCGAATCGCCGCAGCAAGAGAGCGAATCCGATCCCGCAGGCTTTGGGAATCCCCCCGGAGAGTCAGACTCATCGCGGGTTGGTATTAACCTGCCCCCCGGCCAGGAAACACACTCACACGGCGGGTCCGTTCTGGGTAAAACCCCTCGGTTAGATCTCATTGAAAATCGACAGGCCGAAATTCGGCAGCATCCGCGTGTCGGACGCAAAGCGCCTGCGACAGCTGAAGGCGAAGGACGCGCGGCTGAAGGAGCTGTCGGCGGCGGCGACGAAAGTCGCGGCAAGAAGGCCGGGACGCGCGCCGGGCTGCCGGGGCCGCCGGGGCCGCCGCCCAGGCGGCGCACGAACTCAGGGAGTGGTGGGTCTGTCGGATCCCCGTGGCGGACCGCCACGCGCACCGCTAGCGCCGTGCCGCCTGGACGATCGGGCGGTGCGGGCACGGCTGCGGGAACTGGTGGCCGAGCGCCGGCGCTTCGGCTTCGGCCGTCTGCATCTTCTGGTGGATCGGGAGGGCTGCACGCGAATCACAGGAAGCTCCACTGGCTGTTCGTGACCTGCAGGCTGGCCAATCTGCTCCTAGTGCGCGACTTATTGTTGCGTTGCACGAATACACACCGCGCTCGCAACACCGCTGGTTGCCCGCGGAAGGGACGAAAATGCAGGAAATCTCGTGTCGGCCGGGGGTGACTTATGACAATCCTGCGATGGGGCATGGTCCCGGCCATCGGAGGCCGGCTGATCACAGGTTCCGTTGAGGCCGGCTTCCATCGATCTGGTAACCGGAGTGAAAGAAGCCGGGTGCCAGACAGTCTGCAGAGCTGCTCGTCTCCAGGGGAGGCATCATCGGTCGGCCTGCCGTGCGGCAGGCACGGCTGCCCCGATCGGTCCGAGGAGGTCGTCGTCCGTTTCCTCGTCTGCCTTGGCCCCGATGACCGAACCCTGCGGCTGCATCATCGCCCACTTTGACCTGCGTCTGATCGCCCGGGTCGCCGTGCTGGCGTTGATTACGAGCTGGACCGCTTTCGGCTTGTTCGAGCGCTCGACGTTAGGCACCCGCCGGAGCGGCCCGTGGCTCCTGGCCGCCGGCGGGACGTTAGCGGTTGGCACCTGGCCGCTGCATTTCATGTCCGCACTGGCGTTCCATGTCGACTTCCCGCTCGGCGTGGCACTCGCGCCGACGCTTGCGTCTCTGGTGCTCGGTATTGGAGGCAGCATCGCCGGATTCGCGCTGGTGTCGGCTGGGCGTGCCGGTAGCGCCCGGCCCGCGCTGGGTGGCGCGGTGATCGGACTTTCCATCGCGGCGATGCACCTCAGCGGCTTGGCGGCCCTACGCTTTGCCGGGGCGCTGCGTTGGGATCCGCACTTCGCGGCTGCCTCAATGCTGATCGCCACCGGCGCCGCCGCACCTGGTGCAGTGCTGGCCCAGCACGGGCCCAGCGCTTGGCGCCGCCTCGCTGCCGCGCTGGCGCTCGCCGCCGCCGTGACGGCCATGTTTGTCACCGCGCTGCCCGCAGTCGCGTTGGTGCCGATGACCGGCCCGGTTCCCTCGGGCGTGCTTGGGGAGACGCCTCTGACCTACGCGGTGCTGGCTGCAGTTGCGCCGATCCTGCTTGCCGCGCTGGTGCTGCCGACTTTGGATCGTGAGCGTGCGCGGCGGACCGAGACCGAGATGCGCCGCTTCCGTCGGTTCGCCGACGCGACCTTCGAGGGCATCCTGCTGCTGCGCAATGCAGTCGTGACCGACGCGAACCAGACGTTGTGCGACCTGGTCGACGCCGAGCATCACCAGATTGTTGGTCACTCGGTCGTCGAGCTGCTGCCGACGTTGGCTGAGCTACCAGCGCCCTGGCCGCAGGAGAAGCTGGAGACCATCCTGGTATCCCCAAAAGGCGGTCTTCGTCCGGTCGAAGTCTTGATCCGGATGGTGGGGGAGAAAGATCGCGCCGCAACGGTGGTCGCGGTCCGTGACCTCGCGGAGCGACAAGCGGCGGAGCGGCGCATCGCATTTCTTGCGCACCACGACACGCTGACCGGACTTGCCAATCGCACGCTATTCAACGACCGGCTGGCGCAGGCGCTGGCGATGGGGGACCGTTCCCGCGGGAAGGTGGCGCTGTTCTCCCTCGATCTCGACGGGCTCCGGCTGGTGAATGACAGCTATGGTCATCCCGCTGGCGACCTGGTCCTGCGTGAAGTGGCAGCACGGCTGCTATGTGAGTTGCGCGACACCGACACGCTGGCGCGGCTGGGTGGCGACGAATTTGGGATCGTGCAGCCGTTCGCCGAGCGGCCCAATGCAACCGCAGCGCTCGCCCGACGAGTGATCGATGTGCTGGCATCGCCATTCGAGATCGATGGGCACCACATCGCGATCAGCGTCAGCGTCGGCATTGCGCTCTACCCGGACGACGCACTGACCGACGACATGCTGATGAGGCAGGCCGACCTCGCCCTGTTGCGTGCCAAGCAGGAAGGGCGCGGCACGTTTTGCTTCTTCGAGGCTGGGATGGATCGGCTGCTGCAGCGTCGGCGCCTGCTTGAGCACGATCTGAGGCAGGCAATCGCGCACGAACAGCTGGAGATCCACTACCAGCGGATCTCTCGTGCCAATTCATTGGAGGTGGTGGGACACGAGGCGCTGCTGCGCTGGAACCACCCCACGCGCGGCGCTGTTCCACCCTCCGAGTTCATCCCGCTGGCCGAGGAGAGTGGGCTCATTGTGCCGTTGGGTCGCTGGGTCTTGGAACGCGCCTGTCGGGAGGCGCGCTCTTGGCCGAACAAGCACTTCGTCGCGGTCAACCTCTCCCCGCTTCAGTTCGCGCAGAGGGATTTTGTCGGAATGGTGGCAGGGATCCTGGCGCACACCGCGCTGCCACCGACACGACTTGAGATCGAGGTCACAGAAGGGATTCTGATCAGCAACACGGCGCAGGCTGAGGAGGTGCTGCATGGGCTCAAGGCCCTGGGCATCCGGGTGGCCCTGGACGACTTCGGCACTGGTTATTCCAGCCTCGGCTATCTTCGGCGGTTCCCCTTCGATGCGATCAAGATCGACCGCTCCTTCGTCCAGGGCCTCGGCACCGATCGGAACTCGGGTATGATCGTGCACTCGATCCTGGCGCTGTGCTGCAGCCTCGATCTACGGGTGACCGCTGAAGGTGTGGAGACCGACGATCAACTCGCCACTCTGCGGTCTTCCGGTTGTGACCTGGTGCAGGGATATCTGATCGGGCGGCCAGTCAGTGCAGCCCAGATGAGCGTCCCTGCTGGCTCCGGGTAGCACGCTCCTGAAGACGTCGGGTCGTCTCCGCCCTGGTGGTGTAGGAGTGCCATCGGGCTTGAACGCGGGGTCAGGGCAAGCTCTTCGATAGCGCCGCTATTCATCATCGGCATGTAGATGAGGTACGCGGCCGCTCCTTGGTTGGTTCAGGGCAGGGTAGATGGACGCTCACGGTCATGCGAGGCAGATTCCCGGCGCCCGTTAGGACGCCGCCGGCGGGTGCGGACAGGCTGCGGACACGAAGAATCCGCCTGCGGGTGGGTTTCCCGAGGCGGATTCTGTCCGATTAATAACGTGAGATATTTGGTTGCGGGGACAGGAGCTGACCGACAGTTGACTCTACCGACCGTTGCCTGCTGACCTGAAAAAGGGCCGCCTGCCACGACCTCGCCCCGATACCGTCGGACCTACCACCTAGCCGCTCGCGCCGACCGCTTGAACGCGCCGCGCGGGGCAACGTGCGGGGGCGACGTTCTGTTGTGCCTCCAGGTTCCGACACGTTGCAGCGCTGCCCCGTCTGAGGCAACAGCAGCAAGGAGCCGGCCCCCTCGGTTCAGAGAAGCAGGACGTGTCAGCATTGCGCCATCAAGGCCTCCATACGCGAGGAGCCACCAGATTGGGAGGATCGACATGGGCCACGTGGTGATGAGGCCGCCCCGAGCGAGCGCTGTCGAGCGGTCTTCCTGTTGCACGCGAGACCCAATGACGGTAGTAAATGTCGAAGAAGGGATAATCAAAATAGCTACGCTGGAAGTCCCCCAAACCATGCAGCAGGGAGTACAATTGCGATGATCCATCACGTTTCGATCTCGGCCAGAAATCCGGAGCACGTGGCTGAGGTATTAGCCGAATTGATGCAGGGCAAGTGCTACCCGTTCCCTGGCCGCGCGGTGGATTCCTTCATGGCCGTCAGCGGCGATAAGAATGGCACCATGATCGAGGTCTACCCGGAGGATGCCACACTCGAGCCAGGCACTGGCGATCACCAGGTGAGCTGGGGCAAATTGAACGCCGATGCGGGATATGTGCCATTTCATGTCCTGCTGTCGGTGCCGACCAGCGAGGCGGATGTGAAGCGGATCGGCGCCCGCGAGGGCTGGCGGACCGAAAAGTTCGGCCGTGCCCCGCCTGGCCAGAAGCCATACTTCCACGTGATCGAATTCTGGATTGAGAACCGGATCATGTTGGAGGTTGCGACGCCAGCGATGGTGGCAGAATACTTGGCGATGATCGACCTCAAGAACCTGGATGTGGCTTTTAACCGTCACGCCGCCGCCTGAATCATCGGGCTGACGGAGTCGCGCCTACGGGTTGATAAACCGCCCCGGGTATGTCGCAGCCTCCATTTTCTCAGGAGTTGGAGCCTCCGGCAAACCCCGGGCGGTTCAATCCGGACCGCGCGCACCGCTTGACCCCGGCCGCTCGCTGCGGTCACTCTCGACCGAGACGGCCGGCGGAGCACGCGCATGCAGGACCCTCTGACCATCGGCCAGATGCTCGCCGCGCAGGCGCGGCTCTTCCCCGACCGCGTCGGCGCGCGCGATCTCGATCGGGCGATGAGTTTCCGGGTCTGGAACGCGCGGGCGCGGCGGCTGGCGAACGCGCTGCTTGGGCTCGGCCTCGGCAAGGGCGACCGGGTCGCGGTGCTCGCCTATAACCGGATCGAGTGGGCGGAGATCTACGCCGCGACCGCGAAGGCCGGGCTGATCGCGGTGCCGGTCAATTTCCGCCTGGTCGGCCCGGAGATCGCCTATATCCTGGAGAACGCCGGCGCGGCGGCGCTGATCGTCGAGGACGCGCTCGCCGGCGCGATCGAGCCGCTGCGCGCCGCGCTGCCCTTCCCCGCGAGCCGGCTGATCCATCTCGGCCCCGCCTGTCCCGCCGAGTACCGCGACTACGAGGCGCTGATCGAAGCCGCCGCCGATCGCGAACCGGAACAAAGCGTCGCACCCGCCGATCCCTGGACGCTGATGTACACCTCGGGCACCACCGGCCGCCCGAAGGGCGTGCTGCGCAGCCACAAGGCAACGGCGATCCTCGCTTTCGTCACCGCGATCGAGTTCGCGCTGCACCGCAACGACGCCGCGCTGCTGGTGATGCCCATGTGTCACGCCAATTCGCTCAATTTCCTGAGCGGCTTCGCCTATTGCGGCGCGACGACGGCGATCTATTCGCGCCGCAGCTTCGATCCCGAGCATTGCCTGCGCGCGCTCGCCGATACCGGCGCAAGTTTCACCTCGCTGGTGCCGACCCATTACATCATGATGCTTGGCCTCGCCGATGCGGTCTGGGCGCGGCACGATCTCGGCCGAGTGGCCAAGGTGCTGATCTCCTCGGCGCCGGCACGGCCCGACACGAAGCGCGAAGTGATGGCGCGGTTCCGCAATTCCGGCCTGTTCGAGATGTATGGATCGAGCGAAGCGGGCTGGGTCACGGTGCTGCGCCCGCACGAGCAGTTCACCAAGCTCGGTTCGGTCGGACGCGAATGCGTCGGGGCGGCGCCGATCCGCTTGCTGGATGCGGACGGCAACGAAGTGGCCGACGGCGAGGCGGGCGAGCTCCATTCGAACAATGCGCACAGCTTTGATCGCTACTGGGAGATGCCGGACAAGACGCGCGAGGCGTTCCGCGGCGAGTACTGCACCGTGGGCGACATGGCCCGGCGCGACGCCGACGGCTACATCCATCTGGTGGACCGCAAGAGCAACATGATCATCTCCGGCGGGGAGAACATCTATCCCTCGGAGGTGGAGGCGGTACTCGGCGCGCATCCGGGGGTGCAGGATGTCGCGGTGATCGGCCTGGCGGACGCGAAATGGGGCGAGCGCGTGCACGCCGTCATCGTTCCGCGTGCCGGCATGGCGCCGAGCGAGGCCGAGCTGCTCGACTGGTGCAAGGACCGGATCGCCGGCTACAAACGGCCCCGCTCCTGCACCTTCCTGCCGGAGAACCAGGTGCCGCGCACCGCCACCGGCAAGATCCTGCACCGCGTTCTGAAGGCGCAACTTGCCGGGATCGCGCCGTCCAACCAGGGAGCAAAACGATGAGGGTGGATCCCGACAGCGTCGCCGCATGGGTCGCCCGCGTGTTGCGCCGGCGCGGCGTGGAGCGCGTCTTCGCGCTCTGCGGCGGCCACATCATGCCGATCTGGATGCGTCTGGATGCGGAGGGCATACAAATCGTCGATGTGCGCGACGAACGCGCCGCCGTGCACATGGCGCAGGCCCATGCGGAGCTAACCGGCACGCTCGGCGTCGCGCTGGTCACGGCGGGGCCCGGCGTCACCAACGCGATGACCGGCATCGCCAACGCCCATGTCTCGCGCGCGCCGGTGCTGATCATCTCGGGCACCAACCCGATGGCGCAGGAGAATCGCGGCGGATTGCAGGACCTCGATCACACCCAGTTGGTCCGCCCGATCACCCGCTATGCCCGCACCGTGCGCGATCCCGCGCTGGCCCCGGCCGAGTTCGACGAGGCGATCGCGCGCGCCTTGGGCGAGGCCGGCGAACCCGGCCCCGCCTATATCGACTTCCCGACCGACGTGGTGCGCCGGATCGTGCCGAAGCCGATGCAGCGCGAGGAGCATCTGCGCGCCAAGCCGCGCCCAGTGCTGCATCCGGACCCGGCGCGCGTCGCCGAGGCAGCCGATCTGCTCTGGGGCGCGAAGCGGGTGCTGGTGATCTCCGGGCGCGGCGCGCGCGGCGCCGGGCCGGAACTCGTCGCGCTGCTCGATCGGCTGGGCGCGGTCTATCTCGATACCGGCGAGAGCCGGGGCCTCGTTCCGGATTCCCATTCTTCGGTCGTGGCGGCGATGCGCGGGGCGGTGATGGGCGATGCCGATGTGGTGCTGACGGTCGGGCGGCGGCTCGATTTCCAGCTCGCCTATGGCTCGCCTGCGGTGTTCGGCGCCACGCGCTTCGTGCGCATCGGCGACGTGGCGGGTGAATTGCGCGACAACCGGCGCGGCGAGGTCGAGATCCTGGCCACCCCCGCCGAGGCGCTGCGCGCGCTGTTGGGCGCGGCGGGCAATCGCGGCTCCGCGGTCGATCGCGCCTGGGCGGAGAGGCTGCGCCAGGGCCATGCGGAGCGGGCGCGCAAGCTGCGCCGGACGATGGCGGACGCGCCCGCCGGCAGCGACGGCAGGCTGCATCCAAACCGCGTGCTGGCGGCATTGCAGGAGGCGATGGGAGAGGATGCGATCGCCATCGTCGATGGCGGCGATTTCCTGAGCTTCGCGCGTGTCGGGCTGTCCGCGCCCACCATGCTGGATCCCGGACCGTTCGGGTGCATCGGCGTCGGCGTGCCGTACGGGATCGCGGCAAGCCTCGCCTTCCCCGACCGCGCCGTGGTGGTGGCCTCCGGCGACGGCGCGTTCGGCTTCAACGCGATGGAGATCGACACGGCGGTGCGCCACAAGGCGCCGGTGCTGATCGTGGTTGCCAACAACGGCGCCTGGCAGATCGAGGTGCACGATCAGACCGTGACCTACGGCAAGGTGGTCGGTACGCGGCTTCAATTCGCCGATCACGCGGCGATGGCGCGCGGCTTCGGGATGCATGCGGAACGTGTGGAGACGGAAGCGGCGCTGAAGCCCGCGATCGCGCGCGCGCTGGCGAACCGTCCGGCGCTGCTCGATGTGGTGGTGACGCCGGAGGCGGTGTCTTCGGACGCCAAGACGGGGCTTGCCTGGGTGCCCGATCTGCAGCCGCTGGCGGCGTGGGACGACGCTGAGCGGAAATACCGCGCCGGCGACGGCTCAGGCTGAGTCGGGCTTGAGCGCCAGCGGGCCAGCAAGAGGTGGCCGGGCAAATTCGGATAGGCCGATAAGTGGAAAATCTGCCTGCCCGCGGCCAGGATGGCGCGGATCGGGAGAGACCATGACGAGACGAGTGCGACGGACGCACAGTCCGGCCTTCAAGGCGAAGGTGGCACTGGCGGCCCTCAAGGGCGAGAAGACGTTGGCCGAGCTGGCGCAGCAGTATGACGTGCATCCGAACCAGATCACGGCCTGGAAGGCCCAGCTGGCGGAGGGTGCCGCCGGGGTATTCGGCTCCGGTCCTGCGGGGAGCCCGGGGGCGCCGGCGGTGGACCTCAAGGTCCTGCAC
>JAKADX010000033.1 GCA_021818505.1 Pseudomonadota bacterium
CCGGATCAATTCCCCGCGGCGCCACCCGCCGGCACGGCGGCATCGGACCGCGCCTGCGAGACCATCTGGTCCAACTGCGTCTCCAGCACATGGGCGACCATCTGCACCTGCTGGTCCGGCGGCACCGGCGGCGCGGCCGTTGCGGGCGCGGTCCCGGCCGCGACGGGTCCGCTGGCCGGTGCGGTGCAACCGGCGGCGGCGAGTGCGAGGGTGGTCGCGAGGAGGAAGCGCATCGTCCAATGGCGTGCGGTCCGCGTGGCAGTCATTGGTAACCCCCGTCCCGGAAAATCAGACACGTTCTGCGCGACCGTTGCTTCAGTCGGGTAAATGCCCAGGCCGCCCTGCTTCACGCTGCGGCGGTCGTTCCCCCAGAGTCAACGCTACGCCATCGGAAGGAACATTCGACATTCGGTTGATGGTCAGGCGTGCCGTATTCGGTACGCTATCACAACGCGCCGCCCCCACCCGCGGCTTGCCCTCCGCTGCCGGATCGGCTCTATCCCTGCCGCATGGACGCAGCGACGACCGGCACACGCCCCGAGGCCGCGCGCGCGGGCGCCGCCGCCTGGGGCATCCTGCTCGCCATCGCCTTCGCGCGCTTCGCCTTCGGCTATCAGTTGCAGACGGTGGCGAGTCTGGGGCCGGACCTGACCGCCGCGTTCCACCTGTCCTTCGCCGCGCTCGGCTCGCTGGTCGGCGCGTATATGCTGCCGGGCATCGTCGCTGCACTCGCCTGCGGCTTCCTCGCCCAGGCGATCGGGGACCGCGCGTTGCTCGGCGGGGGAATGGCGCTGATGGCGCTGGGCAGCGCCGGGGCGGCGCTGGTGGCGGGGCCGGCGGGGATCGGCGCGGCGCGGGTGGTCTCCGGCGCCGGGGCGGTGGCGCTGACGGTGATGCAGGGCAAGGTGCTGGCCGACCGCTTCCACGGCCGCAATTTCCTGCTCACGCTCGGGCTGATGCTGGGCGCCTTTCCCATCGGAATCGGCACGGGCCAGCTCACCCACGGCCCGATCGCGCACGACTTCGGGTGGCGGTCGGCATTCCTGGCCGGCGCGTTCCCCGCCGCGATCGGCTGCGCGCTGCTGGTCGCAAGCTGGCGGGACGGGGGGCGGGCGGGGCGGCGGCGGCTCGGCTGGCCGACGCGGCACGAAAGCATCCTTGTGCTGCTCGCCGGGCTGATCTGGACGTTCTACAACGCCGCCTTCAGCGCTTTCCTGACCTACACGCCCTCGCTGATGGCGCTGCGCGCGGCGCCGACCTGGCTGACCGACGCGGTGATGAACGTCGCCACCTGGGGCAACCTTCCGGCGATCCTGTTCGGCGGCGCGGTGGCGGCGCGCTTCGGGCCGAGCCGCATCTTCGTGCTCGGCACGCTGGTCACGGCCGTCTCGGTCGCGGCGATCGGCGTCGGGCACTGGCCGCTGTTGTGGGGTGCCTTGTTCGGCACCATCGGCGCGGTGCATGCCGGCCTCATCGTCGCCGCCGGCACGCTCTCGGCACGGGCCGAGAACCGGGCCGTCGGCATGGCGCTGTTCTACACGACCTACTATCTGGGCGGCACGCTGTTCCCGGCGGTTTGCGGCTGGGTCGCCGACCGCGTCGGCTCGCCGGGGGCCGCACTCGTCACCGGCGGCGCGCTGTCCGCCGTCGCGCTGCCCTGCTGGTTCCTCCACCGCCGCCTCGCCGCCACACCGGGATAGCCGCCGCGCGGCAAAGCCCATAAGCTCCGCGCACAACAGCGCGAGTGACGGCGATGCCCGACCTGCTCACCATCCCCGCCCGCAGCGGCAAGGCCGCCTATGTCGCCGCCGGCCAGACCGTGCGCGTGGTCAACACGCACGGCGCGCAGGTGGTCGATACCTGGGCATTCAACCGCCGTGACCTGCGCGAATTCATGTCGATGGAGCACAGCCGCGCCGCGATGCTGCGGCTGATGCCGCGCGTCGGCGATACGCTCGTGACCAACCATCGCCGCCCGATCCTGACGTTGACCGAGGACACGGCCGGCGGCGTGCACGACACGCTGATCGCCGCCTGCGACCGCTATCGCTACGAGGGCCTGGGCTGCACCGAATACCACGACAACTGCGCCGACAACCTCGCCGCCGGCCTCTGGGAACTCGGCCTGACGCCGCCGGAGACGCCCAGCCCGCTCAACCTGTTCATGAACATCCCCTGGACCGCGGACGGCCGCGTGTCCTTCGACCCGCCGGTCTCGACGCCCGGCTGCCATGTGTGTCTGCGCGCGGAGATGGACCTGATCATCGCCTTCTCCGCCTGCCCGCAGGACATCCTGCCGATCAACGGCGTGGCGCGGCAACCCACCGAGGCGCATTTCGCGATCGAAGGGGCGGCGCGGTGATCCGCACGGGCGCGCAGTACCGCGACAGCCTGCGCGACGGGCGGCGCGTGTGGATCGACGGCGCGCGCGTGGCCGACGTGACCACGCATCCGATGTTCCGCCCGCTGGTCGATATCCGTGCCCGCATCCACGACATGCAGCACGAGGCGGCGTTCCGCGACGTAATGACCTACGCCGACGCGGACGGGGAGCGCAACCCGATCGCGGTGAAGCTGCCGACGACGCAGCAGGACTGGCACGACAAGCGCCGTGCGGTGGAGTGCGTGCTCGACGAGGTCGGCGGCGTGGTCACGCGCGTCGGCGATGAGACGGTGGGCGAGATGTGGTCGCTCTATGACGGCCAGGACGTGCTCAACGAGGTCGATCCGCGCTTCGCCGAGAACATCCGCCGCCACGTCCACGCCGTGATCGCGCGCGACCCGTTCCACGTCTCCGCCAACACCGATCCCAAGGGCGACCGCTCCAAGCGCCCGCAGGACCAGGACCCCGACATGCTGCTGCATGTCGTGCGCGAGACCGATGCCGGCATCGTGGTGCGCGGCGCGAAATACGAAACCGCCGCCGCCTACGCCAACCAGGCGTTCACGAAACCCACCATCGCCAACTGGGGCGATGCCGAGCTGTCCGACTATGCCGTCGGCTTCATCTGCGATTTTTCGTCTCCCAACCTCAAATTCATCTGCCGCACCGGGTTCGCCGGCCGCGCGCCGGCCGACGACTACCCGCTCGCCAACCGCTTCGACGAGGTCGATGCGCTGGTGGTGTTCGACGACGTGCTGATCCCGTGGGAGAACGTGCTGTTCTATCGCCACACGCGCGCGGCAAGCTTCATCCGTGCCACGCTGCACCGCTACAGCGCCTTCGCCTTCGTGCTGCGCATCCTGCGCTCGGCCGACCTGATGATCGGCGCGGCACTGCTGAACGCGCGGCAGACCGGGCTGGACAAGCAGCAGGCGGTGCAGGAGAAGCTGGCAACGCTGGCCTGCTACCGCGAGGGCATCCACGCGCACCTGACGGCCGCGATCGCGCTGGCGGAGCCAAGCCCCGCCGGGCTGCTGATGCCCAACCAGTCGCTGCTTTACACCGGCCGCGTGCTGGCCTGCTCGCAACTGCATCACATGATGCACCTCGCGCGCGAACTGTGCGGCGGGCAGATCTGCATCACGCCCGACGCGGCGACGTTCCACGACCCGGAAACCGCGCCGTGGCTGGAGAAATACTACACGGTCAACGAGAACTGGGTGGCGGAGGATCGGCGTAAACTGCTCGCCTTCGCGCGCGACCTGCTCAACTCCGACTACGCCGGCCACCGGCTGACGTTCCAGTTGTTCGCGCAATCCCCGCCGTTTGCCCATCTCGCCGCCGTGTGGCGCAACTTCGACTGGCAGGCGCCGGCGGAGATGGCGCGCCGGTCGGCGGGGCTGTCGGAACGGGTGCTGGGACGCGGGAGAAAGTGACATGACCCACACGCGCATCCGCAAATTCAACACCCGCGACACCTATCCCGAACAGAAGCTCGACAACGATCTCTGCCAGGCAGTGATTGCGGGAAACACGATCTATCTGCGCGGGCAGGTGCCGCAGGACCTGGAGACGCGCGAGAACGTCGCCGTCGGCGATCCGGCGGGACAGGCGGAGCAGGTGATGCGCAACATCGACCTGCTGCTGCGCGAGTGCGGCTCGGCCCTCGATCACATCGTGAAAGCGACGGTTTACCTCACCGACATCCGCCACCGCGAGCCGGTCTATCGCGTCGCCGGCCGCTGGCTGAAGGGCGTCTATCCGGTGTTCACCGGCCTCGTTGTCGTCGCACTGGCGCGGCCGGAATGGCTGGTCGAGATCGACGTGATCGCGGTGAAGCCCGCCGATCAATGACGATCGGCGGGCACCGCGAACGCTCGGTCAGTGCGCCGGCGCGGCGTCGGTGAACCCGACCACCGCCTTGAACCGTCCGTCATCGTCCATCTCGGCGAAGTCGGTACCGCCGAGATAGAGCGGCGCCTCCGGCGTGCCGCCGGCGGCCCAACTGAAGCGCACACGGCCGCTATGCGCCTCGATCCCGCTCACCAGATTGAGCCGGTAGCCGGGAAAGCTCGCCTGTGCGCGCGCGATCATCGCGTCGATCGCGTCGTGGCCGCGCCCGTCGCGCGCCGCATCGACGTAGCTGCCGTCCGGCGTCCACGTCGCCGCCACCAGTTCGCGCCGCCGCCGCGCATCGCGCTCGTTCCAGGCTGCGAGATAGCGCACCACGGTCTCGTTGACGTTGTTCACTGCAAATTCTCCTCCGCTGTCGCGACCGGCCACGATGGCCGCCCGCTCGACAGCGCGGAGAATGCGCGCCCCCTGCGCGGCAAAGCGATTACGTCGCAGGTCATGACGCGGAATTCGCCGCCGCCTCGGCATCCAGCCGGCGCACGATCGCATCCGTTGCGTCGTCGGCGGGAAAGAACAGTTCCACCGCGAGTTCCGCCAGCGTCACGTCCAGCGGCGTGCCGAACACCGTCGTGGTGCTGAAGAACGACAGCGTGCCGGCCCCGGTCGCGATGCGCAGCGGCACCAGCACCGCGGCGGGCGAGGGCGGCGGCGCGTCATGCTCCGGCGCCGGATAGGTCAGCAGTTCGCGCAGCAGCGCCGCGAGGTCCGCATCGCCCGACACCGCGATCTGCCGCCGCAGCCGCGCCAGCAGATGCGCGCGCCACTCGGCGAGATTCCCGATGCGCGGCGCCAGCCCGCGCGGATGCAGGCTGAGCCGCATCGCGTTCACCGGCGGCGCCAGCAGCTCCGCCGCCACCCCGTCATAAAGCTGCGGCAGCGCGCGGTTGGAGGCGACGATGCGCCACTGCCGATCCAGCGCGAAGGCCGGATACGGTTTCTGCCGCGCCAGCACCACCACAACCGCCCCGCGCGCCGCCTCCAGCGCCGGGTCATCGAGCGTGCGTTCGGCAAAGACCGGCGCGAACCCGGCCGCGAGCAGCAACGCGTTGCGCTCGCGCATCGGCACATCGAGATGCTCGGCCAGCCGCAGCACCATCTCGCGGCTCGGCACGGCGCGGCCGGTTTCGACGAAGCTCAGATGCCGCGTGGAAATCTCGGCCTCGCAGGCAAGGTCGAGCTGGCTCAGGCGCCGCCGCTGCCGCCATTCGCGCAGCAACTCGCCCACGGGTCGGATGGCGCCCATGGGACGAGGATAGCGCGGGTTGGGCGGCCGGGCGATGACGTGGGAGGTCATGGCGCGCCCGCGGTCGCGACCCGCTTCTGCCGCAGGCCGGCCGGCAAGGTGATCCGGTCAGCGGGCGTTCAACGCATCGCGGCGCTGACGCCTCAACGACGAAGCAGCCCGAGGCCGCGCACGGCCTGTTCGACCGCGTGCCGCAAGGCCACGGTGCAGAACACGCGTGCCGTCTCGCGCTCCCCGGCGGTCAGCGTCATCGGATCGGCATGAGGCGTCGGCAGTGGCGCGCGACCGAGCACATCGTCGGCGGCACCGCGCACCGCGCCGGTCGCGGCATCGACCACGCGCGCGTCTAATCCGATCATGCACGCGGGCTTCCTGCCCTCGATCGCCTCGTCGAGGCCGGTGTTCTGCACGACCTCGAAGACGGGCCTGTAGTAGGTGCGCTCCCGCGCGGCTTCCATCGCGAGGCCGACGAGCCCCGTCCCGAGGAAGCCGCGCAGCGGCGAGTATTGCGTTCCCATGCGGCTGATCGCGTTCTGCCGGAAGATCACCACCGCCTCGGCATCGCCGATTGCGCTGCTGTCGTGCAACGGGCGCCAGACCTGCTGCGCCCAGTCGCGCGCCTCAAGCGCCTGCGCATCCAAGGCAGGCGCCTGGACGAGCCGCATTTCGGTGCCGGCCGGCGCGAGGATCTCCGACAGCATTTTCGCTGCAAGTCCTGGCGTGTCCCAGCCGGCCGGCTGCACATCGCCGTCCCGCGTCGTACCGATCGCCTCCACGCGCACATCGTCATGCAGGATGGGCACGAACGCGACGCGGCGGAACGTGCCGACACCGCCTGTCGGTTGGGTCGGTCTGGTGATCGGGTTGCCGCACGCGGCCACCGTGGCCGCGACCACCAGCGCGACGAGCGCCCTCGCCCTACGGCGCGCCGAGCGCATGGGCGATTTCCGGATCGTCGCGCACCTGTCGCGCCAGATCGTCAACGCAGTGCGCCGCCACACGGGCGATCAGCTCATTGGCCGGGAAGGCATAGGTTCTTTCCCGGCACAACGCCGCAAGATCGCGTGCCTGCGTGCGGGCCGCGGACTGCGCCCGGATGGCCAGCGCGGCATCGATGGTCACGTCCCAATAGAGCGCCGTCGCGGGCGTGGCCAGCACGAACCGTCGCAGGTGCCCTTCGAGCATCGGCGCGCCGGCTGCGGCTCCGGCGCTCACCGTGTGCCCGGCGGCGGCCAGATCGGCCGCGATCGCCGCCCGCAGCAAGCTGCCGGGTGGCGGTTGCAGCGTGATCGTGCCCATCGGCACGTCGCCGATTGTGGTGCGCTCCCCGATCTGGCCGGGCAGCACGCCCGTCCCGGCGCTGTCCTCGAAGCCCGTCAGCGCGACCGGACCGGGCGGGAGCCCGGGAAAGCCGCCGGGCACGCCGGCATGCGGCGGCACGGTGACGGTGGCATCGCCCATCTGGGCGCAGGCGGCGACGATGAAGACAAGCCCGATCATGGCATTGGAAACGAGGTTCATGGCGCAGGCTCTCCGCACAGCGGAACGGATTCGCCTGTCTGCGGGAACCCCGCATTGACTTCAGTCAACGGAACGATTGTCGTCGGATGGATACCGGAGGCGAATGTCCGTCGTCGCGAGCGATCGCACGTGCCGCCCCATGCGCGGCCGGGACGCGCGATCATGCAGTCCGATGGAGAAGAATGGTTCCCCCGTTTTGAAAAGCCAAATGATGTGCGCTGTCGTCGGATCAGAATCTCCGGCGGTGGGGCGTTGCGGAGAACGACCCAAAGACCGCTCGCTGCGTGTTCTTCGGAAATATCTCGCAACGGCGGCGCGACGCCCGATCTCGATCGAAACCGGTCCGGCAGAGCAGAGTTCGCCGCGTCTTGCCCTTGCCCCTACAGCCGCCGGACTACCCGCACCGCGTCGTCGTTCCGTGGGGTCGTGCGGCCGTCATCCATCCGGGTCGGGCCGAACGGCCGCGCGGCCTGGCCCCGGCGCGGCCGGTCTCGACGAAGTTGCGATGCCGCGTTGCGATTTCGGTCTCCCAGGCGAGGTCGAATTGGCTCAGGCGCCGCCGCTGCCGCCATTCGCGCAGCGAGTCGTCCACCGGTCGGATGGCGCCCATGGCGGGAGGATGGCGCGGACGGGGCGACGGCGCGGGAGGTCATGGAACGGCGCGAGTACGTGGGGCCTGACGCCCTAATCTTACGGCAGCAAAAGTGAAAAAATGACGGTCTGCGGGCGATCGCGTCATGCACTGTCTTAAATAAACCTGGATCGCGACCATCGCGAACCTTAGCAGTAAATTTTGCCTATCAGCTTGTGCAAGCTATATATCACAGAAGACAAACGAGTACGCAATGCACGTAAGCAGGTCATTGGAAGTTATCATACCTGTTATTTGAAGCGCAAAAAGCACGACGTAATGCGACTCGCTGCCCTCGTGTGTCCTATTTTTCTGACGCGCCGGTTTTTCTGACGCGCCGGTCATTCCCACCCGCGCACACCCGGTCGGTTCGCAAGTGCGAGCGCCTGTGTCGCTTGATTGCCCGAACCGGCGGCAGGCGGGACTGGCTTCAACGTCAGACCGACCGCATCGCGCAAACTGAAATGCAGAAGGAGACGGACCATGAAACAGGCTACGGCGGTAGTTTTCCTATCCGCGATGCTCGTGGCTCTTGCCCCGGGGGTCGGTGTGGCCGATGAGATCGCCAAGTCCGGCACGACGATGTACGTTACTCATTTTGTGTTCCACCCCATGTCGGGCATCGACGTTCCCGGTGTCGGCAAGGCCGTCGCACTGGAGGCGGTTGGCCCCACCGAGAACATGAAGGGCGAGAAAATGCTCGACAAGATGATGGCGAAGTGCGCTGCCGTCAGCGTGGAGACGGCTGGAAAGAACTACATAGACGGCGCCTGTGCGCTTACCGACAAGGACGGCGACGTCATCTTCTCCACCTTTGACACGCGCGACCTCGACAAGTCGCAGCCGAAGATGGATTGCGGCACCCACACCATCACGGGCGGCACCGGCAAATACGCGGGCATCACCGGCACGGAGCCATTCGCGTGCATCTCAAAGCCGACTCCGGCGAGTGCGCCGGCCGGTTCGTTCGCAATCGACATCCCGCACACCACCACCTGGGCGATCAACAAATAACTGCGCGGGCCGGACGTGATTGTGCAGCGTGCGGTATCTCTGCACCGGCCCCTCTCTCCGCCCCACTGGGCGGAGAGGGCCGGAGCGAGGCGGGGTACGTCGCGCGCGCATGGCACGACCCTGCGCACCGAGATGCTGCCCCCGCCTGGCCGGTCAGCGCGCGCCGCCGCTGGCGTTCGTCCCGCCGCCGCGCAGCGCGTCCTCGACGCGCTCGCGCGCCAGGTCGATCAGCACGGGCATGTCGGCGGCAAGCATTTCCCGCTGCTCGGGCGCAACCTGCTCGATGATCGAGGCAAGAAGCATCGTCAGCAGCCATACCTGCTCCGCCCAGTGCGTGTCGCTGCGGTTCAGCAGCGCCGCCATGCGCTTGTGCGTGCGCATGCACCTGCGGCCGTCGATCGCGCTGAGCAGTGACAGAATGCGCTCCGCATCCCGCAAAGCGGCTTCGAAGATCGCGTCGATGTTCGGCATTTTCCCCTCGCTTCCGCAGCGCGAAGTTGCGCCGCGGAAGGGATCCCCGTTCGGTGGCAAAGTTTCCGCCGGCCCGTGAAGCCGGGGGCCGGCGCACCGACTCACGCCCGCTGCGGGCGTCCTGGGATGCGAAGTCCTGCGCGCCGCCGGCGCAGAATCCCGCTCACCCCAGCCTGCGTCTCGGCAAGGGCGGCGCCGATGCGCCACTGCCGATCAAGTGCGACGACCGGATACGGTTTCTGCCGCTCCGGCACCACCGAAACCGCCCCGCGCGCCGCCTGCAGCGCGCCGGGTCGTCGAGCATGCGCTCGGCAAAGCTCGGCGCGAACCCAGCGGCGAGCAGCAGCGCATTGCGCTCCCGCATCGGCACGTCGAGATGCTCGGCCAGCCGCAGCACCATCTCCCGGCTCGGCACGGCGCGGCCGGTCTCGACGAAGCTCAGATGCCGCGTGGAGATTTCGGCCTCGCAGGCGAGGTCGAGCTGGCTCAGGCGCCGTCGCTGCCGCCATTCGCGCAGCAACTCGCCCACGGGTCGGATGGCGCCCATGGGGGGAGGATAGCGCGGGATGGGCGGCCGGGCGATGACGTGGGAGGTCATGGCGGCGCGCGCGCACGGCGGCCCGAAATCACTAGGGACGCTTTCAGCAACGCATTTCCGCCGCAACTGGCACGACGGGTACTTGCGCCCTGACCGATCCTCGGCGAGGCTGGCGCGCAATGCCGCGGGCGTGGAACGTGCGGGGGGTGTAGGTGCCGCTAGAGTCGGATGAAGCGCTTGGCAGCGAGCCGATTAGGCAAGGTGATATCTTTGCTTGGGAAAACAGGCTCAGTGTGCGCCCGTGGAAGGTCTATGGACTCGTAGTGACTGCCGACTGCGACTTGGTAAACAACAAGACATGGGGGCAACTGTCTTACGTGCCTGTGCTGTTGTTTGAGGATTACATCTGGATGTTTTGGAGGCCCCGCGTCTTTGACCAGTTCCAACGAGAAATAAGAGGTCGGTGTGCAAAGCGCATCGGCAACGCCTTGAAGAAAAAAGACCCTGATCACGCCGGGATTTCGGAGGAAGCGGTCGACGCGTGGCTAAAGCGCGCCGGTGTGGAGGGTCTGGTTAATGAGATCGCGGGTCTCGATGCGGGTCACGCCGCTGACCTCCGAAAAGCGTTGGAGATATTCGAAACGTCAAACGAAGTGATGGCCTCGGCTTCGCCGCGAATGGATCTCCTTGGTAAGCTATTCGCCGCCAAAATGAAATTGAACGGCGGCATTCCTGATGCATTCGCGGCCGAGATACGTAAGCATGTTGCAAGTCTACCTGGAGACGTGTTTTTTCTATCTGGTATTGGAGAATTCGAAAAGCATGGGGTATTCGCGATGCTACGGCACATCTCTCAGTGCGACGTAGGAAACATTGCCGTAAAAGTGGATGACGTTATTTATGGCGCAGCTGTTGCGCGCAGGATTGCGCGGCTCAAGTCCCCATATTGCTATGCGTTGACTCAGAATTTGGCTAAGGTATTCTCGGATATTGGTCTTCCAAGAGCTTACGACGAAGCAAAGCGCAATAGCCCGAGCGAGTTTACCGCTGCCATGTTCGGAGATTTGGAATGAGCCTCGATGAGAATGCTTCGGCTGGGAAGAAGCCCGTTGTCTTTACTGAGGCCGCAGTCCAAGCCTTGGCCGCAACAACGTTCGATCCAAATTGGCTATTGACGTTCGAGTCGGGGAATGCACCAAGAGGAGTAAGCGTTACCGAAACAGAAGCAGCCATTTATGTCGTGGTACTGGGCGCAAGCTCGTTAGATCGGTTGTTGATCCTTGATCGCGACCGGTCCGACATTTTTCAAACGGTCCATGCAACAGACCGACGAACGGCTTTTGATAGATGTGTCCGAGCGGCCTTGCGATGCTTCGGGAGGCACGTTGCACTTAACCCAGCCTGGCGACCGTTCCACGCAGGGCGGCTGCTTTCTTTCTTTGCTACTGATGCGCGCAGTTCGAACCAGCGGATCGTGGTGGAGGCAAATCCTGCTGACTTTCCCCATGTACTTATATGCGGAATCTTTGATGCTGGCGAAATACGCGATTTGGGAGGTTTTCAGCCGTCGCACGAGGCGTTCAACCGGGCAATCGGGGACCTTTCTGAGGGGCTGCGGGCTGCGAAAGAAACTCCCCTAGCCGAAGGGGGAGTTCTTGATCTCGACGATGTTATTCCTAGCAATTTCGTTAAGGGATTCACATACAATGAGTGGTATCCTCTGCAATTGTCAAAGCAGCAATTGCAGTTTGTTGATTCCCGTGTCGATGGCCCCCTCAGGCTGAGAGGGGCCGCCGGGACTGGCAAAACGCTAGCGATGGTAATCAAAGCACTCAAGACAGTATATGACGCCGAGGATAACTGCCGCGCGCTAAGACTGCTATTTGTCACCCATAGCTGGTCTGCGGCGGAGGCCGTAGAAAGCAACGTTCGACGAATAGACGTTCGCGACACGCTTCGGAAGCGCGATGACGGCATAACCTTCGATATATACCCGCTGCTCACTCTCGCCGAGGACGTGCGCGACTACGCAGCAATCGGGCAGCGCCTCCTAGGAAGTGACAGCTTCGATGCGAAAAAGCTGGCGCTGGCGCTGATTGAACGTGTTGCCGATAGCTTTCGACGAAGTGATTGGGTGGCATATCGTCCGGGATGCGGGTCGGATTTTGTTCGTCGTATTGAGGCGCCTTTGGGCAGCGCGGACACCAGATTACTTTGTTGGGACCTCCTCATTGAATTTGGCTGCGTCATTGCGGCTCAGGGCATTTTCCCAAGATCGTCGGATCGGGAAAGATATATGCGCATACGTCGGACGAAATGGATGATGCCGCTGCAGAGCGCGGAGGAGAAAGAGGTTGTGTTCGCCCTATACGGCGGTTTTCTGCGGGAACTGCAAACCATGCAGGTTGTTTCATCGGACCAAGTCGTGAGTGATTATCTCAATTATCTAAACACTTTCTATTGGGACGTTGCGCGTGCCAAAGAGGGATACGACGTAGTATTTGTGGATGAAACCCATTTATTTAATGCTCAAGAGCGGCTGGTCTTCCATAATCTGTTGCGAGACGCCGATGCGCCGCCGAGGGTCGTGATGGCTTTAGACCCGAAGCAGTCGCCGCGTGAGACCTTTACCGCAGTGAATTCGGATTCAGATGAGGAGGGAACAAATATCTTCGCGCGGGCCCGGTTACCAAACTCTGGGCTGATCGATCTCACTGAGGTATTTAGATATACACCCCAAATCCAGGCGTTAATTTCGACTCTGCTATCGAATGCACCGGCTCTGGACTTGGACCAGGACTGGGAGGTCCCGGTCGGTAGCAGTAGACTTCCGGACGGGCCAGTTCCCAAGGTCAAAGTAGTCCGAGATCAGGTGTCTATATTTCAGGAGGCCATCTCGAGTGCAATGGCCCTTTCTAAAGAGACTGCGCGAGGCGCAACTAGACGCACTGCGATTCTTTGCTTAAATGATGAGCGTTTTGTGCAATATCACAGGGCGGCAGCAGCGCAATTTGATGACGATGTAATTATAATAACGTCGAGGGACGATACGGATAAGTTGCGCTACGCCGGTCGTAGGATCGTATTGAGCATGCCGGAATACGTCGCCGGCCTTCAGTTCGGGGCAGTTGTCGTTGTTGACGCCAATCGTGATGAGGTTCCGGATGCCAAAAATAACGGCTATGCGGTTCGGAGGTTCTTGTCAGAGTTGTACTTGGGTGCGAGCCGCGCCGAACGGCACCTTCTGATCCTTGCCAGTAGGGACAGGGGCGGTATTAGCCCATTTCTTATAAGAGCAAAGAGACTAGGGCTGCTAGAAGAGGACGACTAACGTTGGCTGCGCCGCGGATGATGTGTTCGAGCTGAATACGATTCATCAATGGCTCGGCGCTCGGCGTCCGTGAGAGCGCCCGCGACCAGGCTTGACGGGCGCAAACGCGTCGCTCGCTCGGAACGTTCCGCAAGAAACTGCGCGACCCGCTTGACCGGCCTTTGGAGCATCCGCTCCAACTCGGCAAACGCCAGCATCGGGCTGCCGTCGCTTGCCTGCCAGCGGCGCAGATTGTCGCGCGCCCTGTCCAGCACGGCCGGGTCGGCCAGCAGCTTGCGCGCGACGAGCCGGTGCATCGCAAGGCTGCGCTCGTCCACGCGGCGATGGTCGCTCTCAACCGGCTTCATTGGTGCAGCATAGCAC
The DNA here is from genome assembly GCA_021818505.1 of Pseudomonadota bacterium. Taxonomy (GTDB): domain Bacteria; phylum Pseudomonadota; class Alphaproteobacteria; order Acetobacterales; family Acetobacteraceae; genus JAFKFJ01. Next base: position 13,410 of record JAKADX010000033.1, read on the forward strand.
AGTAACGGGTTGAAGCCTACGCGCTGCGGCCGTCATCGCTTCGGAGGGCGTTGGCCGGTTCCTCGAACCAGATGAGGCGGCGCGCCAGCGCCTCAGTCTCGGGTGTGAGCGGGATCGGGGTCATGGTGCTCTGCCTCGTTCGGAAAGCGCCGGTCGCATATTCATCCGCAGATTACATCGATGTGCGGATGATTGCCGATGCCTGATCTGCGTCATCTGCGTCATCTGCGGATCAACACTTCATTCCCGACCGGCGCCCCGCCATGCACCGCCGGCCGTAGATTCCGCTTGCCCAGCCCGGGACACGGCGTGTTAGGATCACTGTCGTGTCCGACCTCACCGCCCGCTCTCCCGCCGAACGCTTCACGGGCATCCTCGCCTGGCTGAACCGCGCCCTCGCGGCGGCAGCGGTGCGGAACAAGGCGGCGGCGCCGCTGATCCTGCTGCTCTGGCCGCGGCTCAACCGCCTCGCCGCCCGCTTCACCCGCCTCGCGGCGCGGGTCGCGGCCGGCACGGCCACACCCCGCCGGCGCATCTCACTCAGCCTGACCAGCACCCGGCCCCGCAAGCCCTATGCCCGCCTGCCGCGCCGCTTCGGCTGGCTGCTGCGGCTGGAGCGGGAGGCGGCGGCGGCGGCCGGGTCGCAATTGCGGCACCTGCTGACCGATCCCGAGATGGCGGACATCCTCGCCGCCGCGCCGCAGGCCGGGCGGCTGCTGCGCCCGCTTTGCCGGATGCTGGGGGTGCAGCCGCCGCCCGCGCTGGCACTCCCGCCGCGCCCGCGCGCGCCACGCCGTCCCGCTGCCGCCGGCCCACCAAGGGCCACGCCGGCCCCCCGCCCGCGCGCCGCCCCGGAACCCGGCGTCCGACCGCGCGCCTGCGGCCCGCCGGTTGCGGCGTGAGAGCGCGGCGGAGGATGCCGCGATGATCGTTCCACATCGAGAATATAAGACGCGGCGGTGCGCGCTACCCCAGCAGCCGCCCGATCACCCGCGCCGTGTAGTCAACCACCGGGATGATCCGCCCATAGTTGATCCGCGTCGGCCCGATCACGCCGATGGCGCCGACGATCCGCCCGCCCGCGTTGCGCGCCGGGGCGACCACCATGGAGACGCCGGAGGTGCCGAACAGCTCGCTCTCGGCGCCGATGAAGATGCGCACGCCCTCGCTGTGCTCGGCGAGGTCGAGCAGCCGCAGCATCGTCTCCTGTGCCTCCAGCCGCTCGAACAGGCGGCGGATGGCGGCGAGGTTCTCGATCTGGGTCACGTCGGACAGCAGCCGGGCCTGCCCGCGCACGATCAGGCTGCCGCCGCGGCCCTCGCCGGTCCAGGTCGCCAGCCCCGCTTCCACCACCTGCGCCGACAGCGCATCGAGGTGCGAGCGGTCGGCGGCCATCTCCTCGGTGACGTGGCGGCGCAACTCGGCCAGCCCGCGCCCGCCGGCGAGCCGGGCATTGAGGTAGTTGCCGGCCTGCTGCAACGCGCTCGGCGGCACGCCGGGCGGAATCTCGATCACCCGGTTCTCGACCTGGCCGTCGGCGTTGACCAGCACCACCAGCGCGCGGCCGGAGCCGAGGGGCACGAACTCGATATGCCGCAGCGCCCCCTCGCCCTTCGGCGCCAGCACCAGCCCGGCGGCCGAGGACAGGCCCGACAGCAGGCTGGACGCCTCGCCCAGCGTGTCCTCCAGGCTGCGGCCGGCGGCGTTCAGCGTGGCGCTGATCGCCTCGCGGTCCTCCTCGCCAAGCTCGCCGAACTGCAGCAGCCCGTCCACGAACAGCCGCAGCCCCAGATCGGTCGGCAGCCGGCCGGCGGAGGTGTGCGGGGCGAACAGCAGGCCGGTCTCGGTCAGGTCCGCCATGACGTTGCGGATCGTGGCCGGCGAGAGGTTGAGCGGCAGGCGGCGCGACAGCGTGCGGCTGCCGACCGGCTCGCCGGTCTCGACATATTGCTCGACGATCTCGCGCAGCACGGCGGCCGAGCGCGCGTCCAGCCCCGGCGGCAGCGGGGCCGGCCGCTGGGCGAAGGGCGGGCGCGGGGGCAGCGGACGGTCCATCGGTCTCCTGGGCAGATACGCCGCGCGGCGGCACATGCAAGCCTTGCGCAGCCCGGGCAAGTCTTGCGCAGCCCGGGCCGGGACGCCATAGCGGGCCGCTCCAACCGACGGAACCGACCGCAATGCGCCCTTCCGGACGCGCCGCCGACGCGCTGCGCGATGTCTCGCTCACCCCCGGCTTCGCCCGCCACGCCGAGGGGTCCTGCCTGATCCGCATGGGCGGGACGGAGGTGCTGTGCGCGGCCAGCGTGGAGGGGCGGGTGCCGCCCTTCCTGCGCAATTCCGGCCAGGGCTGGGTGACGGCGGAATACGGCATGCTGCCGCGCGCCACCCACACCCGCGGCGAGCGCGAGGCGGCGCGGGGCAAGCAGTCCGGCCGCACGCAGGAGATTCAGCGCCTGATCGGCCGCAGCCTGCGCGCGGTGGTGGACCGGGCGGCGCTCGGCGAGATGACGATCACGCTCGACTGTGACGTGCTGAACGCCGACGGTGGCACGCGCTGTGCGGCGATCACCGGCGCCTGGGTGGCGCTGGCGCTGGCGGTCGCGCATCTGCGGCGGATGAACGTGCTGAAGACCTCGCCGCTGACCGGGCAGGTGGCCGCGGTGTCCTGTGGACTCGCGGGCGGGGAGGCGGTGCTGGACCTCGACTATGCCGAGGACTCGGCGGCCGACGCGGATGCTAATTTCGTCCTGACCGATGCCGGCTTGCTGGTCGAGGTGCAGGGCACCGCCGAGCGCGCTCCGTTCACCCCGGCGCAGTTCGACGCGATGATGGCGCTGGCGCGCACCGGAACGGCACGGCTGTTCGCCTTGCAGCGCGCGGCGCTGGAGGGCGGCGCGTGACGGCCCGACGCCTGCCGGCCGGGTCGCGGCTGGTGATCGCCTCGCACAATCCCGGCAAGCTGCGCGAGTTCGCGCAACTGGTCGCGCCGCACGGGGTGGCGACGGTCAGCGCCGGCGCGCTCGGCCTGGAGGAGCCGGAGGAGACCGAGCCGGATTTCGTCGGCAACGCGCGGCTCAAGGCGCTGGCCTCGGCGCGCGGCGCGGGCCTGCCGGCGCTGGCCGACGATTCCGGGTTCTGTGTCGCGGCGCTCGGCGGCGCGCCGGGCGTGCTGTCGGCACGCTGGGCCGGCCATCCGCGCGATTTCGACGCCGCGATGGCGCGCGTGAATCGCGAGGTGGCGGACGCGGCGGACCGCCGCGCCTGGTTCGTCTGCGCGCTCTGCCTCGGCTGGCCGGACGGCCACAGCGACAGCTTCTTCGCCCGTGTGGACGGCAGCCTGACATGGCCGCCGCGCGGAACGATCGGCTTCGGATACGACCCGATGTTCGTGCCCAACGGCGCCGCGCACACATTCGGCGAGATGCCGCACGACGCCAAACACGCAGTCAGCCACCGTGCGCGGGCCTTCGCGCAGTTCGCGGCGGCCTGTCTCGGGTGACGGCGTCTTCCGCCTGCATCGGCAACGCTATCCGGAAGTTGACCTGCGGGCCCACTGCAAATCTTGTTAGTGCGAAGCTGCGGCGATAAATCCAGGCCCACGCTGAAAGATTGGCCGGAGGTGCAACGGCCGTGAGCGAGCAGGCAATCCGCTGGAGCAACGCGCGGGTCGGATCGGCGCGCCTGCTGGCGTTTCGCGTGGTCTGCGCCGGCAGCACGCTCGTTACCGTCTATGTCGCGGCGGCACTCGCTCGCGCGCCTCACGCCAGTTGGGTCACGGCGGGAATTGGCGTGCCGGCGGCCATCATCGCAGCGCTGCTTCCCCGCACCGCACCACCCACGTTCCTATCGTGCAGCCCCGTCCTGCACGACTGCGCGGCGGCCAGGCCGCGTGTGCTGCTGCCGGTCGCGGGCCTGCTGGCGCTGCTGCTGCTGTTGCCGGTGCTGCTGACGAAGCTGCCGGCGTTCGACGATTACGCCAATCATCTCGCCCGCATCTTTGTCATCATGCAACACGGCAGCAACCCGCTGCTGGATCGCTTCTACGACGTGCGCTGGCATGTCGTGCCCAATCTGGTGCTCGACCTGGCGGCGCCTCTGGCGGCGGTGACCGGCCTCTATGCGGCGGGGAAGTTGCTCGTCATCAGCTACACGCTACTGCTGCTGGCGGGTCCGCATGCGCTGCATCTCGCGCTGTACCGGCGCTGGTCGTTCGGCCCCTTGCTGGCGGTGCCGCTCGTGTACGGAACGATCAGCAAGTGGGGCGCGCTCAACTACGAACTCGCCCTCGGCGTCGCGCTGTTCGCGACTGCCGCCTGGATCGCGGCGCGGGAGGCACCCGCGTTGCTGCGCGGCCTGCTGTCGCTCGCGTGCGTTGCGCTGCTGTTCATCTGCCACCTGCTCACGGTCGCACTGTACGGACTGGCGATCGCAAGCTTCGAGCTCTGGCGGACGTGCGCCATGCCGGCCGCGGCGCGCCCGCGCGCCGGTGACGCACTCGCGCTGATCCTGCCGTTTGCCGCGCTCGTCCCGCTGATGTTGCTGTCCCCGGGAGCCGACATGCCCACGGTGCCGTGGCAATGGGGCGACGTGCATACGCGGCTCGATGCTCTGCGCTATGTGGTCGAGGGGTATTTCCCGACACTCGACCTCGTCGCCCTGCTGGCGATCATCGCCGGACTGATCTGGGCGATTGCCGCCCACGCAGTGCGTCTTCCCGCGTTCGCGTGGTATTTTCTGGCATTTTGCGGCTTCCTGTTCCTGCTCTCACCCGCGACAGGAATCGGTCCGTGGGAGGTCGTCGGGCGGCTGCCGGACGGCGTCGCGTTTTTCGTCATCGGGATGCTGGCCTGGGACCTCGACTCGCCGCGCCGGCGGGGTGCTTTTCTTGCCGTGGTTGTCGCCCTCTCGCTGTTTCGCATGTCGGGCGTCGCGGTGGCGTTCCGCAGCTATGACCGCATCCGCGCCGACTTCGAGCGCTCGCTGCCGCGCATCGCGCCCGGCAGCCGCATCCTGGTCGCCGACGATTACGCGAACCAGCCGGAGGACATGGCGCCACTGAAGGAACTCGCCTGCCTTGCGATGATCGAGCGGTCGAGCATGGTGTCCATGGCGTACGCGAATCCCTACAAGCAGATTCTCGCTGTCAGGCCGCGGTATCTTGCCAGCGCCGGGCCCTATAACGACGATCCGATTCCGCTGCCGCTGCTGCTGCATCCGGAAGCGCATGAACCGGCGTATCCGCTGGTCGCGTTCGATCCGACGCAACGCATCTACTGGGCACACTGGATCCAGGACTACGACTATGTCTATGTGATGAACCGCGCCGGTCAATCCAGCCCCGATCCGCGGCATCTGGAATTGCTCTTCGACGGCGACCGCTTCCAGCTGTTCGGCGTCAGGCACTCATGACGGCGGCGGCGACTTCGTCAGGGGCCTGAACGGTCGGGCAGCCGGTAGATGCGCGCCGCCGTGCCGCGATAGAGCGCGCGTCGTTCTTCCTCGCTTGCGCCGGCGACCACCAGATCGAGGATCTCCACCCAGGTCGGATAGCGATGCGTCAGTTCCGCAACCGTCCAGTCGCTGCCGTACATCACGCGGTCGAAGCCGAAGCATTCGATGACGCGCGCGGCGTAGGGCATCACCTGCTCGCGCGTCCAGTGTGAATGGTCCGCTTCCGTGATCACACCCGAGAGTTTCACGACCACGTTGGGCATTCGCGCCATCTCGGCGATCTGGCTCCACCACGGTTCGCGCAGGCCGTGGCGGATGTCGGGCTTGCCGATGTGGTCCAGCACGAAGGTCACGTCCGGGCAGCGGCGCACCAGTTCCAGCGCATAGGCCATGGCCCAGCCTTTGATACAGATGTCGAACACGAGCCCATGTTTGCCGACGCGGCGCACGCCCTCGATGAAGTCGGGTTCGAGGCAGATGGCGGGATCGGGCGCGCCCTGGATCAGCCGGCGGATGCCGCGCAGCGTGCGGAACTGCGCCAGCGCCAGCAGATCGTCCTCCACCGCCGCCCCCTTTTCCACCGGCGCGTGTGCGACCATGCCGGTCAGGCGTGGGTCGGCATCGGCGAGTTCCTGGACGAACGCCGCCTCCTCGATGTTCTGGCCGGGCGCGACATCGACCTCGGCGAACACGATCTGGTCCACCTGCACCGGCCCGCGCGCTGCGTCGAAATCAGCGAGCAGGTAGGTGCGGTTGAGCTGCGGCACGCCGATCAGCCAGGGGTAACGCAGCCGCTCGATGTCGTAGAGATGGACGTGGCTGTCGATGATCGGGAAATCGGGCATCACGATACTCCTCGCGACGGGCGAAACAGCAGATCAGGGCCGAGATCGGCGAGGCCGCGCGCGCCGCACAACCCCATGGCGCGGTCGATCTCGCGGCGGAAGATGTCGAGCACATGGGCCACTCCCGCCTCACCCGCGACCGACACGCCCCACAGCGCCGGCCGGCCGATCAGGCAGGCGCGGGCGCCGAGCGCCAACGCCATGACCACATCGGCGCCGCGCCGCACGCCACCGTCGAGCAGCACCGGGATGCGCCCGGCCACCGCATCGAGCACGCCCGGCAGCGCCGCCAGCGACGACACCGCGCCATCAAGCTGCCGTCCGCCGTGGTTGGAGACGATGACGCCGTCGATGCCGCGCGACGCGGCCTCCGCCGCCTCGGCCGGGTGCAGCACGCCTTTCAGCAGCAGCGGCCCGCGCCACTGCCGGCGCAGTGCATCGACATCCTGCCACCGCATCGCCGGGTCGAGCAGCCCGGCCATGCGGCCGGCAAGCGCACCGATATCAGCGGTCTCGCCGGGGCGGACGTAGTTGCCAAAGGTGATGCGCGGCAGTTCGCGGCGCATCCGCGCGAGCCACGGCAGCCGCAGCGCCATGCCCGCCAGATCGCGCGCGCCGAAACGCGGCGGGATGGTGAAGCCGTTGCGCAGGTCGCGCTCACGATTGCCGAGCAACTGGTTGTCGATGGTCAGCACCAACGCGTCATAGCCGGCTTCCTGCGCGCGGGCGGTCAGTTCGGTGGTGAAGCCGCGATCCTTGTAGATAAAGACCTGCATCCAGCGCGGCGCGGCACCGGTTGCGGCCAGTTGCTCCAGCGTGCAGACGGAGCCATGACTGAGGCAATACGCTGTGCCGGCGGCCGCGGCGGCACGGGCGGCGGCGCGCTCGGCATCCGGCCAGAACAGCCCTGCGAGTCCCGTGGGTCCGAGCAGCACCGGCAAAGCGAGCCGCCGGCCGAACAGGTCGAGCGACAGGTCGCGCGTGCCGGCGCCGTTCAGTGGCCGGGGCAGCAAAGCGTGGTTGTCGAATATGCGCTCGTTGTGGCGCAGCGTGCGCTCGTCCTCCGCGCCGCCATCGGCGAAGTCGAACACCGGGCGCGGCAGGACGCCGCGGGCGAGGGCGCGCATTGCCGCGATGTTGATGCCGCTCTGGCGCCATTGCTCGCGCATCGGTTCAGCCCGGCGTGGGTGCGTCGGGCCGCAGCAAGCCCTCGTGCTTCAGTTCGCCCCACAGATCCGGCGGAATCGGATGGCTGATGAGGGCGATGTTGCGCTCCACCTCCGAGGGACTGACCGCGCCGGGCACCATGGCAACGACCGCCGGATGGCCAAGCGGAAATTGCAGCGCGGCGGCCGGCAGCGGCACGGCATGACGGCGGCACACCGCCTCGATGCGCGCGACGCGGTCCATGATCTCGGGCGGCGCGTCGCGGTAGTTGTATTTCGCGCCAGGCACCGCGCCGCTCGCCAGGATGCCGGAGTTGTAGGGGCCGGCGGTCAGGATGCCGATGCCTTTTGCGGCGCAGAGCGGCAGCAGATCGTCCAGCGCCGTATGTTCCAGCAGCGTGTAGCGGCCGGCCAGCATGAAGCAGTCGAAATCGCCGTGTGCCGCGAAGCGCATCAGCGGTGCGGTTTCATTGACGCCGACACCGATCGCACCGACCACGCCCTGTTCGCGCAATTCGTGCAACGCGCGATAGGCGCCCTCGATCGCCTCACGGAATCGCAGTTCGTAGGCATCACCGTGCGTCCAGACGTCGACATCGTGAATGTGCAGCACGTCGATGCGCTCGATGCCGAGGCGCTGGAAGGACTGGTCGATGGCGCGCAGCGTGCCGTCGTAGGAATAGTCCACCACGCAGCGCATGTTCAGCCCGCCGGTGAAGCCGGCGCGGTCGATGCGTTCCGGCGGCGCGGGCAGCAGGTGACGGCCGACCTTGGTGCAGAGCACGAAATCGTGCGGCAGGCGGCGCAGTACGTGCCCGAAGCGGTGCTCCGACAGTCCGTTGCCGTACAGCGGCGCGGTGTCGAACAGCCGCAATCCGTGGTCATAGGCGGCGGTGATGGTGGCAAGCGCCTCCGCTTCCGGCAATCGCGCGTAGAAATCGCCGAGCGGCGCGCCGCCGAGGCCGAGAACGGTGACGTTGAGTGTCGACTTGCCGAGCCGTCGCATTGCCCGCGGGTCCATGCCGGTTGCTCCTCCCCCTGGTTTCGGGGCGATGCTAGTCGCAGTGGCGGCGGGATGGCGAGGCCCGATCGGCGCGGACTTGCACGGCAAGCTGCCGAGGGGTACAGCCGGGAACGGCAACGGCCCGCCAGGGCGTGACGCAAGCGCCCGGCGCACCGCGTTGCGCAAGGGAGGACACCGCATGACAAAGCTGCTGAAGTTGCTGGCCGGGGCGCTGCTCGTCGCGGCGGCGACGATCGCGCCGGCGCGCGCGGAAGACATCCGCATCATTGTGGTCAGCCACGGGCAGGCCAACGACCCGTTCTGGTCGGTGGTCAAGAACGGCGTGACCAAGGCCGCCGCGGACCAGAAGGTCACGGTCGATTACCGCGCGCCTGAGACCTTCGACATGGTCAAGATGGGCCAGTTGATCGACGCGGCCGTGAATCAGCGACCGGCCGGGCTGGTGGTGTCGATCCCCGACGCTTCTGCGCTTGGACCGTCGATCAAGCGGGCGGTGGCAGCGGGCATCCCGGTGATTTCGATGAACTCCGGCTCCGACGTGTCGCATTCCCTGGGCGCCCTGCTGCATGTCGGGCAGGACGAGTTCACCGCCGGCAGGATCGCGGGCGCGAAGTTGAAGGAGATGGGCGGCAGGAACGCCATTTGCGTCAATCATGAAGTCGGCAACGTGTCGCTGGATCTGCGCTGCAAGGGTTTCGCCGAGGGTTTCGGCGGCAAGGTGAAGGTGGTGCCGACCAGCAATGATCCGTCGGACATCACGGCGAAGACCAAGGCGGCGCTCTCCACCGACCCCACGATCGACACGGTGATGGCGCTGAGTGCAAGCCTGGGCGGCGAGGCGACGCTGGCGGCGGTGAAGCAGATCGGCATGATCGGCAAAATCCGGCTCGCCACCTTCGACCTGTCGGCCAACTACCTCAAGGCGGTGGCCGCGGGAGAGGCGACGTTCTGCATCGACCAGCAGCAGTTCCTGCAGGGCTACCTTCCGGTGACGTTCCTTGCCTTGTATGCGCGCTACGGGGTGATGCCGGGTGGCGACGTGGCGTCCGGCCCCAACCTGATCACCAAAGACAAGGCGGCCAAGGCGATCGAATTGTCCGCCCAGGGCATCCGCTGATCCGCCGGCGGGGCGCGCGGGCGCGTGCCCTGTCCTGCTTGCCCCGCCCCGGCTCCTTGACATGAAAGGAGAAGCGCCGTGAGCACGACCGCCACCGTCATCGCCCGGGACGAACGCCTCAGGCGCGCATCGTTTCTGGTACGCGCGATGCGGCGTCCGGAACTCGGCGCGCTTGCCGGGCTGGCTCTGGTGATCCTGTTCTTCGGCATCTACGCTGACAAGTCGATGTTCACGCTCGGCGGCGTGATGACGGTGCTGGCGCCGGCAGCGGAACTCGGCATCCTGGCGGTGGCGGCGGCGCTGCTGATGATCGGCGGCGAGTTCGATCTGTCGATCGGGTCGATGGTGGCACTGGCGGGGCTGATCCTGGGCGTGAGTCTCGCCGTGCTGCACCTGCCTTTTGTCGTCGCGCTGCTGTTGACCGCGGTCTGCGCGGCGGCGCTGGGGGCGGTGAACGGCACCATCGTGATTCATACCAGGCTGCCGAGCTTCATCGTCACGCTCGCCTTCCTGTTCATCTATCGCGGCCTGTCGCTGGTCGGGTTGAAGTGGGCGACCGGCGGATCGACGCAGTTGCGCGGCATCGGCGATGCGGCGGGGGGCGGGTTCTTGCCCGGCCTGTTCTCCGGCCTTGCGTTCCATCCGCTGTTCACCTGGATGGCCGCGCACGACATGATCCAGAAATTCCCCTCCGGCGAGCCGACGGTGCAGGGCGTGCCGGTGTCGATCCTGTGGTTCGTCGGGTTCGCGCTGCTGGCGACCTGGGTGCTGCTGGCAACCCGCGCCGGCAACTGGATCTTCGCTGCCGGCGGCGATGCCAATGCCGCGCGCAATTCCGGCGTGCCGGTGGCGCCGGTCAAGACGGCGCTGTTCATGCTGACCGCGGTTTCGGCCGCGCTGGTCGCGACTTTGCAGGTTATGAACACGGGATCGACCGACGCGCTGCGCGGCGAGCAGAAGGAGTTCGAGGCAGTGATTGCCGCCGTGATCGGCGGCTGCCTGCTGACCGGCGGCTACGGCTCCGCGATCGGTGCGTTCCTCGGCGCCATCATCTTCGGCATGGTGTCGATCGGCCTGACCTACACGCATTTCGACAGCGACTGGTTCAAGGTATTCCTGGGCGGGATGCTGCTGCTTGCGGTGCTGTTCAACAGTTTCATTCGTCGCAAGGTGACGGGGGAGCGTTGAGCCATGTCGGACGCACCGTTGATCGAGGTCCGCGATATTGTCAAAACCTTCGGCTCGGTGATCGCGCTCAACGGCGTGTCGATGTCGGTGCGCAGCGGCGAGGTGCTGTGCCTGCTGGGCGACAATGGTGCCGGCAAATCGACGCTGATCAAGACGCTGTCCGGTGTCTATCGGCCGACCTCGGGCGAGTTCCTGGTGGACGGCAAGCCGGTCGCGTTCCGCTCCCCGCGCGACGCGCTGGATGCGGGGATCGCGACGGTCTATCAGGATCTTGCGATGATCCCGCTGATGTCGGTGACGCGCAATTTCTTCATGGGCCGCGAGCCGGTGCGTGGCATCTGGCCGTTCCGGCGGCTGGACTTCGCGCGCGCGCAGGATGTGACGCGCGAGGAGATGATGCGGATCGGCATTGACGTGCGCGATCCGCATCAGGCGGTCGGCACGCTTTCGGGCGGCGAGCGGCAATGCGTCGCCATCGCGCGCGCGGTCTATTTCGGCGCGCAGGTGCTGATCCTGGATGAGCCGACCTCGGCACTCGGCGTGGCGCAGACCTCGGTGGTGCTGAAATACATCCATATCGTGCGCAGCCGGGGGTTGGGCGTGATTTTCATCACGCACAATGTCCGCCACGCGCATGTCGTCGGCGATCGCTTCACCGTGCTCAATCGCGGCCGCACGCTCGGCACCTACGACAAGTCGGAGATCGCCATCGAGGAGTTGCAGAACCTGATGGCGGGCGGCAAGGAACTGGCGGAACTGTCCGGCGCGCTGGGCGGGACGGTCTAGCCGCGCAGCGCCTCGTCGAGGTCGCGGATCAGGTCGTCCGCCGTCTCCAGCCCGATCGACAGACGCACGACGTCCGGCCCCGCGCCGGCGGCGCGCTGTTGTTCTTCGGTCAACTGCCGGTGCGTGGTGCTGGCGGGATGCAGAATCAGGCTGCGCGTGTCGCCGACATTGGCGAGATGCGAGAACAGCCGCACCCGTTCCATCAGCTTCGTGCCGGCGGCGTATCCGCCCTTCAGCCCGAAGGTGAACACCGAACCCGGCCCGCGCGGCAGGTATTTGCGCGCGAGATCGTGGAACGGGCTGTCCTTCAGACCGGCATAGGACACCCAGGCAACGTCCCTGTGCGCAGCGAGGAATTCCGCAACCGCCTGTGCGTTAGCGACATGGCGCTCCATGCGCAGCGGCAGCGTCTCGATCCCCGTGAGGATCAGGTAGGCGTTCATCGGCGCCAGCGTCGGGCCAAAATCGCGCAGCGCCACCGCGCGCGCCTTGGTGGTGAAGGCGAAGTCGCCGAAATTCTCGTAGAAGCGCAGGCCGTGATAGGCCGGCTCGGGTTCGGTCAGTGCCGGGAATTTTCCGCCCTGCGTCCAGTCGAATTTTCCCGATTCGACGATGACGCCGCCGAGCGCGTTGCCGTGCCCGCCGAGGAACTTCGTCAGCGAGTGCAGCACGAGGTCGGCACCCCATTCGATCGGCCGGCAGAGATAGGGCGAGGCCAGCGTATTATCGACGACGAGGGGGATGCCGGCATCGTGCGCGATGCGCGCGACCGCTTCCAGATCGACCACGATGCCGCCGGGATTGGCGAGGCTTTCGACGAAGATCGCCTTGCAGCGCGGCGTCAGCGCGTCGCGGAAATTCTCCGGCCGCGTCGGATCGACGAAGTGGCAGTGCCAGCCGAGCTTGGGAAAGGACTGTCCGAACTGCGTGAGCGAACCGCCATAGAGATTGCGCGAGGCGACGAACTCGTCGCCGGGTTGCAGCAACGTGAAGAAGGTGAGGAACTGTGCGGCATGGCCGGAGGCGGCGGCGAGTGCGGCGCGTCCGCCCTCCAGCGCCGCCACCCGTTCCTCCAGCACCGCGACGGTCGGGTTCGACAGGCGCGTATAGACGTGGCCGAAACTGTGCAGGTTGAACAGGGACGCCGCCTGGTCCACGTCGTCGAACACAAAGGACGTGGTCTGGTAGATCGGCGTCGAACGTGCGCCGGTCGCCATCTCCGGCGCGGCACCGGCATGGATCGCGCGCGTCTCGAAGCCGAGTTCGGCGCTGCGCAGCGGCGGCGGGCGCTCGCGCGACGGGCGCGGCTGCGGCGGCTCCGGCGGGCGGTTGCGCACCAGGCCGGAGTTCACGCCGTACCACGACAATTCGCCGCCGAGCCGGCCGAATTCGATCTTGACACAGCGGTCCATCACCACGTCGAGACCCGCCGCCTCGGCGCGCGCCGCGGCGGCATCGTTGCGGATGCCGAGCTGCATCCACACCACTTTCGCCCCGATCGCGATGGCATCATCGACGACCGGCCCGACATGGTCGGAGGCACGGAAGATGTCCACCAGATCGACCGGCACGGGGATGTCGCGCAGGGAGGCATAGACTGTCTCCCCGAGCAGCGTCTGGCCAGCGAGGCCCGGATTGACCGGGATGGCGCGGTAGCCTTTGCCTTGCAGATAACGCATCACGAAGGTGCTCGGCCGGTTCCAGTTGGCCGACGCGCCGACCACGGCGATGGTGTGTGTCCGTTGCAGGATGCCGCGCAATCTGGCGTCCGAGTAGGCAAGCGGTGCGGGCGAGGTCATGCGGCCCTCCGGCCGGATACGTGGAACGGGGCCGCATCTGGCACCCGGCGCGCGGGCCGCGCAAGCCGAGCAATTCCGATTGCCGCCCGGACCGGCGCGCCGTATCGTCCGCGGCCGGCCGTTGCGCCGCCGGTATCTGGAGAAACCGTGTGACCCTGTTCGGCGAGTTCCTGCGCGACGACCACCGGCGCACCCACAAATGGTACCAGTATTTCCCGGCCTATGAGGCGCATCTTGAGCGCTTCCGCAACCGCCACCTGACGGTGTTCGAGATCGGCGTGGGCGAGGGCGGGTCGCTGGAGCAGTGGCGCGCCTATCTCGGCCCCTACGCCGTTATCGTCGGCATCGATATCAATCCCGCCTGCGGCCAGCTTGCCGAGGAGGACATCCACATCCGCATCGGCCGGCAGGAGGACACCGCCTTCCTCGCCCGGCTGCTGGAGGAGTTCGGTGCGCCGGACATCGTCATCGACGACGGCAGCCATCTGCAGCCGCAGCTCACCGCGACCTTCGACTTCCTTTATCCGCACGTCGCCAAGAACGGGGTGTATATCGTCGAGGATCTGCACGCCGCTTATTGGCCCAACCACGGCGGCGGACTGCGCGCGCCGGCCTCGTTCATCGAACACGCCAAACGCTATATCGACGAGATGCACGCCGAGCATTTCTGGTACGAGGAAGGACAGAAGCGGGATGGCCGCACGCCGCTCGGCGACCGCACGCGCTCGATCCATTTCTACGACAGCCTGGTGGTGATGGAGGTCGGCGAATACCGCGCCAAGCGCCACCGGCTTTCCGGCCGCGTCGGCAATTTCCGCCCCGACTGGGTGCCAGGTGATCCTGTGCCGGAGCGACCCTCGGCCGAAGCGCCCGCCGCCGCCGCGCCGGTGATCCGCCCGCATCACGAACAGATCGCGCAGTTGCAACGGCAGGTGCGGACCTTGCAGGATGAGATCGCGCAGGTCCGCGCCTCGACCTCCTGGCGCGTGACCGCGCCGCTGCGGCGGATCGGGCGGCTGCTCGGGCGATAGCCACGCGGCTGCTTGCCTCCGCGACGGGAGGGCCTGTATCACCGACGGCGCCATGAGCGGGCCCGACCAGTCACGCAATCTCGGCCTCGACCTCGCCCGCGTGCTGGCGGCGATGATGGTGGTGGTCTGCCACGCCACCGCACTCTATCCGCCGCTGTTCGGCCTGCCCTCGCCGGTGCCGTTGCTGCTCGGCGGCTATTTCGGCGTCGAGCTTTTCTTCGTGCTGAGCGGCTACCTGATCGGCCGCATCCTGCTGCGCATCGCCGCCGGCGACGCGACGTTGCGCGGCTGGTTCACCTTCATGCTGCGGCGGTGGCTGCGCACCCTGCCGCTTTACTATCTCTGGCTCGCGGTCATGCTCCTGGTGCTGCCGCCGCCCACGGACTGGCTCGGGCATCTGGTCGGGTACGCCACCATGACGCAGAACCTCGCCTGGCCGATGCCGGCTGACGAGTGGTTCAACCAGACCTGGTCGCTGACCATCGAGGAATGGTTCTATCTGCTGTTCAGTGCGTCCCTGCTCGGCGCTGCGGCGCTCGCGCGCTCGTCGCGGGTGAGTTGGGCGGTGATCGGCACTTTCATCGTGGCGCCGCTGGTCGCACGGCTGTTGAGTCCCGATCCGGCGGATTTCGAAAAACAGATGTACCATGTCGCCCTCCTGCGCCTGGACGCGATCGCCTATGGCGTGGCGCTGGCGCGGCTGCATGCCGGCGGGTCGCGGCTGTTCCGGCATCCGGTGCTGGCCGGGCTGCTCGGGATCGCGGTGATCGCCGCGTTCTGGAGTCAGGACAGCGCCGGCGTCTGGCTGCATATCGCGCCGATGCACTTCCTCAATCTGCAACTGGTGGCGACATCGCTTGGCTATTGCCTGCTGCTGGTCGGCCTGCAGCGGCTGCGCTGGCGGCGCGGGCCGGTCGTGAAGCTGATCACGCTGGGCAGCCAGATTTCCTATGGCCTTTACATGATGCACCTCGCCGTCATCGAGCGGGTACTGCAATTCGGCGCCGTGCATCGCTGGAGCGCGTGGCTGGAAGTCGCGGTGTCGCTGCCGCTGGTGTTCCTGCTGCCGTATCTGTCCTGGCGCTTCTTCGAGGCGCCGATCCTGGCGCTGCGGCCGTCGCAGCGGCGGCAGCCGGCGGCGGCGCGCGTCGGATCGGGCTTGCCGATCGAGAACCTCGCAGCGCCGCCGTGAGCCGGCGCGCGGTCATACCCGCCGGCCCCAGCGCGGCGGCGGCGCCGATCCTGGACGGCTATGCCGCCTGGGTCGCCGAGCATGACACGCTGAGCGATGACGATCG
This sequence comes from Pseudomonadota bacterium, assembly GCA_021818505.1. GTDB lineage: Bacteria > Pseudomonadota > Alphaproteobacteria > Acetobacterales > Acetobacteraceae > JAFKFJ01. The sequence continues at coordinate 29,115 of JAKADX010000033.1, forward strand.
CGCCGCCATCCGTGCTGACATGGCAAAGATGGGCTATCGGCCGGCCATCTCGCTGCTGCTGCCGCTCGGCTTCGGCGAGCCGGCGGGAGGGTCCGACACGCTCGCCGCCGTGCAGGCGCAGCTTTATCCAAACTGGGAACTGCTGATCGCCGGCCAGTCGGCGCCGCACGAGGCCGTGGTGACCGTGGCCGCGCGCGCCGATCCACGCATCCGCCGCGTCGCGATGTGGCCGCACGAGGATGCGGCCGACGCAGTGAATGCCGCGCTGGAGGCGGCGACCGGTGATTTCGCGGCGGTGCTGTTGCCGGGCGACCGGCTGGCCGAGCACGCATTGTACGAGGTCGTGGTGGCGTTGGCGGCGCGGCCCGATGCCGAACTGCTCTACACCGACGAGGACCGTATCGACGCGGCCGGGGCGCGGACCGCCCCGCGCTTCAAGACCGGCTGGGACCCCGATCTGCTGCTGGCCCAGGACTGCATCGGGGCGCTGGCGGTCTGGCGGCTCGGCGTGCTGCGCGCGGCCGGCGGATGGCGCCACGGTTTCGGTCGCGCGGCTGCCTACGATCTGGCGCTGCGCATCGGCGCGACGCTGCTGCCCGACCGGGTGCAGCACCTGCCTGCGGTGCTGTGCCATCGGCCGGGGGGCGCCGACGGCTCGATACGCGACCGCATGGTGGGCGAGGATGCCATGGCGGCAGAACGTGCGGTGCGCGAGCGTCTGCCCCCAACCGTCGCCATCGCGCCGGCGCCGCTGTGGCCGGCGGGGCGGCGCATTCGCTGGCCGCTGCCGGACAGGCTGCCGCTGGTCTCGGTCATCGTGCCGACACGCGACCGCGCCGAACTGCTGCGCGCCTGCGTCAGCGGCGTGTTGCGGCGGACCGACTATCCCGCGCTGGAAGTGCTGATCGTGGACAACGACAGCCGCGAGGCGCAGACCGAGGTGACGCTGGGCGCGCTGGCCGCGGACGCGCGCGTGCGCATCCTGCGCCATCCCGGTCCGTTCAACTTTCCCGCCATCAACAACGGCGCGGTGGCGCAGGCGCGTGGCGAGGTCGTCGTGCTGCTCAACAACGATGTCGAGGTGGCGGGGCCCGACTGGCTGCGGGAACTGGTCGCCCACGCGCTGCGGCCGGATGTCGGCGCCGTCGGCGCCAAGCTGCTGTACGGCGATGGCACCGTGCAGCACGCCGGCATCGTGTTCGGCCCGGGCCTCGCCGCCACCTGCCAGATGCGGCGCGCGCAGCGGGCCGATCCTGGCTATGAGGGGCAGGGCGCGCTGACTCGCACCGTGCTGGCGGTGACCGGCGCGTGTCTGGCGATGCGCAAATCCGTCTATCTCGAAGTGGACGGCATGAACGCCTCGCATTTCGCGATCGCGTTCAATGACCTGGATCTTTGCCTGCGGCTGGGCGAACTTGGCTACCGCATCGTCTGGACGCCGTTCGCCGAGCTGTTCCATCTGGAAAGCCAGACACGCGGCGTGCCGGATACGCCGGAAAAGCAGGCGCAGGAACAGCGCGAAGTGGAGCATCTGTGGTATGGCTGGCACCACGTGTTCGCCGCCGACCCTTACCATAACGCCAACCTTAGCTGCGATTGGTGGACACCGCTGCATCTGTGTCCGCCGCGGCGCCGCAGGCCATGGCAGGCGCCGCCGTGACGCGCGCGCAGGAGGAGTTGCAGCGCATGGACGCACAGGTCGATCCCTCGTCCGGTCGCGCTGACCCGATCGCGCCGCTGGTGTCGCCCGCTCTCGATCCGCTGTTCTGGCGGCCGGCGCGCATGGGAGTGGAGAGTGCCTGGATCGGCCACATCCCATTTGCGCACTGGATCGTCGCCGCCGCCGGGCCGCGCGTGCTGGTCGAACTGGGAACGCATAACGGCGTCTCCTACTGCGCGTTCTGCGAGGCGGTGCTGGCCGCGCGGCTCGACACGCGATGCTGTGCCGTGGACACCTGGGAAGGCGACGTGCACGCCGGATTCTACGGCGAGGGTGTCTATGACGGGCTGCGCCGCTTCCACGACCGGCGCTATGGCGGGTTTTCGCGCCTGCTGCGCGCGACCTTCGACGCGGCGCTGCCGACCATGCAGGACGGGTCGATCGACCTGCTGCACATCGACGGCTGCCACGGCTACGATGAGGTGCGGCACGATTTCGAAAGCTGGCGACCGAAACTGTCGGACCGCGCGGTGGTGCTGTTTCACGACACCCAGGTGCGTGAGCGCGGCTTCGGCGTCTGGCGGCTGTTCGCCGAGCTGCGCGAGCAGTATCCGGGGTTCGAGCTCCTGCATTCCCACGGCCTCGGCGTGCTCGCGGTCGGGCGCGACGTACCGGCCCCGGTGGCGGCGCTGTGCGCGCTGACCGACTCGGCGAGCATCGACGCTCTGCGCGAGCGCTTCAACCTGCTCGGCGAACGCTGGGAGGCGGAGGAACGTGCGCGCCTCGCCGCCGCGTCGCCGGACAGCGCGATCGAGTCGGCGCGGATGCGCGCCCGCGCCGCGCAGCGCGCCAGTGAGGCGCGCGCCGCGGCCAGCGAGGCGCTGGCGGAACTCGATCGCGTCCGCAAGACCACCGCGCAGCGGCTGCAGGACCTGGAACGCGCCGCTGAGTCGGGCCGCGCCGCGATCACCGAGGCGGCGCGGCTGCGGCTGCAACTGCGGCGGGCCGCCGCGCTCGCCGCGCCGGCGGAGTCGTATCTCCGGTTGCAGCGTTCGCTTGCCTGGCGCGCGACGGCGCCGCTGCGCGCCGTTTCGGGCCGCGTGCCAACGCGCGTGCAACGCCGGTTGCAACGGGTGACGCTGCTGGCGCAGTGGGCGGCCACGCTGCAATTGCGCACGCGACTGCGCGAGGACGCACGATTGCGCCGCGAGCGTGTGCTGCTGGAAGGCAGCGAACTGTTCGACGCGGGGTGGTATTGCGATCGCTATCCCGATGTCGCCACGTCGGGTCTCGATCCGATCGAACATTACCTGCGTCACGGCCGCCGCGAGCGGCGCCATCCTGGACCGCGCTTCGACGCGAGCTGGTATCTGGAGCAGTGGCCCGATGTCGCGGCCTCCGACATCGACCCGCTGGTGCATTATCTCTCGCGTGGCGCGGCCGAGGGGCGACCGATCCGCGCCCCGGCCGACGCGCCGCCTGTCGCCGCAATGGCACCGGCGGCGCCGCGCCGCGTCGTGTTCATTTCCGCCGAGCCGGATACGCCCGGCCACACCTATCGCGTGCTGCGCCCTGCCGCCGCGGCGGCGGAGGCCGGTGCGGTCGCGACCTTCATGCGCGTGGAGGAGATCGACGGGCGCCGCGACGAAATCCTGGCCGCCGACGTGCTGGTGATCTGGCGCGCCACCTGGCCGCAGGTAGCCGGCGCGGTGGCCGCCGCGCGCGAGGGCGGGGCGGCGGTGGTTTTCGACCTCGACGACCTGATGCTCGATCCCGACCTGGCGACCCCCGAGCTTCTCGACGCGCTGCGTACCGAGGGCATTTCGCCGCGTGACGCGCGCGGCCATTACAAGCGCATCCACGATGCGGTGATGCAGTCGGATTTCTGCACTGCCAGCACTGACGAGTTGGCCTGGCACATGCGCCGCACCGGACGGCCGGTGCTGGTGCTGCCGAACGGCTTCGACGACGCGACGCGGCGCACCGCGCGCGACGCGGCGCGCCGTCGCCGGCAGCAGCAGGAGGAAGAGAACATCCTGCGCATCGGCTATGCCGGCGGCTCGCGCACGCATCAGCGCGACTTCAGCGTGGTGGCCGACACGCTCGGCCGCGTGCTGCGCGAACGGTCGAATTGCCGCCTCGTGTTGTTCAGAAGCCCGGCGGATGGTCTGCCGGTTGTCGATCCCGCCGAGTTTCCGGTGCTCGACGGCGTGGCCGGGCAGATCGAGTGGCGCGACATGGTTCCGCTGGAACTGCTGCCACTGGAGATGGCGCGGCTCGATGTGAACCTCGCCCCGCTGCTGGTCGGCAACCCGTTCTGCGAAGCCAAGAGCGAACTCAAGTATTTCGAGGCAGCGCTTGCCGATGTCTGCACCGTTGCCTCGCCCACCGGCCCGTTCCGCCGCGCGATCACGCACGGCACCACCGGCTTCCTCGCGAACGCGCCGGAGGAATGGTACGCGGCGATCACCGCGCTGCTGGACGATCCGGGGTTGCGCCGGCGCATGGCGCACGCGGCGCGGCGCGAAGTGCTGTGGCGCCACGGTCCGGAGCGGCGGCGTGAGCTGGTCGCCTCGTTGCTGCAACAGGTGGGCGGGGGTCGAGAGGCGGCGCGTGCATTCGCATTGCAGGCGCAGCTTACACGGCAACCATTCCCCATGCCCGTGCTGCCGCCGGGCGAAGTGCTGTACGAGCGCGATCAGGTCGGCGACGCCGAAGTGACGGTGATCGTGCCGCTTTACAACTACGCGGACCACGTCACGGAGGCACTGGACTCGGTCGCGGGGCAGACGCTGCGGCTGCTTGACCTGGTGATCGTGGATGATGCGTCCACCGACACCTCGCGCGCGGTCGCGCTGCGCTGGGCCGAGGCGCACGCGCCGCGCTTCAACCGCATCGTGGTGATCGGCAACACCGCCAATGCGGGCCTCGGCGCGTCGCGCAATGCGGGCTTTGACGCAGCGGAGACGCCGTGGGTGCTGCCGCTCGATGCAGACAACCGGCTGCGGCCGGAATGCTGTGAACGCCTGCTGCGCGCGGTGCGGACGAGCGGCGCGGCTTTTGCCTATCCGGTGTTGCAGGAGTTCGGCGAGGCGACCGGCCTCGCCAACATCCAGCCCTACGCTGCGGCGCGGCTGGTCGGCGTGCCGTTCATCGACGCCATGGCGCTGGTGTCCGTCGCCGCCTGGAGCGGCGCCGGCGGCTACAGCGACACGCGGCTGGGCTGGGAGGATTACGAGTTCTGGTGCCGCCTCGCCGAGCGCGGCCTGTTCGGCGTGCAGGTGCCCGGTGCGCCGCTCGCGGACTACCGCGTGCATCGCGATTCGCTGCTGCAGTCGGTGACCGAGAATAAGCAGAACAAGCCGCGCGTGATGGCCGACATCACCGCGCGCCATCCCTGGCTCGCGCTGGTCGAGGCGAAGGAGGTCTAGGTGGCGCAGTTCCACTTCGTCGCCGATTACGAGAAGCTGGTGGCGGAGTTGGTCGCGACGCTGCCGCTGGATGAGGCGATGTCGCGCGCGGTCGGCGGCGACTGGGAACGCAACGGGCGGATCCAGTGCGCCGCTTTGCGCCATCTCGGCCTGCGTGACGGGCAGACGCTGATCGACCTCGGCTGCGGCAGCGGCAGGCTGGCGGCGGCGCTGGGACGCAGCATGTCGATCGACTATCTCGGCATCGACATCGTGCAGGCGCTGCTCGACTACGCCGCGTCGAAATCGCCGCCGCACTACCGCTTCATCCTGCACCGCGCGCTGCACGTGCCCGCCCCCGACGCCAGCGCCGACATGGTCTCGGCCTTCAGCGTGTTCACGCACCTGCTGCACGCGGAAACCTATCTCTATATGCAGGACATCTTCCGCGTGCTGCGACCGGGGGGCAGGCTGGTGTTCTCCTTCCTGGAATTCGCCAGCCCGCTGCACTGGGACACCTTCGCGGCGACGGCGGAGGCGCAGCGCACCAGCACGCTGCCGCATCTCAACCAGTATATCGAGCGCGGCGTGATCGATCTCTGGAGCGACAAGCTCGGCTTCGTGCACGAAGGCTACATCGACGGCGACGAGGCGCCCTGGCGAGATGCGCCGCCACTGTGGCAGTCGATGGCGGTGCTGCGCCGGCCCTGACGGTCTGGCGGCGACGCGCGCGGGCGCGCGTTTTCACCTGCGGCAGTCCAAATGACGCTCAGGAACAGCGGATCTCTGGCGGGAATTTGGCGTGGTGCGCCTTATTGCGGACGTCTTGAATGACTACTTCCAGTGGAGTCGAAATCGCCGGAGGAGCAATTCGTGCGCATCGCGCAAGTCTCACCGTTATTTGAAGCCGTGCCGCCGAAACTCTATGGCGGGACCGAGCGCGTCGTCTCCTTCCTCACCGAGGAGCTGGTGGCGATGGGTCATGACGTGACGCTGTTCGCGAGCGGCGACTCCCTCACCTCGGCGCGGCTGGTCAGCGCCTGGCCGCGCGCCCTGCGACTCGACTCCGGCCTGCGCGACCCGCAGGCGCCGCATGTCATCCAGTTGGAGATGGTCGGCCGCATGGCGGCGGAATTCGACGTGATGCATTTCCACACCGACTACCAGGCCATGCCGCTCGCCAGTCGCCAGCGCACGCCCTATCTGACGACGCTGCACGGCCGGCTCGATCTGCCGGAGCTGAAGCACGCGCTGGATTGCTTTCCCGACACCGCGCTGGTGTCGATCTCCGACTCGCAGCGCGCGCCGCTGCCGGAGGTGAACTGGGCCGGCACGGTGCTGCACGGCCTGCCGGAACGGCTGCTGACGCCGCAGCCGGTCACGCCGTCCTACCTCGCCTTCCTCGGCCGCATCTGTCCGGAGAAGCGGCCCGACCGCGCCATCGCCATTGCTCGTGCCGCCGGGATGAAGCTGCGTCTGGCCGCGAAAGTCGATCGGGTCGATCAGGCATATTTCGAAACCGCGATCCGCCCGCTGCTCGATGGCGAGCAGGCCAGGCTGATCGGCGAGATCGACGAGGCGGCGAAGCCCGATTTCCTATCCGGTGCGCGCGCGCTGCTGATGCCGATCGACTGGCCGGAGCCGTTCGGGCTGGTGATGATCGAGGCGATGGCCTGCGGCACGCCGGTGATCGCCTATCCGCACGGCTCGGTGCCGGAGGTGATCGAGGACGGGGTGACTGGCTTCATCGTTCGCGACGAGGCCGAGGCGGTGGCGGCGGTCGGGCGCCTGCACCTGCTGGACCGCGCCCGCATCCGCCGGCGGTTCGAGGAGCGGTTCACGGCGCGGCGCATGGCGGAGGATTACCTAGAACTGTATCGCAGGCTGGCGCGGACAGGGACGCCGCGACCGAGACTGCGACTGGTGGGATGAATCGCCGGGCTACGCCAGCGCCTTGACGATCTCCTCGGTCATCTTCTTGGCGTCGCCGAACAGCATCATCGTGTTGGGCCGGAAGAACAGTTCGTTCTCCACACCGGCATAACCGGAGGCCATCGAGCGCTTCACGAACAGCACCGTGCGCGCCTTGTCCACCTCCAGGATCGGCATTCCGTAGATCGGGCTTTTCGGATCGGTCTTGGCCGCCGGATTGGTCACGTCGTTGGCACCGATGACGTACACGACGTCGGCGGTGCTGAACTCGTGGTTGATCTCCTCAAGCTCGAACACTTCGTCATACGGCACATTGGCCTCGGCGAGCAGCACGTTCATGTGGCCGGGCATCCGGCCGGCGACCGGGTGGATCGCGTATTTGATCTCCACCCCTTCCTTCTTCAGCGTGTCCGCCATCTCACGCAGCGCATGCTGCGCCTGCGCCACCGCCATGCCGTAGCCCGGCACGATGATCACCTTCGATGCGTTCTTCATGATGAAGGCGGCATCCTCCGCCGCGCCGCTGCGCACGGTGCGCTCGGCCGCACCCGGCCCGCCCGCCGCCGCGGCGCCACCCTCCGACCCGAAGCCGCCCAGCAGCACGTTGATGATGCTGCGGTTCATGCCCTTGCACATGATATAGGACAGGATCGCGCCCGAGGCGCCGACCAGCGCGCCGGTGATGATCAGCGCGAGATTCTGGATGGTGAAGCCGATACCCGCCGCCGCCCAGCCGGAATAGCTGTTCAGCATCGACACCACGACCGGCATGTCGGCGCCGCCGATCGGGATGATCAGCAGGAAGCCGAGCGCGATCGACAGCAGCGCGATGATCCAGAAGATCGGCTGGCTGCCGGTGGCGACGAAGACGATGATCAGGATCACCAGCAGCGCGCCGAGGGCCGCGTTGAGCTGGTGCTGCATCGGGAAGGTGATCGGCGCGCCGCTCATCAGTGCCTGCAGCTTGGCGAAGGCGATGATGGAGCCGGAGAAGGTGATCGCGCCGATGGCGAGCCCGATCGACATTTCGATCAGGCTTTGCAGGTGGATGTGGTCGGGCGTGCCGATGCCGAACGCCGCCGGCGCGTTCAGCGCCGCCGCCGCGACGAACACCGCCGCGAGGCCGACCAGCGAGTGGAACGCCGCGACCAGTTGCGGCAGCGCCGTCATCTTGATGCGCAGCGCGATGAACGTGCCGATGCTGCCGCCGATGATGATGCCGAGCACGATCAGCAGGTAGCCGACGGTGAACATGCCGGCATGGGCAAAGGTCGCGAGCACCGCGATCGCCATGCCGATCATGCCGAGCCGGTTGCCCTGGCGGGATGTCTCGGGGTGCGACAGGCCGCGCAGCGCGAGGATGAACAGGACCGCTGCGATGAGGTAGGCGAGCGCGGTCAGGGAAGGGGACATCGCCGGCGCCTCACTGCTTCTTCTTGAACATTGCGAGCATGCGCTGCGTGACGACGAACCCGCCGAAGATGTTCACGCTCGCCAGCGTCACCGCGATGAAGCCGAACCCGGTTGCCCACCCGGACAGCGCAAGGCCGGTCGCGAGCATCGCACCGACCACGATCACCGAGGAAATCGCATTCGTCACCGACATCAGCGGCGAATGCAGGGCGGGCGTGACGTTCCAGACCACGTAATAGCCGACGAAGCAGGCCATCAGGAACACGGCGAACAGGAACACGAACGGGCTGACCGCGGCGGCGACCGGCCCCGCGCCGGCCGCGATCTGGTGCGCCTGTGCCGCGAGTTCCGCGGCGCGGGCGGCGAGATTGTCCGCCTGGGTGGCGAAATCCGAGGGGTTCATGTGGTCACTCCGGGATCAGGCGGCCTGGTTCGGCTGGAACTGCGGGTGCACGACGGCGCCGCCGCGGGTCAGCAGCGTGCCTTTGACGATCTCGTCGCTGTCGGGAAGTTTCGGCGCCTTCGCGTCCTTGTCCCAGAACGTGGTCAGGAAGGTCAGCAGGTTGCGCGCATACAGGCTGCTCGCGGCGACCGCGATGCGGCCCGGCCAGTTGCGCCAGCCCAGGATGCGCACGCCGTTCTCGGTGACGTAGCTCTCGCCCGGACGGGTCGCGGCACAGTTGCCGCCGGCGTCGGCGGCAAGATCGACGATCACGCTTCCCGCCTTCATGCTCGCCACCATCGGCTCGGTCACGATCACCGGAGCACGGCGGCCCATCACCAGCGCGGTGCAGATGACGAGGTCGTTCTTGGCCACCGTCGCCGCCATCAGCTCGGCCTGCTTCTGGCGGAATGCATCGCTCATTTCGCGGGCATAGGCGCCGGTCTGCTGCGCCGTTTCGGCGTCCTCGACGCCGACGAAACTGGCGCCGAGCGACTTGATCTCCTCCTTGGCGGCGGGACGGACGTCGGTGGCCGAGACGATGGCGCCGAGGCGCCGGGCCGTCGCGATCGCCTGCAACCCCGCGACGCCGGCGCCGATGATGAACACGCGCGCCGGCGGCACCGTGCCCGCCGCGGTCATCATCATCGGAAAGCCGCGTTCGAACGCCCCCGCCCCCTCGATCACCGCGCGATAGCCGGCGAGGTTCGCCTGGCTCGACAGCACGTCCATCGCCTGCGCGCGGGTGATGCGCGGCAGCAGTTCCATCGCGATGCAGTCGATGCCGCCCTGCGCCAGCGCGGGCACCAGTTCGGGGTTGGCGAAGGCGCCGGCGGTGCAGACCAGCAGCGTGCCGCGTGCCATCAAGGCGAGCCGGTCCGGCGGCGGTGCCTGGACGGCGAACACGATCGCCGCCCCGGCGAGCGCCGCCCCGGCGTCGGGCGCGATCTCGGCCCCGGCGGCGGCGAATTCTGCATCGGCGATGGCGGAGGCGAGGCCGGCCCCGGCCTCGACGGCGACGGTCAGGCCGAGGCCCGTCAGTTTCTTTACCGTATCGGGCGTGGCGGCGACGCGCGTCTCGAACGCCCCGGTTTCCTTCAGCACTGCGAGACGCATCCGGACTCCCTTTCAGGCTGGCGGGATGCTGCGGGGAGGGGTGGGGAGGCGGGCAGCCCCGGCCGTGACGCGGCGCAACATGCCCGTGGCCCGGAACGACGGCAAGGGGTTCCAGCCATTGCCGCCCTCGGGGCCAGCCCTGCGCGGGCCGGGGAGGTCCGGCGCCGGCCGGCCGGGCGTGACGCTCGCCGCCACCGCGCCTATAGCTGGATGTTCACGGTAGGGGATGCGACCGCGCAATGGCGTGGCGGGCGAGCAGGCGGCTGGGCCGGGCACTGCTAGGATCGACGGCGATGCTGGCCGGCTGCATGGTCGGGCCGGACTTCGCGCCGCCGCCGGCGCCCTCACCTGCCCGCCTGACCAATGCGCCGCTGCCGGTCGAAACCGTCTCCGCCGCCACGCTGGGCGGCAGCGCGCAGCACTTCCGCACCGGCGCCGACGTACCGGGGGCGTGGTGGGAGCTGTTCCATTCCCCGCAAATCTCCGCCCTGGTGGCGCAGGCGCTGCGCGCCAATCCGGATTTGCGGGCGGCGCAGGCAACCCTGCGGGAGGCACGCGAGAACGTGAGCGCGTCACAGGGCGCCCTGTTTCCCACGGTCGCCGCCTCGGCCAGCGGCGCGCGCCAGCAGGTATCCCTGGCGGCCTTCGGCATCCCTAGCGGGATTATCCCACCATTCAATTACTACGCCGGCTCGCTCAACGTCACCTACGCCCTCGATGTCTTCGGGCTGGTGCGCCGGCAGATCGAGGGGATGGCGGCGCAGGCGGATTATGAGCGTGAGCAACTGGAAGCCGCCTATCTCACCCTGACGGCCAACCTAGTCGGCGCGTTGCTGACCGAGGCGGCGCTGAAAGCGCAGATCGCCGCGGCGGAGGAGATCATTCGGCTCTATCGGAAGGAATTGGAGGTGGTGCAGCAGCGATTCGACCTCGGCGCGGTCAGCCGGGCGGACGTGCTGCAACAGCAGTCGAGCCTGCAAGCAGCGGTGGCAACGCTGCCGCCCCTGCAGAAGCAACTGGGGCAGCAGCGCGACCTGGTCGCGAGCCTGCTCGGCGTGCTGCCCAGCCAGTACACCGACCCGACCATCGACATGGCGAGCCTGCACCTGCCGGCGGACCTGCCGGTGTCGCTGCCCTCGCAGATCGTGGCCCAGCGGCCCGACATCCGCGCCTATGCGGCATTGCTGCACGCCGCCACCGCCAATGTGGGCGTCGCCACCGCCAACATGCTGCCGCAGTTCACGCTCTCCGCGAGCTACGGGCGGGAGGGGCTGGACACCTCCCAGATCTTCATGCCGGGCGCCGTGGTCTGGAGCCTCGGGGCCGGCCTGACTCAGCCGCTGTTCGAGGGGGGGGCGCTGCTGCACCGCAAGCGCGCTTCGGTGGCGGCGCTGGAGGCGGCCGCGGCGCAATACGGCAGCGTGGTCAACACCGCGTTCCGCAACGTGGCCGACGCGCTGGTCGCAGTGACGCAGGACGCCGAGACGCTGCGCGCGCAGCTTGCCGCCGAACGCGCCGCCGCCGAGAGCCTTGCGGTCATCCATACGCAGTTCCAGGCCGGCGCCACGACCTATCTGAACGTGCTGCAGGCCGAGCAGACCTACCAGAGCGCGCGTCTGCAACTGGTCAGCGCGCAGGCGGCGCGGTTCACCGACACGGTGGCGCTGTTTCAGGCGCTCGGCGGCGGCTGGTGGCATCGCGCCGATGTCGCACCAGATGTCGCGCAGTGCTGCGGAGTCCTGCCATGGACACGATGACGCCCGGAACGCCGACGCAGACACAGCGGCGGGTCCGTTCGCGCGGCGCGCGCATGGCGCGGCGGCTGGCGGTGATGCTGGTGCTGGTGGCAATCCTCGCCGCCGGGCTGGTCGGGTTCCAGCGGTTCAAGGCCAACATCCTCACGACCGTGGTCCACCAGATCACCTCGCAGTTGCCGACCGTGGCGACCGCGACGGCGAGCCTGCAGCAGTGGCAGCCGAAGCTGGACGCGACCGGCACGCTGCGCGCCTCGCGCGGCGCGGACCTTGCCGCCGAAGTGTCCGGCATCGTCGATACGATCGAGTTCGCCTCCGGCAGCGACGTGACCGCCGGCACGGTGCTGCTGCGCTTGCGCCTGAACGACGACCCCGCGCGGCTGGAGCAGTTGCAGGCCGCGGCCAATCTGGCCGAGATCACCTATGCGCGAGACCTCAAGCAGCTCAAGGCGCAGGCCGTCGCGCAATCAACGGTGGACACCGACGCCGCGAACCTGCGCAGCGCGCGCGCCCAGGTGGCGGCGCAGCAGGCGCTGATGGACGAGAAGGTCGTGCGCGCGCCGTTCGCCGGCCGGCTCGGGATCCGTCAGGTCGATCTCGGCCAGTATCTGCCCGCCGGCACGCCGATCGTGACGTTGCAGGCGCTTGATCCGATCTATCTGGATTTCTTCGTGCCGCAGCAATCCGCAGGCGAGGTGCGTGCCGGACAGGCGGTGGTCGTGCGCGTCGATGCCTGGCCTGGGCGCGGCTTCAGCGGCACGGTCAGCGCGGTCAATCCGCGCATCGATGCCGCCAGCCGTATGGTGCAGGTGCGCGCCACGCTCGCCAACCCCGATCGCGCGCTGCTGCCCGGCATGTTCGCGACCGTCAGCGTGGAGATCGGCAAACCGCATCAACGGGTGACGATTCCCGCAACGGCCGTCACGTACAACCCGTACGGCAGCGTGGTCTATGTCCTGCGCCCGGACGGCGAGGACGCGGCCGGGCACCCGAAGCTGGTGGCGCGTCTGCAATTCGTCACCACCGGCGACACGCGTGGCGATCAGGTGGCGATCGTGAAAGGTCTGCGCGCCGGCGATGTCGTGGTGACGGCGGGTCAGACCAAGCTGCGCAACAACCAGCGGGTTCTGGTCAACAACGCGGTGCAGATGCCGGACAACCCGGCACCGACGCCACCGGACGAATAGCCGCGCGATGGCCTTCACCGACCTCTTCATTCGCCGCCCGGTGCTGGCCAGCGTGGTCAGCCTGCTGATCCTAGTGGTCGGCCTGCGCGCCTTTTTCACGTTGCAGGTGCTGGAGTTCCCCAAGACCGAGAACGCCGTCATCACCATCAGCACCACCTATTACGGCGCCGATGCGGAGACGATGGCAGGGTTCGTCACCACGCCGCTGGAGGCCGCGATCGCGCAGGCCAACGGCATCGACTACATGACCTCGGTCAGCCAGGCCGGGCTTTCCACGATCACGCTCAATCTGGTGCTGAACTACGACGCCAACCGGGCGATGACTGAGGTGAACGCCAAGATCAACGCGGTCCTCAACCAGTTGCCCAACGGCGTGCAGCAGCCGACCATGACGGTGAAGGTCGGGCAATCGCTGGATGCGCTGATTATCGGTTTCGCCAGCGACGTGCTGGCGCCCAATCAGGTCACCGACTACCTGGTGCGCAACGTCATCCCGCAACTGCAATCCGTCGAGGGCGTGCAGACCGCGGAACTGCTCGGCGGCCAGAACTTCGCCATGCGCGCCTGGCTCGATCCCGACAAGCTCGCCGCCTACGGCGTGACGGCGAGCGATGTCAGCGCGGCCCTGGTCGCCAATGACTACATCGCTGGGCTCGGCAACACCAAGGGCCAGATGGTGCAGGTCAACCTCACCGGTTCGACCGGATTGCACACGCTCGCGGAGTTCCGCAATCTGATCGTCAAGCAGACGGGCGGGGCCATCATCCGGCTCGGCGACGTGGCGCACGTGACGCTGGGTGCCGACAACTACGACAGCGCGGTATCGTTCGACGGCAAGAACGGCGTCTATATCGGCATCCAGACCGTGCCGTCGGCCAACCTGCTGAGCGTGATCGCGGCGGTGAAGAAAGTGCTGCCGGGCGTGCTGTCGCAACTGCCCGCGGGCCTGCATGGCGCGGTGATCTACGATTCGACCGCGTTCGTCAACAGCTCGATCCGTGAAGTGGCGCGCACGCTGGCGGAGGCGCTGGTGATCGTGACGCTGGTGGTGTTCGCCTTCCTCGGCTCGCCGCGCTCGGTCGTGATCCCGGTGGTGGCGATCCCGCTGTCGCTGGTCGGCACCTTCGCGATGATGCTGCTGTTCGGCTTCTCGGTGAACCTGCTGACGCTGCTCGCACTCGTGCTGGCGATCGGGCTGGTGGTGGACGATGCCATCATCGTCGTCGAAAGCGTCAATCGCCATCTGGAAGAAGGGATGTTGCCCATCCCCGCGGCGATGAAGGCCGCCGCCGATCTCGCCAACCCGATCATCGCCATGACCGTGGTGCTGATCGCGGTCTATGTGCCGATCGGGTTTCAGAGCGGGCTGACCGGCGCGCTGTTCACCGAGTTCGCGTTCACGCTGGTGGGCGCGGTGACGATCTCGGCGATCGTGGCGCTGACGCTCTCGCCGATGATGTGCTCGCGGCTGCTCCGCCCGCACGCCGCCGCGACCCACGGACGGCCGCGGCTGGTCGATCGCATGGAACGCGGCTTCGGCACGCTGCGGCGAGGCTATGAACGGCGGCTGAACGGCAGCCTGGACACGTTGCCGGTGATGCTGCTGTTCACCGCGATCGTTCTCGTCGGAATCTACTTCCTCTACACCACATCCGATCAGCAACTTGCGCCCGATGAGGACCAGGGCGTGGTGATCCTGGTGCCGTTCTCCTCGCCGACCGCAACCTTGCAGCAGAAACTGCTGTTCGCAGGCGAGGTTGATAAGATTCTGCGCGACATTCCTGAGCAGGAGCACACCTTCCAGGTCGAGGCACCGACCATGTCGATCGCCGGCGTGACGTTCAAGCCGTGGGACCAGCGCACGCGCAACGCCACGACGATCCAGCGCGAGTTGCAGGGCAAGCTCGCGCGCGTCGCGGGCCAGCACATCGTGGTGTTCCTGCCACCGGCGCTGCCCGGCAGTTCCGGCCTGCCGATCCAGTTCGTCATCAAGACCACGCGGCCGTTCGCGGACCTTTATCCGCAGGCGCAGGCGTTCCTCGCCAAGGCACAGGCCAGCGGGCTGTTCATGTTCCTCGATAGCGACCTCAAGATCGACCTGCCGCAGGCGACGGTCGAGATCGACCGCGACAAGGCCTCGCAACTCGGCCTGAACATGAGCGCGGTCGGCGGGGCGCTCGCCAACCTGCTCGGCGGTGGCTACGTCAATTACTTCAGCCTCGCGTCGCGGTCATACAAGGTGATCCCGCAGGTCCAGCAGCGGTTCCGCCTCAATCCGAACCAGGTGCTGACTTACACGGTCGCGAACGCGAACGGCGTGCCGGTGCCGCTGTCGGCGATCGCGCGCATTCGCATCGACACCGTGCCGGAGACGCTGAACCATTTCCAGCAGCTCAATGCCGCCACGATCTCGGGTGTCGCGGCACCCGGCGTCTCGCAGGCGGCGGCGCTGCGCTACCTGAACGACCTTGCGGCGCGCAGCTTCGCGCCGGGCACGCTGATCGACTACGGTGGGCAGTTGCGCCAGTTCGTGCAGGAATCGAGCGGTTTCCTGATCACCTTCGCCTTCGCGCTGATCGTGATTTTTCTCTCGCTCGCTGCCCTGTTCGAGAGTTTCCGCGATCCGTTCATCATCCTGATCTCGGTGCCGATGTCGCTGGCCGGCGCGCTGCTGTTCATCAATCTCGGCTTCGTGATCGGCGTCAGTCTGAACATCTACACCGAGGTCGGGCTGGTCACGCTGATGGGGCTGATCAGCAAGCACGGCATCCTGATGGTCGAGGTCGCCAACGAGTTGCAGATCGCGGGCCATTCCAAGCGCGAGGCCATCGTGCTCGCCGCCGGCATCCGCCTGCGGCCGATCCTGATGACCACGGCGGCGATGGTGCTGGGCGTGGTGCCGCTGATCGCCGCCAGCGGCGCCGGCGCTGCCTCCCGTTTCAACATGGGGCTGGTGATCGCGACCGGGCTTGCGATCGGCACGCTGTTTACGCTGTTCGTGCTGCCCGCGGTCTATCTCGTCGCCGGGGCGGACCACGCCGCGCGGCGCGCGCAATAGGCCCTTGCTCTCAGCCGCGCGCCGACGGGCGGCAGAACAGGCCGTGCAGCGTGCCGATCATCGCCTTGGCGTCGTCGCTGCCCAGCCGGTAGTAGATCGTGCGCGAGACGCGACGGGTCCGCACCAGTCCGTCGCGGCGCAGGCGGGCCAGTTGCTGCGACAGATGCGCCTGCTGGATGCCGAGCAGCTGCTCCAGCTCGCCGAAGGCGCGTTCGCCTTCGACCAGGTGGCACAGGATCGTCAGCCGGTGCTGGTTGGCGAGCGTCTTGAGGAAACGCGTCGCGTCCCTGGCACTGCTGGCCAGCCGCGCCGCCTGGGCCGCCGCCGCATCCGGCGCCGACCCATCCCCCGTCCCGAAAATCCGGGTCGCCCCGCCCGTCGCCTCCGGCGGCAGGGTCGCCATGGCAGTTCCCCTTACATTTCCGGGCAATCATATACGACGTCCCGGCGCATCGGGGGAGGAGGCGGATCGCGGCCGATCCTGCCAGCGCGGCAGCCATGCGCGAAATCACACCAAGCCGTCATCGCGGTCCGCTCACGCGACCGTCGCCCGGGCGATGACCGCATGCGCCTCCGGCCCCGGCGCGCCGAATGCGCGACCCGCACCCGGCATCGCATCGGCCTCCAGCCGGCTGGCGCAGAACGCATCGGCCACGTCGGGCGGCGCGAAGCGGACCAGCAGGCTCGCCTGGAGCAGCGTGGCCATGGCCGCCACGACGCCACGCGCGCCGGATTCGAGGCCGGCGCGGTCCGCCAGCGCCGCCTCCATCCGCCGCGTCGCCGCGTCCAGCCGCGCATCCGCCCCTGCCGCCCGCCGCACCTCGTCGCGCCAGGCGTCCAACGATGCGGGCTCGCGGTGCAGCGAGCGCAGCACGTCCAGGCAGATCACGTTGCCGCTGCCTTCCCACACGCCGTTCAGCGGCGCCTCGCGATACAGCCGCGCCATCGGCCCGTCCTCGATGAAGCCGTTGCCGCCGAGGCATTCCAGGGCTTCGGCGACGAAGGCCGGGGCGCGCTTGCAGATCCAGTATTTTGCCACCGGCACGGCGATGCGTGCCAGCAGCGCCTCCGCCGCGTCGCGCGGCGCGGCATCCACGGCGGCGGCGCAGCGCATGGCGAGTGCCATCGCTGCCTCCGCCTCCAGCGCCAGATCCGCCAGCACGCCCTGCATGATCGGCTGATCGATCAGCGCGCGCTGGAAGGCACGGCGGTGGGCGCAGTGATGGAGTGCCTGCGTCAGCGCCTGCCGCATCAGCCCGGCGGAGCTGAGGGCGCAATCCAGCCGCGTCAGATGTGCCATCTCGATCAGGGTGGCGATGCCACGCCCGTCCTCGCCGACCATGCTGCCCCAGGCGTCGCGATATTCGATCTCGGCGGAGGCGTTGGAGCGGTTGCCGCATTTGTCCTTGAGCCGCTGGATCAGCAGCCGGTTGCGGCTGCCGTCGGGCAGCCAGCCGGGCACCGCGAAGCACGACACGCCGGCCGGCGTCCGCGCCAGGGTGAAGAACAGGTCGCTGTGCGGGACGGAGAAGAACCATTTGTGGCCGGTAATCCGATACGCGCCGCCCGGCCCGCCGGCGCCGATCGGGGTCGCGATCGTCTGCGTGGCGCGCAGGTCCGACCCACCCTGTTTCTCGGTCATCGCCATGCCGACCGTGGCGCCCGTCTTGCCGCGCGCCGGCCCCTGGCGCCGGTCGTAGCGGGTGGAGAGCACCTGTCCCTCCCACATCGCCGCCAGCGCCGGGTCCAGCCGCAGCAGCGGGATCGCGGCGAAGGTCATGCTGGCGGGGCAGCACACGCCGTTCTCACCCTGGTTCCACAGGTACGAGATGGCGGCCCGCGCCACCTGCGCGCCCGGCCGCTCCGCATGGGTCCAGCCGAAGGCGTGCAGGCCGTGGCCGAAGCAGAGCGCCATCAGCTCATGCCAGGCCGGGTGGAACGCCACCTCATCGATACGGTTGCCGAAGCGGTCGTGGGTGCGCAGCTCCGGCTTGTGGCGGTTGGCGTCGTCGGCAAGCTGCTGCACCTCGGCCGAGCCGATGGCGCGGCCGACATCGTGCAGATGCGCCGCCGCCCAGCCGGCGCCGAGGCGCTCCACGGTCTCCGTCAGCGCCCGGTCGGCGCCGAAGGCGTCGTAGCCGGCGAGTGCCGGCGGCTGGTTGAACACCTCATGCGTGGCATAGGCCCCGGCCGCCGCGTCGGCCATGTCGAATCCTCCTGTTGCCGGCCACCGACTCCGCGCGCCGATCACCGCCGGGTCAAGCCGCCGATTCGGGGGCTTGCCGCTCCCGCGCGCGCGATTGTATGCGAGGACGCGCACATCTTCGCCCGGGTCCGGGTTCCCGTCATGCAGGCCGTTCGCGTCGCCCCGCCGCCGCCTCGGGCCGCCGGCTCGGCGGATGACGACCCGCGTCCGCCGCCGCCGGTCTCCCGCCGCGTGGCGGCCGAGGCGGAGGTGCCGGGCCGCCCGGTCCCGCGCCTGCCGCGAGAGGTGGCGCCCGATGCCGCGCCGCCGCCGGCCCGCACGGCGGGGCCGACGCGGCGGGGCGGACCGCGGACGGTGGCGGGAGGAGCCTCGATCGTCCTGCATCTGACGGCGATGGCCGCGCTGCTGGCCGCGTCGGCCAGGATGCAGGCGCTGCCGCCGGCACCGGAGCCGCCGGCGGTGAACCTGGTGTTCGCCGCCGCCGCGCCGCCGCCGCCAGCGCCGGCCCCGCCGGCACCCACGCCGCCGCCGGCGCCACCCCCGGCCGAG
>JAKADX010000034.1 GCA_021818505.1 Pseudomonadota bacterium
CCTGCCCGCCGGCGACCGGCGGATCGATCTGTGCAGCCACCGTCATGATGAGATGACCCCGCGCGGCGCGTTCGACGATTACGCCGACTGCTCCCGCCCCGCATCGAACAATCCGGCATAGGCGGCGAACATCGCCTCCTGGTCGAAGTCCATGCGCGCGCGGGCGCGATTGGCGGCACCGATCGCGGCCCGCGCACCCGGCGCGTCGAGCAGGGCAGCGCACGCCGACGCCAGCGCCGGCGCATCCTGAGGCACGACAAAAGGGCGGTTCGCCTCCGCCAGCATGGCCGCCACGTCGCCGACAGCGGTGGCGGCGAGCGGTAACGCGCAGCCCATCGCTTCCAGCACCGCAAGCGGCATCTGCTCGGTGTCGGAGGACAGCGCGAACACATCGAAATTGCGATAGGCACGCGGCGCGTCGTCGGTGGCGCCGGCGAACACCACCCGCTCGCCGACGCCGAGTTCGCCGGCACGCGCCCCCAGCGCCCCGCGCTGCGGACCGTCGCCGACGATGACCAGCCGTGCGTCGTGCGTGGCGCTTAGCAGCGCGAAGGCGTCGAGCAGGCGGAACAGATTCTTCTCCGGGCGCAAGGCCGCCACCGTGCCGATCACCGGCAGGTCGCGCGGCCAGGGTGGCGCCGCCTCGGCCGCCGCCGGTGCGAAGCGGACGAGGTCGATTCCGTTCGGAATGTACCGAACCCGCCGCCGCGGCAGCCGCCACACCTCCGTAGCAATGCGCAGCAGCGCGCGCGAGGGCAGCACGACCGTCGCGCGCCGCAGCACCAGACGCCGCGTCAGCACGCGGCACGGCAACTGCTGCGCGCGCTCCTCGGGGCCGAAACCGTCCTCGATATGGACGTGGCGCACGCACACAAAATGGCTGGCCATCGCCCACTCGATCGTGTCCCAGTTGTGCGTGACCAACACCGCCGGGCGAAGCTCCCGCAGCGCGGCACGGCAGCGCCAGACGTTGCGCAGCGTGTCATCCTTGCGCAGCACAACTGATGGAAACAACACGTCAAGCTCGGCAGAGAGCCGCGCCCGCGCTTCGATGTTGCCGTCCAGCGCGATGATCGCGTGGCGCCAGCGTCGCCCGAACCGGTTCGCGATCGCCGCCGTCCGCTGCTGCGCGCCGCCGACGGCGAAGCTCGGGACAACGTGCAGCAGCAACGGCGCGAGCGCGTCGCCCGTCATGCCGGCATCGGCACCGGTGCGCCCGCCGGGTCGTGCGGGCGCGTGCCACAGCGTGCGGCGACCGCAGCGGCATCGGGCGACTCGTCCTCCCTGCCGTCGAAGCCGGTCGTGACGGTGTCGAGCGCGGTGGTGCGCGCGCACACGGCAAAGGCCACGACGGCCGGGGAATCGATACCGCCCGAGAGGAACGAACCGAGCGGCACGTCGGCGACCAGTCGGCGTGCCGTCACCTCCGGCAGCAGCCCGATCACCCGCTCCGCTGCTTCGGCCTCCGGCAGCGTCACCCGCTGCAACGGCGCGGTCGAGCAACGCCGAGGCTCCGGCATCGCGTCGCCCGCGCGCCACAGCAGGCAATGCGCCGGCGGCATTTTCCTCACCTCGCGAACGATCGAGGCGGGACCGAGCACGTAGCGGAGCACAAAGAAGTCCCCGATAACCGCCGGATCGGGCGTGCGCGGCAGCGTGGGCACGGCGGCCAGTGCGGACGGTTCTGAGGCAAACACGAACCGGCTGATGCGATCGGTCGCGTCGTAAAACGGCTGTTTTTCGGAATGATCGCGCGCAAGGAACCGCGTGCGCCGGTTGCGGTCCCACGGTGCGAAGGCGAACTGGCCGCTCCACTGGTCCTGGCAGGCGGGTCCCCAGCTTTCCCAGGCGTGGATGATCGCGTCCGTGTCGCAGTGGTCGCGGAAGACGTGGCCCGACGCCTGCAACTTTCCCCGCAGGTCAGGAATGTTGTAGATCTTGCCGCTGAAGGCGATTGCGATCGAGCCGTCCTCGTTGCACGTTGGCTGCTCGCCGTCCACCGGGTCGTTGATCGTGAGCCGCCGATGGTCGAGGCCGACTCCGGGTTCGACACGAAATCCCGCCCAGTCCGGGCCGCGATGGCGCAGCTTGTTGGTGATGCACCGCAGCAGCGCGGCTTCGACTCTGCCGGCACCGGAGGGATGAAAGATGCCCGCAAGGCCGCACATACGGCTGTCCCCTGGGAACAACCGTCAGCTTAGCGCAACGGATCGGTCCTTGTCGAGACGAAACGGCTTGCTGCGGCCGGCCCGGCGCCTGTCATACCATTCGCCGTCGCACCAGCAGGGTCGCGGCGGTCATGCTGGCCACACCGAGCAGGGCGAGAGGCCAGTACTGGCCGAGCAGGTCGCCCACCCCGTCACCCTCCAGGAAGGTGCCGCGCAGGATCACCATGAAATAGCGCATCGGGTTGGCGTAAGTGACGTATTGCACCGCCCGCGGCATGTTGGCGATCGGTGTGGCGAAACCGGAGAGGATGATCGCCGGCACCAGGAACAGGAACGCGCCCAGCAACCCCTGCTGCTGCGTCGCGGCAATCGCCGAGATCATCAGCCCGATGCCGATCGCGGAAACCAGGAACAGCGCCAGCCCGATCGCCAGTGCGACAAGACTGCCGACCATCGGCACGCCGAACCAGAACACCGCGACCGCCGCGATCACCGCGGCTTCGACCGCGCCGATCAGGAAGCCGGGTGCCGCCTTGCCGAGCAGGATTTCCCACGGGCGATACGGCGTGACCAGCAACTGATCGAACGTACCCGACTCGCGCTCGCGCACCACCGACAGGCCGCTGACCAGGATCGTGACGACGAAGGTCAGCAGGCCGACGATACCCGGCACGACGAACCAGCGCGACAGCAGGTTGGGGTTGTACCAGGCGCGCACGTCCAGCACCGCGGGGGCGCTTGCGCCGCCATGCCCCGCCGCCCATTCGGCATTGAAGCGCAGCACGATGTCGCTGACATAGCTCAGCGCGATCGCTGCGGTGTTGGAGTTGCGGCCGTCGATCACGATCTGCAGCGACGCGGGGCGACCGCGGGCGAGGTTGCGGCTGAAATCGCGATCGACATGCACGGCAAGCAACGCCGCGCGGCGGTCGATGAGCGCCGCCACTCCCTCGGTCGATGGGAGAGTCGCGACCTGGCGGAAGCTCGGCGAACCGGCGAAGCGCGCCACCATCTCCCGCCCGGCCGCGCCGGGATCCTCGTTGATCACCACGAAGGGGATGTTGTTGAGATCGAAGGTCGCGGCGTAGCTGAACACGAGCAGCTGGATCAGCGGCGGCCCGACCAGCACCATGCGGCTCGCCTTGTCGCGCAGCAGGGCGAGAAACTCCTTGCGGATCAGGGCAAGCAGCCGCGCCATGTCAGTCCAGCCGCTTGTGCGAGCGCCACAGCGTGACGCCGAAGAAGAACGCCGCCATTGCTGCCAGCACCGCCGCGTCGGGCAGGATCACCGGCCAGACATTGCCCGCCAGGAACACCGTCTGCAGCGAGGAGACGAAGTAGCGCGCCGGCAGGATATGCGTGATGAT
Organism: Pseudomonadota bacterium; assembly: GCA_021818505.1. GTDB lineage: Bacteria > Pseudomonadota > Alphaproteobacteria > Acetobacterales > Acetobacteraceae > JAFKFJ01. Next base: position 3,536 of record JAKADX010000034.1, read on the forward strand.
CTGGATCACGAGCGGCATCGAGCGCAAATCAAAGATGAAGCCGGAGAGGATGAACGCCGGCAGGAATGTCACCACCACCGCGATCTGCCCCGCGACGAACTGGTTGCGCGCGACCGAGGAAATCAGCAGCCCCATGCCCAGCGCCACCAGCAGATACAGCGCCGAAACACCGATGAGCACCAGCAGGCTGCCGCGCAACGGCACCGCGAACACCGTCTGCGCCAGCACCACCGACAACGCCATGCCGCCCATGCCGAGCACGAAATACGGCAGCAGCTTGCCGACCAGGATTTCCGCCATCGTCACCGGCGAGGCCATCAGTGCCTCCATCGTGCCGCGCTCCCACTCGCGCGCGACGACGAGTGCCGTCAGCAGCGCGCCGATCAGCGTCATGATGACCGCGATCAGCCCCGGCACCAGATAGTCGCGGCTGCGCAGCGCCGGGTTGAACCAGATGCGCGGTTGCATGGCGACCGGAAAGGCAGCCGTGCCGGCCTGCTGCTGCTGCTGAAGCTGCGCCAACCAGATCTGCCATGACTGGGTCAGGTAGCCCTGCACCAGCCGCGCGGTGTTGGCATCGACGCCGTTGACCACCACGCCGATGCTCGCCGGGCCGTCGCCGAGCGTCTGGCGCGCGAAGTCGCCGCGCAGCCAGACGAAACTGCCGATCTCCCGCCGCGCCATCGCCGTTCGCGCCTCGCCCAGGCTGCGTAGCGGGCGCACATCGAAATAGCGCGACCGGCGCAGGGTCGCGACGAACGGCTCGGTCTGGGGGTTCGGGTGTTCCACCACCACGCCCACCGGCACGTGCTCCGCGTTCAGCGACACGCCGTAGCCGAACAGCAGCAGCAGGAACAGCGGCAGCACGAAGGCGATGCCAAGAGCCGACGGGTCGCGCAGGATTTGCATCGACTCCTTGAGGATCAGCCCGCCCAGCCGCCGCGTGTTCATGCCGCCCGCCGCAGGCTGGCTTCGTGCGCGCCGATCAGGCCGATGAAGGCTTCTTCCATGGTCGGATCAGGCAGTTCGGGACGGGCGGCGCGGGCACGCACCGCCGCCGGCGTGCCCGCCGCCAGCACGCTGCCCTGCGACATCAGCACCAGCCGGTCGCAATATTCCGCCTCGTCCATGAAATGCGTCGTCACCAGCACGGTCGTGCCGGCCGCGGCATACTGATTGATGCGCTGCCAGAACTCCGAACGCGCGAGCGGGTCGACGCCCGAGGTCGGCTCGTCGAGGAACAGGATCGGCGGTGCGTGCAGCAGCGCGCAGGCCAGCGCCAGCCGTTGCTTGAAGCCGAGCGGGATGTCGGCGGCGTTCATCGCCAGGAACGGCCCCAGCTCGAACTCCGCCTCCGCCCAGTCCAGCCTCGCACGCAGCCGCGCACCGCGCAGCCCGTAGGCAGCAGCGAAGAACGCAAGATTTTGCGCCACGCTCAGATTGCCGTAGAGCGCGAAGCGCTGCGCCACGTAGCCGATCCTGGCCCGCGCCTCGGCTGGCGCGGTGCGCAGGTCCTGCCCGGCCACGCGCAGTTCGCCCGAGGAGGCGGGCAGCAGGCCGCACAGCATCCGGAAGGTCGTGGTCTTGCCAGCCCCGTTGGCGCCGAGCAGGCCGAATACCTCCCCGCGCAGCACGTCGAAGCTCACGTCGCGCACGGCCTGAAAGGCACCGAAGAAACGGTTCAGCCCGGCGACATGCAGCACCGGCCCGTCGTCCCCCGCCGCCGCAGGCCCGATCGCCTGCGGCGCGCGGCGCGGCCGGCGGGCGTGCAGGCGGTCCACGAACACATCGGCGAATTTCGGCGCGGCCGGTCGCCAGTCCATGCCCTCCGCCGTCGGCGGGGCGGCGCCGGCGGCCAGCAGGGCGCGCACCCCCGTTCCCTCCAGCCGCGCATCCACCACGCCCGGCAGCATCAGCAGGCGCTGTTGCAGGGCGCGGCGGTCGAGGCTCGGATGCCGTACCGCGAAGCAGCGCCCGCCGAGTTCCGCCGCCATCGCCGCGGGCGCCCCATGCGCAAGCAACCCGCCAGCGTCGAGCAGCACCACCGCGTCGCAATGCTCCGTCTCGTCCAGATACGCGGTGGAGACCAGCACCGTGACGCCGCGGTCGCGCAGGCCGGCGATGATCGCCCACAGCTCGCGGCGGGAGATCGGATCGACGCCGACCGTCGGCTCGTCGAGCAGCAGCAGGTCGGGGATGCGCAGCAGCGCGCAGGCCAGTCCGAGCTTCTGCTTCATCCCCCCCGACAGCTTGCCGGCCCGCCGGTCGCCGAACGGCCCGAGCGCGGTCAGCCGCAGCAGTTCGGCATAGCGTGCCAGCCGCTGCGCCGGCGGCAGTCCTTGCAGCCGCGCGTACAGGTCCAGATTCTGCTGCACGGTCAGGTCTTCATAGAGGCCGAAGCGTTGCGGCATGTAGCCGATACGCCGCTGGATGCGTGCAGCCTCGCGCGCGCTGTCCAGCCCCAGCACTTCGACCCGCCCGGCATCGGGCCGCAACAGCCCCGCTGCCAGCCGCAGCAGCGTGGTCTTGCCGGCCGCGTCCGGCCCGAGCAGGCCGGTGATACGGGCCGCCGGCACGGTGAGCGTGAGGTCACGCAGGGCCGCCACGCGGCGGCGGAAGGCGCCGAAGGACTTGCTCACCGCCTCGAAGCGCAGCGCCGGCGCCAGGCCCGGTTCAGCCACAGGGCCGCTCGCCGCGCGTCTGCGGCGGGTTGTCCGCGAGCGGGATTTCGACCGTGACCGGCGCCCCCAGCCGCAGCCGCCCCTCTGCGTTGCAGGCATAGACGTGCATCCGATAGACCAGTTCGGTGCGGACCTCGGTGGTCTCCACGGTCTTGGGCGTAAATTCGGCCGTGGTGGCAATGAAGCCGACCCAGGCCGGGAAGCGTTCGCCGGGGAAGGCGTCGCTCTCGATGAACGCCTTCATTCCCGGATGGACCTGACCGAGCAGGCGTTCGGGCAGGTACGCCCGCGCATAGACCGGGTCGGTCAGATCGAGCGTCAGCACCGGCCGGTCGGGGCTGGCCATGTCGCCCGGCTCCAGGATGCGGTCCTCGATGACGCCGTCGGCCGGCGCATGGAGCTGCGTGTCAGCCAGGTACCGCCGCGCCAGCACCAGCGCCGCCTCGGCCGCCTGCAACTGCGCCTCGGCGACCTTGACGTCTTCCCAGCGCGGCCCCTCCACCGCCAGTGCCAGCGCCTGCGCGGCCGATTCGCGGTTCGCGGTCGCGACCTTCAGCGCCTGCGCGGCGTTGTCACGGTTCAGCAGCGACTCCGCGTTGGCGGTCGCCAGCCGGGTGAAGCGGTCATAGGTGACGCGGGCGTTCGCCTCGGTCGCCTGCGCGGCATCCAGGGCGGCGCGGGCCTGCGCGATCTCCTCCGGGCGGCTGCCGTTGTGCAGGCGCGCCAGCGTATTGCGCGCCGCCGCCACGTCGGCCGCGGCTTTGTCGGCACTGGCCTGCAGCCGCGTAGGGTCGAGTTCGGCCAGCAACTGGCCTTTGCGCACCCGGTCGCCCTCCTGCACCAGGATGCGGCTGATGCGGTCGCTGGCGTTGAAGGCGAGCTGCGACTGGCGCACGTCGATGCTGCCGAACGCCCGCACCTCTGTCAGCACCGCCGGCGGCTGCGCCAGCCGCCAGGCCACGCCCGCCCCGCCGAGCAGCACCAGCAGCCCCACCACCAGCGCCGGCCATAGCCGCCGCCGGGCTGGCGGGGCGGCAACGATGCCGCCGGGCAGGTGCGATTCGCGTGGCTGCGCGGTTTGGCCAGACATTCCCGCCGGTCTCCCTGAACCTGCGCGCCGTGCCGGAGTGGCACGGCGCATCCTTTCGTCTCGCCGGCGCGTCCGGCCGGCATTGACCTGCCTCAAGCACGGCCGGCGCGCACGTCCTCAAGCCAGGCGAGCGCCGCGGCCACGTCGGGCACCGTCCCGCCCGGCACGGCCGGCGGACGCGCCACCATCACCACCGGCAGCCCCAGCGCCCGCGCCGCCGCCAGCTTGGCCTCCGTGGCGTCGCCGCCGGCGTTCTTGGTGACCAGGATGTCGATCGCATGCGCCCGCAGCAAGGCACGTTCCCCCGCCTCGGCGAACGGGCCGCGGGCGCTGATGACGACGGCGCGCGGCGGCAGCGCGTCCTTGGGCGGCGCATCGACGCTGCGGATCACGTAGTCGTGCTGCGGTGCGGCGGCGAACGGTGCCAGGTCCTGCCGCCCGACGGTAAGCAGCACGCGGCGCGGCGCGTCACCCAGCCGCCGCGCCGCCGCCGCCATGTCGGGAACGACGCGCCAGTCATCGCCCGGCTGCGGGCACCATTCCGGGCGCAGCACGCGCAGCAGCGGCGTGCCGGTCGCGGCACAGGCGGCGGCGGCATTGGCCGACATGCGCGCGGCGAACGGGTGCGTCGCGTTGACCACCGCCCCGGCCCCCTGCGCACGCAACCACGCGACAAGGCCGGCGACCCCACCGAACCCGCCGATGCGCGCCGGCACCGGCGGCAGCACCGGCGCGCGCGTCCGCCCTGCCAGTGACAGCGTCGGCGCGAAACGACCGTCCCCGGCGAGCGCGCGCGCCAACGCCGAGGCCTCGCTGCTGCCGCCGAGAATCAGGACCCGCACGCGCGATCCCCCTTTGCCGGCCGCGCCTGATCGACACCGGCGCGTGTTCCGCTACGATGCACGCGGGAGGAACGCAAATGACCCACACCGCGCTGCGCCCCGAATTCGCGGACCTGATCGACGCGCAGGCGCCGGTCGAGCAGATCGCCTCCGGCTGCACCTTCACCGAGGGTCCGGTCTGGCATCCGCGCGAGCAGTTCCTGCTGTTCTCCGACATGCCCGGCGACGTGCGGCGCCGCTGGGACCGCCAGGGCGGGGTGCGGGAGGTGAAGCGGCCGGCCAACAAATGCAACGGCATGACCTACGATGCCGCCCTCAACCTGATCGTCTGCGAGCACGCGACCTCCGCGCTGGTGCGCGAGACGACCGACGGGCGGCGGGAGGTGCTGGCGACGCATTTCGAGGGGCGGGAGCTGAACAGCCCCAACGATGTCTGCGTCAAGTCCGACGGCGCGATCTATTTCTCCGACCCCTGGTACGGCCGGATGCCGGTCTATGGCGTGGAGCGGCCGCGCCAGCTCGGCTTTCAGGGCGTCTATCGCCTGCCGCCGCAGGGTGGCGCGCCGCAACTGCTGGTCGGACGCTCGCTGTTCGACCAGCCGAACGGCCTGTGTTTCTCGCCCGATGAGCGGCTGTTCTACGTCAACGACACCGGGCTCGCGCTGATCCGCGTCTTCGACGTGGCCGCGGACGGCTCGCTGCACAACGGCCGGGTATTCGCGAGCGGCATCCGCTCCGACACGGAGCCGGGCGTGCCGGACGGCATGAAATGCGATGCGCTCGGCAATGTCTGGGTGACCGCGCCCGGCGGCGTGTGGGTGTACGCGCCGAGCGGTGACCTGCTCGGCAAGCTGCGCGTGCCGGAACTGGTGGCCAATCTCGCCTGGGGCGGGGAGGACTGGCGCACGCTGTTCCTGACCGCGACCAACTCGGTGTACGCCGTGCCCACCAGGATCGGCCCGCGAGCGGAGCCGTACATGCGCCCGGCGGCACAGGCGATGTCGGGCGCCGCGGCCCTGACGCTCGACCCCGCGCGCTGCGCGCTGCTGATCCAGGATTTGCAGAACGACGTGATCAGCGAGGGCGGCGCCTTTGCCCCCTCCGGCTCTCCGCTGCACGCGCGCGAGCAGCGCGTGGTCGAGAACGTGCGCGCGCTCGCGCAGGCGTGCCGCGCGCGCGGCGTGCCGGTGATCCATGTCTGGTTCATCGTCGAACCCGGATCGCCGGGGCTGACGCGCAACGCCCCGCTGTTCGAGGGGCTGGCCGCCGCCAACGCCGTGGTGCGCGGAAGCTGGGGCGCCGCCCCCGCGCCGGGGCTGGAACCCCAGCCGGGCGACTTCATCGTCGAGAAGATGCGCATGAGCGCGTGGGAGGGCACGCGGCTGGAGACCATCCTCAAGGCGCTCGGCCGCGACACCATCATCGACACCGGCGCCTGGACCAACATGTCGATCGAGCACACCGCGCGCACCGGCGCCGACAAGGGCTATCGCGTCATCGTGCCGCAGGACTGCACCTCGACCATGAACGCCGACTGGCAGCGCGCCGCGATCGAGTACGCGATGCAGAACGTCGCCACCGTCACGACCGCCGCCGACGTGATCGCGGCCCTTCGCTGAATCCCCTGCTCCTGCCACTATCCTTCAGGAATTCCCGCCATGCTCCAGCTATCGCACCGGATGAGCCAGCTCGGCACGGAGGCCGCGTTCCAGGTGCTGGCGCGGGCGAGCGAATTGCAGCGCCAGGGCCGCGACATCGTCAACCTGTGCATCGGCCAGCCCGACTTCCGCACGCCCGAGCACATCGTCGAGGCCGGGCGCAAGGCGCTGGCCGACGGCCATCATGGCTACACCGTCGCCAACGGCATCCTGCCGCTGCGTGAGGCCGTGGTCGCCGACCTGCACCGCCGCCACGGTGTCACGCTCTCGCCCGCGCAGGTGCTGGTGGTGCCCGGCGGCAAGGTGACGATGTTCTTCGCCATCATGATGTTCGGCGAGGCCGGGACCGAGATCATCTATCCCAATCCCGGATTCCCGATCTACGAGAGCGTCATCCGCTTCTCCGGTGCCACCGCCGTGCCGATGCCGCTGCACGAGAGCAAGGGGTTTTCGTTCAGCGCGGAGGAAGTGCTGGCGCTGATCACGCCGCGCACGCGCCTGCTGATCCTCAACAGCCCCGCCAACCCCACCGGCGGCGTCGTGCCCAAATCGGAACTGGACACGCTGGTCGCGGGCCTGGAGCGGCATCCGCACGTCGCGGTGATGTCGGACGAAATCTACGGCGAGATGCTCTACGAAGGCACGCACACCAGCCTGACCACCTATCCGCAACTCGCCGACCGCCTGATCCTGCTCGACGGCTGGAGCAAGACCTACGCGATGACCGGCTGGCGCCTGGGCTACGGCGTCTGGCCGCAGGAGCTTGTGGCGCACGCCGAGCGGCTCGCCATCAACTGCCATTCCTGCGTCAACGCATCGGCGCAATACGCCGGCATCGCCGCGCTGACCGGCCCGCGCGAGCCGGCCGAACGCATGGTCGCCGCCTTCGCCGAGCGCCGCGGCTACATCATCCCGGCACTCAACGCGCTGCCCGGCGTGCGCTGCGTCAATCCCGGCGGCGCCTTCTACGCCTTTCCCAACATCACCGGCACCGGCCTGACCTCCCGCACGATGCAGACACGGCTGCTGGAGGAGGCCGGCGTGGCCACCCTCTCCGGCACCAGCTTCGGCGCCTTCGGCGAGGGCTATCTGCGCCTCTCCTACGCCGCCAGCCTGGAGATGCTGGCCGAGGCGGTGCGGCGGATCGGGGGGTTTTTGGAGCGGGCGGGGGTGGAGGGGCGGCGGAAGGCCGCCAAAGCAACGGGATAGCTCGGAGATAGACGGAACGGCGCGACACGATGCCGCCCGAGCAAATCTGGTTATTCGGCTAGGCTTGTGGATGGTCGCGACGTCGCGGTCGAGCAGCACGCCGGACGCGCAGCGTGAGAGGACCCGGACGCGCGCACAAGACGGTCGATAACGAGACGGTCGAGTCCTTCGAACCATTCTATCGTTGCATCCGTCTAAACTGTTTGCATACAATAAAAACAAATCCGTCCGCGTGTCGTACACGCGAGATTGTCGGGCGAATTTATCCGCCGACGGCGGGCCGATCCTGCACACAAGGAATAGGCAATGCCTGCACCACCAGCGATCCCGGATTATGAGACGATTGCCAAGGCAATCTTGGATCAACTTGGGGCGCAGATTGGGCTAGCCACCACCCTGGCGACAGCTGTAAGCGGTGGCTTGGTGGCGCTGGTAATTCAACTGGCAATCCATAACGGATCAGCAAATACAAAGATCGTACTTTCTGCGCGCTGGTGCATAATCATCGCTCTAATCCTTGAGGGAGTCTCGCTCGGTTTGGGATATCTTGCCCGCGCCGCAGTGACAGATGTCGCGCCAATTCTAATGCGCCTACCAGCAAGTGCCTGGGAAAGTGCGTCCGGCGCCCAAATCATCGTGCATAAATTTTCTGATGTTCCATTTGGCGGCTCCTGGCAATTGGGTTTTTATACGGGCGCGCAGTTTGCTACACTTTTCCTAGGGATCGTATTTATTTCGATCCTTGCAGCTTGCAATCTTCACAAACTTCTCCCCAGGTGAAACTTGAAAGCGGAGGACTGGGTCGTGCAGCGCAGAACAATGTGCAGTGCAATTGCCGCAATGGCCGCGAGCACACTGGTGCCAGTTGCCGCACGAGCACAGGCATTTAGTGTTTTCGAGCAAGTGTATCGACTTCGTGAGCAACTTGCGAGGGATTTGTTCGATCCTGTCGTTCGCTTCGGGTTGGTAGAATTCGCCTCCGTGTTCCGCGACGCGCGCGTCAAAGCTGCTCCCCGAGGATACGAAAAAGACGAGAAGTACCAGAGTATCTCGCTTGAGATCTTGCAAGATCTGAAGGAAGTTCTGTCTAAATTTCCAAAAATGGGAAATTTTGCAGATAATTTTGTTCTAGATGCAAGGACTGCATACGAAATAAACCAGAAGAGCATAAGTGGTGTCTATGCGGCAGTTCGCAAGGAAGCAAATTTGCTCTTTATGCTGACAGATGACGATATTACTGATTTGCAGCTCAGAATTGCAGTAATATTGGATGGGATCGCCGAGACGTTATGGAACAAAGCCCGTTCTATTACATTTTGTTATCCTTTTTGTTGACAACGATCGCAGATACGTTTCGCGGGGACCCAACGCTTCTCGGTCATCCAGCGAGCGTAGCCCGGACCGCCGACTCCCTGTAGGGCGGGTGCAACCCGCCGACGCGAGCCGCACGCGGCACCGTCGATGCTGACGGCGCAGCCCGCGTAGCAACCATTAACCTCGTTCCGCATTCGGCATCCAAGGTGTTCCTCGCTGAACAGCGGTGTTGGCGTCGATGAGGAGTTTGCGGGCGCAGGCGACGAGGGCGGTCTTGTGCGGTTTGCCGCGCGCGATGAGGCGGGCGTAGAGCGCCTTCAGCGCCGGGTTCCAGCGGAACGCGGCGGGCAGGGCGGCGGCGTAGAGCGAGCGGCGCAGGCGGCCGCGTCCGCCCTGGCTGTGGCGCTGGTCGCGATGCGTGCCGCTGGCGTCGTCGAACCGGGCGATCTCGGCCAGGGCTGCGGCCTGCTCGCGCGACACGCGGCCGAACCCGGGCACGCGGAGGACGATGGTGATCGCGCGTCGCCGATGCGCCTTACACGTGCTGCCCGGCGCCAATGGCTCCTGGCGCGTGATCCCCGGCCGGATGCATCCGCAGCGGTCAGGTCGCGCCGGAATGGATGCTGTTTTCCTTGCCGCTGTCGGTCAGGGTCGGCCGTGCGCCGGGGCTCGGCATTGTCCAGGTGACATCGTTATGCGCGCCGGTGATCTCGATCGTGCCGCCGGGCGCGACCTCCACCGAGACATCGTTGTGGTTGCCGCTGATCCTCACCAGACGGCACGCCCCGGTCAGGTGCATTTCCACCCGGTTGCCGGCGATCAGCACAGGCCCGTCGCCGCACGGGACGCGCGCGGCGAGCCGCGTCTGCCGGTAAACGGTCCAACCGTTCTCGACCGTCGGGGTCGCCGCCGTCGTGTACATGCACCCGGCGAGCAGAACACAGCCGGCCGCAGTGGCAAGAGCCTTGGACACGGACATGCGTGGCGCTCCCGTACTGGTAACCCGGTCAGCATGATCGCACCCGCGCCCGCGCGCCAGCCCTGCGCGGGCATCCGCGCCGCGCGCGGCCGTCCTCCCCGCCTCGGGGGCGCGGCGAGGCCTGGGAAGAGTCGGGGCGGGGCCGTTTGGCATCGCGCACAGGCTTTCGCACCTTCAGCGGAAAGTTCCGCTTGCCCAGCCCTGGCCCTGTCGTGTTAGTCATACTGTCGTGACCCACGCCGCTCCCCGCACCCCGGCCGAATGCTTCGCCGGCATCATCGCCTGGCTGAACCGGGACCTCGCGGCCTGGGCGGCGAAGAACCGGCTGGCCGCACCGCTGATCCTGCTGCTCTGGCCGCGGCTCAACCGCCTCGCCATCCGCTTCACCGCCCTCGCCGCCCGCGTGGCCGCCGGCACCGCCGCGCCGCGCCGCAGCACCTCGCTCCGCGCGGCCGGCGCCCGGCCCCGCAAGCCCTATGCCCGCCTGCCGCGCGGCTTCGCCTGGGTGGTGCGGATGGTGCCGGGGACGGCGGCGTATGGCTCGCAGTTGCAGCACCTGCTGGCCGATCCCGAGATGGCGGCGCTGCTCGCCGCCGCCCCGCAGGCCGGGCGCCTGTTGCGCCCGCTCTGCCGGATGCTGGGGGTGCGCCCGCCGCCCGCGCTGACACCCGCGCTCGCCCGGCCGCCGCGCCCCGCCCGGCCGTCCGAGGCACCATCCCGCCCCGCCGCCGTTGGCCCCGCGTCGCCGGCCGCGCCACCCGCCACACCACCGCGCCCGCGCGCCGGTCCCGACCCCTGCGCCCCGCCGATGCCGGCATGACGGCAGGGCGACGCACGCGCAAATCGTTCCATACAAGGAATGTACCGTGCCGCCTCCGCGCGGCCCGTGTCGGGGCCGCGCAGGACGACAATGGGGGCGAATGCCCGCCGAGGCGCGAGCTACCGCCGGACCCGCTGGTCCACGTCGCGCACGGCGCCGCGCGCGGCGCTGGTGGTGAAGGCGGCATAGGCGCGCAGCGCGGTCGAGACCTTCCGGTCGCGGTTCGCGGGCTGCCACGCCTGCGCCCCGCGCGCCTGCATCGCCGCGCGCCGCTGCTGCAGGTCCTCCTCGGCGATGGCAAGCCGGATGGAGCGGGCCGGGATGTCGATCTCGATCCGATCCCCCTCCTCCACCAGCGCGATCACCCCGCCCTCCGCCGCCTCCGGCGAGACATGGCCGATGGACAGGCCGACGGAGCCGCCGGAGAACCGGCCATCGGTGACCAGGGCACAGACCTTTCCCAGCCCCTTCGATTTCAGATAGCTGGTCGGATAGAGCATCTCCTGCATCCCCGGCCCACCCTTCGGCCCCTCGTAGCGGATCAGCACCACATCGCCCGCCGCCACGCGCCCGCCCAGGATGCCCTCGACCGCCGCCTCCTGGCTCTCGAAGATGCGGGCGGCGCCGGCGAAGTGCAGCAGGCTCGCATCCACGCCGGCCGTCTTCACGATGCAGCCGTCCTCGGCCAGGTTGCCGTACAGCACGGCGAGGCCGCCATCCTTGGAGAAGGCATGGGCGGCATCGCGGATCGCGCCGCGCTCGCGGTCCAGGTCCAGCGTCTCCCAGCGCACCGACTGGCTGAACGCCTCGGTGGTCGGCACGCCGCCGGGGGCGGCGCGGAAGAAGTCGTGCGCCGTCCGGCTTTCGGTGCGCCGCACATCCCACCGCGCCAGCGCCTCGCCGAGCGTGCGCGCATGGACGGTCGCGACAGTCGTGTCGATCAGCCCGGCGCGGTCGAGTTCGCCCACGATGCCCAGGATGCCGCCGGCGTGATGCACGTCCTCCACATGCACGTCGGGGACGGAGGGGGCGACCTTGCACAGCACCGGCACGCGGCGCGACAGCCGGTCGATGTCGCGCATGGTAAAGTCCACCTGCGCCTCATGCGCCGCCGCCAGCAGGTGCAGCACCGTGTTGGTGGAACCGCCCATGGCGATGTCCAGTGTCATCGCGTTCTCGAACGCCGCGACTCCGGCGATGGCGCGCGGCAGGACGGTGGCGTCGTCTTCCTCGTAGTAGCGGCGGGCAAGATCCACGATCAGCCGCCCCGCTTCCACGAACAGGCCGCGGCGGTCGGCATGGGTCGCCACCACCGTGCCGTTGCCGGGCAGCGCAAGACCGAGGGCCTCCATCAGGCAGTTCATCGAATTGGCGGTGAACATGCCGGAGCAGGAGCCGCAGGTCGGGCAGGCGGAGCGTTCGATGACCTGCACTTCGGCATCGGTCACGCTGCTGTCGGCGGCGGCCACCATGGCGTCGATCAGGTCCACCGCGCGCTGCGTGCCGCGATGCACCACTTTGCCCGCCTCCATCGGTCCGCCGGAGACAAAGACGGCGGGAATGTTGAGGCGCAGTGCCGCCATCAGCATCCCCGGCGTGATCTTGTCGCAGTTGGAGATGCAGACCAGCGCGTCGGCGCAGTGCGCGTTGACCATGTATTCGACGCTGTCGGCGATCAGCTCGCGTGACGGCAGGCTGTAGAGCATGCCGGAATGGCCCATGGCGATGCCGTCGTCGATCGCGATCGTGTTGAACTCCTTGGCCACGCCGCCCGCCGCCTCGATCTCACGGGCGACGAGCTGGCCGAGGTCCTTGAGGTGGACATGGCCGGGCACGAACTGTGTGAAGGAGTTGGCGACCGCGATGATCGGCTTGCCGAAATCGGCATCCTTCATCCCGGTGGCGCGCCACAGGCCGCGGGCACCCGCCATGTTGCGACCGTGGGTCGTCGTGCGCGACCGGTATGTGGGCATGTTCAGGATCCTTTGCTGTCGTGCCGCCGGGCCTGCCCGTGAGACGTGTACTGAGGCGAATGCGCAATCGGTTTAGCCGCTTGCCCCCCATTTCGCCACCCCTCGGCCGGCACCCCCGGCCGCCTATCGGTTCGGCGCCGCGACGGCTTCCCCGCCGATGGCCCGCATCTGCCGATCGCGCCTGCCCTGCCCGCCGCCGCGGGCGGCGGGGTGACCACGTCGGCCGCCAGCTCCGGGTGATCGCGTGCGACGCCCCGATACGGGTGCTGTCGATGACCGGATACAAGCGCCCGGGCGCGGCCGCCGTCACGGCGCCGGGTTCGGACTTCGCGCGGACCTGTGGAGGGGTCGGATGGTGGGCGCACAAGGACTCGAACCTTGGACCCGCTGATTAAGAGTCAGCTGCTCTACCAACTGAGCTATGCGCCCATCCGGGACGGCGCGGCTCATAGCAACCGCCGGGCCGGCTGTGAACCCCCGGCGCGCCGGCCCGCCCGCTTGCGCGGCACGCAACCCCGTGCTTCGGTGCTTGCATGAGCACCGCCATGACAGCCGCCGGAGGGGTTTTTTGGCCTACGCGCTGCAGCAACTGATCAACGGTGTCACGCTCGGCATGATCTACGGGCTGATCGCCGTCGGCTACACCATGGTCTATGGCATCATCGGCATGATCAACTTCGCCCACGGCGACGTGTTCATGGTCGGTGCCTTCCTGACACTGATCGGGCTGACGCTGCTCGGCGGCTTCGGCATCACGTCCGTGCCGATCGCGCTGGCGCTGGCCTTCATCGCCGCCGCGGCGATCGCTGCCGTCTATGGCTGGACCATCGAGCGCGTCGCCTATCGGCCGCTGCGCGGGTCGTTCCGGCTGGCACCGCTGATCTCGGCGATCGGCATGTCCATCGTGCTGCAGAACTTCGTGCAGGTTTCGCAGGGCGCGCGTGACCTCAACCTCCAGCCACTGATCCCCGGCAGCATCCGGCTGATGAACCAGGGCGGATTCGCCGTCGAACTGTCCTGGATGCAGGTGCTGATCAGCGTGGTCACGCTCGCCATCCTCGCCGTGTTCACCTGGCTGGTGACCCGCACCCCGCTCGGGCGCGCCATGCGGGCCTGCGAGCAGGATCTGAAGATGGCGAGCCTGCTCGGCATCGACACCGACAAGACGATCAGCCTCACCTTCGTCATCGGCGCGGCGCTGGCGACCGTCGCCGGGCTGCTGTTCCTGCTCTACTACGGCTCGATCAACTTCTTCATCGGCTTTTCCGCAGGCATCAAGGCCTTCACCGCCGCCGTGCTGGGCGGCATCGGCAGCCTGCCTGGCGCGGTGCTCGGCGGGCTCGCGATCGGCCTGATCGAGAGCTTCTGGTCCGGCTACGCCTCCGTCCCGTACAAGAACGTCGCCGCCTTCTCGGTGCTGGCGATCGTGCTGATCTTTCTGCCTTCGGGCCTGCTCGGCCGCGCCGACGTCGAGAAAGTATGAGCGCCCGTCCCCTGACCCCCACCGCGGCGCTGCGCGATGCGGCGCTCTCGACCCTGGTCGCGTTCGGTCTGTTCTGCGCGCTGATCGGGCTGAAGCTGACCCCCACCGACGCCGGCATGAAGCTGACCGATCGACCGGCGGCGCTCGCGATCATTCTCGGCGCGGTGTTCGTGGGTCGGCTGCTGATGCTGGGCTGGCGGGCATGGCGGCCGGCCGGCACGCCCTCGCCGCGCCTGCTGGCCGAGGGCGTCACGCGCGCCGGACGCTATGTCGGGCCCGTCTTCCTGCTGCTCGCGCTGACCCTGCCGCTCTACAGCGGGCGCTACGTGATCGATGTCGGCATCCTGGTGCTCACTTACGTGATGCTCGGTTGGGGGCTGAACATCGTGGTCGGGCTGGCCGGGCTGCTCGACCTCGGATACGTCGCCTTCTATGCCGTCGGCGCCTATTCCTACGCGCTGATCTCCACCACCTTCCATGTCGGGTTCTGGACGGCGCTGCCGGTGGCCGGGCTGCTCGCCGCCTGCTGGGGCGTCATGCTCGGCTTTCCGGTGCTGCGGCTGCGCGGCGACTATCTCGCCATCGTGACGCTGGCGTTCGGCGAGATCATCCGCGTCGTGCTGATCAACTGGACCAACTTCACCGGCGGCCCCAACGGCGTCTCCGACATCCCGCGTCCGACGCTGTTCGGGCTGAAATTCACCGGCAGCGGCGATCCCGACACCTTCGCCGCGTTCTTCCACGTGCCCTACAGCGTCACGCAGCGTTTCGTGTTCCTCTACTACGTCATCCTCGGTCTCGCCCTGCTCACCAACTGGGTGTCGCTGCGGCTGCGCCGGCTGCCGCTCGGCCGCGCGTGGGAGGCGCTGCGCGAGGATGAGATCGCCTGCCGCGCGCTCGGCATCAACGTCACCATCACCAAGCTCACCGCTTTCGCCATGGGCGCGCTGTTCGGCGGGTTCGCCGGCGCATTCTTCGCGACCCGGCAGGGTTTCGTCAGTCCCGAGAGTTTCACCTTCATCGAAAGCGCGCTGGTGCTTTCGATCGTGGTGCTGGGCGGGCTCGGGAGCCAGCTCGGTGTGGCGCTGGCAGCCCTGGTGATGATCGGTGGCACCGAGCTGTTTCGCGATTTCGCCGAATACCGCATGCTGATTTTCGGGGTTGCCCTGGTGGTGATGATGGTGCTGCGACCGCGCGGCCTGGTCTCCGGCCGCACGCCTTCGATCGCGCTCGGCGCGCGCAAGCAGATTGCCGCTGAACTGGTGGCGCAGGGGCGTGGCTGAGGGCGCCATGGCTGAGCCGGCGAAACTGCTCGATGTCGAACACCTGACCATGCGCTTCGGCGGCCTGACCGCCGTCAGCGATCTCAGCTTCGTTGCCCGCGCCGGCGAGATCACCGCCGTCATCGGTCCCAACGGCGCGGGCAAGACCACGGTGTTCAACTGCATCACCGGCTTCTACCGCCCCACCTCCGGCAGTCTGGCGCTTGCCCATGCCGACGGACGCCGCTACGCGCTGGAGGCGCTGCCGGGGCACCGCATCGCGCGCCATGCGAAGGTGGCGCGCACGTTCCAGAACATCCGCCTGTTCGCCGGCATGACGGTGCTGGAGAACCTGATGGTGGCGCAGCACAACGTGCTGATGCCCTCGGTCGCCAACGGTCTATTGGCGGTGTTCGGCCTCGGCGGCTATCGCAGGACCGAGCGCGCGGCGGTGGAAAAGGCCACGTTCTGGCTCCAGGCGATCGACCTGCTCAAGCGCGCCGACGACCCCGCCGGCTCGCTGCCCTACGGCGCACAGCGGCGGCTGGAGATCGCGCGCGCGATGTGCACCGACCCGGTGCTGCTGTGCCTGGATGAACCTGCTGCCGGCCTCAATCCGCGCGAGAGCGAGGAGCTGTCCGAGCTGCTGCGCCGCATCCGCGCCGACGGCTGCTCGATCCTGCTGATCGAGCATGACATGGGCGTGGTCATGCGCATCTCCGACCACATCGTCGTGCTCGACCATGGCAAGAAGATCAGCGACGGCGCGCCGGCCGCGGTGCGCGCCGATCCGCGCGTGATCGCCGCCTATCTCGGCGAGGGCGACGAGGACGAGGAGCCGGCGCCGCTCGCCGCGGGTGTGGGCTGATGCCGGCGCTGCTGCGCCTCGAGGGCGTGACCGCCTTCTACGGCGCCATCCAGGCGCTCAAGGGTGTCGATCTGGAGGTCAACCAGGGCGAGATCGTCACGTTGATCGGCGCCAACGGTGCCGGCAAATCGACGTTGATGATGACGATCTGCGGCACGCCGCGCGCGCGCCACGGCAGCATCCGCTATGACGGCCAGGACATCACGCAGCTCGCCACGCACGAGATCATGCGCCGCGGGCTGGCGCAGTCGCCGGAAGGGCGGCGCATCTTCCCGCGCATGACGGTGCATGAGAACCTGTTGATGGGCGCACGTGGACACAAACCGGCCGAGGCCGAGGCGGCGATGGCGGAGGTGTTCGCGCTGTTCCCGCGCCTGAAGGAACGCCTCGCGCAGCGCGGCGGCACGCTTTCGGGCGGCGAGCAGCAGATGCTGGCAATCGGGCGCGCGCTGATGAGCCGCCCGCGCCTGCTGCTGCTGGACGAGCCGAGCCTGGGGCTGGCGCCGCTGGTGGTGCGGCAGATCTTCGGCGCCATCCGCGAGTTGAACCGCGCCACCGGCCTGACCGTGCTCCTGGTCGAGCAGAACGCCTTTCAGGCGCTGCGGCTCGCACATCGCGGCTACGTGCTGGTCAACGGCGCCATCACCATGGCCGGCACCGGCGCGGACCTCCTGGCACGGCCGGAGATCCGCGCGGCGTATCTGGAAGGCGGGCACTGAGGCGCCCGCCGCGGATACACGACCCTACCGCTTGAGACCCGCGTCCGCCGCGGCGCCGAGCGAGATCGCCGTCCAGTCCAGATCCTCCCGCCCCTGTGCCATCGCGGCAAGGAAACGGTCGCGCAGCACCGAGGCGAACGGCAGCGGCACGCGCTGGTCCTGCCCGGCCGCCAGCGCCAGCCCGACATCCTTGGCCCCCAGCGCCAGCTTGAACCCGGGCGGGCTGAAAGCGCGGTCGAGGATGAAACGGCCGTAGTTGGTATGGATCGTGCCGGCGAACAGCGTGCGCGTCATCAGGTCGTGCCAGATGCGGCCATCGACGCCGCTTTTCTCCAACAGCGCGAAAGCCTCGCTCATCGCCTCCATCGCCGATGCGATCAGGAAGTTGCCGGCAAGCTTGCCGGTGGGGGCGGCGTCCGGTGCCTCGCCGATATCGATCACGCCCTGCCCGATCGCCTCCAGCACCGCGCGTGCCCGCTGTTTCGCGTCGGCGGCACCGGATTGCAGGATCCACAGCTTGCCGGAGGCCGCGGCGTCGGGACGGCCGAACACCGGGGCGGCGACGAAGTGGCTGCCGCGCGCGCCGTGGCGCTCGGCCAGGCTGCGCGCCAGCGTCGGGCTCACCGTGCTCATCGAGACGTGCACGCCGTCGCGACCGAGCCGGCCGATGAGCCCGTGCTCACCGCCGGTCACCGCCTCCAGCGCGGCATCGTTGGCGACCATGGTGATCACCACGCCGTCCGGCGCGGCAGCGTCGGCGGGGTTTGCCGCCCGCCGGGCGCCACGCGCGACCAGGGCGTCGGCGGCGCTGGCGGTGCGGTTCCAGACCGCGACGCTGTAACCCTGGTCCAGCAGGCGGCTGGCGATGCCGCCGCCCATGCCGCCCAGTCCGATCACGCCGATTTCCGCTGCCATCGCACCACTCCCCCTGCCGGTCGGCGCGGACCCTCGGCGGGCGCGCGCCGGCCGTCAAGCCGCCAGGGGCTTCCCGCGCCCGATCCTTGCGCCTAGGCTGCATACCAGCCGCGCGGCTTGGCGCGGTCTCACACACTGCGGGGAAACAAATCGATGTTGAGACGGACTGTGTTCGTCGGCGCGGCGGCTTTGACGGCCGCGCTGCTGCTCGCCGCGGGGCCAGCCAGCGCACAAGTCAAGGTCGCGACCGCCGGCCCGATTACCGGTGAGTATGCCAGCTTCGGCAAGCAGATGAAGGACGGGGCGGAGATGGCCGTCGCCGACATCAATGCCAAAGGCGGCGTGCTCGGCCAGAAACTGGCGCTTGAGGTCGGCGACGATGCCTGCGACCCCAAGCAGGCGGTATCGGTCGCCAACAAATTCGCCGGCGACGGGGTGAAGTTCGTGGACGGGCATTTCTGCTCGTCAAGCTCGATCCCGGCCAGCAAGGTCTATACCGAGGAAGGTATCCTGCAGATCACGCCGGCCTCGACCAACCCGAAATTCACCGACGATGGCTCGTGGAACACCTTCCGCACCTGCGGACGTGACGACCAGCAGGGCCAGGTCGCCGGGCACACGATCGCCACCGAGTTCAAGGACCGCAACGTCGCGATCCTGCACGACAACACGACCTACGGCAAAGGCATCGCCGACGAGACCAAGAAGTACATGAACGCCGAAGGCAAGAAGGAGGTCATGTATCAGGCCTACGTCCCCGGCGAGCATGACTACACAGCGCTGGTCAGCCGGCTCAAGGAAGCCAAGATCAACCTGGTGTATTTCGGAGGTTACCATTCCGAGATCGGGCTGATCGTCCGTCAGGCCAAGGAGCAGGGCCTGCAGGCGACGTTCCTCGGTCCCGACAGCCTGGTCACCAAAGAGTTCTGGCAGATCGCCGGCCCGGCGGGCGAGGGCGTGATGATGACCTTCCCCTCCGACCCGCGTAACCGCCCGACCGCGGCCGAGGTGGTGAAGGAATTCAAGGCCAAGGGGATCGATCCCGAGGGCTACGTGCTCTACACCTACGCCGCCATGCAGGTCTTCGCCGACGCGGCGACGAAGGCAAAGACCACGGACCCGAAGAAAGTGGCCGAGATGATCAAGTCCGGCGGCCCCTGGCACACCGTGCTCGGCGACCTCTCCTATGACAAGAAGGGCGACGTGACCAAGGCCGACTATGTCTGGTACATCTGGCACGATGGCAACTACAGCCAGATGTGAGGGTTCGTGACGCCAACTCTCTCCCGCATTGCGGCAGAGGGCGAATAGTGCAGGTTGCTTAGGTACGGTCGGCCGGCCGCCGTCCCGTCTCAGGCGGGCAGCGGCCGGCGCACCGGATGGTATCCACGGCCGAAATAGATCAGCCCGTCATGCCCCGAGCCGTGGCGGATCGCCAGGACGTGGCCGAAGATGACGCTGTGCGTGCCGATCTCCGTAACCTGGGCGATGCGGCAGTCGAAGGACACCACCGCCCCTTGCAGCGCCGGCGCGCCGGTCGCCAGCGTGTCCCAGGTGCCGGCGGCGAACCGCGCCTCGGTATCCGGCTCGCCGCCGCCGAACAGGGCCGAGATCTCCTCCTGCCCTGCCGCCAGCGTGTTCACGCACAGCACCCCGTTGGCGAGCAGGCTGGGGTGGCTCTCGTTGCGGCGGTTGACGCAGACCAGCAGCGTCGGCGGGTTGTCGGTCACGCTGCAGACGGCCGAGGCGGTGAAGCCGCGCCGCCCGGCCGGACCGTCGGTCGTCACCACGCTGACCGCCGCGCCGAAGCGCGCCATCGCGTCGCGAAAGCTCTGCCGCGTCACCACGCCGCGCCTCGTCCCCACTGCTGCCGTCCATCGTAACTGGCCTGTACCCCGGCGCGAAACAAGAAGGCGACCTTCCGCACACAATCATGGCCGGACCGGCGCATGAGTGCTGCGCGGAGGGACGCGTTGGCCGCCGCCGACCAAACGCTACGCAGTCTGACCTCGCTGAATTTCGCCATCGCCGCGATGCAGGCCGGCTTCGGACCGTTCATCTCGGTGCGGCTGACGGCGAGCGGCTGGAACCCGGCCGAGATCGGCTTCGCGCTGAGCGCCGCCCTGATCGCCTCGGTGATCGCGCAGGTGCCGTCCGGCATCGTCATCGACCTGTTCGGCGCCCGGCGCAGCCTCACCGCCACCGCCATTCTTGCCAGCATCGCGGCGCTGCTGATGCTGTCGCTCGCTCCCGGCTTCGCACTGGTGCTGGCGGCGCAGATCGTGCAGGGCAGCGCGGGAGTCGGGCTGTCGCTGGCAGTGACGGCGATCACGCTCAGCGTCTGTCACCAGGCGGTCCTGGGCGAGCGTCTCGGCCGCAACGTCCGCGCCGCCGCGATCGGTGCCGCCGGCGGCAGCGCGTTGCTCGGCGCGGTGGCAAGCTGGGTATCGCCCGAGGCCGCCTTCGTCCTCGCTGCCGCCTTCGGCGTGCCGGCGCTGCTGGCGCTGCGCGGCATCGCCCCGGCCGATATCGCCACCGCCGACCGTCGCACCGGCCATCACACCGCGCCGCCGCCGCGCGCCCGCCGCTCGCCCCCGGTCCCGGCGCACCGGCTGCTGCGCGATCGCGGCATGGTGGCGCTGCTCGGCGTCACGGCGCTGTTCCAGTTTGCCAATGCCAGCCTGCTGCCCCTGGTCGCCACCGCCTACACCCACGCGGCGGGCACGCGCGCCGGGCTGGTCACCGCCGCGGCGGTGATCGGACCGCAACTCCTGGCCGCGCTGCTGTCGCCCTATGTCGGCCGCGCCGCCAACCTGCACGGGCGGCGGCTCGTGCTGATGCTGGGTCTCGCGGCGGTGCCGCTGCGCGCGGCCGGATTCGCGGTCGGCGGCGCGATCGGGCCGATGCTGGCGGTGCAGTTGCTCGACGGGGTCAGCGCCGCCGTGATTGGCGTGATGGTGCCGCTGATCGCCGCCGACGTGACCCATCGCGGCGGGCGGTTCAATTTCGCCCTCGGCACTGCCGGGCTGGTCGGCGCGCTCGGCGCCTCGCTGGGCACCTCGCTCTCCGGCGGCATCGCGCTGCATGCCGGCCTGCCGGTGGCCTTCCTCTCCCTTGCGGTCGCGGGACTCGGCGCCATCCTCGTTGCATGGGCGTGGCTGCCCGAAACCGCGCAACTGCCGGCGTCGCTGCCCGCGCCGTCGGAAGGGGGAGTTATCGCATGAGCCTCGAAGTCCAGGTCGGCACGCCACACCTCGCGATCCACCAGGGCCAGACCGTGTGGCTCTCCGACCCGGACGGGCAGCTCGTGCCGGGGACCGAGCGTGGCCTGCTGTTCCGCGACACCCGCCTGATCAGTTCGTGGCGCCTCCTTGCCAACGGCGCGCCCTGGCTGCTCGTGAACGGCGGCGCCACATCGCACTACGCCACGCGCGTGTTCCTCACCAACCCCGTGATTCCCGCGCAGGACGGCGACATCCCGGCGAGCACCCTCAGCCTGATGCTCGGCCGTTGGGTGGAGGAGGGCATCCACGAGGATCTCGACATCACCAATCATGGCGCCGGCCGCGCGCGCTTCAACCTGGAGCTGGTGCTGCGCTCGGACTTCGCCGATCTGTTCGAGATCAAGTCCGGCCGCATCGTGCGCCGCGGCCGCATCGCCACCGAGTGGTCGGAGGCGGCGCAGACGCTGCGCAGCGAATACCGCAACGACGATTTCTTCCGCGGCCTCACGCTGACCGCCGACGCCGACAGCGCCGCGGTACTCGCCAACGGCCGGCTGAGTTTCGAGATCGACCTGGCGCCGGGCGCAACCTGGCACGCCTGCCTGCTCACCGATCTGCACGACGGCGCGCAGACGCTGCGCGCGCCGGCCGGCTGCATGCAGGACAGCCATGATTCGGAGGTGGCGCGGCGCCTGGACCTGTGGCGGCGGGAGACGCTGAAGCTGCGGACGTCCAACGAGGAGTTCTACCGCTACTATCATCAGGCGGTGGACGACATGGCGGCGCTGCGGATGCCCGTCGTGCTGGACGGGCATTCGGAGCTGATGCCGGCCGCCGGCCTGCCGTGGTTCGCGGCCCTGTTCGGCCGCGACAGCCTGATCGCGGCGCTGCAATGCGCGCCCGTCACCACCGGCTTCGCCGAGGGCGCGCTGGCGGTGCTCGGCCACTGGCAGGCGAGCGCGCGCGACGATGCGCGCGACGCGGAGCCGGGCAAGATCCTGCACGAACTGCGCCACGGCGAACTGGCGCATTTCCGGCTGGTGCCGCACACGCCGTACTACGGCACCGCGGATGCGACGATCCTGTATCCGATCGTGCTGCACGAAGCCTGGAGCTGGACGGGCGATCCCACGCTGCTGCAGCGGCATCTGCCGAATGCCGAAGCCTGCCTGCGCTGGATCGACGAATACGGCGACCGCGACGGCGACGGGTTCCAGGAGTACCAGACGCGCTCTCACCAGGGCTACGAGAACATGGGCTGGAAGGATGCCGGCGACGCTGTGCTCTATCCCGACGGCAGCCGCGTGAAGGGGCCGAAGGCACTATGCGAGCTGCAGGGCTACGTGTTCGACGCCTGGACGCGCATGGCGGAGGTGTACGACGCGCTCGACCGGACCGACCGCGCCGCGCAACTGCGCGCCAGGGCGCGGGCGCTCGCCGAGCGGTTCGACGCCGCGTTCTGGGACGATGATTTCGGCGGCTTCGCCTATGCGCTGGACGGCGACAAGCGGCGCGTGCTGACCAGCGTTTCCAATGTCGGGCATTGCCTGTGGTCGGGAATCGTCAAGCCGGAGCGGGCGCAGGCGGTCGTCGAACGGTTGCTAGCCCCGGACATGTTCAGCGGCTGGGGCGTGCGCACGCTGTCGGCGCGGCACCCGGCGTACAACCCGTATTCCTACCAGAACGGCTCCGTCTGGCCGCACGACAACGGCTTCATCGCGCTCGGCTTCAAGCGTTACGGCTTCGCCGCCGAGGCGGCGCGCGTCGCCCGCGCGGTGTCCGGCGCGGCCGCGTTCTTCGCGCTGCACCAGGTGCCCGAACTATATGCGGGCCTGCCGCGCGAACTCGCGCCCTATCCGGTCCAGTATCTGGGCGCCAACGTGCCGCAGGCCTGGGCGGCCGGCTCGGTGTTCAGCTTCCTCGCCGCCCTGCTCGGGCTGCGGCCGGATGCGACGCGCGGCGTGCTGCAAGTGGACCCGACGCTGCCGCCCTGGCTGCCGGACCTGACGCTGCGCGACCTGCGCTTCCGCGGCGAGAGTTTCGAGCTGCATTTCCGGCGCATCGGCGAGACCAGCATCGTCGAGGTGATGCAGGGCGATCCCGCGAAGATCGTGCGGCCCTCGCCCGAGGGCGGCTGACGGCCCATATTGGCCGCCATGGACCTGGATTTCTCCGAAGCCGAGATCAGCCGCTACTCCCGCCACATCCTGCTGCCCGAGGTCGGCGGCACCGGGCAGGCGCGGCTGCGCGCGGCGCGCGTGCTGGTGGTCGGCGCCGGCGGGCTGGGCAGCCCGCTTTTGCTGTACCTCGCGGCGGCCGGGGTCGGCACGCTCGGCGTGGTGGACAACGACGCGGTGGAACTGTCCAACCTGCAACGGCAGATCGCGCACGGCACTGACGATCTCGGCCGCCTGAAGGTCGAGTCGGCCGCCGCCGCCGCGCGCCGCATCAACCCCGAGGTCACGATCGAGGCGCACTGCACGCGGCTCGGCCCCGACAATGCCGCGGCGCTGGTCGGCGCCTATGACCTGGTGTGCGACGGCACCGACAATTTCGCCACCCGCTTCCTGGTCGCCGACGCCTGCGTGGCGGCGCGGCGGACGCTGGTCTCCGCCGCGGTTCTGCGCTTCGAGGGGCAGCTTGCCACCTTCAAGCCCCATGCCGGGCCCGACCTGCCCTGCTACCGCTGCCTCTACCCCGCCCCACCGCCGCCGGATCTGGTGCCGTCGTGCAGCGAGGCAGGGGTGCTGGGCGCGGTGACGGGCGTGATGGGAACCTTGCAGGCGACCGAGGTGCTGAAGGAACTCCTCGGCATCGGCGAGAGCCTCGCCGGCCGGCTGCTGATCTGGGACGCGCTGGCGACGCGCTTCCGCACCATCCGCCTGAAGCGCGACCCGGCCTGTGCGTGCTGTGGCGGCTGAACCGCTCGGACTGCTGCTGATCTCGGGCGGGCACGAGCGGGCGCACTACGCCTTCGTGCTGGCCGCCGGCGCCGCGGCACTCGGCCGGCCGGTCGTGCTGTTCGCGACCAACGAGGGCTGCCGCGCCCTGCTCGCCGACCTCTCGACCATCGCCGATGCCGGGCGGGAGGATGACGTGCGGGCGGCCGGTGTGGCGGGGCTGACGGAACTGCGCGCGGCGGCCATGGAGCTGGGCGTACGGCTGATCGCCTGCGAGGCAGGCCTGCGCATCGCCGGGCTGGCACCAGAGGCGCTGGCGGCGGGCGTGGAGGTGGCGGGCGTGGCGACATTCCTCGGCGCGGTCGCAGGGGGGCAGATTGTTTCACTCTAGCCGACGTACGGCGCTTGACCTCGGCCCGTTGCGATTGGCACGCATCGGCGCATGTCCCTGCCCCGCCTGATCGCGCTGCTGCTGCCGACACTCCTGCTGACCGCGCCGGCGCTGGCGCAGACGAACGTGCTGACCCTGCCCAGGTCGGGCGCCGCCGCCGACAACCAGGCGACCAGCCCGCCGGCCCGGCCGCAGGCCGCGCCGGTCGCGCCGGTGCACAAGGCCGCGCCTGCGAGCAAGGCCAAGGCGACGCCGGTGGTCAAGCCGCCCGCAAAGCCGGTCGCGGAACGACCAGCCCCGGCCGCGCAGCCACCCGCCCCGCCACCGCCGCCGCCGACGCCCGCGCCGGCCGCCGCCGACACCGGCAGCGTCACCGGGCTGAAGCTGCCGCGTTTCGCCGCCTTGCGCTCGGACGAGGTGAACATGCGCGTGGGTCCCGGCACGCGCTTTCCGATCGAATGGCAGTACCACCGCCGCAACCTGCCGGTGGAGATCCTGCGCGAGGTCGAGGTCTGGCGGCTGGTGGAGGACGAGGACGGCGTGAAGGGCTGGGTGCATCAGGCCACCCTCGTCGGGCATCGCAGCTTCGTGGTGAAGGGGGCGGAGGCGGTGCTGCGCCGCGCGCCCGACGAGGCCGCGGACGCGGTGGCGCGGCTCAAGCCCGGCGTGGTCGGGCGCATTCGCGCCTGCGCCGCCAATGCGGCCTGGTGCGAGGTGCAGGTCGAGGACTATCGCGGCTGGCTGCGGCGCGACCAGTTCTGGGGCACGTTTCCCGGTGAAGCCGTCAACTGAGCCGGGGTGACGGACACGGCGCGGGCGGGCTATCGTCGGCGCATGAGCGATGACACCCGGACCACGCTGCCGGAGGACCGGCCGCGCGCCATGCACGACCTGGGCGGCGTCAGCCGCTTCCTGTGCGAACCCGTCGATCCCTCCCCGCACACGCTGACCGCGTTCGACCGCGAAGTGGACGGGCTGCGGCAGGTGCTGGGAATGAAGGGCGTGATGAGCGTCGATGAGTTGCGCCGCGGCATCGAGGCGCTCGCCGAGGACGAGTACCACCGTCTGTCGTACTACCAGCGCTGGCTGCGTTCGATCACGGCGACGCTGCTGCGCAAGGGCGTGTTCACCGAGGACGAGTTGCGCACAGCGATACAGGAGGCGGGGGCATGATGCTGACGCCGGGCCAGCGCGTGCGGGTGCGCGACGACTGGCCGGAGACGCGCGGCCCTTGCCACATCCGCACGCCGCATTACGTGCGCGGCCGCCATGGCGTGGTGGTGCGCTATCTGGGCGATTTCGCCAACCCCGAGGACCTCGCCTTCGCGCGCCCGGCCGCGCTGCTGCCGCTGTATCACGTGCGCTTCGACCCGCATGCGATCTGGCGTGAGCCGCACGCGGGCGATGAGGTGCTGATCGAGTTGTTCGGTCACTGGCTGGAGGAGGAGACGTGAGCGTGCAGGACACCGCCGACGAACGCCTGCTGCGCGCGGTCGTGGACCTGCTGGCGCAGAAGGCCGTCGCAACGCCGGCCGAGATCGCGGAACGTATCGCGATCACCGACGCTGCCTCCCCCGCGCAGGGGGCGCGCATGGTGGCGCGTGCCTGGGTCGATCCCGAATACCGCGCGCTGCTGCTGGCGGACGGCACACGTGCGGCGGAGGCGATGGGCATTCCGATGCGCGGCGCACCGCCGCTGGGCGTGCTGGAGAACACGCCCGAGCTGCATCATCTCGTCGTCTGCACGCTGTGCAGCTGCTATCCGCGCGCGGTGCTCGGCTATCCGCCGTTCTGGTACAAATCCGCCGGCTATCGCGCGCGCGCGGTGCGCGACCCGCGCGGCGTGCTCGCCGATTTCGGCACCGTGCTGCCCGAGGACGTGCGCGTGCGCGTCGTGGACAGCACCGCCGATTTCCGCTGGATGGTGCTGCCGCTGCGGCCCGCCGGCACCGAGGACTGGGATGAGGCGCGGCTCGCGTCGATCGTGCGCGAAGGCGACATGATCGGCGTCACGCTGGTTTCTCCCTGATCCGCGCACTGCTCGCCCTCGCGCTGCTGCTCGGCGCGGCGGCGGCGCGCGCCGCTTCGCCGCCGGCGGTGGAGGGCACGCGATGGATGGTCGTGTCCGCGAACCGGCTCGCCTCCGAAGCCGGCGCGGAGATGCTGCGCGCCGGCGGCAACGCGGTCGATGCGGCGGTGGCGATGGGCTACGCGCTGGCGGTGGTCGATCCGTGCTGCGGCAACATCGGCGGCGGCGGCTTCATGACGCTGCATCTGGCCGACGGGCGCGACGTGTTCGTCAATTTCCGCGAGCAGGCGCCGGCGGCGGCGACGGCGGACATGTATCTGGAGCCGGACGGCAGCGTGCGGCCGGGCGCCAGCCTGGCGGGTTGGCGCGCCGTCGCCGTGCCAGGCACGGTGCTCGGGCTGGACACGGCGCTACGCGAATTCGGCACGATGCCGCGCGCGCGCGTCATGGCACCGGCGATCCGGCTGGCGCGCGAGGGCTTCGTCGTCGGGCTCGGCAATGCGGCACTGATCGCGCGCTACGCCGACCGTCTGCGTCGCGACACGCAGGCAGCGCGCGTGTTCTTCCACCCGAACGGCGCGCCGCTCGCGGCCGGCGAGCGCCTGGTGCAACCGACGCTGGCCGACACGCTCGCGGCGATCGCCGCGCAAGGGCCGGACGCCTTCTATCGCGGCGCTATCCCCGAGGCGATCGCGGCGGCGGCGCAGGCGGGGGGCGGCATCATCGCCGCGGGCGATTTCGCGCGTTACACTGTCACCGAATCGCCGCCGCTGCACTGCGTCTTTCACGGGTGGCAGTTCTTCTCGGCTGCGCCGCCGTCATCAGGCGGCGTCACGCTGTGCGAGATCCTCGGCATCCTCGACGGCTACGACCTGCACGCAATGGGCTTCAACTCGGCGCAGACCGTGCATGTAATGGTCGAGGCGATGCGGCACGCGTACCTGGACCGCAACGCCGATCTCGGCGACCCGGCCTTCGTGCACAATCCGATCGCGCGGCTGCTCTCGCCGCACTACCTCGCCGCGCTGCGCGCCGCGATCGGGCCGCGCGCCACACCGTCGAGCAGTCTCTCGGCGGACACGCCGCCGCACGAGCAGGCGGAGACAACGCATTTCTCGGTGCTGGACTCGACCGGCAATGCGGTCGCCGTCACCTACACGCTCAACGGCGCGTTCGGCGCCGGCGTGATGGCGCCGGGTGCCGGCTTCCTGCTGAATGACGAGATGGATGACTTCACGATCAAACCTGGCGCGCCCAACATGTTCGGGTTGGTGCAGGGCGCGGCCAACGCGATCGCGCCGGGCAAACGCCCGCTGTCCTCGATGGCGCCGACCATCGTGATGCACGATGGACATGTGGCGCTGGTGCTCGGCTCGCCGGGCGGGGCCCGCATCATCACGGTCGTGCTGGAAACCGCGCTGAACGTGATCGCATTCGGCCTCACGCCGCAGGAAGCCGTGGACGCGCCGCGCTTTCATCACCAATGGCTCCCCGACGTAATCTTCGTCGAGCCGCGCGCGCTGTCGCCGGACACCGAGACGGTGCTGCGCGGCATGGGTTACGCGATCGACACGCAGACGCCGTGGGGCGCGGCCGAACTGATCGCAGTAGGCAGCACGCTGAGCGAGGCAGGCCCGCCGTCATCGGGCAACGATGCGGCGATCTCGGCGCTGGTGCGTCCGGGCCGCATCTACGGCGCGAGCGATCCGCGTCGGCCGGATGGCGCCGCGATCGGCGAATAGCGTCAGTCCCAGCCGACCGGCCAGCCCGGCTCGACCAGCCGCACCTGCTTGGGCATCGCGGCGATGGCCGCGCGATCCGCGTCGTCGAGGTGCAGCGCCAGCGCCTCGAGATTCGCCTGCTGGCTGGCGCGCCGCGCGGCCTTGGGAATGGCGGCCACACCGTCCTGATCGAGCAGCCATTTCAGCGCCACCTGCTCGACGCTGGCGCCGTGCCTGTGGGCGATGCGCTGCAGTTCCGGCTGTTCGGCCAACCTGCCGCGCCCGAGCGGCGCGTAGGCGGTCACGGCAATGTCGTGGCTGCGCGCGTAGGCGAGCACCTTCGACTGATCGAGCAGCGCGTGATACTCGACCTGGTTGCACGCGATCGGCGCACCGATCTCCTCGACGGCGCGGCGCATCAGGGCCACCGGAAAGTTGGAAACGCCGATCGTGCGCGCCAGCCCTTCCTCGTGCAGCCGCGTCAGCGCCGCCAGCGCGACGGGAAGGTCCATGTCGGGCGTCGGCCAGTGGATCAGGTAGAGATCGACGTAATCGGTACGCAAATCGCGCAGGCTGCCCTCCAGCGACCGGCGCATCGCCGCCGGGGACAGGCTGTCCGGCCAGACCTTGCTGGTCAGATGGATGTCGCCACGCGGCACCCCGCTGCCTGAGAGGGCTTCGCCGATCGCCACCTCGTTGCCATACATCTTCGCCGTGTCGATATGGCGATAGCCGAGCGTCAGCGCGCTTGCGACCGCATCCCTGCAGGTGCTGCCGCGCATCTGCCAGGTGCCAAGCCCCAGCTTCGGCATGCGCAGTCCCCGCGTCGTGATCGCCTGCATCGCGTCCCTCATGCCTTGGAGAAATCAACCACCGCGGCGAAGCCGCTCTCGCTGCCGAAAGCCAGCCGCCCGCCGTCGGCACTCCAGGCCAGGGCCGAGATCGGGCCGCGGCCGGGGGCGGCGAC
Source organism: Pseudomonadota bacterium (assembly GCA_021818505.1). Lineage (GTDB taxonomy): Bacteria > Pseudomonadota > Alphaproteobacteria > Acetobacterales > Acetobacteraceae > JAFKFJ01. The sequence continues at coordinate 32,581 of JAKADX010000034.1, forward strand.
CGGCAGGATGCGTCCACTGGGAATGTCCGCCAGCACCACCATGCCGTCGGAGAATCCCGCCGCCACCGCTTCATGCTGCGGGTGGCAGGCGACCTGGGTGCACAGTACGCCGTCCGCACCGGCAAGTTCGGTCGGCGCCTTGCCCATCGGCCCGCCGCCGGTGAACGGCCACAGCACGATCGCCTCCGCCCCCGAGGTCGCCAGCCACTTGCCGCTGCGCGTGAACGACAGCGACTGCGTCTTGGCCGGGTAGCCGCTCATGCGCATGTGCTGCCCATCGGACAGGCGCCAGCCGTGCAGCGCATTCTCCTGCATCGCCGTGACGACGCTGTCGCCGTCCGGGCTGAGCGCGATGGCGATGTGGCTGCCCTTCCATTCCAGCACGCGCGGGTTGTCGGATTTGGAGGCGACGAACCACAGGCTGGCGCCGTTGTAGTGGCTGGTGGCGATGCGTTTGCCGCGCGCGTCGAACACCAGGCCGCTGACCGACGAGCCGTGCGTCAGCGTCTTGAGCGTGGCGCCCGCGGCATCGAACAGATGCACCTGCTTGCCGACGGCGCCGGCAAGGACGGGCGATTTCGCGTCGGCGTAGCTGGCGACGTGCTCGACCCATTTCATGCCGAAGCCGGCGATCTCGGTCGTCGTGCCGTCGCGCGCGGTGCGCACGAAGCGCCCGTCGTCGCCGCCTGAGACGAAACCCTCCGCCCGCGCATCGGCAGCGAGCGCCAGCACCGCGCCGTCATGCGCCGCAACGCTCTGCCACGAGCCGTCGCGCAGCAGCCGCAGCGTGCCGTCGCCGAGGGCAAAGGCCGGCACGCCGCCGCGATCGAACGCCGTCGCGACCACGAACGCGCCGAACTCCTGCCGCACCCCGCGGGTGTCGAGCAGATGATCGAGGGAGGCAGTCTGGCTCATCGGCTTGCGGATGACCCGTTCATGCCTTCACCTGACACGACTCGAACCCGCGCCGCAGTTGCGGGCGGTTGAGGTTGCGGCCGATGAACACGATGCGGCTGCGGCGCGGCTCGCCCTCCCGCCAGGGGCCGACGAAGTCGCCATCGGCGATCATGTGCACCGCCTGGAACGCGAACCGCCGGTCCTCGCCGGGATAGGCGAGGATGCCCTTGGTGCGCAGCAGGTTCTGGCCCTCGGCGGCAAGCAGCGCGCCGATCCAGGCGTTGAAGCGCTCCGGGTCGATCGGCCGTTCCACCTCGAAGCTCATCGAGGCCACGTCCTCGTTGTGCTCGTGCGCGTCATCGGCGAGGAAGTCCGGCGTGTGCGCCAGCACGCGGTCGAGGTCGAAGGCGCCCTGCTCCAGCAGCGCCGTCACCGGCACGTCGCCGCGCACCGCATGGTGAATGGTGGCGAACGGGTTGATGTCGCGGATGCGCTGCTCCACCGCCGCAAGTTCCTCGGGCGTGACAAGATCGGTCTTGTTCAGCACGATCACGTCGGCGAACGCGATCTGGTCCGCCGCCTCGTGGCTGTCGGCCAGTCGCTGCGGCAGATGCTTGGCATCGACCACGGTCACGATCGCATCCAGCCGCGTCCTGGAGCGCACCGTCTCATCCACGAAGAAGGTCTGCGCCACCGGCGCGGGGTTGGCGAGGCCGGTCGTCTCGATGATGATGCCGTCGAACTTGCCGCGCCGCTTCATCAGCCCGCCGACGATGCGGATCAGGTCGCCGCGCACGGTGCAGCAGATGCAGCCGTTGTTCATCTCGAACACTTCCTCGTCGCTGTCCACGACCAGGTCGTTGTCCACGCCAAGCTCTCCGAACTCGTTGATGACGACCGCGTATTTGCGGCCGTGCTGCTCGGTCAGGATGCGGTTGAGCAGCGTCGTCTTGCCGGCGCCGAGATAGCCGGTCAGCACCGTCACGGGCACCAGCGCCTCGGTGGGCGCGCTTGCATCGGGCATCGGATCACTCCACTCTCGCCGGCCGCGGGGCCGGCAGCTTCATTCAGGTCGCTGGCATATAGGTGGCCCGGCGCCACGGAAAAATCGCTCGATCGCCTCGGCACGGAAGCGGTCCAGGATCGGGCCGATCGCGGGCAGGTCGAAACGCCGCGCCCGCTCCCGCCCGGCTTCGGCCAGCGCGGCGCGGCGGGCGCCGTCCCGCGCCAGCGCCACGATCGATGCGGCGAACTGCGCCGGATCGTCGGGATCGACCGGCACCGCCGCCTCCCCGGTCACCTCGGCCAGTCCGCCGCGATTGGAGCAGAGCAGGGCTGCGCCGCACGCCATCGCCTCCACCGCCGTCAGCCCGAACGGCTCCTGCCAGCGGCTCGGCACCGCCACGATCGCGGCGCGCGACATCGCGTCCAGGACATCCGCGTGAGGGCGATAGCCGGGCATCGCCACCCCGGCCGCCGCAGCGCGCGGACGCAGCGCGCGCAGATACGGCGTCTCGGGACTGTCGGGGCCGAAGCGGTCGCCGCCGATCATCTCGGCCCGCCAGCCGGGCAGCAAGGGCAGCGCGCGGCCGCAGGCGTCGACGAAGGCATCGGCGCCCTTGTCGGTAACGACGCGGCCGGCGAACACGATCGTCTGCTCGCGCGCCGCCGCCGGCGACGGCAGTTCGCGCAGGTCGAGGCAGTTCGGCAGCACCAGCGGCGCCTGCGCCGGTGCCGCGACCCCCTCGCAAAGCCGTCCGCCAAGGAACGCGGAGGAGACGGCCACGCCGGCAAGTCCGGCCAGCAGCCTGCCGCGTTCAGCCGGGGTGCGCGCGCGGCGCATCCCCTGCGGGTCGTTGTTCAGGATCAGCGTGACCGGCGTGCGCGGCAGCCGCGCGGCCAGGAACAGGGCGAGGTCGGGGCGGTTATGCACCTCGACCAGATCGGGCAGGTGCGGGCGCAGCGCGCACAGCACGCTGCCGCCATAACGGCGCACGGCCCCGCCTGGCCACCAGCCCGGCGTCACCGGCAGGAACGGCGCGCCGGCGAAGGCCGGGGTGGGCGGCGGCGTGCCGAGGACAGTGGCGCAGAACATCCCCTCCCAGCGCGCGTGGCGGCGGGCGAGCAGGCCGAGCGCGCCGCTCGACCCCGGGGCGAACGCCTCGCGCGGCGGCAGGACGATCGCAACGGAGGGCGGATGGGTCACGGCGCTGACCCTAGCGGCGGCGTGCGGCTGCCGCTATGGCGCGGCCGCAACGCTGGCGGGGTCAGGGTGCGGCGGTCGCCTCGTATTTGGCGAGCCGCCATTCGGCCGGCTCGGCCGCCGCCGCCGCGTACCACGCCTCGACCAGCGCGAAGCCGCGCACGGCGGCGCAATAGGCCGCGCTGTCGGCGGCGATCTCCGGCCGGTAGCTCAGGAAGCGCGCCGCCACCGGCGCGTACATCGCGTCGGCCAGCGTGAAGGCGGCCCCGAACAGGAACGGCCCCCCGGCGCCGAACCGACTGCGTGTCTCGCGCCAGATCGTCTCGATGCGCGCGATGTCGCGCAGGCTGCCCTCGGTGCGGCCGGCACCGGGAACGACGCGGCCGAGACTCATCGGCATGGCCTCCCGCAGCGCGCGGAAGCCCGAGTGCATCTCGGCGCTGACGGCGCGGGCATGGGCACGCGCGGCGCGGTCGGCAGGCCACAGAATCGGGGTCAGCTCAGCGCAGTATTCGCCGATCGCGAGGCTGTCCCAGACCGTGATGCCGCGATGCACGAGGCAGGGGACCAGCCCGCTCGGGCTGACCGCCTTGACCGCCGGCGTATCGCCGCCGGCGAGCGGGATCACCCGCTCCTCGACGTCCAGCCCGGCCAGCCGCACCGCCAGCCAGCCGCGCAGGCTCCACGACGAATACCGCCGCGTGCCCAGATACAGCGTCCCCTCCGCCATCGCTCCGTCTCCCTTGTCGCGCGCGCGGGAAAGCGCGAACCTGACCGGCAGGTCAACCCAGGATGCCGGACATGAACGAGATCGCCGCCCGCCCGAACAATCTCGAAGCCTTCTGGATGCCCTTCACCGCCAACCGCGCCTACAAATCCACCCCCCGGATGCTCGCGCGCGCCGAGGGCGTGTCGTACTACACGACCGACGGGCAGGAGGTCATCGACGGCACGTCGGGCCTGTGGTGCGTCAACGCCGGGCACGGCCGGCGGGAGATCACGGAGGCGATCCAGCGCCAGGCGGCGGTGATGGATTTCGCGCCGACGTTCCAGCTCGGCCACCCGATCGCCTTTCAGGCAGCGGCGAAGGTCGCCGAGCACACGCCGCCGGGCCTGGACCGCGTGTTCTTCACCAACTCGGGGTCGGAAAGTGCCGACACGGCACTGAAGATCGCGCTCGCCTACCAGCGTGCCCGCGGCGAGAGCCAGCGCGTGCGCCTGATCGGGCGGGAGCGTGGCTATCACGGCGTGGGCTTCGGCGGCATCTCGGTGGGCGGGATCGGCGCCAACCGCAAGCAGTTCGGCGCGCTGCTGCCCTATGTCGATCACCTGCCGCACACGCACGCGCCGCAGCACACCGCCTTCACCCGCGGCCAGCCGAAATGGGGCGCGCATCTGGCCGATGCGCTGGAGAACATGGTCGCCCTGCACGGTGACACCATTGCCGCCGTGATGGTCGAGCCACTGGCCGGATCGACCGGCGTGCTGGTGCCGCCCGTCGGCTACCTGCAACGGCTGCGCGAGCTGTGCGACAAGCACGGCATCCTGCTGATCTTCGACGAGGTCATCACCGGCTTCGGCCGGCTCGGCACGTTCTTCGGCGCCGAGCGTGTGGGCGTCGCACCAGACATCCTGACCATGGCCAAGGGCCTGACCAACGCCGCGGTGCCGATGGGCGCGGTCGCGGTGCACGACCGCGTCTATCGCACGATCGTCGATGACGCGCCGGCGGGAATTGAGCTGTTCCACGGCTACACCTATTCCGGTCATCCGCTCGCGGCCGCCGCCGCGGTCGCGGCGATCGACCTGCACGTGGCGGAGGACCTGCCGGGACGCGCGCGGGCGATGGAAACCTATTTCGAGGACGGCGCGCACAGCCTCAAGGGCCTGCCCAATGTCATCGACATCCGCAACATGGGCCTGGTCGCAGGCATCGAGTTGCAGCCGCGTGCCGGCAAGCCCACTGATCGCGCGGTGCGCATCTTCCACCGCTGTTTCGATGCCGGTGTGCTGATCCGCACCACCGGCGACATCATCGCCCTCTCTCCGCCACTGATCGCCGAACGCCCGCAGATCGACCGCATCTTCGGCACGCTGGCCGAGGCGATCCGGGCGGAGGCGGCCTGAGGCGCGGCGCGCCGCGGCCGCACGGAGGAACAGGATTTTTTGTGCAATGGGCTTGCAATACTGCCGGTCCGGCGCGCCATTGATCTAGGTCAAAGCCCGCCGCGAAAGCACGGGCGTAGCCACGCGGACGAAGCGGCATCCGCCGCCGGAGAAAGTCCGCATGGGTCACGTCGATGCGCCGCGCTGGCGCAGCTTTCGCGGCGCTTCAGGCGATACCGAGCACTACGTCACCATTGTCGCGCCGGCCGGGCTGCCGTTTGCACGACAGATCGACGCAGTGGCGCAACTCTATGCCGAGGCTCTGCAATCGCTGCGTCTCGCGCCCGACAGCGTGGTGTTCCGCCGCCTCTATGTCAGCGATATTGCCAACCAGGCGGCGTTGGTGCGCCAGAGCAGCCTGTTCCTGGAGCCGCTCGACAGCCCCGCAGCGGTGTCGCTGGTGCAGCAGTCGCCGCTGCCGGGCGGCAAGCTGGCCATGCTCGCCTACCATGTCGAGAGTGACGCCGCGATCGAAAAGCACCAGTTGGCACCTGGGCATCTGCTGGTCAGGAAGCGTGGCCTCGGCCATCTGTGGAGCACGCGGCTGTGCGCGGCGGCCGAATCGGCACCCCGGCCGACCGCTGTGCAGACGCGCGAGGTGTTCGACGAACTGATCGGCGCGCTGGCGTCGCGTGGCGCGACACTGGCCGAGAACTGCCTGCGCACCTGGATCTACGTCAAGGACGTTGACGTCTTCTATCAGGATATGGTGGCGGCGCGCAGCGACCTGTTCGCGGAGCACGGTCTGACGCGGCAGACACATTTCCTCGCCAGCACCGGCATCGAGGGCGCCTGCGCGCACCGCTACGACACCGTTCTGATGGACGCCTATTCCATCCTCGGGGTGCGTCCCGAACAGGTGTCGTATCTGAACGACTACACGCGGCTCTGCAATACCGCCGACTACAACGTCACCTTCGAGCGCGGCACCCGCGTCGGCTACGCCGATCGCGCGCACCTGCTGATCTCCGGCACCGCCAGCATCGACGCGCAGGGCGCGGTGGTGCACCGCGGCGACGTGCAGCGCCAGTGCGGACGCGCCCTGGAGAATGTCGCGGCATTGCTGGGCGCGGGCGGCGGTTCGCTCGACGACCTGACGCACCTGATCGTCTATTTGCGCGACCCCGCCGATCATGCCGCCGTCGCCGGCGAGCTGGCCGAGCGGTTTCGCGGCATGCCGATGCTGATCCTGCGCGGTGCCGTCTGCCGCCCGGACTGGCTGATCGAGGTCGAGGGGATCGCCTGCGTCGCGCAGGACGCGCCGACATTGCCGGACTTCTGAGACACGCCGTGATGACACCCGCGGAGAATGCCATGCAGGACAGCAACGCGCCGTTCGAGATGCTCGACGAGGCGGCCATCGCGGCGGCCTCGCTGCGGCGCGACCCCTACGATTTTGCCTTCGTCGAACAGGCGCTGCCCGCGCGGCTGAAGCAGGAGGTGCTGGCCGACGCGCCGCGCATTCCCGACCGTGGCAGCTACGGCCTTCCCGACCTGCACCACGGCCCGCGCTTCGCCGCCGTGCTGCGCGACCTGCTGAGCGATCGCTTCCGCCATCTGGTGGAGGAGAAGTTCGACATCGACCTCAGCAACCGGCCGCCCTGCATCGTCATGATGGGCAACACCACCGGCCACTACAACGAGGGCTACGCGCATCCCGACAGCCCGCACAAGATCATCACCGTGCTGGTGGGCTTCACGCGGGAATGGCCGTATGAGCGCGGCAAGCTGCGCGTGCTGCGCAGCAACGACCGCGAGGACTGCGCTTTCGAGTTCGCGCCCGAGTTCGGGCGGATGCTGATGTTCCGCGTCTGCGACCACTCCTGGCATGGCTTCCTGCCGCAGAAGGGCCAGCGCATGAGCCTGCAGCTCTGTTACGTCGACTCGGAATGGTACGTGCGCAAGGAATACGCCCGCCACCGCCTCAGCGCGCAGGCCAAGGCGATTCCGCTGCTGCGCAAGATGATCGACTGGGCGCCGCGCCGCCTGCCGGGGGCGCGCTGATGCAATACCCGCCGGTTCCCGCGGTCGCCGACATCGCCGCGCAGTTCTGCACCGCGCTGCGCGGCTCGGAGCGGGCCGAATGGCCGTACCGCCACTGGAAGCTGCGCGAGGTGTTCCCGATCGATCTCTGCACCGGCATCCTGACCCTGCCGATCGCGCCGCCCGTGCTGGGCGAGACCGACGGCACGCGCAACACCTACAATGCCAGCCGCTGCTTCATCACGCCGACGCTGCGCGCGAAGTTTCCCACCTGTCAGGCGCTGTCGGAAGCGTTGCAACGTCCCGACGTGGCGCGGCTGCTGGCGGCGACATGCGAGATTCCGGCCGCGGGCAGCTACCTGCGCATGGAGTATATGCAGGACACCGACGGCGCCTGGCTGGAGCCGCATCGCGACATTCCGGAAAAGCTGTTCTCCATGGTGATCTACCTGTTCACCGGGCCGGACGCGGCCGAATGGGGCACCGACATCTACGACGCCGACCAGCGCTGGGTCGGCCGTTCGGCCGGGGAGTTCGACTCGGCGGTGATCTTCGTTCCCGGCCCGGCGACGTGGCACGGCTTCGACCGCCGCCCGATCATAGGCGTGCGGCGGCTGATGGAAATCAACTACGTCCGCCCCGACTGGCGCGACCGCGAGCAGCTTGCCTTTCCCGACCGGCCGATCCGCCTGGACTGATCCGCCGGCGAGTCAGAACTGCCGCAACAACCGGTCGATATAGTCGAGTTCCTGCTGCGGCCGGCTGCGCTCGCCGGCGCGGCGGCGCAGCTCGTCCTGGATCGCGCGGGTGCGTGCCTGCTCCATCTGCTCGGGAAGCGTCACGTCGGAGCTTTCGTCCGCACCGTTGGCGCCCTCCTTCAGCCGGCGGCCGAACGGATCGGTTTGCCGGTCGCCGGGGCGGCCGAAACGCCGGTCGGCATTCCAGGGTCGATCGCCGCCGCCCGGGCTGTTGGGGTTGCCGCCCTGCGCGTCGCCGAAGGCAAAGCCCGGCCCCTCCTGATCACCCTCGCCCGGCTGGTCGCTTTGCTGCCCACCGGTCATGCCGAGCGCCTGCGCCATCTGCTGGCTCATCGCCTCGCCACCCTTTTGCAGCGCCTCGATCGCCCGCCGCACGTCGCCGGCCGCCGCCGCGTCGTCGCCGTCGGCGAAGTTCTGCGCGGCCCCGCGCATCGCCTGGTCGGCATCGCCGAGATTGGGCGGGATTTTGCCCATCAGATCGCCGTATTGCTGCATCAGTTCGCCCAGCGCCCGGCGCAGTGCCTGCTGCACCCGCGCATCGCGCTGCCGCGCCGCGGCGTCCGCGTCCGGCTGAGGCGTCCCAGCATCCGGCCGCGGCAATTCGCCCGGCTGCTGCAACGGGGAGGCCAGCGCATCGGGCGTGTCCCGCCGTCCCTGCGCGCGGTCGAGCAGCCCGCCCTCGCGCTGCACCATGTCCTGAACCGCATTAAGCTGCTGGCGGCCTTTCTGCCGCTGCTGGGCGCGCTGGCGGGCCTGGGCATCGCGGTGCATCGGCCGTGCGTGCTGCAGGGCATCGAGCATCTTCTCCAGCTCCGCCATCTGCCGCTCGGCGTCCTGCATCCGCCCCTGCTCGATCGCCTGCTTCATGTCCTCGGCGAGCTTCTGCGCGTCCTCGGCATTCATCTGCTGGCTTTCGGGGTCCGCCATCTGGGCGTCCGGGTCGCGCCGCAGCTGTTCGGCCAGTGCCTGCAGGTGCTTCTCGATGGCCTGTTGCAGGGCCTCGATGCGCTTTTCGATTTCCTTGGGCGGCACCTTCTCGCCGCGCTTCTCGGCGTTCAGCGCATCGCGCAGCGCCTGCCGCGCTTCCGCCAGCGCGCGCGCCGTGCGATCGGTCAGCCCTTCCTCGAGCCGCAGGGCGAGCTGCCAGAGCTGCGCCTGCACCTCCGGCACGGCGGCGGCGTCCCGGTCATAGAACAGGCGCTCGCTGGCGGTGCGCAGGTTCAGGTACCCGCCGGGGTCGCTCTGCCAGACCGAGGTCAGGCCGCTGATCCGGTCCAGTTCGGCGATTTCCTGGGCGCGGTGCTCGGGGTGCAGGGTCAGCGCCTTGCGCACCGCGATCAGGGCGCGCGCCGTCGCGTTCTCGAAACGGCGCTCGGGCAGGGTGAAGGCCGCATCGGGGCTGGTGCCGGTCAGCCCCGGTGCGTCACGCGCTACCAGCCGCGCGATCACCGGCAGACCGGCCCAGGGATGCGGCGTCAGGTCCTGCACCCTCGCCCCCTTGGCCTGCCTGGGCGCGCCGCCGGGCAACGGGATGGTCACCACCAGCTTTGGCGCGTCCGGCCGGTCCTTGAGCGTCAGTTCGGCCTGCAGCGACACGACGCCGTATTCGTGACTGACCTGCCAGGGCAGGCGGGTGCGCGGGATGCGCGGGCTGCCCTGTGCGGTGCCGGGAGGCTCCGGCCAGGTAACGATCGGCGCCCGGTCGGCGACCACGGTCAGGTCCCAGCCGGCCAGCTCCGCCCCGCCGCGCCGCACGATCAGCCGCCCGCCGCCAGTCAGGTCCTCCTCGGCCTGGAAACTCGCCGCCCCGAGCGCCTGGAACGGCAGCGCCCGTCCGGCGAGACTGAGCGCCGGCCGCCCGATACCGCCGGAAACGCTGACCGTCAGGTGCGAGCCGGCCGGCACCGACACCGCGCCACCCTCGGGGCGCAGGAACACCGGCGCCATGTTGGCGTAGCCCGGCGGCGTGATCCACGCTTGCAACTCCGTCGCTGCCGCCGGGGCGGCCGGCACGAACCCCGGCGAGAGCGCGCGGCGCAGCCGGTCCGACGCCTCGGGGCCGGCGATCACGACGCAAGCCACCAGCGCCACCGCCAACAGGCCGCGTAGCGCCTGCGGGTCGCGCGCCGCCAGCCCCGGCCGTGGCACACCGACATGCAGGCGGCCGACCTGCGCCGCCGCTCGCGCCATATGCACGCGCCACAGCGCCTCCGCTCCCGGCAACGCTGGCCGGTCGGCGAGCACGGCAAGCGGGCGATGGCGCAGGCCCGACGCCCGCTCCAGCCGCCGGTCGGCCTCCGCGGTGTCGGGCAGGCGCAGGCGCCACAGCCCGCCGAGCAGCGTCGCCCCGATTGCCACCGCGAACGCCGCCAGCAGCAGGGCATGGACCGGCGGCGGCAGCAGCGGCGGCAGGTCGAGCAGGGCGAGGCAGAGGAAGGCGCCGAGCAGGCCGAGCGGTGGCCACAGCGCCGGCCACAGCCGTTCGAACAGCAGCACCGCGCGCGCCTGCCGCCGCCGCCAGAGCAGCCGCCGCGGCAGGGCGGGCGGCGGGGTGACGGTCGGCTCGGTCGGCGGCTTCTCGGTCATCACATGGTCATGCCCGCTCAGGCGCGCATCAGTCCAGAAAATCGGGTACGCTTTCCTGCCGCCAAAGTTCCTCGATCGCCTGGCGCGGCCGGACGGTGGCCCAGCGCGCGCCGTCGATCAGCGCGATTGGCGCCAGCGGGCGGGCGTTGTAGGTGGAACTCATCACTGCCCCATAGGCGCCGGCGTCCAGCAACGCCACCCGATCGCCCGCGCGCAACGGCGGCAGCATCCGGGCGCGCGCGAAAGTGTCGGCGGTCTCGCAGACCGGCCCGACCAGATCGACCGGCGCCACCGGCTCGGTCGCCCGCACCGGCGAGAGCGGCACCACCGCATGCCAGGCCTCGTACATCGCCGGCCGCACCAGTTCCGTCATCGCCGCGTCGAGCACGGCGATGCGCCCGTCCGCCTTGGTCAGCAGCACGCTGGCCAGCAGCACGCCCGCCGGCCCGACCAGCCAGCGCCCGGGCTCGACCATGAGTTCGACGTCCATGGCGCCGAACGCGGCGCGCAGCGCGCCGGCGAAGGCGTCCGGCGACGCCCCCGGCTCGTCGCGATAGCCGATGCCCAGGCCCCCGCCACAATCCAGGCGGCTGACTACCAGCCCGGCCGCGCGCAGGTCGCGCACCAGGGTGGCCGCGCGGGCGAAGGCCGCACGATAGGGTGCCAGCGTCACGATCTGGCTGCCGATGTGCAGCGCCAGCCCGACCGGGCGCAGGAACGGCAGCGCGGCGGCGCGGGCGTAGAGCGCCGCCGCCTCGTCATAGGGGATGCCGAACTTGTTCTCCGCCAGGCCGGTCGTGATCTTGGCATGCGTGCCGGCGTCCACGTCAGGATTGACGCGCAGCGCCACCAGCACGGTCCGCCCGAGTTCGGCGGCAAGGGCCGAGATCATGTCGAGTTCGGCGGCACTCTCGACATTGATCTGAGCAATGCCGGCGGCCAGCGCGGCACGGATTTCCTCGGTCGTCTTGCCGACGCCCGAGAACACGATGCGCGAGGGCGCGATGCCGGCACGCAGCGCGCGCGCCAGCTCCCCGCCGCTGACCACGTCCGCGCCCGCGCCGCCCGCCGCGAGCACCCGCAGCACCGCGAGGTGGTCGTTGGCCTTGACCGCGTAATGCACCCCCGCGAGCCCCGCCAGCGCCCCCTGCAACGCCGCCAGCCGCCGCCGCAGCGTGCCCGCGCCATAGGCCCAGACCGGCGTGCCGAGCGCATCGGCGATTGCGTTCAGGGCCACCCCCTCCAGCATCAGCCCGTCATGGGCGTGCATCGAGAGATGCGGACGGGCGGCGAGCAGCGCCGCGACCGAGGGGTCGGCTGGGGGCGGCGCGACGGCGAGGGCGGGGGCGTGCATATGGCCAGCGTAGGGCGGAGGCGGGCGTGGCTCAACCGAAGGCAGGCCGCGCGCATCCGGTTGACCGCTCGGCGGACATGCGCTCCGATCACGCGCTCCGCGACGATGATGCGGCGTCCGGGCCAGGATCGGGGGAGATCTCGTTGCACGACGGCTCCGGCGCGGCGCCTACCACCAGCCTGCGAGGAGCCGAAGCGCTGACGCTGCTCGTCATCGGCTTGGTGGCAGCGGCAGTCCTTTGGTTTCCGCTGGCGCGCAGCGTCGTCCCCGTAGAAGTGAACTGTAGTGACGGCTGGAACGCCATCCGTCAGCACATGGCGGCTACAGGCGTGCCGCTTTACGGCGCGCCACCGCAATATTCAATCACCAACTATCTGCCGCTGTCGTTTCATCTCGTTGGGCTGGTCGGCTGGTGGACCGGCGACGTCAGTCTGAGTGTCTGTCCACGAACATGTTGAGTCCATTGAGTCGGTTGTGATTCTGTGGTGGGCGGAGCCGATTCGCGGGAGCAGCCCGATGTGGACGGAGGAGAACCGCGGCCGCTATGACCGCAGCGGTTTG
>JAKADX010000035.1 GCA_021818505.1 Pseudomonadota bacterium
GGCGCGCGCCGCCCGGGCCGCCGCCAGCGCCGCCGCCAGCACCGCCAGCTTGGCGGCCCACGCGATCGCCGCCGCTGGCCAGAGCAGCGGCAGCCCGCTCGCCGCCACGATGCCGTAAGGGGCGAACACGGCGACGATCAGCGACAGCAGCGTGAGCGTGCGCAGCGCGGCCGCGCCCTCGGCCAGTGCGAGGTGCCGGCCGGAATAGGCCTCGTGCAACGCCGCCTCCTCGTCGGCCGGAGCGAGAAGGACCAGGGCGCCGAGCGCCAGCGCGAGAGCCGCGTGCGGCGCCCCGCCATGCGCCGCGAGCGTCGCGATGCGGTCGATGTTGGTGCTGCCGGCGGCGAGCGCGAGCGCGAGGGCGACCAGCGCCAGGGTCGGCACGGCAAGCGCGCCGAGCGTGGCGGTGCGGCCGGCGGCGAGTCCGCCGGGCGCGGTCCCGGCATCCATCGCCGCCAGCACCGACGCCGCGCGCGCCAGCGCCAGCAGCCCGCCCAGCACCAGCAGGTCCGCGGCCGGCGCGCTCGCCATGCCCAGCGCGAAGCTGGGCACCAGCGCGGCGGCGGCGAGGCTGGCGGCGAACGCGGCGTGCGGCGCCGCGACGGCGAGGGGACTGGCGCCCGCCGCCACCACCGGCTGCTTGCGCGCGAGCCGGATCAGGTCGTGCCAGGGTTGCAGGAGCGGCGGCGGCGCCCGGCCGAGCAGCCGAGCCCGCCCGATCCGCATCACGCCCGCCAGCAGCGGCGCCGCCGCCAGCACCAGCGCAATATGCAGCAGTTGCGCGAGCAGGCCGAGCAGCGCGGCGATCATCGCGGCGCCGCCGCCAGCAGCAGAGCAACCAGCGTTGCCAGCGCCATCGCGAGCGCGGCGCGCAGGCTGGCGCCCTGCACGCGCGCGGCGCGCCCGGCGAGCGCGCGATGCAGCCGCAGCGCCGGGCGCGCCACGAAGGCGACGGCCGGATCGCGCAGCCGCCGCGTGAGGCGAGCGGGGTGCGTGGCGCCGGGCGGGGCGGCGGTGACCGTCTCGCGGGCACCGAGCAGCGTGCGGCCGAGCGTGGCGCGCAGCGGCTGCGCGAAGCCCACGGCGTCCACCTGCGCCAGCGGGTCGCCGAACGGCAGCCAGGGCGGCGGCGCGTCGGCCCCGCCATCCCAGGCCGGCGCGATGCGGTGGCCGTCCGGCCCCTGCGCACGCGCCAGCAGCCACCCGATCAGCGCCGCCGCCAGCAGCAGCAGCGCCAGCGCCGGCGCCGCATAACCCGGCCCGCCCGCCTGCGCGGTCACCGCCAGCGCGCCGGCGCGCCCCGCCAGCGCGTCGCCGGACGCAAGCAGCAGCGCCGGCCGGGCCAGTGCCAGCACGACGCCGGGGAACAGGCCGAGCAGCAGGCCGGCCACCGCCAGGGCCGCGATGGCGCGACGCTGCGTCGCGGGCGGCTCCTGCGCCGCGGCGGCGCGCGGCGTGCGCGGACGGCCGAGGAAGGCCACACCCACCAGCCGCAGCGCCGCGACCCCGCCCAGCGCCGCCGCCAGCGCGATGGCCGCCACGGCGGCGACCAGCAGCGCCTGCATCGCCAGCCCGCCGAGGCGCGGTGCGGCGACCATCGCCTGGAACAGCATCCACAGGCCCGGGAAGCCGCCGCCCGGCGGCAGCGCCGCCAGCCCCGCCGCCCCGGCGAGCACCGCCAGCGTGGTGCGCGGCATCCCGCGCGCCAGCCCGCCCAGCCGCGCCAGCCGCTGCGAGCCGGCGCCGTGCCGCACCGCGCCCGCCGCCAGGGCCAGCAGCGCGATCACCAGTGCCGCCGCCATCGCCTGCAACAGCGCCCCACCCAGGGCCAGCGCCGCCACCGCCGGCAGGTCAGTGGCGCGAGCGGCCAGCGCCACGCCGAGGCCGGTCGCGACCAGCCCGCTCTGCGCCACCGCCGCGCTGCCGAGCACCGATTTCAGGTCGACCTCCTGCGTCGCCCGCAGCGCGCCGAGCACGGCGCTCACTGCCCCGAGCGCCAGCAGCGGGGCGCCCCACCACGCGGGCTGCGCGGGTCCGGCCAGGTCGAAGACCAGCCGGATCAGCGCGTAGAGCGCAACCCCCGGCAGCGCCCCGGCGAGTACGGCCGCACCCGGCCCGGACGCGGCGGTGGCCGCCGCCGGCAGCCACAGATGCAGCGGCGCCAGCCCCGCCTGGCTGCCCGGACCAAGCAGCGCGAGGAACAGGACCGCAGCGGCGCGCCATCCCTCCGGCGGCTGCGCGCGGATGGCGGCGAAGCGCGGATCGCCCGCGGGCGCAAGCAGGACGAGGGACGCGATCAGGGCGGCGAGGGAGACCGACGCAATGCCAAGCTGCCGCGAAGCCGCCCGCCGCGCCGCCGGCTCGGCAACCGCGAGGATCAGTGCGAACGCGGCGACGGCGCTCAGGGCGACGCCGAGGGCCAGGGCGAAGGCGTCGGCGGCGAGCAGGGTCAGCGCCAGTGCCGCGAGCAGGGGCGGCAGGCGCGGCGGCGGCGCGTCGGCAAGCGCCGCGGCGCCGACCGCGAACAGCAGCAGCAGGAAGAACCCCGACAGCCCGTCGAGCGCCAGCGTCATGCCCGCGCCGGGCAGCCCGATCGGCAGGGCGAGCCGGACCGGCGGCGCGCCGAGCGCCAGATAGCCGACCATGCCGGCCGCAGCGGCCAGGCACAGCCCCATCGCGAGACTGGCGCCGAGTCGCGGCCGGATCGCCGCGCCCGGCCCGGCGAGCGCGAGCCCGCAGACCACGGCGAGCGCGAGGCCGAGCGCGGTTTCAGTCACGAGGATGGATCGCCAGGCTGCGCACATGGCGAGGATAGGGAAGGCGCCTGCGCCCAGGAAGCGCCGACTGCCGCGCCTGAATGGTGCGTGAGCGGTTCTTTGTCGGCGGCGGCGGCGCGGTCTATACAGCCGGCCGCATGGACGCCGACCTCACCCTGCTGACCGGCGCCACCGGCTTCGTCGGTTCGGCCGTGGCGCGCGCGCTGCTGGCCGCCGGGCACCGGCTGCGCGTGCTGGTGCGGGGCGGCAGCGACCGGCGCAACCTCGCCGGCCTGGACGTGACGCCGGTGGAGGGCGATCTCGGCGATGCGCCGAGCCTCGCGCGCGCGGTCGGCGGCTGCCGGTACGTCGTGCATGTCGCCGCCGACTATCGCATCTGGGTGCCCGACCCCGCGGCGATGCTGCGTGCCAACGTCGCCGGCACCGAGGCGCTGATGCGCGCGGCGCTGGCGGCGGGCGCGGAGCGCGTCCTGCATTGCAGCAGCGTGGCGGCGCTTGGCCTGACCGACGACGGCGCGCCGGCCGACGAGGAAACCCCGGTGAGCGAGGAGTCGATCGTCGGTGTCTACAAACTCTCGAAGTACCGCGCCGAGCGGGCGGTGCTGCGCATGGTGCGCGAGGAGGGGCTGCCGGCGGTGATCGTCAATCCGGCGACGCCGATCGGCCCGCGCGACATCAAGCCGACGCCGACCGGCCGCCTGATCGCCGACGCCGCCGCCGGACGGATGCCGGCCTATGTCGATACCGGGCTGTGCATCGTGCATGTCGATGATGTCGCGGAGGGTCATGTCGCGGCGTTGCAGCGCGGGCGCATCGGCGAACGCTACATCCTGGGCGGGGAGAACCTGCTGCTGCGCGAACTGCTCGGACTGATCGCCGCCGAGACCGGTCGGCGCGCGCCGTGGCTGCGTCTGTCGCCGGGCCTGGTGTGGCCGGTCGCGATCGGGTTCGAGGCGGCGGCGCGCCTCGGCGGCATCGAGCCGCTGGTGACTCGCGATCATCTGCGCATGTCGCGCAAGAAGATGTTCTTTTCCTCCGCCAAGGCGATGCGTGAACTCGGCTACGCGCCGCGGCCGGCGCGCGATGCGGTGCGCGATGCGGTGGCATGGTTTCGCGGGAGCGTCGCATGACCTGGCTCGCGGCGATCGCGCTGCTGGCGTGGCTGTATCTGGCGCTGCTGCACGGGCGGTTCTGGCAGGCGGGGCCGGTGCTGGCGCCGGCGCGACCGAGGCACGCGCCGTCGGTCGCCGCGGTGGTGCCGGCGCGCGACGAGGCGGCGACGATCGCGCAGAGCATCGGCTCGCTGCTGGCGCAGGAGTATGACGGTGACTTTCGCGTCGTGCTGGTCGATGACGGCAGCGAGGACGCGACGGGCGATATCGCGCGCGGGCTGGATGAGCGCCTCACCGTCATCGATGGCACGCCGCGCCCCGCCGGCTGGGCCGGCAAGCTCTGGGCCGTGGCGCAGGGCGTTGCGGCGAGCGACTCCGAGTGGCTGCTGCTGACCGATGCCGATATTGTGCATGACCCCGCGCATGTCGCCACACTGATCGCGCAGGCGGAGCGCAGCGGCGCCGATCTGGTCAGCGAGATGGTGGCGCTGAACTGCACGAGTGCGGCGGAACGCGCGCTGATCCCGGCGTTCGTGTATTTCTTCCAGTTGCTCTATCCCTTCGCGCGCGTGAACGATCGCGCGAGCCGCGTCGCTGCGGCGGCAGGCGGGACGATCCTGGTGCGGCGCGCCATGCTGGAGCGCGTCGGCGGCATCGCGGCGATCCGCGCTGCGCTGATCGACGACGTGGCGCTGGCGGCGCTAGTCAAGCGCAGCGGCGCCGCGATCTGGCTCGGCCACAGCGCGCTCGCGCGCTCGATCCGGCCGTATCCGCACGCGGCCGATATCTGGCGCATGATCGCGCGCTCCGCCTATGTGCAGTTGCGCCATTCGCCGTTGCTGCTGGCCGCGACCGTCCTCGGCCTCGCGCTGCTGTTCGTGGTGCCGCCGGTGGCGGCGCTGGGCGGATCATGGATCGCGCTCGCGGCCTGGGCGGTGATGGCGGCGACGTTCCTGCCGACGCTGCGCCGTTTCGGATTGTCGCCGCTGCGCGCGCCGCTGCTGCCGCTGGCGGGACTGTTCTACATGGCGGCGACGATCGGTTCGGCGATCGACCATCATCGCGGGCGCGGCGTGGTGTGGAAGCGCCGCGCCTACACGGAACGCCAGGCATGACCACCACGGCGGACTCGGTCGAGCTGTGGTCTGGCAAGGATCGCGGCGACGAGAATTTCCCCGTCGGCTCCCTGCTGATCGCGCCGCACGTGCGCAAGCATGTCCACGCCTTCTACGCCTTTGCCCGCAACGCCGACGACATCGCCGACAGCGCGACGCTGCCGGCGGCGGCGAAGGTCGCGCGGCTGGACGTGATGGAGGAGGTGCTGCTCGGCCGGCGCCAGTCCGGCAGCCCGAGTGCGACGCGGCTGCGCGCGAGCCTGGAGGAAAGCGGTGTCACGGCGCAGCATTCCTGCGACCTGCTTACCGCGTTCCGGCGCGATGCGACGCAACTGCGCTATCGCGACTGGGACGATCTGCTGGATTATTGCCGCTATTCGGCGATGCCGGTCGGGCGGCACGTGCTCGACCTGCACGGTGAGCTGCTGGAATCCTGGCCGGCCTCCGACGCGCTGTGCGCGGCGTTGCAGGTGGAAAACCATTTGCAGGACTGTGCGCGCGATCTGGTGACGCTGGATCGCTGCTACCTGCCGGCCGATCTGCTTGCGGCGCATGGCGCGCGCGTGGAGGACGTGACGGCGCCCGCGACGAGTGCGGGGCTGCGCCGCGTGTTTGACGCGCTGCTCGATCACTGCGACGCGCTGAACCGCACCGGCGCCGGGTTGCCCCGGCTGATCCAGAACCAGCGCCTGCGGCTGGAGACAGGGGTGATCACCGCGCTGTCGCGGCGGCTGGCGCGGCGGCTGCGGCGCGGCGATCCGCTGGCCGCGCGCGTGAAGCTGCGCAAGAGCGATGCGGTTTGGGCGATCCTCGGCGCGCTCAGGTTCCTGCGGTGACACCGCTGGGCGCGGCGCAGGCGGACCTGGATGCGGTGACGGCGCTGGTGCGTGCGGCCGGCACCAGCTTCTATCGCGGGATGCGCGTGCTGCCGCCGGACCGGCGGCACGCCATGTACGCGATCTACGCCTTCTGCCGCATCGTCGATGACATCGCCGACGGTGACGACGATCTGGCCCGCAAGCTTCCCGCCCTGGACGCCTGGCACGCGCGCGTCGCGGGCCTGTGGCAGGGTGCCAGCGACGGGCCGGTGACGCGCGTCCTGGCACGCGCGGTCGCGGTGTTTCCGCTGCGGGAGGCGGATTTCCACGCCGTCATCGACGGAATGCGGATGGATTGCGAAGCGGCGATCGTGGCGCCCGACACGGCGACGCTCGATCTCTACTGCGACCGCGTCGCCGTCGCGGTCGGGCGGCTGTCGGTGCGCGCGTTCGGCGATGCCTCGCCGGCCGCGGACGAGGTGGCGCACGGCCTCGGCCGCGCGCTGCAACTGACCAACATTCTGCGTGACCTGCACGAGGACGCGGCGCGCGGGCGGCTGTATCTGCCCCGCGAATTGCTGGATGCGGCGGGCGTGCCGCACGATCCGCACGCGGCGCTGGCGCATCCCGCACTCGCCGAGGTCTGCGCGCAACTCGCGCGGCGGGCGCACGGCTATTACGCCGATGCTGCCGCCGCGATGTGCCGCTGCGACCGTCGCGCGATGCGGCCGGCGCGGCTGATGGGGGCGACGTACCAGGCGATCCTGGCGCGCGTCGAGCGGCGCGGCTGGCGCGACCTTGCCACCCCCGCGAAGCTGCCGAAATGGCAGAAGCTGTGGATCGCGCTGCGCTATGGGGTCGCCTGAATGCGCGCGGTGCGGCAGGTGCATGTGATCGGCGCCGGACTGGCCGGCCTGTCGGCCGCGGTCGCGCTGACGGCGGCGGGGCGACAGGTGACGCTGCATGAGGCGGGGCCGGCGGCGGGCGGGCGCTGCCGCTCCTATTTCGACCGTGATCTTGGCTGCCGCATCGACAATGGCAATCACCTGCTGCTGTCAGGCAATTCCGCGACCGCGGAGTATCTGACGACGATCGGCGCCGCGGGGTCGCTGACCGGGCCGCAGGTGCCGTTGTTCCCGTTCGTCGATGTGGCGAGCGGCGCGCGCTGGACGCTGGTGCCGAGCCGCGGGCGAATCCCGTGGTGGGTACTGCGTCCGCGTCGGCGCGTGCCGGGGACGCGCGCGCGCGACTATCTGTCGCTCCTGGCGCTGCGGCGCGTGCGCGGCGATGCGACAGTGAAGGATGCGCTGGATGACGGCGGCGCGCTGTATCGCAAATTGTTGGAGCCGCTGGCGATCGCGGCGCTGAACACGCCGCCGGATGCCGGACTGGCGCGGCTGCTTGGCCGCGTGGTGGAGGAGACGTTGATGCGCGGTGGCGCTGCCTGCCTGCCGCGCGTGCCGCGCGTGGGATTGTCGGAAAGCTTCGTCGATCCGGCCGTCGCGTGGCTGACGGCGCGCGGCGGTGTGCTGCATACCGGGCGGCGCATCGCGGCGCTGGACAGGCGCGGCGATGTGGTGGTGGGGCTGCATGGCCCCGATGGTCCGCTCGACATCGACGGCGCGGCGGTGGTGCTCGCGGTGCCGCCGCTGGTTGCGGCTGATCTGCTGCCCGGCCTGACCGTGCCGCAGCAATTCTCCGCCATCCTGAACGTGCATTTCCGCATCACGGCCAATCCCGGCCCGGCCGGCTTCGTCGGCGTGATCGGCGGCGTTGCCGAATGGGTGTTCGTCAAGCCCGGCATCGTCGCGGTCACGATCAGCGCCGCCAACCGGCTCGCCGACCTGCCCGCGGAAGAAATCGCTGCGCGCGTCTGGCCCGATGTGTGCGCGGCGGTGGGCCTGTCGGGTGCCATGCCGCCGTGGCGGGTGGTGAAGGAGAAGCGCGCGACCTTCGCCGCCACGGCGGCGGAGGAGACGCGGCGGCCCGGCGCGCGCACGCGACTGCGCAATCTCGTGTTGGCGGGGTACTGGACCGCGACCGGCCTGCCCGCCACGATCGAGGGCGCCATCCGATCCGGCCGCACCGCCGCCCACCTGATCCTCGCAAGCTGACGGACGCGATCATGCCGAGCGACACCCTCGCGACGACGCTGGACGATGCGGTTTCCCGCGCAGGTGCCGCCCTGCTGCGCCGCCAGCGCCCCGACGGGCACTGGGTGTTCGAACTGGAAGCCGACGCGACGATTCCGGCCGAATACGTGCTGCTCGAACACTTCCTCGACCGCATTGAGCCGGAGCTGGAGCGGCGCATCGGCAATTACCTGCGCGCGACTCAGGGCGCGCATGGCGGCTGGCCGCTGTTCCATGACGGCGCCTTCAACATCTCCGCGAGCGTGAAGGCGTATTTCGCGCTCAAGATGATCGGCGACGACCCTGACGCCGCACACATGCGCCGCGCGCGCGCGGCGATCCTGGCCGCCGGCGGGGCGGAGCGGACCAATGTTTTCACACGCGCGCAACTGGCTCTGTATGGCGAGGTGCCGTGGCGCGCGGTGCCAGTGATGCCGGTGGAACTGGTGCTGCTGCCGCGCTGGTTTCCGTTCCACCTCGACAAGGTGTCGTACTGGTCGCGCACGGTGATCGTGCCGCTGACCGTGCTGATGGCGCTGAAGCCGCGCGCGCGCAATCCGCGCGGCGTGCATGTGCCGGAACTGTTCGCAACCCCGCCCGATCGTGTGCGCGACTGGATCCGCGGCCCGTTCCGCTCCGGCTGGGGACATGCCTTCAAGCATCTCGACAGCGTGCTGCGGGTCATCGAGCCGGCGTTTCCCAAACTCACGCGCGAACGCGCGATCCGCCGCTCCATCGGCTTCGTCACCGAGCGGCTGAACGGTGAGGACGGGCTGGGTGCGATCTATCCGGCGATGGCGAACACGGTGATGATGTTCGACACGCTCGGCTACGCGCCCGACCACCCCGACGCCGCCATCGCCTGGGCGAGCGTGCGCAAGCTGCTGGTGATCGAGGCGGATCGCGCCTACTGCCAGCCCTGTCTTTCGCCAGTCTGGGACACGGGACTTGCCGGACACGCGGTGGCGGAGGCGGACAGCGCGGCCTCGCCCTCGATCGCGCGCGCGACCGATTGGCTGCGCGAGCGGCAGGTGCTGGATGTGGTCGGCGACTGGGCGGCGGCGCGGCCGGCGGCGCCGCCCGGCGGCTGGGCGTTTCAGTACGCCAATCCGCATTACCCCGACGTGGACGATACCGCCGTGGTCGGGATGCTGCTGCACCGGCATATGCAGGCAGGCGGGGGTGATCCCGCCCATGCCGAGGCGATCGCGCGGGCGCGCGACTGGATCGTGGGGATGCAGTCGAAGGGCGGCGGCTGGGGCGCGTTTGATGCCGACAATGACAAGATGTATCTCAATCACATCCCGTTCGCCGATCACGGCGCGCTGCTCGACCCGCCGACCGCGGACGTGACGGCGCGCTGCGTCTCCTTCCTGGCGCAGATCGGCATGGCGGCGGACGATCCGGTGCTGGCGCGCGCGATCCTCTGGCTGCGCCGCGAGCAGATGCCGGACGGAAGCTGGTTCGGCCGCTGGGGCACCAACTATATCTACGGCACCTGGTCGGTGCTGTGCGCGCTGAACGCGGCCGGCGTGGCGCCGGACGATCCGGCGGTGCGCCGCGCGGTCGGCTTCCTGCAAGCCACGCAGCGCGATGATGGCGGCTGGGGCGAGGACAACGAGACCTATGCGGATGCGCCGCGCGGGCAGTATCACCGCAGCAATCCGTCGCAGACTGCCTGGGCGCTGCTCGGGCTGATGGCGGCGGGGGAGGCGGAAAGCCCGGCGGTCGCGCGCGGCATTGCCTGGCTCGCCGGCTGCCAGAAGCCGGACGGGGAGTGGGACGAGGAACCCTATACGGCGGTCGGTTTCCCGCGCGTGTTCTACCTGCGCTATCATGGCTATCGGCTGTTCTTCCCGCTGCTGGCGCTGGCGCGCTATCGCAATTTGCAGCGCGGCAACGACAAGCGTGTCGCCTGGGGGTTCTGACGCTGCCTATTGCGGCACGCAGCCCTCGCCGATCGTGCCGGTGAAGCGGCGCCAGGTCTGCGTTTCGCCCAGCAGCGGCACGCCGAGGAAGCCGCGCACGCGCAGGTTGCCGTGCCTGTCGAGCCAGAGTTTCGCACCATAGGTCTTGCCGCTGCGCGGATCGGTGATCTCGCCCAGCCAGTCGCCCTCGGCGGTCGGCCGTTCGTTGCGCAGGATCGTCAGACCGCATTGCGAGGCGCCGGTCACGTCGCGCGGGATCGGCGCGCCGGGGGCGCGGCGGATGCCGACGATGCGGCCGCACAGCGCATCGCCGCACGGCGCAATCGCGATGACGCCGTTGCCGTCCTGTGTGGTCCAGGCGCCCTGGACGGGATCCGGCGGCGGCGCGCGGCGCGGGGCGGCGGCGACCAGCAGCAGGCCGAGAATGGTGGTGGCCAGGGATCGGGCAATAGCTCGTTCCGCGAATTTTTGCTCAAATTTCACCGCCGGCGCATTGACCCCCCGGCGATGGCTGTGGCTAACTCGGCGGCAAGAACTTGGCGAGGAAACGGGCCGATGGCTCAGGTGTCGCTCCGCAAGGTGGAGAAGGCCTACGAGACCTACAAGGCGGTGCACGGCATCGACCTCGAGATCGCCGACGAGGAATTCGTCGTTCTGGTCGGCCCCTCCGGCTGCGGAAAATCGACCACGCTGCGCATGGTGGCGGGGCTGGAGGAGATCACCGCCGGGGAAATCTGGATCGGCGGCGACCTGGTCAACGACGTTCCGCCGCGCGACCGCGACATCGCGATGGTGTTCCAGAACTACGCGCTCTACCCCCACATGACCGTGTTCGAGAACATGGCCTTCGGGCTGAAGCTGCGCAAATTCCCCCGCGACGAGATCAAGCGCCGGGTCGATGAGGCGGCGCGCATCCTCGACCTCAGCCAGCTTCTGGAGCGGCGGCCGAAGGCGCTGTCGGGCGGGCAGCGGCAGCGGGTGGCGATGGGGCGCGCCATCGTGCGCAACCCGCGCGTGTTCCTGTTCGACGAGCCGCTCTCCAACCTGGATGCCAAGCTGCGCGTGCAGATGCGCACCGAGATCAAGAAGGTGCATCAGACCGTGCGCACCACCACGGTTTACGTCACGCATGACCAGGTAGAGGCGATGACGCTCGCCGATCGCGTGGTGGTGATGAACGCCGGGCGCATCGAGCAGGTCGGCCCGCCGCAGGAGCTTTACCACAACCCCGCCACCCGCTTCGTCGCCGGCTTCATCGGCAGCCCGGCGATGAACATGATCCCCGTGAAGGTGCTCGATGACGGCGGGCTGTTCATGCAGTTGCCCACCGGCGACCGGCTCGCGGTGCCGGCGCAGCGCACCAACCGATACGCGCCCTATGCCGGGCGGGACATGACGCTGGGCATCCGCCCCGAGCACCTGACCGAGATGCCCGAGCAGACGCGGCCCGGCATCGGCGTCATCAACGCGCCGGTCGAGGTGGTCGAACCGATGGGCATGGAGACGATGGTGCATTTCCAGCTTGGCGGCGCCGAGATGACTGCGCGCGTGGCGCCGGAGACGCCGGCCAGACCGGGCGAGGTCCTGCCGCTTGCCGCCGACCTCAACCAGATGCACCTGATCGACGACACCACCGGGACGGTGGTCTGAAGCGCGCGGTGCCGGCTGGGCCGACCTGGAGAATTTCGTATGGCTGACGCCGAATCGACCGTCACCGTCGCCGCCGCGACGCTGCAGACGCTGATCGCCGACATCTTCGCCGCCGCCGGCTGCGGGCGGGAGGAGGCGGAGCGCATCGGCCGCTACCTGCTCTCGGCCAACCTCGCCGGGCATGACAGCCACGGCGTGATCCGCACACCGCGCTACGTGCAGTGGTTGCAGGAGGGTAAAGTCCGCGCCGGGCAGGCGTTGACAGTGGTCAACGACGGCCCGGTGCATGCGACCCTGGATGGTAACTGGGGCTTCGGTCAGACGATCGGGCCGCTCGCCGTCGATCTCGGCATCGCGAAGGCGCGCGAAGCTGGCGTCTCGGTGATCGCGCTGCGCCATTCCGGCCATCTCGGCCGCATCGGCGACTGGGCGGAGCGGGCGGCGGAGGCCGGGCTGGCCTCCATCCATTTCGTCAATGTCGAGGGCGGCGAACTGGTCGCCCCGTTCGGCGGCGTCGATCGGCGCTTTTCCACCAACCCGGTCTGCATCGGCATCCCCGGCGACGATGCCGCGCCGATGCTGCTGCTGGATTTCGCGACCTCGCTGGTGGCCGAGGGCAAGGTGCTGGTGGCCTCCAACGGCGGCAAGCCGGTGCCGCAGGGGGCGCTGGTTCGGCCCGATGGGCGGTTCACCGATGACCCGGCGGCGCTGTACGGGCCGCTCGTGCCGAGCGCGCCGCGCGACCCGGCGATGGGCGAGGGGGCGCTGGTGGCGTTCGGGCTGCACAAGGGCTCGGGCCTGGCCTTCATGTGCGAGATGCTGGCCGGCGTGCTGACCGGCGGCGGTACCTCCGGCCCGATCCCCGGCGGCAAGCGCGGCCGCATCAGCAACGGCATGATGTCGATCTATCTCGATCCGGCGAAATTCTCCGGCGCGGATTTCCACGCCCGCGCGCGCGCCTATGCCGACTACGTCAAGGCATCGCGGCCGGTGACGCCGGGCGGGGAGGTGCTGGTGCCCGGCGAGCCGGAGGCGCGGATGCGCGCGGCGCGGCTCGCCCACGGCGTGCCGTTGCAGGCGCAGACCTGGACGGCGATCTGCGCCACCGCCCGCAGTCTCGGCGTGGCCGTGCCGGCGCCGTAGCGCGCCGTCGCCCCTTACGGGGAGCCGCACGCGCCGTTGTGGGCGACCGAAGGATACGGGCACCATTGCCGTTGCGCGGCGATCCCCTTGGCGGGGTCGTTGTCGCGGTAACGCGTGGCGACGATCTTCGTCGGCGCCACCCCGTCCTCCACCCAGTGCGCGAGTGCCGCGACGACATCGTGCGTGGCGTCATGCTTCGGCGCGGGCAGGCCAAACACGCCGCTGACCGCGTTGGGGCCGGGCCCCATGCCGCAATGCTGCATCCCCGGCGCCATGAACAGGCGATAGAACGACTGCGTCTTCGCGACGCCGCCGAGACGCTTCGCCACGGCGGAGTAGTATTCGATGGAACTCCGCGGTGGGATCGCCGAGTCGTCCCAGCCATGATACTGGATCAGCTTGCCGCCGCGCGCGCGGAAGCGATCGATGTCAATGTCGGTCGCATTGATCGCCGCGCCCGTCCGCTGCTCGGTGACTGTCATGTCGCTATCGAAGTTCATGGTGCGGAAGTCCCAGTCCGGCTTGGCGAACACCATGTCCCCGAAGAAGCCGCGGGCGAAGGCGAGTTGCAGCGAGCCCTCGCCGGTGCCGGCGCCGGTGATCCACAGCTTCCACCCGGTCGGGCCGGCCTCGCTGCCCGGCTGGAAGCCGGGATATTCCTGCTGGCCGGCGGCGTTGTGCGGGCCGCCATAGATCTTTTCCAGGATCGCCACCTGCGGCGCGGTCAGGCAGGTGTTGGCGTCGCCGGATTTGCACTTGAGCACGGCGGGGTTGAAGCGGCAGCGACCCGGATCGGCCAGGTATCCGTCCGAGCCGTGGCAGGCCGCCATGACAGCCGTGGTGATCGCCGGCAGCTTGGCTGCCGGCAGGCCGCCGGGGACGGCGGCGAGCGCCTGCTCGTCCCACACCGCGGTCGCCACCAGCCACGTCCACTTGTTCGCCGGCGCGCCGGCCACGATGCCGTCATAGTCCTCGGGGAACCGCTGCGCCTCCATCAGCGCCTCCCGCCCGCCGTCCGAGCAGCCGGTGAAGTAGTCGTGCGCCGCTACGTGGCCGTAATAGGCGGCAACGATCGCCTTGGCGGCGACGGCGGTTTCGTGGATCCCGCGCCAGCCGAAATCCACCACCTTCTCCGGATGATCGACCGCCCAGCCGGACGCGATCGGCGAGCCGGTATGGCCGGTATCGGTGCCGGAGACGGCATAGCCGGCGGCAAGCCCCCAGTTCATCGCCGGATAGATCAGTGAGCCGGCGAAGCCGCCATTGCCGACGCCCTCATATTTCCCGTTCCAGGTGGCTGCCGGGGGCAGCCACACCTCGAAGCGGACGTCGGAATCCGGGGTCGGCTGGATGACGCCCTGCACCCGGCAGAACGGGGCGGCGACGGTGACCGGCGTGGGCGGGTCCATGCCGGTGACGGCGAAGGGAGGGGCGACATCGTCGGCGGCGATGACGCGCGCATCGCCCAGCGTCATCCCGAACAGGCCCGTGCAGTCCGCCGCCCGCGCCGCATGCAGCGGCGCCAGCGCAAACACGACAGACGCGGCAGCGGCCGCGCAAAGCACAGGACGCATGAACGTTCTCTCCCGCGGAAATCATTTTGTTGGCGGCACTCTCGCACCGTCCGCCGCGCCGGGCAATCGTCATGCGCGCCATGCACCGGGAGCGCGGCACCGGCGCCGCCGCCGGGGTAGCCTGCCGCGGCGGAGAGAGGAGATGCGGCGCTGGCGATCCCTGATCTGATCTGGCTGTTCTCGGCCGCCGGTTTCGCCGTGTCGATGTCGGCGACGCCGGGGCCGAACAACGCGATGCTGGCGGCGTCGGGGGCCAATTTCGGCCTGGCGCGCTCGGTGCCGCACATGCTCGGCGTCGCCATCGGCTTTCCGGTCATGTTCGCCGCCGTGGCGCTGGGCGCGGGCGAGGCGCTGCGGGCGCATCCGGCCGTCTATGCGGCGCTGCACTGGATCGGGGCGGCGTATCTGCTCTGGCTCGCCTGGCATGTCGCGACCGCGCGGCCGGCGGAGCAGGATGCGCCGCGCGGGCGCCGCCGCCGACCGCTGCGCTTCACCGAGGCGGCGGCCTTCCAATGGGCCAATCCGAAGGCGTGGCTGATCGCGGTCAGCGGCGTCGCCGCCTATGCGACGCAGGGCGAGCGCGTGTCGGCGCCGCAAGTGCTGGTACTGGCGGTGCTGTTCCTGGTCATCTGCCTGCCCACGGTGGCGCTGTGGACCAGCATCGGCGCCGGAACCGCGCGGCTGCTGCGCACACCGCGGCAGATGCGGCTGTTCAATCTCGGCATGGGGCTGCTGCTGGTCGCCTCGCTCGCGCCTCTGCTGACGGAGCGGTAGGGCGGCTCACTCCGCTTCCAGCCGGATCTTCTGCTTCGCGCCTTTCAGCCCGAGCCGGCGCAACTGCCGCAGGATGCCCAGCACCGCCTGCTTGTCCTTCACCCGCACCGGTTCGGCCAGCACCTCGTTGATCTTCACCTGGGCGGAGGTGTAGCCGGGCGGGCCGGGGATATTGAGGAACACCGGTACGTCGGCCGCGACGGCGGCGGCGACTGATTCGGCCAGCCCCTCGGCGCGCAGGGCGGCGGCGTGGAGCAGGGTGAACACCACGCCCAACCGCACCGCCCCGGTCTCGCGCGTCACCTCGCCGTGCAGGCGGACCAGCACGCCGGAGCGGTCGGGGCGCAGCGGCTCGCGCACCCATTTCAGGTGCCGCCAGCCGCAGAAGAAGGTGCGGCATTGTTGCGGGCGGGTCGCGTAGATGGCGCAGGAATTGTCCGGCAGCGCGTTGCGGCAGCGGATGCCCTGTGGCTTTTGCAGCTCGGGGTCGCGGATGGTCAGCGCCACGCAGCAGACGTTGCATTCCCCGCAACTGCGCCCGGCGACCAGCGGAAGGTCCGGCGGCGGCGGGGCGGGCGGGTCCATCGGCTAACCGCGCGGCGGCCCTGGTGGGGAGGTCATGCGGCGCGTCGCGCCAAGGGCGGCCAGGGCGGCCAGCAGGAGCGCCAGTGCCCACCGCAGGTTCGCGGCCGGATTGGTGCCCTCGGCCCCCCAGACCAGCAGCAGGAAGATGATCGCGACCACGATCAGCCCGCCCGGCCCCTGCGCACCGCGGCGGATCGCCAGCAGGCTGAGGCCGACGAAGACCGCGAACAGGCCGATCGCCGCCGCCCGCAGCGCCTCCAGCGTCGCCGTGGTCAGGTTGTGGACCAACTGGTCGAGGTAGAAGCTCGCCCAGTGGAAGGCGTCGAAGGTGACCGCCACCACCCGGTCCGGCCCGACCGCGTAGGCGAGCACAGCCAGCGCCGCGCCAGCCAGCCAGACCAGGGCCACCGCGTCGGGCCGGCGGCGTTCGGGGGAGAATCGCGGGTCGCCGGACATTTCGGCCCAGATTAGGGCGCCGGCGCGGTGCGCGCCATCGTCGCTTGTCGCGGCGCCCGCGCCGCCGCACCTTGCGGCCATCACGGAGGAACCGCCATGCCCATCGCCTCGCTTGCCATTCCCCCCGGCCTGCGCGCCGTCGTCACCGCCGGCGCCGGCGGCATCGGCCGCGCCATCGTCGATGCGCTGATCGATCACGGCGCGCGCGTGCATATCTGCGACGTCGATCCCGCCGCGCTGGAAGCCTTCCGCGCCGAGCACAAGGAAGCGGGCGCGACGCTGGCCGACGTGGCCGACGAAAAGGACGTCGAGCGGCTGTTCGCCGAGGCGCGTGCCGGGCTGGGCGGCCTCGACCTGCTGGTCAACAACGCGGGCATCGCCGGGCCGACCGGGGCGGTGGAATCGATTGCGATCGAGGACTGGCGCCGCTGC
The DNA here is from genome assembly GCA_021818505.1 of Pseudomonadota bacterium. Classification (GTDB taxonomy): domain Bacteria; phylum Pseudomonadota; class Alphaproteobacteria; order Acetobacterales; family Acetobacteraceae; genus JAFKFJ01. Next base: position 16,497 of record JAKADX010000035.1, read on the forward strand.
ATCGACATCGACCTGACCGGCCAGTTCCTCTGCACCCGGCTTGCCGTCCCGATGCTCAAGGCCGCCGGGGGCGGGGCCATCATCAACATGTCCTCGGCGGCCGGGCGGTTCGGCTATGCCTGGCGCACCCCGTACGCGGCGGCGAAATGGGGCGTGATCGGTTTCACCCAGTCGCTTGCCAAGGAACTCGGCCCGTCGAACATCCGCGTCAACGCCATCCTGCCCGGCATCGTCGCCGGCCCGCGCATCGAGCGTGTGATCGCCGCGCGCGCGCGGCAGGAGCAGGTGGAGTACGCCGCGATGGAGAAGACCTATCTCGACCGCGTTTCGCTGCGGCGGATGGTGACGGCCGAGGACGTGGCCGGCGCGGTACTGTGGCTGGTCAGCGCCGCCGGGGCGAACATCTCCGGCCAGTCAATCGGCGTGGACGGCAACGTGGAAAGCCTCTGACCATGATCGACCTCGCGCCGCATATCGGCAGCCGCCGCACCTGGAGCACCGAGGTGCGGCGCGAGCACACCGTCCCGGCGCTGCCGCTGGCGGAACCCGCGCTGGCTGCGATGCCGGAGGTGCTGGCGACGCCCATGCTGGTGGCGATGGCGGAATGCGCGTGTGCGGCGCATCTGGCGAGCCTCGGCGGTCCCGACCTGCTGTCGGTCGGGACCGACGTGCAGATCGCCCACACCGCCGCGACCCCGGTCGGACTTACGGTGACGCTGGCGACGGAGATCGTCGCGGTGGACGGCAGGCTGGTGAGCTTCGCCTTCACCGCCCATGACGGGATCGAGGCGGCGGGGAACGGCCGGCACACCCGCGCCATCGTCGTTCGCGAGCGGTTCGCGCAGCGGCTGGCGGAAAAGCAGGCCCGCATCGCCCGACCCGATCGCGGCGGGTGAATTTTGGCCGGGCTGCGACCTTGGGCTGGGCCGTGCGTTGCCCGGCTGGTATGCAGCGGCGCAGCAAGGAAGGAGTGGCGAGATGTCGGCGGGACGGACACCGGAGACGGTCGTGGTTGACCTCGACCGAAGCGAGGTCGCGCTGATCATCGGCGAGGACGATGACAAGGGCATGTCGGTGCGCGTGGTCGCGGGCAGCGAGGTGCCGGAGGGCGCCACCGAACTGCCGGCCGCGCAGGAGATCGTGCTGGCGCTGGCCATGCGGCTGCTCAAGGACCCCGATTTCCACGATGATGTGCTCGACTGGTACTACGAGCACCAGGACGAGGACGATGAGGAGGACGTGGAGCCCGGCGAGGAGGACGAGGAGGAGGAGGAAGACCGGCGGCGGTGACGGACCCGGGACGGGCGCGGCTTGCCGCGCTGCTTGCGCGCCTCGGCATCGCGGTCGAGGAGGTGTCGCACCCGCCGGTGTTCACCGTCGAGGAAGCGGCGGCGCACCCGCACGGGCTAGCCGGCGCGGATACCAAGAACCTGCTGCTGCGCGATACCAACCGCGCGCTGTTTCTGGTGACGCTGCGCGCCGACCGCCGCGCCGACCTCAAGGCGCTGCCGGCGCTGCTCGGGGCAAAGCGCTTCTCCTTCGCCCCCGCCGAGACGCTGATGGAGGCGCTGGGCGTCGCGCCGGGCGCGGTGACGCCGTTGGCGCTGGTCAACGACACCGACCGCCGCGTGACCTTCGCGCTGGACCGTGCGCTGGCGCGCAGCGAGCGGATCATCTGTCACCCGCTGGTCAACACCGCCAGCGTCTCGATCACCACCGCCGACCTGCTCCGGCTGCTCGCGGCGTTGGGTGTCGCGCCGCGGCTGATCGACCTGGACTGAGACCCCGGCCCTACGCGAAGATGCGCTGCAGCGTCGCGTCGTCCAGCGTCGTGTCCACCAGCACGGCGTCGGGCAGGCGGGGGCGGATGTACTGGCGGTAATTGTCCGCCGTGATCATCGCCGGCAGCACGAATTGCTGCTTGGATACCGTGCCGCCGCCGAGCAGCGTCGTTGCCGTGCGCAGCGCGATCACGCTCTGCCAGGTCGGTTCCGAGAGCAGGCCGAAGGGGAAGCCGCGTGCCCCGCCGGCGGTTACGGCGGCGTGGAGCTTGAGCAGGCCGTTGTAGTCGTCGCCGGTCACGGGCAGCAGCGGGCGCCGCGCCGCGAGCAGGGCATCCAGCGCCCCCGCCGCGTCCTGCCCGCCGTCGCACCAGATGCCGTCGATCACCGGCAGGGCGCCGAGCAGGCCGGCCATGACCGCCCGCGCGCGCTCACGGTCCCAGAAGGCGGGGTCGAAACGCAGCACCTCGATGCCGGTGCCCTTCCAGACCGTCTGCGCCCCGGCCCACAGCGCGCCGCTATACGGATTACCGGGCACGCCGCCCAGCGCGACGACCTTGCCGCGCCCGCCCAGCGCGCCCGCGAGCCATTTGGCCAGGGCCGCGCCCTTGCCGGTCTTGTCGGTGCCGACATAGCTGCTCCAGGCGGTGCCGCCGACCGGCAGGGTGAAAGGCACGGTGACGATGCCCCGCGCGGTGGCGTTCGCCAGCGCGACGGCGACTGGGTCGGCGGCACTCGGGATGCACAGGATGGCATCGACCTTGGCCCTGGTCAGGTCGTTGATCTGGGACATCTGGCGGTGCGGGTCGCCCTCGGCGTCATGCACGATCAGTTGCGCGACCTGGTGTGGCTGCGCCGCCACCGCGCGCTGCAACTCGGCCAGGCACATGCGTCGCCAGGGCGTGGCGCCGTAGCCGTCGGAGAAGCCGATGCGCCACGGGCCGGGCCTGGCCTGGCCGGTCACCGTGCTGCCCTGCGGCGTGATCGTCGCCGCCGCGATCGGGTCGGCGGCGCGGGCCGGCGCGGCCAGCAGCGACGCGGCGGCGGTGGCGAGCAGGGCGCGGCGGGGGAGGGTCGGTGACATGGCGGCAACTCCTTGACAGCGACGGCCCGGCGCGCCGGGTCAGGCGGCGCGCGCCACGGAGAGCAGCGCGCCGGCGGCAGCGGAGCGCGGACGGTCGCCGTGATGCAAGGCCACGAACGGGCGAGCGGGCAGGGCGAGCGGCACCTCGGCCAGTGTGCCGGCAGCGATCGCATGCGCGGCGACGAGAGAGGACAGGACCGTCGCCCCGGCCCCGGCGATCACCGCCGCCCGCACCGCCTCGTTGGACGGCAGTTCCATTGCCACCGGCAGTGCCTCGGGGTCCAGCCCGCGGCCGCGCAGCGCATCGGCCAGTGCCTGCCGCGTGCCCGAGCCGCGCTCGCGCAGCACCCAGGTGGAGCGAGGCAGTTCCGCGTCGGGCAGATCGCGCCGCCCGGCCCAGGGATGCGCCGGCGCGACCACCAGTACCATCCGGTCGGTCGCCACCGGCACGCGCGCCAGCAGCTTGTCATCGACCGCCCCCTCGACGAAGCCGAGATCGGCCTCGCCGGCGGAAACGGCGGCGGCGGCCTGCTCGGTGTTGCCGATCGCCAGCGTGAAGCCGATGCGCGGATGGAGCGTGCGGAACCGGTGCAGCCGCGCCGGCAGCCAGTAGCCGGCGATCGTCTGGCTGGCGAACAGCCGCACATGGCCGCGCCGGAGCCCTGACAGCTCGTCCAACGCTGCCTCGGCCTGGGCCATGCGCGCCAGCACCGCCCGCGCCTCGGCCAGCAGCACCGCGCCGGCCTCGGTCAGCTCGATATGCCGGCCGACCCGGCTGAACAGCCGCACGTCCAGCCGGCCCTCCAGCGTGCGGATGGCGGCACTGGCCGCCGACTGCGTCATGTTCAGCGCGGCCGCCGCCTGCGTCACATGCAGGCGCTCGGCGACGGCCACGAACACACGCAGCAGTTCCAGCATCCCCCCGTTCTAATCGACCAGCAGGATCAGCGCGAGGCTGAGGGTGGAGATCAGCAGCCAGCTCGCCGCCCCGAGCGCGAGCGGGCGCAGGCCGGCGGCGCGCAGCTTGCGCAGGTCGGTCGCCATGCCCATCGCCGCAAGCGCCATCGCCAGCAGGAAGGTGGTGGCCGGCGTGGTGTACGCGGTTGCCGCGGGCGGGACGACGCCCAGGCTGTTGAGGCCGATCAGGGCCAGGAAGCCGAAGGCGAACCACGGCAGCGGCGCGCGCCCGCGCTTGCCCACCTCGCCGCGCCGCGCGGTCAGGGCGCCCAGTACCAAGACCAGCGGTGCCAGCAGCATCACGCGCGACAGCTTGGCCACGGTCGCGAAATCGCCGGACACGGTGCCGTTCTGGAACGCCGCCGCGACCACCTGCGCGATTTCATGGATCGAGGCGCCGGCCCACAGCCCGAACTGGTGCGGCGTCAGCGCGAGCACGCCGGGCAGCAGCGGATAAAGCAGCATCGATGCCGAGCCGAACACGGTCACGCAGGCCACCGCATAGGCCACGTCCTCGTCCGTGCCGCGCGTGACGGTGTTGGTCGCGATCACCGCGGAGGCGCCGCACACGGCGGTGCCGGCCGCGATCAGCTCGGCCAGCCGCCGCTCCACCCCGAGCAGCCGGCCGAACCATTTGGTCAGCACGAAGGTCGCCGCCAGCGTGGCCACGATCACGAAGATGCCGCGCCCGCCCACCGCCGCCACCTGCTGCGCCGTCAGTTGCAGCCCGAGCAGCACGATGCCCAGACGCAGGACGCGGCGCAGCGCGAACCCCACGCCCTCACGCGCCGCCGCCGGCGTGCCGAGCGTATTGTGCAGCGCCATGCCGAGCAGGATGGCGAGAATGAGGGGGCTGAGCGCCCCGATGCCGGGCAGGCGGTGCAGGGCGAACGCGGCCGCGGCGATCACCGCGGTGAGCAAAAGGCCGGGCAGCGGGCCGGGCGAACGTTGCGGCGCGGCGCGCGGGCGGACGAGGACGGCGGCGTGCGACATGATGGCTCCCCCTTGACGACCGCCGGCATCTGGCAGCGGCGGGGGCGGCAGACCAACGCGCAGTCGCGATCGGTTCGATCAGCAGGCGCGATCGATCGATGGCGCCGCGGTAAGGTCGGAATTGTTCAAGTCAGCCGTTCAAAAGTCTGCGTGATGGGCGCACCGCTCCCACAGCATCGTGATTGAGATTCATGGTTGTCATAGTACCCTCACGCGAACGCTCGCTTATCCGCGTCGCGGCGTCTGCGTATATACTGCACGTCGCCGCGCGCGTTATGCGGCGGAGGAGGTTCCCACGGCCAGGGTCTTGGAACAGACGGGGATAGCTGGTGCCGTGGCACCGACCGGCGCGGTCGCGCAGGCGCCGCCGCTGGTCAGCATCGGCATGCCCGTGTTCAACGGGGAGAAATATCTACCCCAGGCAATCGACTCGATCCTTGCGCAGACGCTCGACGATTTCGAGCTGGTGATCTGCGACAACGCCTCCAGCGACGGCACCGCTAAGATCTGCGCCGCCTATGCCGCGCGCGACCGGCGCGTGCGTTACGTGCGCAATCCGGACAACATCGGCGCCGGACCGAATTTCGACCGCTGCTTTCACCTCTCGCGCGGTGCGTATTTCCACTGGGCGGCGCATGACGACATGCTTGCCCCCGACTATCTGGCCCGTGCCGTGGACGCGCTGGAGCGCCATCCGGAGGCGGTGCTGTGCGTCGGCGGCATCGTCGAGATCGGTCCCGACGGTGCGGAACTGCGCCGCTACGCGACCGACCTGGGCGACCTGGCGGTATCCGACCCGGCGCGGCGTTTCGCCCGCGTCATCCATTCGCATCACCAGTGCGAGGATTTCTTCGGCCTGTATCGCCGCGAGGCCCTGGTGGGCAGCGGCCTGATCGGCACGTTCAGCGGTTCGGATCGCGTGCTGCTGGCGGAGATGGCGCTGCGCGGTCCGTGGGTGCGGCTGCCGGACCACCTGTTCCTGCATCGCGAGCACCGCGAGCGGGCGACGCGCGCGCTGCTGCTGGTGGACCGGGCGGCGGCGGTGCGCTGGCTCGCGCCACAGGCCAAGCCGCGGCAGGGCAATCTGTTCCATCTGGTGCTGTACGCCGAGTATTGCCGCGTGGTGCGCCGCAACCTGCCCGCCGGCCAGCGCGGCGGCTGCTGGCGTGAACTGGCCCGCTGGTGGTTCACCGACGGACATTTCGCCGACGTGGTGCGCGACGTGCTGCAAAGCATCCACCCGCATCTGCTGCGTGCCGCGCGCTGGGTCAAGCGCGCCACGTTCGGCGCGCGCCGCGACCTGCGGCCAGGCAGCCTGCCGCGGCTGGACGCCTGAGCGTCAGCGCAGCAATTCGTATGGTCCGCCCGCGGCGAGCGCGCGCTGATAGGCAGGGCGGGCGTGGATGCGGGCGAGCCAGTCGGTCAGGCGCGGCCGGCTGGCATCCAGCCCGGCCCGCGCGGCAGCGGCTTCCAGCGGAAAGCTCATCTGCACGTCGGCAGCGGTGAACTCGGGTCCCGCAAACCAGTCGCGCGCGGCAAGCTCGCCCTCCAGGTAGTCGAGATGCAGCTTGATCTGCGGTGCGACGAACCGATCGCGCAGCCCGGCGGCGATGCCGCGCGCCACGGGCCGGGCGTACCACGGCACCGCCGGCCCGGCGATGCGGCTCGCCACCAGCCCGAGCAACAGCGGCGGCATCAGCGAACCTTCGGCGTAGTGCAGCCAGTAACCGTAGCGCAGCCGCTCCGGCGTGCCATCCGGCGGGCGCAGGCGGCCACCGCCGTGACGCTCGATCAGGTAATCGACGATGGCGCCGGACTCGGCGACCGTGGCGGCGCCGTCGGAGATCACAGGCGATTTGCCCAGCGGATGCACCGCGCGCAGCGATGGCGGCGCCAACATCGTCGCGGGATCCCGCTGGTAGCGCTTCACTTCGTAGGGCAGGCCGAGTTCCTCCAGCAGCCACAGCACGCGCTGCGAGCGGGAGTTGTTGAGATGATGGACGGTGATCATCGCGCGAGCGTGCCGCATCGGTCGCGCCGGTGCAACGACGCCGGACGTCAGTACGGCGGCGCCTTGCGGGCCCGCTGCGCCCGGGCCGCCTCGGTCCACCAGGCGAGATCGTCGGCGAAGCGCGGAAACGCGCGTGCCAGCGCCGCGCCGCCGTCGCCGGTCGGCGTGCCGTCCGGGCCGAGCGTCTGCGCGATCGGCCCGACCGCGAGCGTGCTGGAGATCACGACCATCCCCATCTCCGAGAGGATGCCGTGCCAGGCGAAGGCGGAGCGGACGCCGGAGAACCGTCCCGCCGAGTAGCTGGCGATCGCCGCCGGGCGCCAGAACCACTCCTCCAGGAAATGGTCGGTCAGGTTCTTCAACCCCGGCTGCACGCCCCAGTTGTATTCACCGGTGACGAAGACGAAGGCATCGGCCGCACGGATCTTCTGCGCCAGTGCTTCCAGCGGCGCCGGCGCCGTGCCCTTCGGATATTCCTTGTACATGCGATCGAGCATCGGCAGTCCGATCGCCTTGGCGTCGATGAGTTCGGCATCGGCGCCGCGTGCGCGCAGTTCGCGGACGAGGAAGTCGGCAAGACGGATGCCCATGCGATCGGCACGGTAGGAGCCGTAGAGGACGAGGAGTCTGTCGGTCATGGTCTGCCGCGCCGCCGGCGCTCTCCCTCGGGGCTTCCGGTCGCCAGGATGGCGTCAGTCCAGCAGCTTCATCAAGTTGCGCTTGCGGCCGAACCGCGCCCGCAGCGCGGCGCCGTGTCGATGGCCTTGCGCAACCGCGTCTCCAGCGTGCGTTCATCGGCGCCGGTCGTCGCGGCCGCTGCATCGAGGCGGCGGAACAGCATCGGGTCACGCTCGGCGTACTCCAGGATCATCGCGACCAGCGCGTCGATGCCTTTGGCCTTGAGGTATTCGCCGATGCGCGTGAATGCGCCGTGTGCCGACAAGTCGGGACCCGCCGCGAGGTCGAAGCGCGGGCGATCGGCAGCGGTCATATCGCCGGCCACAGCGTCGGCGAGGTCTCGATCAGACGCAACGCCTCGTCGAACGGGACGGCCTCATGCACGCGCCACCACTGTCCGGTGTGCCGGTGCCACATGACGTGGAACCGCGTGTCACGCAAACGGTCCTCGGCGTGGTCCAGGCGCGTGAACGGCGAGTCGAATTCCGCGCCGGCGTTGTCGGGGAAGCCGGAGCGGTAGCGCGTCACGAAGCTGTACTTGCTGCCCCGCCATTTGCCGAAGATATCGACGGGGTAGTTGAACTCCGTCGGACGGATCTCGGGCAGGAAACGCGGCTTCAGGAACGTGGCGATGAAGTGTTCGCACGCGACGGCGATCTCCGCTTTCTCCGCCGGTTGCAGGGACCGGACCCACACCCACTCGCGCTGCCGTTTCGCCATGCGTGTTCCTTGGCCGCTGTCACTCCCACTCGATCGTGCCGGGCGGCTTGCTGGTGATGTCGTAGGTGACGCGGTTGATGCCGCGTACCTCGTTGACGATGCGGTTGGACACGCGCGTGAGGAACGCCATGTCGAACGGATACACGTCGGCGGTCATGCCGTCGGTGCTGGTCACCGCGCGCAGCGCGCAGGCATAGTCATAGGTCCGGTCGTCGCCCATCACGCCCACCGTGCGCACCGGCAGCAGCACCGCGAAGGCCTGCCAGATCGCATCGTACACTCCGGCGGCCCTGATCTCCTCCAGGAAGATCGCATCCGCGCGGCGCAGCAGGTCGAGCTTGTCGCGCGTGATCGCGCCGGGGATGCGGATGGCGAGGCCCGGGCCGGGGAATGGATGACGGCCGACCATTTCGTCCGGGATGCCGAGTTCGCGGCCCAGCGCGCGCACCTCGTCCTTGAACAGTTCGCGCAGCGGCTCGATCAGGCGCATCCGCATCCGCTCGGGCAATCCGCCCACATTGTGATGCGACTTGATGACCGCACTCGGGCCGCCGCGTACCGGGACGCTCTCGATCACGTCGGGATAGAGCGTGCCCTGGGCAAGGAAGTCAGCACCGCCCAGCCTGTGCGCCTCTTCGTCGAACACATCGACGAACAGCCGGCCGATGGTCTTGCGCTTGGTCTCGGGATCGCTGACGCCCGCCAGCGCATCGAGGAACAGGTCGGATGCGTCGCGATGCACGAGGCGGATGTTGAAGCGGTCGCGGAAGGTGCGCACCACCTGCTCCGCCTCGCCGGCGCGCAGCAGGCCGTGATCGACGAAGATGCAGGTGAGCTGATCGCCGATCGCCTCGTGGATCAGTACGGCGGCGACCGCGGAATCCACACCGCCCGACAGGCCGCAGATGACGCGGCCGGATCCCACCTGTTCGCGGATGCGCGCGATCTCAGCGGCGCGGAAACCAGACATCGTCCAGGTGCCGGAAAGTCCGGCGACGGCGTGCGTGAAGTTGCGCAGCAGTTGCGCGCCGTGCGGTGTGTGCGCGACCTCGGGGTGGAACATCAGCCCATAGTATCGGCGATGGTCATCGGCAATCACGGCGAACGGCGCACCCTCGCTCGATGCCACAGCGCGGAAGCCCGGAGGCAGCGCGATGACGCGGTCGCCGTGGCTCATCCACACCTGCTCGCGCGCGCCGGGGGACCAGACGCCGCGGAACAGCGCGCAGGGTTCGGCGACATCGACGAAGGCGCGGCCGAATTCGCGGTGCTCGGAGGTCTCGACCGCACCGCCGAGCTGCGCGCACATCGTCATCTGGCCGTAGCAGATGCCGAGCACCGGCACGCCGGACTCGAATACCTCGTCCGGCGCGCGCGGGCTGCCGGTGTCGGGCACGCTGGCCGGCCCGCCCGAGAGAATGATGGCCGCCGGCGCAAAGGCGCGGATGCGTTCGGGATCGGCCGAATAGGGCCAGATTTCGCAGTAAACCCCGCTCTCGCGCAGGCGCCGGGCGATCAGTTGCGTCACCTGGCTGCCGAAATCGAGGATCAGCACGCGCTCGGATTCGGGGGCGGGGTCGGGCATGGCGGCGGAGTCCGGCTGCGGGGACGGGACGCGCTTGCAGCATGAACCGCCGGCGGGAGCAAGTCTCCGGCGGCATCGGGCGTTGGCGGGCGCCCGATGCCGCCGGACCGGCCAGGCTCAGCCGATTGCCGAGCTTGGGAGGTTGGTGACGCCCATCAGTTCGATCTTGGTATTGTCGGACAGCGTAATCATCGTCGATCCGCCGGCGGTCGAGACGTTGGCGGAATTCGGCGCATAGCCGCTCAGCATGATGCTGTCGGTCGCGGTGTTGAAGTTGTTGATGACCATGCTGCCGCCGGCCAGGCTGTTGATGAAGGTGAAGGTGTCCGTGCCCGACCCGGCCTGCACCGTGTCGTTGCCGGCGCCGCCGATGACGTTGAGGTTGCCAGCGCCGCCGGCGATCGAGGCGTTGCCGCTGCCGGTCCAGATCAGGTCGGTGCCGGCGCTGCCGCCGATGACGGTGTTGTCGCCGCCGGTCATCACGATGGCGTCATTGCCGGTGCCGCCACCGATCGTGTTGTTGCCGGCCGCACCAGTGAGCAGCGTCTCGTTGCCACTGCCGGCCAGCAGCAGATCGCCGCCGGAGCCGCTGCCCAGCAGCAGGTCGCCCGCGCCGCCGCCCTGCATCGTCACCGGCCCGCCGCCGGCGAACAGGATGTTGTTGCCGGCCGAGCCGCCGATGATGTTGCCGCCGCCGGCCCCGCTGACCACGGTGACACTGCCGAGGCCGCCATTGACGTTGATCGCCCCGCTGCCGGCGAAGATCAGCGCGTTCTGCCCGCCCGGCACCGTGCTGGTGTCGAGGAAGGTCAGGACGCCGCTGCCGCCGACGACGGAGACGTTGCTCCCGGCGGCGTCGATCGTGTCGTCGCCGGCGCCGGCGAAGATCACGTCCGTCCCGCCCGACAGCGCGAGATCGTTGCCGCTGCCGAAATCGATCAGGTTCGTGCTGCCGGCCGCCGTCTGCACGGTGTCGTTGCCGCCCGCGGCCCAGATCTGGTTGTTGCCGCCGAGCATGTTTATGTACCAGGCACCGCTGGTCCCGCTGCCGAGGACGACGGCGTTCGTGCCCCCCTCCGCGACGAAGGAGCCGGAAGCCGATTGCGCGAACAGCGTCATGCCGCCGGTGCCGCTGGCGATGTTCTGGTACGGCGTTGCGTTGTCAACCACGGTCAGCGGTGCGGTGCTGTCGCTGATCAGCCCGATGAGGTTGTCGCCGGACAGCACCACCGGCGCGGCAAGCGGCGCGGTGAAATCGGCGAACAGCAGGGTCGGCTGCATGAGAGGCGGGATCGCGTAGGCGGCGTTGGTCAGGACGAGCGCGGTCCAGGGCACGCCGCCGACCGTCTCGGACTCGAAGCCCTGGACGAATTGAGCCGGCAGGCCATTCACGAAATCCACGAACTGCGACGGCACGACCGCGGCGCCGACCGGGGGCGGCGGGGGCGGCGGCGGAGGCAGGGCACCGCGATCGTCACCGTCCTCGTTGCCGTCCGGGGCCTGGCCGTTGAGATCGCCTTGCTGGTCGGGATCGCCCGCGCCGGGCCCGTTGTTCCAGTTCTGTCCGTCGCCCTGATTGTCGTGCGACATGTCGGCTTCTCCTCGAATCGGTTACGCGAGGCGCCGGACCGCGTCCGTGCCGCGCCGCGCCGCCAATATAGGAACGACTCGGCAAGCGCTACAAGCGCGGCAGCGCATCGAAAGCGTGCGCCCGTCGCCGGGAATCTATATGTATCAACATGTTATGTGAGGTCAGCGAGGATTGTTGCGCCCCATGATCCGCATTTTGTCACAGCGTCGCGATCGGCCAGGGCAGCACGTTCACAGAAAAGTCGCAGGTGATAACGGATCTGAGACGGGTTCGTTGCCGATATGCGATGACATCGCCGCTCAGTCCAGGTCCACGGCGTGTGCCTTCAGGTCTTCCAGGGCGCAGTAGCGCAGCGCCCCTGCGTGGCTGGCGCGCAGCACCACGCGCGGCGCCCGCCCTGCCTCCAATGCCTCGGCCCAGCGCGGCGCGCACAGGCACCAGCGGTCGCCCGGCCGCAGACCCGCGAAGCCGAATTCCGGCCGCGGCGTGGAGAGGTCGTTGCCGGCCTGGCGCGAGAACGCCAGGAACTCCGCCGTCATCACCGCGCAGACCGTGTGGCTGCCCATGTCGGCCGGCCCGGTGTCGCAGCAGCCGTTGCGGAAGAAGCCGGTCAACGGCCGCTGCGAGCAATCCTCCAACCTGCCGCCGAGCACGTTGCGGCTGGGGGCGCGGTCCGGGCGCCGCCCGCCGCCGTCGCCGCTGTCGTCGAAGGGCATCGGGGCCTCTCCCTTGCGGTGGATCGCTTCCCGGCGCTTGTCTATACCGCATCGCAGCAGAAGTCAGCCGGAGGGTCCGTCATGCCGCTCCATGCCCGCATCGCCGAAGTGACCGACCGCATCGCCCGGCGCAGTCACGAGACGCGCAGCCGCTATCTCGCCCGCATCGACGCCGCGGCGGCGGCCGGGCGGCGGCGCGGGGCGCTCGGCTGCGCCAACCAGGCGCACGCCTTCGCCGCCTGCGGACCGGCCGACAAGCTGCGGCTGCAGGAGGGGATGACGCCCAACCTGGCGATTGTCACCGCCTATAACGACATGCTCTCCGCCCATCAGCCCTATGAGCGGTTTCCTGCGCTGATCCGCGAGACGGCCCGCGCCGCCGGGGCGACCGCGCAGGTGGCGGGCGGCGTGCCGGCGATGTGTGACGGCGTGACGCAGGGCGAGGCGGGGATGGAGCTGTCGCTGTTCTCGCGCGACGTGATCGCGCTGGCGACGGCGGTGGCCCTGTCGCACCAGACCTTCGATGCCGCCGTCTATCTGGGCGTGTGCGACAAGATCGTGCCGGGGCTGGTGATCGGCGCGCTGAGTTTCGGCCACCTGCCGGCGGTGTTCATCCCCGCCGGTCCCATGACCTCCGGCCTGCCGAACGACGAGAAGAGCCGGGTGCGCCAGCTTTTTGCCGAAGGCAAGGCAACGCGCGCCGAGCTGCTGGCGGCCGAAATGAAAAGCTACCACGGGCCGGGCACCTGCACCTTCTACGGCACCGCCAACACCAACCAGATGCTGATGGAGATCATGGGGCTGCACCTGCCGGGCAGCAGCTTCGTCAATCCCGGCACCGGCCTGCGCGACGCGCTGACGGCGGAGGCGACGCGGCGGGCGCTGGCGCTGACGGCGCTCGGCAATTCCTACACGCCCGTGGGGCGAGTGCTGGATGAGCGGGCCTTCGTCAACGGGATCGTCGGCCTGCACGCCACCGGCGGCTCGACCAACCTGACCATTCATCTGATCGCCATGGCGGCGGCGGGCGGAGTGTCGCTCGCCTGGGACGATTTCTCCGACCTCGCCGAAGTGACACCGCTGCTGGCGCGCATCTATCCGAACGGCCGCGCCGACGTGAACCATTTCCACGCCGCCGGCGGAATGCCGTTCCTGATCCGCGAACTGCTCGATGCCGGGCTGCTGCACGAGGATGTGACGACGGTGTGGGGGCAGGGGCTGCGGGCCTATGTCGCGGAGCCGGGGCTGGCGGCGGACGGCAGCCTGGCCTGGCGCGCGCCGGCCGCGGAGAGCGGCGATGCGGCGATCCTGCGCGGCGCGGCCGCCCCGTTCCAGCCCACCGGCGGGCTGCGCGTGCTGGAGGGCGATCTGGGCCACGCGGTCATCAAGACCTCGGCGGTGGCGCCGGAGCGGCACGTGATCGAGGCGCCGGCGCGCGTCTTCGACAGCCAGGAGGCGTTGCAGGCCGCGTTCAAGGCGGGCGCGCTCGACGGCGACATGGTGGCGGTGGTGCGGTTCCAGGGGCCGCGCGCCAACGGGATGCCGGAATTGCACAAGCTGATGCCGCCGCTCGGCGTCCTGCAGGATCGCGGACGGCGCGTGGCGCTGGTGACGGACGGGCGGCTGTCGGGCGCGTCGGGGAAAGTGCCGGCGGCGATCCATGTCACGCCGGAGGCGGCGGAGGGCGGGCCGATCGCGCTGTTGCGCGACGGGGACGTGGTGCGCGTCGATGCGCCTGCCGGGCGGCTGGACGTGCTGGTCGATCCGGCGGAGTGGGCCGAACGCACGCCTGCCGCCCCCGATCTGGCGGCGAACGGTGTGGGCGTCGGCCGCGAGCTGTTCGCGGCCTTCCGCGGCAATGTGGGGCGCGCCGACACAGGCGCGACGATCTTCGCCGCCGTCTGAGCGACGTTGTTCCCTTGTCGGAACATTGACGCCGCGCGCCGTCGTTGCGCGGTCATCCGGCAGTTTTCGGCGGGCCGCAGGCGCGGAGCGAGGGCATCGGCGCCGGCGCCGGTCGGCGGGGTTGCGGCGCGGCGAATGGCGCGGCGTCCGACCCGGGGGGACGGCGGCTTGCGGCGCGGCGGGGAACCGCCGGCGGCCGCGACCTCGGCGGCTGGTGGAGCGCGGCGGGCGGGCGCAGCCCCAGCATCCGGCACAGCGGGCGCAGGATGCGGCCGGCCTGCGGCGCGGCGGCGATCAGGGCCGCCATCTCGGCGTCGGCCAGCAAGTGCTGCAATTGCGAGGCGCCGCCTGCCGCCTCCGGCACCAGGCGCAGCAGCCACGCCTTGCCGCGCGGCAGCGGGTCCGGTTTCCTGGGCCGCGCCAAGGGCGGGCGGGGTGCCTGCGGGCGGCGCCGGGGAGGGCGCAGCGTGCCGGCGTCATGCCGGGCGGCGATGGCAGCGAACCGGATGCCCATGCGGTTGAGCCGCCGCCAGATCAGGATGATCAACGGCCCGGCCAGCCGGCCCCCGGCGATGCTGGCCGCGACGGTGCGGCACAGCAGGGCGATGATGCTGGCGAAGCGCTCGGCCGGGGTGCGCGGGAGGGAGTACACGAACGGAAGAAGAACATAGACCGCGCCGCCTGGGCAAGCCCGTTCGTGCGCCCGCCCGTTGCGCCCCGCGAATCCGGCTCAGTCCGGCCACGCCGCATGTTGCGGCAGTCCGTCGGCGATGTCGTAGAAGTCCGACTTGTCGGCGACGAAGATGTGCCGCGCGAGCCGCAACCCGGTCGGCGCGTCCAGCGTGCCGGCCATGATGCTGGTCCATTTGCGCGCCCCGTCGGCGCGTCGCCAGAACAAATTGCCGCCGCAACGGGCGCAGAAGCCGCGCTCGCCGGCGTCGGACGAACGGTACCAGGCGAGCGTGGCCGCCTCGGTCAGCGTCAGGTCGGCGGTGAGCGCGCGCGTCGCCGCGACGAAGTTGCCGCTCCAGCGGCGGCATTGCGAGCAGTGGCACGCATGCACCGCCCGCAACTCGCCGCTCACGGCATAGCGCACGCCGCCGCACAGGCAGCCGCCCGTGGCAGTCATCGGCACCCCTCCGTCAGAGTGTCCCCCCGGTCGCTCATGCAGCCGTCGCCGCATCGGCGCGCCCCGCATGTTGCGGCAGCCCGTCGGCGATGTCGTAGAAATCGGACTTGTCGGCGACGAAAATGTGCCGTGCCGTCCGCAGGCCGGTCGGCGGGTCGATCGAGCCGGCGGCGATGCTCGTCCATTCCGTCGCCGGCGCGGCGCGGCGCCAGAACAGCGCGCTGCCGCAGCGCCGGCAGAATCCACGTTCCGCGGTCTGGGAGGAGGCGAACCAGACGAGCGTGTCCGCCGCCGCGAAGTGCAGATCGGCGCTGCGGCAATCGGCGGTGGCGACGAAATTGCCGCTCCAGCGGCGGCATTGCGAGCAGTGGCACGCATGCACCGCCCGCAACTCGCCGCTCACGGCATAGCGCACGCCGCCGCACAGGCAGCCGCCGGTCGCGGTCATTGGCGGTCCTCCCGCTGTGGTCCGGCGTCCTCGCGCACGCCGCAGCCGCGCAGCACCAGCCGCGTCACGGTCGCCTCGGCGGCGGCGAAGATCGCGTCGTCATCGGCCTCCGGGCCGAGCACGGCCCTGACCTGCACGTCGAAATCGGCGTAGGTCTGCGTCATCGCCCAGATGGCGAAGAACAGATGCGGCGGCGCGATCGGGTCGATCAGGCCGCGCGCCGCCCAGTCCTCGATCACGACGCCCATCTCGGCCACCTGCCGGCGCAGTTCCTCGGTCAGATAGGGCATCAGCAGCGGCGCGCCGCGCAGGATTTCGCTCGCGAAGATGCGCGAGGCCCCAGGACGTCGCCGCGCATCGGCCAGCTTGGCCCGCACATAGCCCGCCAGGGCCTCGGTCGGGTCGCGCCCAGGCTCGATCCAGGCGGCCGCGGTGGCAACCCATTGCCGCAGGATGTCCTCCAGCACCGCGCGATAGAGCCGGTCCTTGGTGCCGAAGTAGTAATGCAGGTTGGCTTTCGGCAGGCCGGACGCAGCGGCGATCTCCGCCATGCGCGCACCGTGGAAGCCGGCGCGGGCGAACACCCGCTCGGCGGCGGCGAGGATCGCGGCGGTGCTGTCCCGCCGCGCCGCCCCCGGCTCGCCTTGCGGTCGCGCTTGCGTGTCCATCCGGCCCCGCGACGTTTCGTTCGGCGCGATCACAAACGAATCTGACCGTGCGGTCAAGATTCGGCATTGACGCCGCCGCTTGGCATGACGTTAGCTTGCGCAACCGTCAGCATTGCCACGGAGGGCTGCCGCGCCGTGTCCGACACAGCCGATATCGCCGCCGCCCGCCTTCCGCCCGAGCAGGTTGCCGCCAATTTCGCCGACGCGCATCCGCCGCTGACCCCGCACGAGGCGCTGGTGGAGGCGAGCCGCTGCTATTTCTGTTACGACGCGCCGTGCATGGAGGCCTGTCCGACCGGCATCGACATCCCCGGCTTCATCCGCAAGATCGCCACGGGCAATCTGCGCGGCTCGGCGCTGACCATCCTGGAAGCCAATATCTTTGGCGGCAGTTGCGCCCGCGTCTGCCCGACCGAGATCCTGTGTGAAGGCGCGTGCGTACGCATGGCGGAGGAGGAACGGCCGGTGCGCATCGGCGCGTTGCAACGCCGCGCCACCGACTGGCTGATGGAGCACGAAGCCACGCCGTTCGCGCGCGGCGCGCCGACCGGGCGGCGCGTGGCCGTGGTCGGGGCCGGGCCGGCGGGCCTGTCCTGCGCGCATCGGTTGGCACGCCATGGGCATGACGTGACGGTGTTCGAGGCGCGGCCGAAACCCGGCGGCCTCAATGAATACGGCATCGCCGCCTACAAGGTGCCCGAAGACTTTGCCCAGCGCGAGGTCGCCTGGCTGCTCGCGATCGGCGGCATCGACATCCGCCACGGCCAGCGCCTGGGCCGTGATTTCGACCTCGGCACGCTGCGGCGCGAGTATGACGCGGTGTTCCTCGGGCTGGGGCAGGCGGGCGTGCGCGCTCTTGGCGTGGTCGGCGAGACGCTGGGCGGCGTGCGCAACGCCGTCGATTTCATCGCCGAGCTGCGGCAGGCGCACGACAAGTCGGCGGTGTCCGTCGGCCGGCGTGTGGTGGTGATCGGCGGCGGCAACACCGCGATCGACGCGGCCACGCAGTCGCGCCGGCTGGGTGCCGAGGACGTGACCATCGTCTATCGGCGCGGTCCCGGCGAGATGTCGGCGACGCATCACGAGCAGGAATGGGCGCAGACCAACGGCGTGCGCATCCGCCACCACGCGGCACCCCACCGGCTGCTGGCCGAGGGCGGGCATGTCAGCGGCATCGAGTTCATGCGCACCAAGCTCGATGCGTCCGGCCGCGCCGTGCCGACCGGCGAGACATTCACGCTCGCCGCCGACATGGTGCTGAAGGCGGTGGGGCAGGTGTTCGTTGCCGACCCGCTGACCGCCGATGGTTCGCTGCTGCTGGCGACCGAGGACGGGCGCATCGCGGTGGACGCGCAACGCCGCACCTCGCTGCCGGACGTGTACGCCGGCGGCGACTGCGTGGCCGGCGTCGATCTGACCGTGGCCGCCGTGCAGGACGGCAAGATCGCCGCCGAGGCGATCCATCGGCAACTGATGGGCTGACATCAGAGGGAGCGCGAACATGGCCGATCTGAGCACGGTGTTTGCCGGCATCCGCTCGCCCAACCCGTTCTGGCTCGCCTCCGCGCCGCCGACCGACAAGGCGTACAACGTGGTGCGCGCGTTCGAGGCGGGATGGGGCGGGGTGGTGTGGAAGACGCTCGGCGAGGACCCGCCGATCGTCAATGTCTCCAGCCGCTACGGCGCGATCAGCTACAACGGCGTGCGCGTCGCCGGCTTCAACAACATCGAGCTGATCACCGACCGGCCGTTGCAGGTGAACCTGGACGAGATCCGCCGCGTCAAACGCGAGTGGCCGGATCGCGCGGTGGTGGTCAGCCTGATGGTTCCCTGCACCGAGGAAGCCTGGAAGGCGATTCTGAAGCCGGTCGAGGATACCGGCTGCGATGGCATCGAGCTGAATTTCGGCTGCCCGCACGGCATGAGCGAGCGCAATATGGGTGCGGCCGTCGGGCAGGTGCCGGAATATGTCGAGATGGTCGCGGCGTGGTGCAAGCAGCACAGCCGGATGCCGGTGATCGTGAAACTCACGCCCAACATCACCAACATCCTCGCCCCGGCGCGCGCGGCCAAGGCCGGCAGGGCGGACGCCGTGTCGCTGATCAACACCGTCACCTCGATCACCGGCGTCGATCTGGACCGCATGTCGCCCGAGCCGGTGGTGGACGGCCAGGGCACGCATGGCGGTTATTGCGGTCCGGCGGTGAAACCGATCGCGCTGCACATGGTCGGCGACATCGCGCGCGACATGCCAGGCTACCCGATCTCCGGCATCGGCGGCATCGCAAGCTGGCGCGACGCGGCCGAGTTCATTGCACTCGGCGCGGGGACCGTGCAGGTCTGCACCGCGGCGATGCACCACGGATTCCGCATCGTCGAGGACATGATCGACGGCCTGTCGAACTGGATGGATGCGAAGGGCTACCGCACGCTCGACGACTTCCGCGGGGCGGCGGTGAAGAACTACGTGCATTGGGGCGACCTGAACCTGAACTTCAAGACACTGGCGCGCATCGACCAGGATCTGTGCATCAAGTGCGGCCTGTGCCATATCGCCTGCGAGGACACCTCGCACCAGGCGATCGCGGCGCGGCGCGTCGATGGCAAGCGGCGCTACGAGGTGATCGACGCGGAATGCGTGGGCTGCAATCTGTGCGCGCATGTCTGCCCGGTCGATGGCTGCATCAGCATGGTGCCGCAGCCGTCGAGTCTGCCCCGACTGGTCTGGGGGCAGCATCCGAACAATCCGATGCGCGTCAGGGAGGCGGCGGAATGAGCATTGCGGCCAACATTACGGTCAACGCCGAGCGTCTCTGGGACACGATCATGGAGACGGCCAGGATCGGCGCGACCCCCAAGGGCGGCATCAAGCGTCTGACGCTGACCGATCTCGACCGGCAGGTGCGCGACTGGTTCCGTGCGGCGTGCGAGGCGGCCGGCTGCACCGTCACGATCGACGACATGGGCAACATGTTCGCCCGCCGCCCCGGCCGCGACAACACGCTGCCGCCGATCGCGATCGGCAGTCATCTGGACACGCAGCCGACAGGAGGCAAGTTCGACGGCGTGATCGGCGTGCTGTCGGGGCTGGAGGCGATCCGCACGCTCAACGACCTGCAGATCGAGACCAATGCGCCGATCGAGGTCGTCAACTGGACCAACGAGGAAGGCAGCCGCTTCGCACCCGCCATGCTGTGCTCGGGCGTGTTCGCCGGCGTGTTCCCGCGCGAGTTCGCCGACAGCCGCGAGGACCGCGAAGGTCACAGGTTCGGCGAGGAGTTGGACCGCATCGGCTATCGCGGCACGGAGACATGCGGCGCGCACAAGTTCGGCGCGCATTTCGAGCTGCACATCGAGCAAGGCCCGATCCTGGAAGCCGAAGGCAAGACCATCGGCATCGTGACCGGCGTGCAGGGGATGCGCTGGTTCGAGGTCAACGTGACCGGCCGCGAGAGCCATGCCGGATCGACGCCGATGTCGCTGCGTCACGATGCCATGGTGGCGGCCGCGCGCATGATCGTCGCGGTCAGCGACATCGCGCGCCGCCACGGTCCGGCCGGGGTCGGGACCGTCGGATTGGTGGAGTGCCGGCCGAACAGCCGCAACGTCATTCCCGGCAGCGTCTTTTTTTCCATCGACTTCCGCCACCCCGAGGACTCGGCCGTCGCGGCGATGGAGGATGAAATGCGCAGGGCGGTCGCGGAGATCGCGGCCGCCGACGCTGTCGAGGCAGCGGTCGAGCGCGTCTGGGACTCGCCCGCGGTGCGCTTCAACGATGACTGCATCGGGGCGGTCGAGCGCGCGGCGGCGGCGCAGGGCTATCCGGCGCGGCGCATCGTCTCGGGCGCCGGCCACGATGCGGCCTATGTCGCGCGGGTGGCGCCGACCTCGATGATCTTCGTCCCTTGTGAAGGCGGCCTCAGTCATAACGAGGCAGAGAAGACCGAGAAGGACCAGGTGACCGCCGGCGCCAACGTGCTGCTGCGCGCGGTGCTCGATACCGACCAGCGCTTTGCCGAGCGCGAGCGTGGCGGCTGAACTCGCGGTCGTTGCGGCCACGCCGCCGCGGGCGGAGACGGCGGACGGCGCGCCGGTGGTGCGCGCGCAGGGTCTCTCGATCGTTTTCGGGTCCGGCGATCAGCGCACCACCGCGTTACAGGATGTGACGTTGGACATCGCGCGCGGCAGCTTCGTGTCGCTGATCGGCCCGTCCGGCTGCGGCAAGACCACCTTGCTGCGCGCCATCGCCGATCTGGAGCGGCCGAGCGCCGGCACGCTGGTCGTCAATGGCATGACGCCCGAACGGGCACGGCTTGCACGCGCGTACGGCTACGTGTTCCAGGCGCCGGCGCTGTATCCGTGGCGCACGGTCGAGCGCAACGTGATGCTGCCGCTGGAGATCATGGGGCTGAAGCCCGAGGAGCGGCGCAAGCGGGCGGCGCGCTATCTCGACCTGGTGGGGCTGGGCGAGTTCCGCCGGCGCTTTCCCTGGCAGCTTTCCGGCGGGATGCAGCAGCGCGCCTCGATCGCGCGCGCGCTGAGCTTCGAGCCGTCGCTGCTGCTGATGGACGAACCCTTCGGCGCGCTCGATGAGATCACGCGCGACGGGCTGAACATGCACCTGCACGAACTCTGGCACCGGACCGGGATGACGGTGGTGTTCGTCACCCACTCCATCCCCGAGGCGGTATTTCTGTCCTCGCGCATCGTGGTGATGTCGCCGCGGCCGGGCAAAGTTGTCGATGTGATCGACGTTGAGCTGCCGGCCACGCGCGACCTCGATCTGCGCGAGACGCCGGCGTTCCTGAAAGTGGCGCAGCGCGTGCGCGAGGTGCTGCGGGCGGGGCACAGCTATGACTGAGCAGCCGCGATGATCCGCCGCGCCGCTCCGGTCGCCGTCGTGATGCTCGCGGTGCTGGTGGTCTGGTATGCCGCGTCCGTCTGGCTCAACTACGACACCGCCGCCAACCTCGCCGACGAAGGGGCGACGCGCTGGCAGATCGTGGGCGACACGATGCGGCTCGACCGGCCGCTGCTGCCGGCGCCGCACCAGATCGTCGCGGAGATGATCACCAGCATCTTCGGCTATCCGCCCGACAACCCGCGCAGCCTGCTCTATCACGCCGCCGTCACGGCCTATGCCGCCGGCGTCGGGTTCGCGATCGCGCTGGCGCTCGGCGTCGTGCTGGCCGTCGGCATCGTGCATGTGCGCACGCTGGAACGCTCGCTGATGCTTTGGATCATCGCGAGCCAGACCGTGCCGGTGCTGGCGATCGCGCCGATGGTGGTGGTGGTGCTCGGCAATATCGGCCTGCGCGGGATGCTGCCGAAGGCGCTGATCGCCGGCTGGCTCAGCTTCTTTCCGATCACGACCGGCATGGTCACCGGGCTGCGCGCCCCCGACCCGATGCAGCGCGACCTGATGCGCACCTACAGCGCCTCCGGCCGGCAGGTGTTCGCGATGCTGCGCTGGCCGGCGTCGATGGCCTTCCTGTTCCCCAGCCTCAAGGTCGCGGCGGCGCTGGCGCTGGTCGGCGCCATCGTTGCGGAGCTGCCGACCGGCGCGCAGGCGGGCCTGGGCGCGCGGCTGCTCACCGGCTCCTATTACGGACAGACCCTGCAGATCTGGGCGGCATTGTTCGCCGCCGCGCTGCTGGCGCTGCTGGCGATCGCCATGATCGACCTCGCGCAGTCCGGGCTGGTGCGCCGGCGGGGTGGGCGGCTGTGAACGCGGGTGTCGCGCTGCTGCTGCTGGCGATCGGCGGCCCGGTGCTGCTGGCGCTGCTGGCGCGCAGCGACGGGCGCGCGGGGCGCGTTGCCACGCCGCTGGTGTTCGGCGCGCTGGTGCTGCTGGCGTGGCAGGTGGTGTGCGCGGGCTTTGGTGTGCCGAAGATCCTGCTGCCGACGCCGAGCGAAGTGGCGCTCGCGATCGCGCATCACGTACCGATGCTGGCGGCGGACTTCATGCAGACGGTGGTGCGCTCGGTGCTGCCGGGCTGGCTGATCGGCTGTGGTTCGGGGTTGCTCGCGGCGATCCTGCTCGACCGCTCGGAGTTCCTGCGCCGCGGTGTGCTGCCGCTGGGCAGCCTGGTGTCCGCCATGCCGATCGTCGGCGTGGCACCGATCATGGTGATGTGGTTCGGCTTCGACTGGCAGAGCAAGGCCGCCGTCGTCGTGGTGATGACGTTCTTCCCGATGCTGGTGAACGCGACCGCGGGTCTGGCAAGCACCGGGGCGATGGAGCGCGACCTGATGCGCTCCTACGCCGCGCGCGACTGGCAGACGCTGTTCAAGCTGCGGCTGCCCAACGCGCTGCCGTTCATCTTCAACGCGCTCAAGCTCAACTCGACGCTGGCGCTGATCGGCGCCATCGTCGCCGAGTTCTTCGGCACGCCGATCGTCGGCATGGGCTTCCGCATCTCCACCGAGGTCGCGCGCATGAACCTCGACGTGGTGTGGGCGGAAATCACGCTGGCGGCGGTGGTCGGCTCGGCGAGTTTCGCCGTGCTCGCGCTGATCGAGCGCACCGTGACGTTCTGGCACCCGTCGTTCCGGACATAGGACGACGACAACAGGGGGATGACTGGCATGAAGAAGATGTTGCTGGCCGCCGCGGCGGCGATCGGGCTGGGGATGGCGGCGCCGGCGGCGCAGGCCGCCGATCCGTTCACGATCCAGCTCAAATGGGTCGCCGACGCGCAGTTCGCGGGATATTATGTCGCGGCCGCCAAGGGCTATTACAAGGACGCCGGGCTGGACGTGACGATCAAGGCCGGCGGGCCCGACATCGCGCCGGAACAGGTGATCGCCGCCGGCGGCGCGGACGCGATCGTGGACTGGATGCCGGCGGCCCTGGCGGCGCGCGAGAAAGGCGTGAAGCTGGTCAACATCGCGCAGGTGTTCCAGCGTTCGGGCCTGGAACTGACATGCCGCAAGGACAGCGGCATCCGGACGCCCAAGGACTTCAAGGGCAAGACGCTCGGCGTGTGGTTCGCCGGCAACGAGTATCCGTTCCTCGCCTGGATGGCCAAGCTCGGCTACAAGACCACCGGCGGGCCGGACGGCGTGACCGTGCTCAAGCAGGGCTTCAACGTCGATCCGCTGCTGCAGAAACAGGCCGCCTGCATCTCGACGATGACCTACAACGAATACTGGCAGCTCATCGAGGCCGGGATGAAGCCCGCGCAGCTCATCGTCTTCAAGTATGAGGACGAGGGTGTGGCGACGCTGGAGGACGGGCTCTACACCACCGATGCCAAGCTGGCCGATCCAGCGGAAGTCGATCGGCTCGCGCGCTTCACCAAGGCGTCGATGCAGGGCTGGAAATACGCGCTGGAGCACGAGGCCGAAGCGGTGAAGATCGTGCTCGCGGCCGACACCACCGGCGCGCAGACCGCGGTGCACCAGAAGCACATGATGAGCGAGGTGGCAAAGCTGGTGGAGGCCGGAAAGGGCAGCCACGGCATCGGCTATCTCGATCCGGCGGCGTATGAGCGGACGGTGAAGGTGCTGCTGTCCAGCGGCTCCGAGCCGGTCATCACCCGCCAGCCGGAAGGCGCCTGGACGCACGCGATCTGGGACAAGATGGGCGGGAAGTAAGACCCTCGCGCCGGCCCTCTCCCGCTGGGCGGGAGAGGGATAGGCGTGACTAGGCGCGCGCGTTACTCCGCGGCCGCGGCGTGCTGGGTCGCCTCGCGCGCCATGCCGCCGCGGACGCGCGTGCCCAGACCGCGCCCCTTGCGCACCAGATCGCCGAGCGAGACCACGCCGACCAGCCGCTTGTCGCGCGCGAGCACCGGCAGCCGCGCGAGCTTCTGCTCGGCCATGTTCTCCGCCACGTCGTCGACTTCCTCGTCCTCGAACACGTAGCGGACGTCTGGCGTCATCACCTCGCGCACGCGGGTCTGGCGCGGGTCGCGTCCCTCGGCAACCAGGCGCAGCGCCATGTCGCGGTCGGTGACGATGCCGACCAGACGATCGCCTTCGCCGACCGGCAGCGCGCCGGCGTCGGACTCACGCATCATCTGCGCGGCCTGCTGCACGGTGTCGTCGGGGCTGGCGAGCCGCACCTCGGTTTTCATCACGTCGGCGACGCAACCGTGGCGCGCCTCGCGGCGCTGCCCGACGCGCTGCTCCAGCGGGCGCAGCGCGTCGTCGGCGGCGCGGCGGGCGCCGCGCAGCAGGATCGCGCTGCTTTCCAATAGCGTCTCCAGGTACTCGGTACCGAGGCGGCGCTGCATGTCGATGGCCTGTGTGGGACTCGCCATGCGGAACAGTTCCTGCACCATACGCATGTTGGTGCGCATCATGCCCTCGACGAGGCCGCCGATGCCGTCGCGCATATCTTGCATCCCGTCGCGACTGACCGCTGGCAGCGCAAACATCGCGCGCAGGTCGCGCGCGGAATCCTGCACCGCCGTGGCCATCCGTTCGGCGAGATCCTCCAACTGCGTGGCGGCGGTCTGCGCGATGCCGCGCTGTCCCTCGGCCGCCGCGGCGCTGCCGCGCTGCATTGCCTCCCCGGCGGCGCCGCCGAGATGGCGCATCGCATCGGCGCCGGCGTCGCCGCCGTGACGCATCATCTGCCCGCCCGCCTCGCCGGCCCGCCGCGTCGCCTGCGCTGCGCCACGGCTGGTCCGCTCGGCAACCTCCACCGCCGACCCGGCCGCGCGCGCCCCGGCCTCGCCGCCGCCGTTCTGGCCCTTGGTCTCCTGTGGCTTCTCGGCCATGAGGTGTCCTCTCTGTGCAATAAAAATCGGCGCCACAGCCAAACAACATGCAACGCCAATCTATGAATCTTCCGCAGCGCACAAATTGAAAACTCACGTTCCCGCGAAGTGAGAGAATTCATATAAGTGTATTTTTATCATGGGATTCATCCAATTTCATATTAGTTTGATGACACCCTGATTGTCAAACGTGAATGCATTACATTACCACCAAATATTCATCTGCATTTTGCGACGATCAAGGACGCGGAGCTGTCCGCGACCCCTTCCCGGACCGGAAGATTCCGCGCTTTACTGCCCACCTCGAAACTGTCGGGACGAGAGGGGACGCCATGCGACATGGGGTGATGGCCGCGCTGATTGCCGCGCTGCTGGCAGCGGCGCCGGCATTGGCGCAGGAGCCGGTCAAGGTCGGCGTGCTGGTGACGCTCTCCGGCCCGGGCGCGGTGCTCGGCCAGCAGGTGCGCGATGGGATCAAGCTGGCGCTGCAACTGCGCGGCAACAAGCTCGGCGGCCGGCCGGCCGAACTCGTCGTGGTTGACGACGAACTCAAGCCCGACGTCGCTGCCAGTCGCGCCAAGCGGCTGATCGAGAGCGACAAGGTCGATTTCGTCATCGGCCCGATCTTCTCCAACATCCTCGGCGCGATCTTCCGCCCGGTGACCGAGGGCGGGGCCATCCTGATCAGCCCGAATGCCGGCTCCTCGGTCTATGCCGGCGCCAAGTGCAGCCCGAACTTCTTCGTCACCAGCTACGAGAACACGCAGATCCACGCGGTGCTGGGCGAGGTCGCGCAGCGCAAGGGCTACAAGCGGGCGTTCCTGATGGCGCCGAACTACCAGGCCGGCAAGGACGCGATGGCGGGATTCAAGAGCCGCTTCAAGGGCACGATCCTTGCCGAGGACTACGTGCCGCTGACCCAGATCGACTTCCAGGCCGACCTCGCGCGCATCGCCGACGCCAAGCCGGACGTGATCTTCACCTTCATGCCCGGCGGGCTGGGTGTGGCGCTGGTCAAGCAATTCCACCAGTCGGGGCTGGCCGAGCACATCCCGTTCCTGTCCGCCTTCACCGTCGATGAATCGACGCTGCCGGCGGAGAAGGACGCGGCCTTGGGCCTGTACGGCGCGATGACCTGGGCGCCCGACATGGACAATGCCGCCAACAAGACCTTCGTCGGCGGCTATCTCGCTGCCTATCACGCGGTGCCCGGTTCGTACGCCATGCAGGGCTACGACGCGGCGCAACTGATCGACAGCGCGCTCCGCCAGACCGGCGGCAGCACGGCCGACCACGCGAAGCTGCGCGCCGCGCTGCACGCCGCCGACTTCGCCTCGCCGCGCGGCAAGTTCCGCTTCAACACCAACGGCTACCCGATCCAGGATTTCTACCTCGTCAAAGCGGCGAAGCGCGCGGAAGGGCTGTACGAGACCGAGATCGTGGAAAAGGTGTTCTCCGACTGGGGCGATGAGTTCGCCAAGGACTGCCCGCTGAAATAGAACGCGCGCGCGACGGCTGCGCCATGTCGTCGGGCCTCCTGCTCGTCCAGGCGCTGAACGGGCTGCAACTCGGCGTCCTGCTGTTCCTGATCGCGGCGGGGCTGACGCTGGTGTTCGGCGTGATGGATGTGGTGAACCTGGCGCATGGCGTGCAGTACATGCTCGGCGCCTATCTGGCGGTCGCGTTCGCTGGCTGGACCGGCAGCGTGTGGTCCGCGGTCCCGCTGGCGGCCGTCGCCTGTTTCGCCATCGGCGCGGCGCTGGAGCGGCTGGTGTTCCGCCGTCTGCTCGGGGCGTCGCATCTCGATCAGGTGCTCGCGACCTTCGGCCTGATCCTGATCGCCGAGGAAGGCGTGAAGTGGGTGTGGGGGGCGGCGCCGCTGACGCTCGCCGCGCCGGCGCTGCTCTCCGGCGCGATCCCGCTCGCGCACGGGCTGCGCTACACGACCTACCGGCTGGCGGTGCTCGGCGTCGGGCTGGCGGTGGCGGGCCTGCTGTGGCTGCTGATCGAGCGCACGCGCACCGGGATGCGCCTGCGCGCGGGGGCCAGCAACGCGGCGATGCTGTCGGCCCTCGGCGTCGATGTGGGGCGGCTGTTTGCGCTGGTGTTCGCGCTGGGGGCCATGCTGGCGGGGTTCGCCGGCGCGGTCGCGGCGCCGATCGTCTCGGTTGATTCCGGCATGGGTGCCTCGGTGCTGATCCTTGCGTTCGTGGTTGTCGTGCTCGGCGGTACGGGTTCGGTGCGCGGCAGCTTCGTCGCGGCGCTGCTGGTGGGCCTGACCGACACGCTCGGGCGCAGTCTGCTGGATGCAGGGCTGGGTGCCGCGCTGCCGCCCTCGGCGGCGGGGATGGTCGGACCGGCGCTGGCCTCCATGCTGATCTACCTGCTCATGGCCGGCGTGCTGGCGTTCCGCCCCGGCGGGCTGCTGCCGGCGCGGGGCCAGGCTTGAGCCGACACGCGCGGCTTGCCGCCCTGGCGCTGCTCGTGCTGCTGGCGGCGGCGCCGGCGGTGTCGTGGTGGGTGGGCAACGCCTATGTGCTGGCGCTGGCGACGCGTGCCGCCGTGCTGGCGGTCGCCGCGGTGTCGCTGCAGTTCGTGGTCGGCTATGCCGGACTGGTCAGCTTCGGCCATGCCGCCTTCCTCGGCATCGGAGCCTATGCGCTGCTCATGCTGGGCGGGGCGGGCCTGGACGAGGCCGCGATTTCGCTTCCCGTCGCCGTGCTGGCGGCGGCGGCCTTCGCGTGGCCCACGGGCTGGGTGGCGCTGCGCACGCGCGGCGTCACGTTCATCATGATCACGCTCGCCTTCGGCCAGATGGCATATTTCGTCGCTGAATCGCTGGCGGCCTATGGCGGCGACGACGGCATGTCGCTGGACCGCGCGCCGCCGCTGTTCGGCACCCGGCTGCTGGCGCGGCCGGCACCGTTCCACGCGCTGGTGCTTGTGTCGCTCGTGGGCGTCGTCGCCGGATCACGCCTGCTCGCCGCCTCGCGCTTCGGCCGCGCCTTGCGCGCCGCGCGCGACAACCCCGAGCGCGTCGCCTCGCTGGGCTTCGACGTGGCGCGCGTGCGGCTCGCCGCCTATGTCGTCGCCGGTGGCGCGGCGGGGCTGGCGGGCTGGCTGCTGGCCGCCGCGACCGGCTTCGTCAGCCCGGCGACGCTGAACTGGCGGCTGGCGGGCGAGGTGCTGG
>JAKADX010000036.1 GCA_021818505.1 Pseudomonadota bacterium
ATCTATGGGCGAGCACCGGCACCCGCGCCTCCGCCTGCACGCGGCGCACCAGGCTCTTGCCGCCGCGCGGGATGATCAGGTCGATCAGCCCGGCGGCGCCGAGCATGGCGGCGACATGGGCGCGATCGACATCGGGCGGCACCTGCACGGCTGCGTCCGGGATGCCGGCGGCGCGCAGTCCACGGCACAGCGCGGCATGAATCGCGTGCGCGGAGTGGCGGCTGTCCGAACCGCCGCGCAGAATCACCGCATTGCCGGATTTGAGGCACAGCGCGGCCGCGTCGGCGCCGACATTCGGCCGGCTTTCGTAGATCATGCCGATGACGCCGATCGGTGCGGCGATGCGGCGGATGCGCAGGCCGTTTGGGCGCGTCCAGTCGGCGAGCGTGCGGGCCAGCGGATTGGGCAGTGCCGCGATGTCGTCAAGTCCTTGCGCCATCGCCGACACGCGGGCAGGGGTCAGCAGCAGCCGGTCGCGGAACGCGGCGCCGCCGCCGGCGGCGTCAAAGGCGGCGATGTCGTCCGCATTGGCCGCCAGGATCGCCGGCGTTGCATCGCGCAGGGCGGCGGCGGCGCTCCGCAGTGCGGCGTTGCGCGTCGCCGCGTCAAGCCGGGCCACGGCGGCCGAGGCAGCCCGTGCCGCCGGAGCAGCACGGTTCAGCCATTCGGTCGCGGCATCGGCGGTGACGTGCATCCTGCCCCTCCTCGCAGAGCCGCCGAGCGGCCCTTAGCGCGTGAACCCGTCGAACGGCGTCAGATAGACGGGGTTGAGCCCTCCGATCGCCTTCTTCGCGGCATCATCCGGGTGGCCATAGACGATGAGTGACGTCGGCTTCAGCAACGCCAGAAACTCCTTGAGGTGCGTCTTGGCCAGATTATCGATATGCGTGACCACCGCGGCGGAGTTGCGGTAACGCTCGAAAATCTGCACGCTCTTGCCGTCGGCGGAAACATTGTACTCGTATTCGAGCGCGCCCGGCTCGCTCTTGGCGACGGCGGCGACGATCTTGTGCACCAGCGCCTTGAAGTCGTCCAGCTTGCCGTCCGCGACATCGCCGGTCAGCACCCAATAGACCTGATTGCTGGCGACGGCAGAATGCACGGCCGCCTGCGCCGCCGGCATCCCGGTTGCCAGCAGGGCGGCGATCGAAGCGGCGAAGCACAGTTTACGCATGACGTTCCTCATTGAATGGTTCGTGCCGTCGTTCGGCCGGCGGAGTGTCGCGGTGGCGATGGCACCTGTAAAGCACCCGTCATGACCCGCTGTCATTCGTCTGCGGCCAGCCGCAGGGCGACCCAGCGCGCGCCGTCCTTGCCCGCCACCAGCAAAGCGACCCGGTCCGCCCCTGTACGGGCCACCGCCTCCAGCGCCGCCCGCAGCGCCGCCGGAGTGGCGACCGGCTGGTCGCGTGCCCGCAGGATCAGGTCATCGCGCGCGATGCCGGCTTCGGCCGCCGGACCGTTCGGATCGACGGCCGTCACGACCAGCACCGGCGCCTCATGCGCCCGCCGCCGCTCGCTCACCCGCATCCCTGGATCGGACGGCGTGGCCATCGGGGTGCGCAGATCGCGCGGCATTTCCGGCAGCGCGGAGGCGAGCATCGTCGGATGCGGATCCTCCACGACCGTCAGCGCAACCTCGGCGGGCTTGCCGTCGTGCAGCAGGTCCACCGTCACCATGCGACCGACCGGAGCCTCGGCGAACTGCCGCAGCACCGCGCGCCCGGTGCGCGCCGCCTGCCCGTCAATGCGCAGCAGCACATCGCCCGGCACGATGCCCGCCTGCGCCGCCGGTCCGCCCGCCGCCACCGCGGCGACCACGCTGCCCTGCGCCGCCCCCAGCCCGAGGCCCTGCGCGAGGGCGTTGTCCACCTGCTGCACCTGCATTCCCGCCCAGCCGATATGCGCGGTGCCGGAGCGGATGAGCTGATCGACGATGAACGCGGCGTCATGCGCGGGCAGCGCGAAGCCAATTCCGATGGAGCCGGTGTTGTGCGGCGAGGAATAGAGCGCCGTGTCGATGCCGACGACATGCCCGCTGGTGTCCACCATCGGTCCGCCAGAGTTGCCGTGGTTGATCGCTGCATCGGTCTGTATGAAATCGTCGTAGTGCGTTTCCCGGATGTTGCGGTCCAGACCGCTGACGATGCCGGCGCTGACCGAGATGCCGACGCCGAGCGGATTGCCGATCGCGAACACCGGATCGCCGACGCGCAGTGCGTCGCTGTCGCCCCAGGTGAGCACCGGCACGGAGCGGCCGACATCGACTCTCAGCACGGCAAGGTCGATCAGGCTGCTGATATAGACAACGGTTGCCTGCTTCGTCGGAATGTCCCGGCCGCTGACGAGGATGCGGTCGGCGCCGGCGATGACATGGCGGTTGGTGACGATCATCCCTGACGCCGTCACGAAGAATCCCGATCCCCAAAAGGCCGTCGGATGATGTGCGCGGGCGGTGATCGCCTCGATATTGACCACCGCGGGCAGCAATGGCGCAAGCCGTGCTGCCATGTCGGGCGGCACCTCCGCCGCCCCCGCGCGGCCCGCTGCCAGCGGCAACATCATGACAAGCATGAAAGTCGCCAGGCGATGACGCCATGGTCCGGTCATGCGCAATCTCCCCGCCGATTCGCTGTCCGGAACGAAACTAGCAGAAGCCGGACGGCTGCTAAAGCAGCACCAGGTCGTCGCGGTGAATGAGTTCGTCGCGCCCGCGCCAGCCGAGGATCGCCTCGATCGCCTCGCTGCGGTTGCCGATGATGCGCGCGGCATCCGCGCTGCCATAGGCGGACAGGCCGCGCGCCAGCAGTGTTCCATCCGCGGTGCGCACCTCGACCGGGTCGCCGCGCTCGAACGTGCCCCCGACCGCCCGTACGCCCGCCGGCAGCAGCGAACTGCCGCGCCGCAGCGCCCGTGCCGCGCCGTCATCCACCGTCAGCGTGCCGAGCGGCGCGAGCGTGCCGGCGATCCACCGCTTGCGTGCCGAGCGCCCCTCCGGCGTTGGCAGGAACCAGGTGCAGCGCGCACCCTCGGCCAGCGCGCGCAGCGGGTGCGGGCGGTGGCCGAAGGCGATCGCCATCGCCGACCCCGCGCCGGTGGCGATGCGCGCCGCCACGAGCTTGGTGCGCATGCCACCCGATGAATAGCCGGGCGGCGGTTCGCCCCCCATCGCCTCAATTTCCCCCGTCACGGCAGTAACCAGCGGGATATGCGCGGCCTCCCGGTTGCGCCGGGGATCGGCGGTGTAAAGCCCGTCGATATCGGAGAGCAGGATAAGCACGTCGGCCTCGATCATCTCCGCGACGCGCGCGGCCAGTCGGTCGTTGTCGCCGTAGCGGATTTCCGCGGTCGCCACGCTGTCGTTCTCGTTGATGACCGGGATGCAGCCGAACCCGAGCAGGGTGGTGAGCGTCGCGCGCGCATTGAGGTAGCGCCGCCGGTCCTCGGTGTCGTCAAGGGTCAGCAGCAACTGTGCCGCGGTCAGTCCGTGCGCCGACAGCGCCTCGGTCCACGCCTGCGCCAGCCGGATCTGCCCGACCGCCGCCGCCGCCTGCTTCTCCTCGAGCCGCAGCCGTGCCTGCGTCAGGCGCAGGCTCCGTCGCGCGAGCGCGATGGCGCCGGAGGACACCACCAGCACCTCGACCCCGCCTGCGCGCAGCGCCGCGATGTCGGCGGCGACGGTGGCAAGCCAATCCTGCCGCGGCGCTGCCTCCTCCGGATCGACGACCAGCGCGCTGCCGATCTTGACGACGATCCGGCGCGCTTCGGTGAGGTTGGGAGGCATTTGCGGATAACCCTACGCTGCCTTCGCCCGCACCCGCGCGATCTCCGCCCACAGGGCATGCAGTGCGGCCGGCAGGCCCTGACCCGTAGCTGCCGATACCAGCAACACCGGCGATCCGCAGGCACGGGCGAGTGCCGCTCGGCGTGCCGCCGCTTCACGGGGCGTCATCGCATCGGCCTTGTTCAGCGCGATGATCTCCGGCTTGTCGGCCAGTCCCGCGCCGTAGGAGGCAAGCTCCGTGCGCACCGTGCGCCACGCCCGCACCACGTCGCCGGCCGCCCCGTCGATGAGATGCAGCAGCACCGCGCAGCGTTCGACATGGCCGAGGAAGCGGTCGCCGAGTCCCGCGCCCTCATGCGCGCCCTCGATCAGTCCGGGAATGTCGGCCAGCACGAATTCCTGTGTTGCGGACAGCCGCACCACGCCCAGTTGCGGCGCGAGCGTAGTGAACGGATAGTCGGCGATCTTGGGCCGCGCCGCGGACACCGCCGCCAGGAACGTCGATTTTCCGGCATTCGGCAGCCCGACCAGCCCGGCATCGGCGATCAGCTTCAGCCGCAGCCACACCCAGCGTTCCTCGCCGGGCCAGCCCTTGTCGGCGCGGCGCGGCGCGCGGTTCGTCGAGGATTTGTAGTGCGCGTTGCCGAACCCGCCGTCGCCGCCGCGCAGCAGCACCACGCGCTTGCCCGGCGCGTCCAGGTCGGCCAGCAACGTCGTGCGGTCCTCATCGAGGATCTGTGTGCCGACCGGGACCTTGATGACCACCGGGCGCGCGCCGGCCCCGGTGCGGTCGGAGCCGGCGCCGTTGCCGCCCTTCGCCGCCCGGAAGTGCTGCGTGTAGCGGAAGTCGATCAGCGTGTTGAGGTTGTCCACCGCCTCGAACACGATATCGCCGCCACGCCCGCCGTCGCCGCCGTCCGGCCCGCCGAACTCGATGAATTTCTCTCGCCGGAACGCCACCACGCCGTCCCCGCCGTCGCCGGAGCGGCAGTAGATTTTCGCCTCATCGAGGAATTTCATGGCGGGTACACGAAAAAACGAAAACGGGGGCCGGCGTGACCGGCCCCCGTTCGTGATGCATCAGCGGCGAGGGTCCGGCTATTCCGCTGCCGCGGCCGGCGGCATTTCGACCGAGACCTGCACGCGGCCCTCGGCGCGGCGCTCAAACTTCACGCGGCCGTCGATCAGCGCGAAGATGGTATGGTCGCGGCCGAGGCCGACATTGCGACCCGGCTTCATCTTGGTGCCGCGCTGGCGGATGATAATGTTGCCGGCGCGCACGTCCTCGCCGCCGAACTTCTTGACGCCGAGACGGCGGCCCGCCGTGTCGCGCCCGTTGCGCGAGGAGCCGCCGGCTTTCTTGTGGGCCATGGGGTTCTCTCCTTCGGACTCAGGCCGCGCGGATTTCGGCCACGCGCAGCACGGTAACGTGCTGGCGATGCCCGCCGCGGCGGCGGGAGTTCTTGCGGCGGCGCTTCTTGAACACCAGCACCTTGTCGAGCCGGTCCTGCGCGATCACGGTCGCGGTCACGGCCGCCCCCGCGATGGTCGGCGCGCCGAGCGTGAGGTTGCCGTCGGCACCGAGCGCGAGAACGTCGGTAAAGGTGACGGTCGCACCCGGCTCCGCCTCCAGCTTCTCGACCTTCAGCACGGCGTCGGGCGTGACGCGGTATTGTTTTCCGCCGGTGCGGATGACTGCGAACATCGGTCTCTGTCCTGTCGCCGCCAGGTGGTGCGGCTGCAAGCAAACGGGGCGGCCGGGAAGCCCGGTCGCCGGGAGAGGCGGGTTATAGCGGCGGCGCGCGGCGAGTCAACGGCGGCGGGCGGGCAGACCCCATGCGAGTTGCCGCAGCGCCCGGGGCTGCCTATAACCCCGCCGCCGCCAGGATGGAGAGGTGCCGGAGCGGTCGATCGGGACGGTCTCGAAAACCGTTGTACCCTTATGGGTACCGTGGGTTCGAATCCCACCCTCTCCGCCAGAAATAGCGTAAATCCAAGGGATTATGACGCAGCGTTCTTCGGCGGCCGCTGCGGCCTTCGTCGCGGGGCGCGAGGCCGCTGCCGGTGGCGTTCCCGAGTAGCCCTGACATGACCGCGCTGCGCGGACCAGCGGCGACGCAGAGCGTCGGCCCGTTCGGCATCGATTTCGAACCCACTGTCAGGCGCATCGCTCACCGGATCGACGCGGCAGCATCCGGCCGGGTGGCCGGTGCCGTCTGGGAATGGGCGGAAGGTTCGCGTTCGCTCCGTTCCTGCATCTCAAGGCCCAGAAAGTAATTGAGAGCCGTGCGGATGACCGCGATCGCGCCCAGCTTGCCGATCGCGTCCCAACTCGGCGCGACTGCCGTTGAGAGGATGTCGGCTCCCAGTTGGAATTCGAGCGCGATCGCCAGGAACCGCGCCAGCGTGAGGCGGACGTCCACGAAGTCTTCCACGTTGGGTGGAAACGACCCGCGAACGAAACGCTGGCCGGCGAGGACGACGCCCATGCAGATCATCAGGGCACCGATGGCCTCGATGGCCAGCTTGAGCCAGAGCACCAGAGTGACGACGACATCCTCGACGTGCATCTCGGCCGGTGATGCGATCATGCTGACTACCTATGCAGTTCCCGCTGGAAACCTCGGGCTGATCAATGCAGGCGGGGCATTTCCAGTCCAATGAAACGAAAGCGACCTGGCGCGCCAGACAACGGGCGCGCGCGCTGCCGTGAGCCTACGCAACGTCCAAACCACAAGTTGACGTGCGGCAATGCCCGCAAAGCCGTTCAGGACCCCTAGAATAAACTGATCACGCGTTTGAATTTCGCTCGCTGTCGGGAGGGCGCCGTGCATCTGCCACATGGTCGGATCGCTGACCCCACACCGAGCGTGCGTCGTGGCGGTCGTACCGGGTTGCGCAGGGGGCGGCCTGATCTCGCCACCGTGTTCCTGCTCCTGGCGATGTTGCTCGTGCTTGCGCCGTCAAGCGGGTTGAACGCGCAACCGTCTCCCTCGGCGTCCGCCGTGCCGGTCGGTACGGTACTCGCCCAGAGTAAGCCTGTCGCGGCCAGCCTGGAATTCGTCGGCCGCATCGAGGCGGTCGCCCGGGTTGATATCCGCGCCCGCATCACCGGCTGGTTGCAGGCGGTGCTGTTCAAGGAGGGGAGCATCGTCACGAAGGGCGAGCCGCTGTTTCGCATCGAGCGCGACAGCTACGAGGCAGCGGTGCAGCAGGCCCAGGGCGACTTCGTAAAGGCCCAAGGCCAGTACGACTTTGCCGTCGTGCAGCGTCAGCGCGCCGAGGAACTTGTCAGGACGCAGTCCACCCCGGTCGCCACTCGCGATCAGCGCATCGCCGAGGAAAAAACCGCCCAGGGCCAGACGCTGACGGCGGCCGCGGCTCTGCGCAAGGCACAGATCGACCTTGGATATACAGAGATCGATGCCCCAATCGACGGGCAGATCGGACGCACCACCTTCACGGCGGGAAATCTGGTCGGTCCCGACAGCGGGATACTCGCAACGATTGTCAGCCGTGATCCCATGTACGCGACGTTCCCTGTCAGCGAGACGGAGTTTCTCGAATTGCGGCGACGCGGACGAGGCACCAGCGACGCCGATAGGGCCGGTGCCCGCGTCAGGCTGATGTTTCCCGACGGCACGGTCTATGGCCATGAAGGGACGATCAACTTCGTCGACGTGACCGTTGACCGTCGCACGGACACGATCCTGGTGCGCGCATCCGTCCCGAATCCCGATGGCCTGCTGGTGGACGGGCAACTGGTCCGGGTCGTGGTGGAGCAAAAGACGCCTGAGGAGAAAGTGCTGGTACCGCAGGCCGCGCTGATCGCCGACCAGCAGGGACCATACGTCTTCATCGTCCAAGACGGCAAGGCCGAGATCAGACGCCTCAAACTCGGGCCGGAAAAAGGGCCGGATGTCGTTGTCGAACAGGGCCTGAAAGGCGGCGAGCAGGTCATCGTGCAGGGATTGCAGACGCTGCGTCCGGGCGCCCTGGTCACCGCCAGCCCGCTCGCGCCGCCGGCGGGTCAGGCGCAATGATATCGTCTGTCTTCGTCGATCGTCCGCGATTGGCGATTGTCATCGCAATCGTGATGGTCATCGCGGGCGCCGCGTCGCTGCTGGTCATCCCGGTCGCGCAGTACCCGGACATCGTGCCGCCGCAGGTTTCGGTGACGACGACCTATCCCGGCGCGTCGGCGGCGGTGGTCGATGCCACGGTCGCACAGCCGATCGAGGCGCAGATCGTCGGCGTGGACAAGATGATCTACATGAAAAGCGTCAGCGGCAATGACGGCAGCTATTCGTTGAAGGTGTCGTTCGAGCTGGGCACGAACCCTGACATCAACACCGTGAACGTCAACAACCGCGTTCAGATCGCACTCGCCAAACTGCCGCAGGAGGTCCGCCAGCAGGGTATCACGGTAAAGAAGCAGTCCTCCGCGCTGCTCGGGGTGATCGCCGTCACCTCGCCCAAGGGCAGCTATGATCCGATCTTCATCTCCAATTACGTCACCATCAACCTGCTCGATTCGATCCGCAGCACACCCGGCGTCGGCGACGCTGCGCTGTTCGGCCCAGCCGACTATGCGATGCGCATCTGGCTGCGCACCGAGCGTCTGACCGGGCTTGGGCTGACACCGGGAGACATCGTCGGGGCGATCCAGTCGCAGAACGTCCAAGCGGCGGTGGGGCGGATCGGCGCGCGGCCGATCTCCAACGACCAGCAACTGCAACTGACCATCCAGACAAAGGGCCGCCTGGTTTCGCCCAAAGAATTCGACGACATTGTCATCCGCACCAATCCGGACGGATCGGTGCTGCGGCTGCGGGACGTGGCGCGGGTGGAGTTGGGAGCTGCCAACCTTGACCGCGACACGCGGCTGAATGGGCGCCCAGCGGCGCTGCTGGCGCTCTACCAGGCGCCCGGAGCTAACGCCCTGGCGACGCTGTCGGCGGTGAAGAGCCTGCTCGCCGAGCGCGCGCATGACTTCCCGAACGACCTGGAATGGAAGGTGGTGTACGACCCAACTAGATTCGTCACGGCGACGATCCACGAGGTGCAGAAGACGCTCGTCGAGGCCTTTGTCCTCGTCGTGCTGGTGGTCTTTCTGTTCCTCGGCAATCTGCGCGCGACGCTGATTCCCACTGTTGCCGTGCCGGTGAGCCTGATCGGCGCGTTCATCGTGCTCAACGCGGTCGGCTATTCAGCGAATACCGTGTCGCTGCTTGCGGTTGTGCTGGCCATCGGCATCGTCGTGGACGACGCGATCGTGGTGGTCGAGAACGTCGAAGCGGTGATGGAGGCGCACCCAGAACTCTCGCCGGCGGAGGCGACCAAGCGAGCGATGGCGCAGATCACGGCGCCTATCGTGGCGATCACCCTCGTGCTGCTCTCGGTGTTCGTGCCGGTTGCGTTCATTCCGGGAATCTCGGGCGAACTGTTCCGGCAGTTCGCCGTCACGGTCTCGGTGGCGATGCTGCTGTCGGCGATCAACGCGCTCACGCTTTCGCCCGCCCTCTGCGCGATCCTGCTGCGGCCGCATCACGGGCCGCGGCGTGGCCCGATCGGCTGGCTGATGCGCGGGATCGACTGGGTCCGCGACGCCTACGGAGCGGCGGTCGCGCGACTGGTCCGCATTGCGGTCATCGGTCTCGTGATCGTCGCGGCTTCGGCCTTCGGCGTCTGGAAGCTGGGCCAGATCACGCCCACCGGCTTTCTGCCCGAGGACGACCAGGGAGCGTTCTTCGTGGTGGTGCAGCTGCCCGAGGGAGCGTCGGTGGGACGCACGACGGCGTTCGTGCAGCAGATCGAATCCCTGCTGAGCAAGGAGGAAACCGTCGCCGACTATTCCGCCACGGTCGGTCTCAACTTCATCGACAACTATTCCCAACCCAACGCGGCATTCCTGATCGTGACGCTCAAGCCGTTCGAGGAGCGCCTGGACCCGACGCGTGGCGCGCCGGCGGTCATGGCCCGTCTCGCGCGCGAGTTGCGCATGCTGCGCGGCGGCACGGCGGTGCCGATTGCGCCGCCGCCGATCATCGGCTTGGGCACCGGCGGCGGGTTCAGTTACGTGTTGCAGGCGGTGAGCGGCGGCGATCCGAAAGCAATGGCCCAGGTGCTGCGCGGGCTGCTGGTGGCGGCCAACCAGGATCCAAGCCTCAGCCGCGTGTTCAGCACCTTTGCCGCCGACACGCCGTCCGTCTATCTCGATATCGACCGGGACAAGGCGCAGGTGCTGGGCGTCAAGCTCAGCGATATTTTCCAGACGCTGCAGGCGATGCTCGGCAGCTCCTACGTCAACGACTTCAACCTGTTCGGACGCACCTGGCAGGTGCAGGTGCAGGCAGAGGCGGCCGATCGTGCCAGCGTCAACGATATCGACATGCTGCATGTCCGCAGTGCCAACGGCGAGATGATCCCGCTGCGCAGTCTCGTCCAGCGGCGGCTGGTTCTGGGACCTCAGGCATTGATCCGGTACAACAATCGCCTCGCTGTCACTGTCCAGGGCAGCCCGGCGCCGGGCGTGTCGTCGGGCCAGGCACTTGCGGCAATGCAGACGGTCGCCGCCCGCACCCTGCCGCCGGGCTATCGTGGCGATTGGACCGACATCTCCTTCCAGGAGAAGCGTGCGGAGGGGACAACCGGCCCGATCCTGGCAGCGGCGGTGCTGTTCGCCTATCTGTTCCTGGTGGGCTTGTACGAGAGCTGGACGATCCCGGTCCCGGTGCTGCTGTCGGTGACGGTAGGCGTGGTCGGTGCGTTTGCGGCCATCGTATTGGCACATCTGACGCTCGACCTGTATGCGCAGATCGGTCTGGTCGTGCTCATTGCGTTGGCAGCCAAGAATGGCATCCTGATTGTGGAGTTCGCCAAGGAGCAGCGAGAGCACGGCGTGCCGTTGCTGGCGGCGGCCACCGAGGGGGCGCGGCTGCGCTTCCGCCCGGTGATGATGACGTCTTTGGCCTTCATCCTCGGCCTGTACCCGCTCGTCGTCGCCAAGGGAGCGGCCGAACTGGCGCGGCGCGACGTGGGAACGCCGGTGTTCGGCGGCATGCTGGCTGCGTCCATCATCGGCATCTTCGCGATACCGGCGCTGTACGTGATCTTCCAGTGGGCGAGAGAGATGCTGCGCCCAGGCCTGCGAAAGCGACCGCCGGCCGAACGGCCCGCGGGGGCGAACACGCGTGCGGAGAAGACGCGCGTCGTGCCAACTCCCGAGCCGGAACGCGACCTGCATTCATGAGCGCATCGGCGGAAAGGTGAAGCGGCGCGCGCGGGTCGAGGAACCAGAGGCAGTCCCCAGAACCAAGTCAGCGTGGCGGTCGCAACCCAATAACATTCCTGTGACAGATGAAATCAACCGGTGGACGCATGCCTGCATCGCACACAATATCACATGAATGGGGTCGACGAACGCTGAGGGGGACAAGAAGCGGCATCGAATGGTGGCGTGCCAAGCCTTGATTTGAATCAAGGCGACGGCCGAGGCGACCCTCCATTATTGCAAAATACTCAACGATCCGCGCTTACTCATCGGCGGTTTGGCGCCGATTCGTGCCGCCGGGCTGCTCGTCGCCGGCGGCCATCGCGGTGGACCGCAAATCGGAGCGCATCAATGTCCGAAGTCCAGCAGGCCATGGCGATCTGGAGCAACCTCTCACCTATCCAGCGATATTGGATGGATGCATGGCAGCGCACGATCCTCGTTCTGGACGTGCTGCGCGAACGCGGCAATCAGTATTTCGAGCACAATGCCAGCAAGGCGCCAAACGTGCTCGGCTTCGCGGTGGAACTTGTGCTTGACGGCCGGACGCTGCCGCGACCGGTGAACTATGGGCTGGTTCGCGTCGTACCGCCGGAGGGCACCCGGTTAGACCCGTTGAAGCCACCCTTCATCATCGTTGATCCCCGCGCCGGACACGGTCCGGGCATCGGCGGGATGAAAGCGGACAGCGAGATCGGCGTTGCGCTCGCGGCCGGGCACCCTTGCTATTTCATCGGCTTCCTGCCTGACCCGGTTCCCGGACAGACGGTGGAGGACGTGTGCCGGGCTGAGGCAGCTTTCGTTGCCGAAGTTGCACAGCGGCACCCAAAGGCGGAGGGAAAGCCGGTGATCATCGCCAACTGCCAGGCGGGTTGGCAGATCATGATGATGGCCGCAACCAACCCTGATTTGCCTGGCGCGATCATGCTGGCGGGAACGCCCTTGTCGTACTGGGCTGGCGTCCGAGGCAAAAATCCCTTGCGTTATCTTGGGAGAACGCTCGGCGGCACATGGTTGACGGCGCTTTCGGGCGATCTCGGTCACGGCATCTTCGACGGCGCGCACCTTGTCGCCAATTTCGAATCGCTCAACCCGGCCAACACATACTGGACGAACGCATACAACGTCTATTCCAAGGTTGACACGGAAGCGTCGCGCTTCCTTGATTTCGAAACCTGGTGGGGCAGCCCCGTCCTGCTGAACG
The DNA here is from genome assembly GCA_021818505.1 of Pseudomonadota bacterium. Classification (GTDB taxonomy): domain Bacteria; phylum Pseudomonadota; class Alphaproteobacteria; order Acetobacterales; family Acetobacteraceae; genus JAFKFJ01. The sequence continues at coordinate 12,262 of JAKADX010000036.1, forward strand.
CCGAGGAGATGCAGTGGATCGCCGACAACCTGTTCGTTGGCAACAAGCTGGCGACAGGCGAGCTGCGTACCTCCGATGGTCTGCGCATCGATCTGCGAAATATCAAGTCGTCGATCATCGTGTTTTGTTCCTGGGGCGACAACATCACGCCACCACAGCAGGCGCTGGGCTGGATCACCGACCTCTATGACAGCGAAGCCGAGATAGCGGCGAACGGGCAAACGATCGTCTATACGTTGCATCAGAGCATAGGCCATCTTGGCATCTTCGTCTCCGGCAAGGTCGCCTCCAAGGAGCACAATGAGTTTGCCGCATCCATGGAGATGATCGACCTGCTGCCGCCGGGGCTCTACGAAGCGGTGCTCACGCAGGCGGACGAGGGTGTCGCGCACAGGGAACTCGTGCAGGGCCAGTACCTGATGACGCTGGAGCCGCGCACGCTGAACGACATCCGCGCGCTCGGGGGCAACAGCGAGGAGGACGAGCGGTGCTTTGCCACCGCGGCGCGGGTTTCGGAGGTCAACCATTCCCTGTACCGCACGCTGTTCGCGCCGCTTGTTCAGGCGTCGGCTACGGAACAGTCGGCGCGAGCGATGCGCCAGATGCATCCGAACCTGGTACGGTTTGCCATGTTTTCCGACCAGAATCCGCTGATGGCACAGATCAAGGAACTTGCCCAGGCCGTTCGAAACGCACGTCAGCCTGTCGATGCCGACAATCCGTTCCTGGCAATGGAGCGTTCGCTGTCGTCTTGGATCGCCTCTTCGTGGGACATGTGGGGGCAGATGCGCGACAGCCTGACCGAGTCGATGTTTTTGAACGCCTATGGATCGCCGCTCGTGCAGGCGATGGTCGGCCTCGGCCTGCCGTCCGGACAGACGCACCAGCGCATCGAGCGCGATCTCGCCCGAGAGGCCGCGGACGCACGACTGCGCTCGGAACTCACGAAGCGGTTCGAAGTCGGAGGACTTGCCGAAGCGCTGGCGCGCGCGCTCATCTACGTCCCGGAGCCATACGGCAGCGTGGACGAACGGGGGTTCGCGATGTTCAGGGCGATGCGGGCCGAGAAACCCACGGAGGCGCGACTGCCATGGATGCACCTCAAGGACCTGCTGCGGGACCAGTTCCTCCTGCTTCGCCTTGACCAGGAGCGGGCGATCAGGGCAATTCCGGGAATGCTCCCCCGCGAAACCGCGGAACGGCGGGCGGCGCTGGAGCAACTGCACCGCGTCGTCGGCGCGCGCGGGGCGATGCCGGAGGAAGGCAGGCGTCGCCTGGCACGGGTGGACAACCTGTTCGGCGTCAAGGCGGAGAAGCCGGCAAGCGGCGAAGCCATGCACGCGTGACGGGGACGTACGAGCCTGGCACAAGGGAAGGAGCCAGACGATGCGCACCGGACGGATGTTCGAGGATCTGACGGTCGGCGCCGAAGTGTCGATGACACGCGTCGTGACGCCGGACGACCTGATTCTCTTCGCCCACGTCAGCGGCAACCTCAACCCGATGAACCTGCCGGGTTCGCCCGGTACGTTGGATGAGCAGGCCGGCCACCCGGCACCGTCCATGTGGCTAGGTTCCCTGTTCTCCGCTGTCCTTGGCAACCTGCTGCCCGGCCCTGGCACGCTCTATCTCGCGCAGACGCTACGGTTCGGTGAGCGTGCCCATGTCGGCGATACATTGACTGTTCGCGTTACGGTGACGGAAAAGCGACCGCCGCGGACGGTGGTGTTGCGCACGCTTCTGCTGCGCGGTGCGACCGTGCTCGTGGAGGGCGAGGCAGAGGTGCTTGCGCCGCCGACCCGGATTGCGCTGCCCGAAAGCGTGCTGCCTGAGGTGCTGGTCGCGCGCCACAAGCATCTTGAGCGACTGCTCGCCGCGGCCGAGCGGCTGCCGCCGCTGTCCACGGCCGTGGTTGCGCCGGAAGAGGAAAACGCGCTCGCCGGCGCATTAGCCGGCATGAGGACGCATCTGATCGCGCCGGTGCTGATCGGTGATGAAAGCAGGATTCGTGCTGTCGCGCGGGAGCTCGATTTGTCGCTGGACGGAGCAGTGATCGAGCACGCCGTCAGCGACGATGCGGACGCTGCGCGTGCGGTGGAAATGGTGCATGCTGGCCGCGTCGCCGCGATCATGAAAGGTCACTTGCACACCGACACGCTGCTGCGTCACGTCGTGAAGTCACAAGGGGGCCTGCGCGGCCCGCGGCGAATCAGCCATGTTTTCGTGATGGACGCGCCGACGCTGCCGGAACTGGTGCTCGTCACCGATGCCGCGATCAATATTGCGCCCGTGCTAAAGGAGAAGGTCGACATTGTCCAGAACGCGATCGACCTCGCGCAGGCGCTGGGCATCGCGCAGCCGCGGGTGGGAATTCTGTCCGCCGTGGAGACCGTGAGCCCGGATATTCCCTCAACGCTCGACGCAGCCGCGCTGTCAAAAATGGCAGAGCGCGGGCAGATCCGCGGCGGCCTCGTCGATGGTCCGCTCGCCATGGACAACGCCATCAGCCTCACCGCCGCGCGCACAAAGGGCCTCGACTCACTTGTCGCCGGTCGGTCCGACATCCTGGTGGTTCCGAACCTCGAAGCCGGCAACATTCTTGCGAAGCAGCTCACCTACACCTCCCAGGCAGAAGGAGCGGGCCTCGTGATCGGGGCCAAAGTGCCGGTGATGCTGACGAGCCGCGCCGACGACGAAACCTCTCGCCTATTCTCCTGCGCGGTTGCGGTCTTGTATGCACATTGGCAGGCGACAGGCGCAAGTGCGGTGCCGCCGCGCGGGGACCGAACGCCATGATGCGCGTCGTCGTCACGCTCAACGCGGGATCGTCCTCCATCAAGTTCGCTCTTTTTGAGCTTCGCGATCACACGCCCCACCTGCTTGTGTCCGGTCTTGCGGAAATGGTTCCCGAGGGGCGGCGGATGCGCGTACGAGACCCTCAGGGGCGCACCCTCCACGAGGAGGACTGGACGGGCGACGCTACGCCCTTTCACGCCGATGCACTGAACCGGGTGCTGCGGCGGCGCCAGAATGCGTTTCCCGAAGCCGATGTGCTGGCGGTGGGTCACCGGGTGGTGCACGGGGGTGTTCACTACAACAGACCGCTACGCATCGACGAGGTGGTGCTGACCGATCTGCGCGGTTTGGTGCCGCTCGCGCCGCTGCACCAACCCCACAACATCGCCGGGATCGAGGCGGCGCAGGCTGCATGGCCCGGCGTCCCCCAAGTCGCGTGTTTCGACACCGCGTTCCATCGTGCCCATCCGTTTGTGAACGACACGTTCGCGCTGCCGCGCCGCTTTTACGACGAAGGCGTGCGGCGCTACGGGTTCCACGGTCTTTCCTACGAATACATCACGCGGCGTCTGCGCGAGATCGCGCCGCAGCATGCCGCAGGCCGTGTCGTGGTAGCACATCTCGGCAATGGCGCTTCGATGTGCGCAATACGCGACGGGCAGTCAGTCGCCAGCTCCATGGGCTTCACCGCCCTCGACGGACTGCCGATGGGAACGCGCACCGGTCAGCTTGACCCCGGGGTCATCCTGTACCTCATGCAGGAAAAGCGCATGACGGCGGATCAGATCTCCGACCTCCTCTACAAAGAGTCCGGGCTGAAGGGACTATCAGGGATATCGGCGGACATGCGGGAGTTGGAGGAGTCCGACCGGCCGGAGGCCGCTCAGGCAATCGATTATTTTGTATTCCGCGTTCGCCGTGAACTGGGCGGACTGGCCGCGGTGCTTGGCGGCCTCGACGCGATGGTGTTCTGCGGCGGAATCGGCGAGCATTCGTGGCGCGTGCGTGAGCGTACGCTGGACGCCATGGAGTGGATCGGCATCGATCTGGACCGTGACGCCAATCGGGCGGCGATCGGCGATGGTCACGCCGTTATTTCTTCCCATCGGTCGCGGGTGCGGGTCTTCGTGATCCCGACGAACGAGGAAGCGATGATCGCGCGCCACTCCGCCGCATTCGTGGATCGGACGGACTAGCGCGCGCGGATCAACCGACGATGTGCAGTCCGGCATCGATGAAGATGGTCTGCCCGGTCATGCCCGATGCAGCCTCGCTGACCAGGAAGGCGACGACGCGACCGACCTCCGCGATATCCACCAAGCGTTGCGCGGGGGCGCGGCGTGCTGCGTCCTCGATCAATTCGTCGAACTGCGCGATACCGCTGGCGGCGCGCGTCTTCAACGGACCTGGTGAGACGGCGAAGACGCGGATCCGCTTGGAACCGAGTTCGTTTGCGAGGTAGCGCGACGTCGCTTCCAGCGCGGCCTTCACCGGCCCCATGAGGTTGTAATTGCCGATCACCTTGTCGGCGCCATAGTAGCTCATCGTGACGAGCGCTCCGCCGCCGCTCATCAGCGGCTCGGCACGGCGCGCCATCTCGATGAATGAGTAGCAGGAGATGTCCATGGCGCGCAGGAATCCCTCCCGCGAGCAATCCACGACGCGGCCGTGCAGATCCTGGCGCGGCGCGAACGCGATGGAGTGGATCACGAAGTCGAGCTGACCCCATGTCTGCGCAATGCGATCGAACACGGCGTCCAATTGTCCGGGCTGCTCGACATCGAGTGGAAGTATCAGAGATGCCTGGATGCTCTCCGCAAGTGGACGCACGAAGGGTTCGGCCTTGGCGTTCAGGTAGGTGACCGCAAGCTCGGCGCCGAAGGCCCGCAGCTTGCCGGCGCAGCCGAACGCGATGCTGTGCTCATTGGCGACGCCCACGACGAGGCCACGTTTGCCCCGGAGCATTTCGCCGACATGCGAATTGGGATCCCAGACCGTGGGGAAAGGGTCGAGGGAATGGGCGCGACTTTCCATGGAGTCCTCAAGAGGCCTGTCGGGCTGTGGCGCAGAGTGCATCGGAACTGCGTGCCGGATCATTGAGGTGCGTCAATGCAGTCACGAGCCGTGGCGCACTCCAGGGCGCCAACGAGCGTGACAGACGGGCACCGCTGGCCGGCCCCAGGCGGTGACTTCGAAGCAACCGCGCACGGGCTGCCCGTGTTGTCCTGATCGTGTCGCGAGATAGTGTCGTATTGATTGAGAGTGGTTGCCGCCGACGTTTCACTCACGCGGGGGTGGCATTATGCTGTCCGACAGTTCCCGTCGCCGGTATGAGGGTGTTGCGGGAACGCCGGCGGAGGTCAACGTGGCAGTGCGCAGCCCGTATCGTGTCGGTGTGCTCGCGGCGGCTCTCTCGCTCGCGAGTTGCGCGTCCATCGGTCCGATCACTCTCGCGCGTGATCGTGTGGATTACTCGACAGCGGTCGCCGAGTCCTGGAAGGAGCAAACGCTGCTCAACATCGTGCGCCTTCGCTATGCGGATGCGCCGACGTTTCTCGACGTCTCCTCGGTCATCGGCAGCTACGGACTGGGCGGGCAGGTCGTGGCAGGGGGAGCAATCAGCTCGAACCTGACTCAGACCGTTCCCTGGAGCGCGGCGACGCTCAGCGCCAACGGCACCTATATTGACCGCCCAACGATCTCCTACACGCCGCTCTCGGGTGCCAAGTTCGCGCGAAATCTGCTCAAGCCGATCCCGCCGGTTGCCGTGTTTGAACTGATTCAGGCGGGTTATCCGGCTGACCAGATCCTCATGCTCACGACGCGGGCGATCAATGGCATTCACGGCCGATCCGCTGTCGGTGCGCGGGCGCGGCCGCCCGATCCGGAGTTCTTCCCCCTGATTGTCGCATTGCGTCGCATACAGCTGTCGGGTGCAGTCAGCCTGCGACTCGATAAAGGTCACCCTGACGAGTCGGGTGCAGTGATCATAACGGCGCCGCATTCCGCCGCCATCGAGCGCGATGTGCGCTACGTCATGACCACCTTGAAGCTGCGGCCTGACAGGGACGGGGGCCTGCGGATCGCATCGGGCGCCGTGGCGCGTGACGAGCATGAGTTGGCATTGCTAACGCGATCGATGCTGGAGACTCTGCAGGAGATCGGTGCCGGCATCGACGTTCCGAAGCTGGACATCGATTCCGGCCGGGCGGCGCCATCGTCCTGGAGCGCCAACGCCCCGGCCACGGAAGACCGGCCGCTCATCAACATCCATTCCGGCGCGTCACAGCCGTCCAGCGCCTTCGTAGCCGTCCGCTACCACGGCACGTGGTTCTGGATCGACGACCGCGACTATTCGTCAAAGGGAAGGTTCACGTTCCTGCTGGTGTTCTTTTCGCTGGCGGAGGCGGGTGTTCCGCAGCAGGCACCGATGCTCACTTTGCCAGTGAACTGAGTCGCCGACGCAGCAAGCGGGCGATCCTGCGCCGGCCTGCCACGCTCACGTCTCCACTGTGACGGGTATCCTTCCTTCACGCACTGCCTTGATGAACGCCCTGTGGTCGCGCTGGTTCTGATCGGCGTATTCCGTGGCGAATTCGCAGAGCGCGTCGTCAAAGGTCGTATTCGACCCCATATAGCCGGCGATCCTTGCCGCATCCCCCGAACGTGCGTGCGCACGCGCCAACGACCATGCGCAGAGCCGGCCGTAGGCGCGAAGGGTGGTGATATCCCAGTCTTCGATGATGGCCGAAATCTTCGCATCGCGCAGTTGGCGTATATAATAGTCGCGCCCGTTTAGTCCCCGCGTCCAGCCAAGGAAGATGTCGCTCGACGACTGCATGAGTCGCTGGCCGGCGACGACACGCTCGCCGTGGTTTTGGTGCCGGCTTTTCCCGGCGTAGGGTTCCAGGACCGATGGATTTGCCTCCTTTACCTGGAGGAAAATGGGATCATCGTCCGCGGCCATGAAGAGCCCAACGGCGCACATGGTCCCGACACTACCTACACCGACCACCTTGACCGCAAGGTCGCGGAAGTAGAATCGCTCGAACAGAACGCGGATGTGCTCGGGGAGCGAGTCGCGGTAGAGCCCGATCGCTTCGCTGAAGCCGGAATTCACGCCGGGCGCCTGTTCGGCCGTGGGATGGAAGATCAGCGGCGGCTCATCCTTGATCCGGGGCGTGGCGCCGTGGTGCTCAACGAGTTTCGGAAACAGCAATTCGGGCGTGCTCTTTTGCCGCGCCTGCGCGACCCTCCTTTCCACGCGCTTGCCGAGTTCCTCGGTGGGTGTCGCCTGCACCACCTGGCTGACATCGATGCGATCGTACCAGACATCCAGCGCCCGCATCGCTGCGTAATCGATCATATGCTCACGATACGAGCATACGGTATCGGTCACCGCCTTTGCAGCGTCGCTGTCGGCGAGGCGGAGGTGACGCGCCGCGATGACCAGACTGGCCGCGAGACGTTTGATGTCCCATTCCCACGGGGCCGGGAGCGTTTCATCGAAATCGTTGATATCGAAAATGATGTTGCGCTCCGGCGTCGCAAAGCCCCCGAAGTTCATCAGATGCGCATCACCGCAAGCCTGCACGAGCAGCCCCGAGGCAGGAGTGGCCGCCAGATCGGCTGCCATCACCGCGGCGGCACCACGGTAGAATGCGAACGGGGATTGCGCCATGCGTCCGAAGCGTATCGGAATCAGATCAGGCATCCGGCCTTCGTTAGAGGCTTCCAAAAGGTCTATGGGATCGCGGCGATTGGTTGCAGGTTTCCACTCGCCGTGCGCCGCCCGCGGAACGGTGTTGCGCAGGGCCTTGCCCGCGGCGCGGCGATCGTCAGCCGAAAGATACCCCTCATGGGGCTTGGTGACACGGGGCTTGGCTTCATGGCTAGCGGGTTCTTTGGTGACAGCGCGTACGCTCACGGTGGGGGCCTTCTGAACGCAGGTTGGGGAAAACCGGTTGGCGCGCTTGATACCTAACTCAGAGTTGGTTTGACGGGTGTCAATGCTGCGCGATCATGATCAGGCAGGCATTGCGCGCGTGGATTGGGCGGGGACGCCTGTGTCACCCCGCACAGCCTTCGATGGTCAGGAGACGGCGCGGCGATGCGGGAGACGCTGTTCCAAAGCTCTCAGTTCTCGTCCCCGTCAAGCAGGCAGTCATCTACGTGGGCGAGCCGAAAGCCGTCGCCCGGTTGGGCGTGGTCGGCAGGGTGCGGCTTGTGGCCAGCGTGCGCGGCGTGATCGCGACGGATTGCGACGTCGGGGAAGCGCTGGTCGACGCGTCGGTGTTGTTGGGGGCTGATGGAGGATTCCGGATCGCTCCGGAGCCGGCGCTCACGGCTACTGTGCTCGTCGGCGTGACACGTACTTTCGAGCAGGATCCGAATTGGGAGATCCGCAGGCTCGCCATCGTCGCGACCCGCGGATTCTCGCCCGCCGTTGAAGAAGCGACCGCGGCCGTGCAGGCGCTCGATCATTTCGAGGATCTGCTACGGCGCCTGCGGCGCCGGAAAGCGGCGCGATAGTATCTGAAACACCTCAACGCCGGGATTGGGCGCTCTGCCTTCGACAATCGTGATCAGGTGGCGGCACTGGAGGAGGACAGACAGGGGCGCGGACAGTCACGACGGAGAACCGCAGACTCTGCTTCGCGATCTGACGACCGCGCAAATGTTGTCCCGGGATGACCGGCCGCCTCGACGTTTCCAACCCCGGCAGCCGGGCTCAACGCTCTAGCCGTTATCCGGTGCCTTCGTCGCAGCGGGCTTTCGGGCGCCGGTCGCAGGGGACAGTGTCTCCTCACGGCCATGGCGCAGTGCCTCGTTGATGCTCACCTGTGCCGGCTCCGATTCGGCGAGCGCCGCAGTCAACTTTTCCGCGAGAGCGCGCACGAGGTCCGATCGTGCCACGATGCCGACCAGCTTGCCGTCGCGCAGCACCGGGACTCGCTTGATGTTGCGGTTATGCATCAGGCTCGCGATTTCGCGCGCCGGCGTGGCTTCGGTCACGGTCGCCACGTTCGCGGTCATGGCGGCCTTGACCTTGTGGCGCTCGGCATGGATGGCCTGAACGAAGCTCGGGCCAAGCTGCTCGCCCTCGGCCAGCATCTCGAGCCAGCGTGACTGTTTCTCGGTGTATCCCTCGTGCCAGCGGACGAGGTCTCCTTCGGTCATCATTCCGACGACATGGCCGTCATCGTCGACCACCGGAATGCCGCTTATCCGGTGCTGCACCATCAGCTTCACGGCCTGGAGCAGCGTTGTTTCGGGATGCACCGCGACAACGTCGCGTGTCATCAGATCGCCTGCGGTCACCGCGGTCTGGTCCAGCATCGTTGCGTCTCCCGCGCCCGGCAGCCCCGGACGTCCGAAACCTAACGCACCCTTCAGCCCTGGGTTTGACATGGGTCAACATCACGCCGGTTCAACGTGCCGCCTGGGGGCGCAAGGAACGACCCATGTGGGTCGCGCGGTCGCGATTGCGGCCTGTGGGCGGTCATGAGGGAAGGACACCGAGGCGCCCCAGGCTGCGGAGAATGATGTGCAGTCCAAGCGCGACTTGCGTCACGCTCAACACGACGCCGAAAAGCTGGAGCACGCCGCCCAGCCAGCGCACGACGGAGTGGGCGATCAGCATGGTCAGCCAGTCGAGCGCGAGCACGAGCAGCACGAGGCCGGAGATCATGCCCGTGCTCGTGATGTCGGGTGCCAGTGCCATGAAGATGATGACGGCCGCGATGCCATAGGGGGTGACGATCGTTGGAAAGGCGAGCGGGTTGAAGGCGAGGGTGAGCGTCGGCGGCTCGGTCCGGTCAGGCGGGCGTGTCCCGCTGTACTGGCTGAGTACTTGCTGCAGCGCGACGAGAAACAGGATCAGACCGCCGGTGAGCACCAGAACCTGAAGCGGGATCGCAAAGCTGGCGAGCATCCGTCGCCCAAGTCCACCTGCGATCGCGACCGCCGCCACCGAGAACAAGAAGGCCCGGGTGGCCAGCCGGCGCCGGAAGCGTGCGTCCGCATGCTGGGTCATCGCCACGAATGGCCCCAGAATCTTGACGGGTCCCAGCATCAGGAAGAGCAGCGCGAACATCATCTCCCAGTCCACCGGCTGGGCGACCGGGGTGTTGGCGCCGTCGGCGCGCGCAGTGTCCGATGCGAAGGCGAGCACCGGCGCGCCAAGTGGGAACGAGAAGGTCGGCAGGAGCCATGCGGCCAACGTGAATGTCCGTAACGCTCTGCCCATCGTTGCAAGTTCCCGTGATATCACGCACCGTACAAACGTGAGGGACGCAACGAAGTTACGCCCCCTCATGCGTCGCAGTCTTGACGCAGATCAAGGTATCTTCTCGCCGGGTTCGCTGGAGTCCGCGGAACTTCGTCGTCGAGATCAAGAGGAGCTCGCCATGAGCAGCAGCGCTGCGCCCGCCCTGTCGGTTCATGCGCTGTTCGCGGAGCGTGATGAGAAGCGGCGTCGCGAACGTGAGGCGGACGAGCTGCTGAGACAGAAGCAGCAGGAGGAACTGGCAGCCTTCAGGAAGCGTCTCGACGAATTCGAGCTTACCGACGAACGCATCGCGGCGTTCGCCGGACGGGTCACGAGTGCCTTCGAACGCGGCGAGACCGAGCTGATGATCAGCTCGTTCCCGAGCAGCTTCTGCACCGACAATGGTCGCGCCGTGAACAACGCCGATGTGCCGCCGATCAACAGGGGAAAAGCGGAAGAGGCCGGGGCGCCGCGGGAGCCGGAGTGGCTCGCCACGTTGCCAAGGGGCGTGCGCGTGGTCTACGAGTACTGGGAGAAGAACCTCAAGCCCAACGGGTTCGGTTTCAGCGCGCGCGTCATCAATTTCCCTGGTGGAATGCCCGGCGATATCGGTCTGTTCGTGTCCTGGCCAAAAAGCCTGGCGGACATGGAGCACAAATAGCCCGCGCGGTGTCCCGCGACCGGGAAGCGTGCTTGGTGTCGCTGACGTCATGATCCTGCATGTAGGGACAGGTCGCGGGGGTGGCGGTGCCGGCGCGGTGACGCGATTGCCCGGCTCGCGATTCCGTGCTCACCATCGCGCCGCCAACGCGAGGGTGGGCACATGAACATCTGCATGGTCGGCTACGGCATGATGGGCGTCTGGCATTCCGAGGCGCTTCTGCGTCACGGCGCTGTGCTGCATACTCTTGTCGGGCGCCGCGGCGACGCTGCCGCGGAGTTCGCCGCGCGCTACGGCTACCGGCGCTGGACGCTCTCGCTGGCCGAGGCGCTGGCGGACCCGGCGATCGATGCGGTCATCCTCGCCACCCCGAGCGACCAGCACGAGGAACAGGCGATCGCCTGCCTGGAGGCGGGAAAGCACACGCTGATCGAAATCCCGATCGCCATGAGCCTCGCCGGCGCCGAGCGCGTGGTGGCTGCCGGCGAGCGCAGCGGCCGGATCTACGGCCTCAGCCACCCGATGCGCTTCCGGCGTGAGCGCGTGGCGCTTCTCCGGCGCATCGCCGAGGGGGAGGAGCATATCCGCCACATCGCAGGCCGCTTCTTCATCAAGCGGCTCGTCAATATCGGCGCCACCGGTTACCGGCGAAGCTGGACCGACAATATCCTGTGGCACCATTTCTGCCACTTCGTGGATCTCGGCATGTACCTGTTCGACTTCGCGCCGGTCGAGCGCGTGCAGGGCCATCTCGGCCGGCTGCATCCGACCACCGGCATCCCGATGGAATGCGTCGTGCTCGCCGAGTCCGCCGCCGACCAGACGCTGCTGGTCCATGGTTCTTACCACGCCGCGTACCGTTTCTACGACAAGCTGATCGTCACCGACCGCGACACGTATTTCTTCGACATCCTGGCCGGAACGCTGCGCACCGCCTCCGGCACGGTGGCGATGGAGAGCGAGCAGGAGAACGCCACCCACATCATCGCCGACTTCCTCGATGCCGTGCGCCACGGCCGCGTGCCGCTCGCTTCCGGCCCCTCGGTGCTGCCGGCGATGCGGGTGTTGCAGACGGTGCAGGACGCGTGGGATGCACGTTACGGCGCGCAGGCGATTCCGGGGCGGCCTCTGTGAACCGCTTCAACGTCGTTGTGACCTCGCCGCAGCTTGCCGCCGAAGCCGTGGCGGTGCTGGAGCGGGTCGGCTGCGCACTCCACTACCTGCCGCCGTACCCGTCGGGCGCAGCGGTGGCGGAGCTTGCCGCGCGTGTCCAGGCCGATGCGATCCTCGCACGCCAGGGGCCGGTGGACGCGCAGGCAATCGCGGCGTCGCCACGGCTGCGCATCGTCGCGCGTCACGGCGTCGGCGTCGATGAGGTCGATCTCGCCGCTGCCGCCGCGCGCGGGGTGATGGTCACGAACACGCCCGGTGCCAACAGCGTGGCGGTCGCCGAGCACACACTGGCGCTGATTCTCTCTCTGGTGAAGGAGATCAAGCCGCTCGGCACGCGCATCGCGGCCGGTCTCTGGCGCGATCCGGGAAAGGGCGCGCGGGACCTGGCGGGGTTGCGGCTGGGTCTGGTCGGCTGCGGTTCAATCGGGCGGGAGGTGGCGCGCCGCGCCGCCGTCTTCGGAATGACTGTCGCCGCTGCCGACCCGGCCCTGCCGCCGGACGGCCTGCCCGGCATTGCGCGTGCGGCGACGGTGCTGGCGCTGGCGCGCGACAGCGACGTGCTGTCGGTCCATGTCCCGCTGACGGTTGCCACGCGCGGTCTGGTGGGGGCGGTGGTCCTCGCGGCGATGCCGAGCGGCGGATTCGTCGTGAATACCGCTCGCGGTGGCATCGTCGACGAGTCGGCGCTGCTCGCCGCGCTCGAATCGGGGCAGATCGCGGGCGCCGCGCTTGATGTCTTTGCTACCGAGCCGCCGCCCCTGGGTTATGCGCTGCGCGACGATCCGCGCGTGCTGGCGACTCCGCATGTCGCCGGCAGCACGCCGGGCGCGCTGGTGAACATGGGCCGGGCTGCGGCCGAGTGCATCGCGGCACTGCTGTCCGGCGGTACCGTGCCGCCCGAGCGCGTCGTGACAAGGGCTTCATGATCCGGTCGCTTGCGCGGCGCGCGCGGCGCGTGTAGCGCCCGCCGGGTGCCGATCCGCTCGTTTCCTCCTCTCGGCGCCCTGACCGGCGTCCGCGCCGACCTCGCCGCCGCCGTGCTCGGCGCGGTCAGCGCGCTGGCCCTGCCGCCCTTGCACCTGCTGCCGCTGCTGCTGGTCGCGGTGCCGGGTCTGCTCGTGCTGCTCGATGGCGCGGCCACCATCGGGGACGCGGCGCGGCGGGGCTTCTGGTTCGGCTTCGCGCTGCACCTGTTGGGCCTCTACTGGGTCACCGAGGCGATCCTGATCGAGGCAGCGCGCTACTGGTGGCTGGTGCCCCTGGCGGTGCCGGCGCTGGCGGCGGTGCTGGCCCCCTTCATCGCCGCGGCAACGGCCCTGGCCTGGCTCGCGCCGCGCGGATGGCGGCGGGTTCTGGCGCTGGCCGGCGCGTGGGTGCTGGCAGACCTGGCACGGCAGTTCGTGGGGACCGGCTTCCCCTGGAACCCCTGGGGTGCGGACTGGGCGATCCCCGGCGCGCTCGGCACCGTGATGCTGCAACCGGCGGCCTGGATCGGCGTGCCCGGGCTGACGCTGCTGACGCTGCTGTTGGCGGCGACGCCGGTGCTGGGACGGCGAGCGATGGCGCTGGGGGCCCTGGGGCTGGCGGCCTGGGCGGGGTTCGGCCTGTGGCGGAGCTCCGCGGCACAGCCGCGCCCGCCGGGGGTGGTGGCGGTGATCGCGCAGGGCGACATTCCGGAGACGGAGAAGCACGACATGCGCCACGCGGTCGCAAGCTTCGACCGCTACCTGACGCTGACCAGAGAAGGCCTTGCGCGCGCCGGCGTCGGCTTCCCGAACGACAAGCCTGTGGTGGTGTGGCCGGAATCGGCCAGTCCCTTCGCACTGCCCAACGATGTCGGCGCCCGCGCGGCACTGGCGGAGGCCGCGGGTGGCGTGCCGGTGCTGGCGGGGACGGTGCGGTTCGACGCAATGGAGCATCCCTACAACAGCCTCGCCGCCATCACCGGCCCGGGAATGCCGGAGTGGATCTACGACAAATGGCACCTCGTCCCGTTCGGCGAATTCTCGCCCGGCTGGGTGCCGCTTGCGGTACAACTGGTGCCGGGCGGCGGCTTCGTCGCGGGTCCGGGGCCACTGACGCTGCACATCCCCGGGTTGCCGCCGGTCGGGCCGCTGATCTGCTACGAGGCGATCTTTCCCGGGCAGGTGGACGCGCGGGGCGACCGGCCGGACTGGCTGGTCAACGTCACCAATGACGCCTGGTTCGGCAATTCGGCCGGCCCTCGCCAGCACCTCGCGGCGGCCCGGCTGCGTGCGGTGGAGGAGGGGCTGCCTCTGGTGCGCGCCGCCAATACCGGCATCTCGGCGGTGTTCGACCCGTACGGGCGGGAAGTGGCACGGCTCGGCCTGGACCGGACCGGAACGGTAGTGGCGGCGCTGCCCGGACATTTGCCGCCGACGCCGTTCGCGCGCCTGGGCCTGTGGATCCCGACCGGGCTGGGCGCGGTGAGTCTGGCGGTGGGGCTGGCGTCACGGGTACGCCGGCGTGTTCCAGGGGCTGAGACGGTTTCCGCCAAACGTAGAAAGTGTTGACGAACCGAGACGATTGGATTAACCCTTACGCAACCGCTGGGCGTTGCGTCCGGCCGAATCGGTGACGGATCTGATGAGCGACAACCCCGAGGGCAGTATCGGCCGGCCGCGCCCAGATGCGAGGGACGTGCATGTCGGAGCGCGGTTGCGCGAACGGCGGATGCGGTTGGGCATGTCGCAGGAGCATCTCGCGGAGAGTGTCGGAGTGTCGTTTCAGCAGATTCAGAAATACGAACGTGGCGTGAACCGCATGGGCGCGTCGCGGCTGTACGAATTGGCACGTGTGCTCGGCGTTCCGCTGGACTTCTTCTACGCTCGCGGCGACGGCGACGTGCCGCGCACCCGCCCGTCGCTTGGCTGGGCCGAGGCCGGTCAGGAGCCGTTCGGCGAAATGTCCGAGACCCAGCGCGAGGCGCAGGAACTGGCGCACGCCTTTTCCCGTATCACCGACAAGCAGGTCCGCCGGCGGGTGCTCGACCTGGTGAAAACGCTCGCCCCGGCATCCAACGGCGACGAATAATAAAGCAGAATTCCTTAAGAAATATCCAACTCGGCAAGGAACCGATCGCGCAGGGCCGCGGCGGTCGGCGCCTGTCGCAGCGCGGCGGCCGTGGCTGGGTCGCGCAGGCGACGTGTGCCGGCGGCGAGCGCCGCAAGGTGCTCGGCACGCGCGGCTGGCGGACCGAGCAGCACGAATGCCAGATCGACCGGCCGGCCATCGACCGCGTCGTAGTCGACCGGCCGCTCCAGCCGCGCCAGGAACGCTGCCGTGGCGGCAAGCCGCGGCAGTTGCGCGTGCGGCACGGCGATGCCGGCGCCGACGCCGGTGGACCCCAGCGCCTCCCGCGCCGTCAACGCCGCCGCGATCTCGCCGGGTGGCAGGTTCAGGGCGGTGCCGGCGCGGCGGGCCAGTTCCTGCAGCAGGCGCGGCTTGTCGGCGGCGCGCACGCCGAGGAACACATGCGCGGGCGGAAGCAGGGCGGCGAGCGTCATTCATCCACCGCAAGGCGATAGCCGACGCCGGTCTCGGTCAGAATATGGCGGGGGCGTTCGGGGTCGGGTTCGATCTTCTGGCGCACCTGGCGCACATACACGCGCAACTGCTGCACGTCACCGCCCACCCCCCAGAGCTGCCCAAGGAGCTGACGGTGCGTCAGCACGCGCCCGGCGTGTTTCACCAGCAGCGCGAGGATGTCGAATTCGCGCGGCGACAGATGTATGGGCTGTCCGTCGCGCGTGACGACGCGCCGCAGCAGATCGACGCTTAGCCCGCCGCTGCGGAACACCGGTGCCGCACCCTCCTGCTGCAACCGGTGGCGCAGCGCAGTGCGCAGCCGTGCCATCAGTTCGGCCATGCCGAACGGCTTGGTGACATAGTCGTCGGCGCCGAGATCGAGTGCTGCCACTTTCGAACGTTCGTCCTCGCGCGCCGTCAGCACCACGATTGGCACAGCGGAGTTGGCGCGCAGCGCGCGGATCACCTCCTGCCCGTCGCGGTCGGGCAGGCCGAGATCGAGCACTACGGCATCGATGCCGCCTGCCGCCACCGCCTGTAAAGCCGCCTCGCCGGTCGCGGCCTCCGCGATGCGGTAGCCCTGGGCGAGAAGGCTAGTCCGCAACAGACGGCGGATCGCCGGCTCGTCATCCACGATGAGCACGAGTTGCGCGGCGGTCATGGCGGCACCGCTCTGAGCACGAAGGTGAACGCCGCTCCCGGGGCGTCGGTGCGGTTCGCCGCCTCGATCCGCCCGCCCATCGCGGTCACAAACCCTCGCGCGATCGCCAGTCCCAGCCCGGTGCCGGCCTTGCGCCGGTCGGTCTCGGGCGCACGGTAGAATTTCTCAAACACGCTCGCCAGCGCCGATGGCGCTATCCCCGGTCCCTCGTCGAGCACCTGCAACCGTACCTCCTGCTGCGCCGGGTCGGCCCATGCGCGCAGCGTTACCTGCGTGCCCGGCGGTGCATATTTGGCGGCGTTGTCGAGCACGTTGAACAGCGCCTGTTCGAACAGCACCACGTCCAGCGGCAGCAACGGCAAGTCGGGCGCCAGATCCACCTCGACGCGATGTCCTGCGAGGACTTTCGCTGCCCGCGCCAGCGTGCTGCCCACAACTTCGCCGAGGTCAGCAGGTTCGCATTTCGGCCGCAGCGCGCCGGCCTCCAGCCGCGTCATGTCGAGCAGGTTGGCGACGAAGCGCGAGAGCAGTTCCGCCTCCTCCTGGATGGTCCGCAACAGCTCCCGCCGGCCGGACTCGTCGAGCCGGTCGTGATAGCTCTCAAGACTGCCGGCAGCACCGAGAATTGCGGCGAGCGGCGTGCGCAGGTCGTGCGAGATCGAAGTCAGCAGCGCGCCGCGCAGCCGCTCCGTCTCCGCCGCCAGCCGCGCTTGGTCCACGTCATCGGCAAGCGTGATGCGCTCGATCGACACCGCCGTCTGATCGGCGAGTGCGTCCAGCAACCGCCGCTGCTCCGGGGTCAACAGCGGGCCGGGCGTGTCGCGCTCGATCCCGAGCACAGCAACTGGGCCGCGCGCCGTGCGCAGCGGAAGATAGAGGCGTCGCGCACCCGGCAACGTATCCGCATCGCGCCCGGCGGGGCGGTCGTGCTGCCACGACCAGCGCGCCGCCGCGAGGTCCGCCTCGTCCAGCCGGTCCTCCGGAGGGTACCCGGCCCGCACCGTGAGGCTTTCGCCATCCGGTAGCAGCAGCACCGCGCGCAGCTTCAGCATCGCCGCCACCTGATAGCACGCGGCCCAGAGCAGATCGTCGAGATTCGCGATGGCGGCAAGCTTGCGGCTGAACTGATAGAGTTCGTCAGTGGTGCGCGCGCGCATTCGCGCCGCGACCGCCTGTGCGCGCACCGAGGCGGCGAGGTTGCCGGCGACCACGGCCGCGATCAGGAAGAACACCAGCGCCACCACGTTTTCCGGGTCGGCGATGGTGAAGGTGTAGAGGGGGGGCAGGAAGAAGAAGTTATAGGCCAGCACACTCAGCACGCACGCGTAGAGCGACGGCAGCAATCCCCAGGTCGCCGCCGAGGCCAGCACGGCAGTGAGGAACACCAGCGCGATCGAGGGTGCAGCGAGGAACGTGCGAAGGCCGGCGCCGAATGCGACCGCGAGCGCCACCATCGCGGTGGTGCCGGCGAACGGGACGGCGCGTATCGGCGGTAGCGTCGGTCGGCTGCGCCGTAACGGCGCCTCCTTTATCGTCTCCGCGTCGCGGCCGACGACATGCACGGCGATGTCGCCTGCGCCGCCGATCAGGCGTTGCGCCATCGTCGGGCGGAACCGCCAGCGCGGCGGGCCGGGATTGCCGATGACGATATGCACGAAGTTGTGGGCGCGCGCATAGTCCAGGATTTCCTCGGCGGCGTCGCGGCCCGGCACGGTGACCGCGACGGCGCCGAGTGATTCGGCCAGCCGCATGGTCGCCGCGATGCGGTCGTGCACCGACTCCGGCATTCGCAGCGTGCGCAGCGTCTCGACATGCAGCGCGGTCCATGGCGCGCGCAGCCGCTCCGCCATGCGCCGCCCATAGCGAACCGCGGCGGTGCCGACGGCATCGTGCGTGACGCAGACCAGCACGCGATCACCGGCGGCCCAGGGCCCGGGAATGGCGTGTTCCTGCATGTGGTCGAGCAGTTGCGCATCGACGCGCTGCGCGGTGCGGCGCAGCGCCAGCTCGCGCAGCGCAGTGAGATTGCCGGGTGAGAAGTAGTGTGCCAGCGCCCGCGTCGCCGTCTTCGGCACATAGACCTTGCCCTCGCGCAGCCGTTGCAGCAGATCATCGGGCGCGAGGTCGATCACCTCGATGTCGTCGGCGCTGTCGAGGACCCGATCGGGCACCGTCTCGCGCACGCGGATGCGGGTGATACGCGCCACCACGTCGTTGAGGCTTTCGACGTGCTGGATGTTGAGCGTCGTATGTACGTCGATGCCGGCGGCGAGCAGTTCCTCGACATCGAGGTATCGCTTGGGGTGGCGACTGCCCGGCGCGTTGCTGTGCGCGAGTTCGTCCACCAGCGCGAGCGCCGGTTTACGCGCGAGCAGCGCATCGAGGTCCATTTCCTCCAGCACGCGTCCCTTGTAGTCGATGCGCCGCCGCGGAATGATCTCCAGCCCTTCCAGCAGCGCCTCGGTCTCGGTGCGACCGTGGGTTTCGACGACGCCGACGACGACGTCCACGCCCTCGCGCCGGCGTGCCTGGGCGGTCGCGAGCATCTCATAGGTCTTGCCGACGCCGGGAGCCGCGCCGAGGAAAATCTTGAGCCGCCCGCGCCCGTTCTCGCGCGCGGCGGCTTTCAGCAGGGCTTCAGGAGACGGGCGGGAGTCACGCGGATCCATCGGCACGTGCCTTCAGCCGGCGCGCGGCGCCACCCTCTGCCGCAAGCGGGAGAGGGAAAATTGCGCACGGCACCTGTCTTCTCCCTCTCGCGCATGCGGGGGAGGGGCGCGGTGAGGGCGCCGACCTGCGCGCGTCACTTTCCCATCGCATCCAGCGCCATGTTCAGCTCCAGTACGTTCACGCGCGGCTCCCCGAACACGCCGAGCAGGCGCGGCACGGTGTGCGCCGCGACCAGTTCGCGCAGCGCAGCTTCGTCGATTCCGCGAGCCTTCGCCACACGCGGAATCTGGAACGCTGCGGCCTCCGGCGAGATATCAGGGTCCAGGCCGCTCCCCGATGTCGTCACCAGATCGCCTGGGATCGGCGTGCCGGGGGATTCGGCCTGCAACGCCGCCGCGTCGGCGCGCACTCGATCGACCAGCGCCTTCGCCGTGGGCGCGAGGTTGGAGCCGCCGGAGTTGTTGGCGGCATAGGGCACCGACACAGTCTTGCCCGGATTCTTCGGGTCCGGCTCGGTCGTGGCCGACGGGCGCGGATGAAAGTAGGGCGGGGTGGTGAAATTTTGGCCGATCAGCGCCGAGCCGACCGGCCTGCCGTCGCGCTCGATGATGCTGCCGTTGGCCTGCCAGGGGAATGCGGTCTGGGCGATGCCGGTGATGGCAAGCGGATAGACCAGACCGGTGATGACGGACAACCCCAGCAGCATCACAATCGCCGGGCGGAGTTGACGGAGCATGTCTGCTCTCTCCTTACGTGAGGCCGATGGCGGTGACCAGCAGGTCGAGCAACTTGATGCCGGCGAACGGTGCCAGGATGCCGCCGAGGCCGTAGATCACCAGGTTGCGCCGCAGCAGCGCGGGCGCGCCCACGGGGCGATAGCGCACGCCTTTCAGCGCCAACGGAATCAAGGCCACGATGATGAGCGCATTGAAGATGATCGCCGACAGGATCGCGCTCTGCGGTGTCGCCAGCCGCATCACGTTGAGCGCGCCGAGCTGCGGGTAGAAGGCGACAAACGCGGCAGGAATGATGGCGAAATATTTGGCGACATCGTTGGCGATCGAGAAGGTGGTAAGCGCGCCACGCGTCATCAGCAATTGCTTGCCGATCTCGACGATCTCGATCAGCTTGGTGGGATCGCTGTCCAGATCGACCATGTTGCCGGCCTCGCGCGCCGCGACGGTGCCGGTGTTCATCGCGACGCCCACATCTGCCTGCGCCAGTGCCGGTGCGTCGTTGGTCCCATCGCCGCACATCGCAACCAGCTTGCCCTGGGCCTGCTGCTCGCGGATCAGCGCCAGCTTGGCCTCCGGCGTTGCCTGCGCGAGGAAGTCATCGACGCCGGCCTCCGCCGCGATTGCCGCCGCGGTCAGCGGATTGTCGCCGGTGATCATCACCGTGCGTATGCCCATGCGACGCAACTCCGTGAACCGCTCGCGGATGCCACCCTTTACCACGTCCTTGAGATGTACAATCCCGAGCAGTCGGCGGCCGTCCGCCACCGCGAGCGGCGTGCCGCCGGATTTCGAGACGCGATCGGCGATGATGCGCAGCTCCCGTTCGGCCGGGGTGCCGGTGGCACCGACGCTCGCGATTACCGCGTCCACGGCGCCCTTGCGGATCGCGCGGCCTTCGACATCGACGCCGCTCATGCGCGTCTGCGCGGTGAACGGCACGAAATGAGCGTGCAGGGCGGCCATGTCGCGCGCGCGCATTCCGTAACGGTCCTTGGCGAGCACGACGATCGAGCGGCCCTCCGGGGTTTCGTCGGCGAGCGAGGCAAGCTGAGCGGCATCGGCCAGATCGCGCTCGGGCACGCCGGCAAGCGGCAGGAACGCGGCGGCCTGACGGTCGCCGATGGTGATGGTGCCGGTCTTGTCCAACAACAGCGTGTCGACGTCGCCCGCTGCCTCCACGGCGCGGCCGGACATGGCGAGCACGTTGAAGCGAACAAGCCGGTCCATACCGGCAATGCCAATGGCCGAGAGCAGCGCGCCGATCGTGGTCGGGATCAGCGTGACGAACAGCGCCACCAATACCAGCACGGAGACATGCCCCCCGGCATAGGCGGCAAAGCCGGGGATCGTCGCTACGGCGAACAGGAAGATCAGCGTCATGCCGGCGAGCAGGATGTTCAGCGCGATCTCGTTCGGCGTCTTCTGGCGTGCCGCGCCCTCCACCAGCGCGATCATGCGATCGAGGAAGGTGGAACCGGGATTGGCGGTGATGCGGACCTTGATCCAGTCCGACATCACTTGCGTCCCGCCGGTGACCGCCGAACGGTCGCCGCCGGCCTCGCGGATGACGGGGGCGGATTCGCCGGTGATCGCCGCCTCGTTGACCGAAGCGACACCTTCGATGATCTCACCGTCGCCGGGAATGATCTCGCCGGCCTCGACCAGCACGATGTCGCCCTGGCGCAGCGCCGTGCCGGCGATGGTCTCGGTGATGCTGTCATGCACGATGCGGTGCGCCATCGTCTCGGTCTTGGCGCGGCGCAGACTGTCTGCCTGCGCCTTGCCGCGCCCCTCGGCGACGGCTTCGCCGAAATTGGCGAACAGCACGGTGAACCAGAGCCACAGATTGATCTGAAAGTCGAAGCCGAGCCGCGGCCGGCCGGCGGCCAGATCGCGGACGAACAGCACGGTGGTGAGTGTCGAGACGATGGCGACGACGAACATTACCGGGTTGCGCCAGAGCATACGCGGGTCGAGCTTGCGGAACGACTGGCCGAGAGCGGGCCAGAGGATCACCGGATCGAGCATTGAGGTCGCGCCGCGTGGGCCGGCGTGCGACGTGCGGGCGAGATGGAGCGAGGGTGGCCTGTCCATGTCGATAGCCTCAGTAGAGCGTTCCGGCGGTCATCGCGTAGTGCTCAACGATTGGGCCGAGTGCGAGAGAGGGGAAGAAAGTCAGGCCACCGATAATCAGGATCACGCCGACGACGAGTCCGACGAACAGCGGGCCGTGCGAGGGGAAGGTGCCGGCCGACGCCGGCACGGTCTTCTTCGCGGCCATGGCACCCGCTAGCGCAAGCGCCGGAATCATCACGAAGAAGCGGCCGACGATCATGTCGATGCCCATGGTGGTGTTCCAGAACACGTTTGGCCCGAGCCCGGCGAAGGCACTGCCGTTGTTGCCCGCACCAGAGACGTAGGCGTACAGCGCCTCGGTGAAGCCGTGCGGACCGGGTGCCGAGATCGTTGCGATGCCGGCCGGCAGCACGACGGCGAGTGCCGTGAAGCCGAGCATGACCAGTGGCAGCACCAGGATCGCGAGCATGGTCAGCTTCACCTCCTTCGCCTCGATCTTTTTGCCGAGATATTCCGGCGTGCGTCCGACCATCAGCCCGGCGATGAACACGGCGACGATCGCGAACAGCAGGAAGCCGTAGAGGCCGGAGCCGACGCCACCGAAGATGATCTCGCCGAGCATGATATTAACCAACGGCACCATACCGCCGAGCGGCAGGAAGCTTTCGATCATGCCATCGACTGCGCCGCAGGAAGCGTCGGTGGTCACGGTCGCGAACAGCGCCGACTGCGCAATGCCGAAGCGGATTTCCTTGCCCTCCATGTTGCCCAGCGAAGGATCGACGTGGAACGCCGCGAAAGCCGGATTCATGCGCGCCTCCGACGCGTAGAGCGCCGCGACGCCGGCGAGGAACAGCACCGCCATGGCGGCGAACACCGCCCAACCCTGCCGCTCGTCGCCCACCATGCGGCCGAACATGTTGGTCAGCGCAGCACCGATCGCAAAGATCGCGATAACCTGGAGTGTATTGGTCAGCGCCGTCGGGTTCTCGAATGGGTGCGCGGAGTTGGCATTGAAAAACCCGCCGCCATTCGTGCCGAACATCTTGATCGCTTCCTGCGAGGCCACCGGGCCGAGCGAGATGATCTGTTTCGCGCCCTCCAGCGTGGTCGCCGCGATGCTGCCCGCGAAGGTCTGCGGTACGCCCTGCCAGACCAGCACAATCGAGCCGAGCACGCAGAACGGCAGCAGCACGTACAGCGTCATCCGCACCAGATCGGCCCAGAAATTGCCGATGGTCTGCGCAGATCGCCGGGCGAAGCCGCGCACCACTGCGCCCGCGACCGCGATGCCGGCGGCGGCGGAGACGAAATTCTGCACGCCGAGACCGAGCATTTGCGACAGATGACTCATCGTCGTCTCGCCGCCGTAGAACTGCCAGTTGGTGTTGGTCAGGAAGCTTACGGCAGTGTTGAAGGCGAGATCCGGCGCGACCGGACTTTGGCCGGCAGGATTGAGCGGCAGATCGGTCTGCATCCGCAGGAGTGCATAGAGCAGCAGAAAACCCGCGGCCTTGAAGACCAGCATCGCGACCGCATAGGTCATCCAGGATTGCTCTTGTGCTGGGTCGATGCCGGCGAGGCGATACAGGCCGCGCTCGACGGGGCCAAGCACCGGCGAGAGCAGCGTGCGCCCGCCCTCGGCGACGCGCAGCAGGTAGCCACCGAGGGGCCGGGTCAGCGCCACGATGACGGCGCAGAACACGGCGATCTGGAGCCAGCCGTTGAGCGTCATGTCACGCGCCTTAGAACCGTTCGGGCCTCAGCAGGGCGAGCGTGAGATAGACCAGCAGCAGGATCACGACCGCGCCGGCGAGGATGGTGTCGGTCACGGCGCCGCTCTCACAGGCGTTCGCAACTGGCGGCGTAGCCGAGGCAGAGCGCGAACCAGACGAGGCCGAGAGCGAGGAAAGCGATGTCGGACATGGCGACCTCTCGTGAGGCGGGGGTGCGGGCCGCAAGATCGCAGCGGCGCCATAGGAATGCGATGCGCGGGAGCGGCAACCGGCATAGGAATCGCATAGGCAGCGCTGCACGGATGGGCGGCATAATGATTAGAAAATCCGCAGTCTGCCTGATCGACGACCCAAAATGCCCATGAAGTGATCCGAATGGGGACGCCGCCCAGGCCGCTGGGGTGGCACGACCCTTGCGTACAGCTTCGCATACCTTCCAGGACGGAGTGCGCGATGCTGAACCGACGGAGCCTTCTCCAGGGTGCCACTGCCGGCGGCGCGGCGCTGGCGCTGGGCGGTGCGCTGCGCCCGCGCGCGGCGCGGGCCGGCACGCTGACCATCGGCTTCATCTATGTCGGGCCGAAGGACGATTACGGCTACAACCAGGCGCACGCCGAGGCAGCAGCGAAGCTGAAGACGATGCCTGGCATCAAGATCGTCGAGGAGGAGAAGGTCCCGGAGACCGACGATGTCGAGAAGACCATGCAGAGCATGATCGAACTCGACGGCGCGACGCTGCTGTTTCCCACCAGCTTCGGCTATTTCGACCCGTACATGCTGCGGGTGGCGAAGAAGTATCCCAAGATACAGTTCCGCCACTGCGGTGGGCTTTGGCAGAAAGACAAGCACCCGCTCAACACCGGCTCGTATTTCGGCTATATCGGCATGGGCCAGTATCTCAACGGCATGGCCGCCGGCTACGCCAGCAAGAGCAAGAAGCTCGGCTTCGTCGCCGCCAAGCCGATCCCGCAGGTTCTGCTCAACATCAACAGCTTCACGCTCGGCGCCCGCGCGGTCGATCCGTCGATCACGACACAGGTGATCTTCACCGGCGACTGGTCGATGCCGGTAAAGGAGGCGGAGGCGACCAACAGCCTGGCCGACCAGGGCGTGGATTGCGTCACCATGCACGTGGACGGGCCGAAGGTGGTGGTGCAGACCGCGGCGGGGCGCAGCATGTATGTGTGCGGCTACCATGCCGATCAGTCCAGGCTCGCGCCGCAGAAATACCTTACGGGCGCCGAATGGGACTGGATCACCGTCTATAGGATGTTCGTCACCGACATGCAGGGCGGCAGCCCGCTGCCGAACTTCGTGCGCGGCGGGCTGGCCGAGCATTTCGTGAAGATGTCGCCGTACGGTCCGGCCGTCACCGAAGCCGCGCGCAAGCACATCGACGCGGTGAAGGCCGAGATGATGAAAGGCGGTTTCGCCGTCATCAAGGGTCCGCTGAGGGACAACAAGGGTGCTGCCGTGGTGGCCGCCGGCACTGCCTATCCCGAGACGGCGATCCAGCTCGAATCGATGAATTATCTCGTCGAAGGTGTGGTCGGTTCGATCTCGTGACCGCCATCGCGCAACTCGGCGCGGCCGCCGCGGCATCCCCGTCGGCGGCCGCGGCGGACCGCCTCTACCCGCTGCGGCGCGCGCTGGAGACGCTCGGCGCGCCGCTCGCCGCCCTGCTGCTGGCGGCTGCGGCGTTCGCGGTGTTGCTGGCAGCACTCGGCAAATCGCCGGCGGACTTCTGCGCGCTGTTGTGGAAAGGCGCGTTCGGCACGTGGTTCTCTTGGCAGAACACGCTGCAACGCGCCGCCCCGTTGCTGCTGACGGCGCTGTGCGTCGCCGTGCCGGCGCAGCTCGGTTTGGTGATCATCGGTGGGGAGGGTGCGCTGGCGCTGGGCGGGCTGGCCGCGACGGTTGCCGCGCTACCGCTCGTCGGCGCGTGGACGCCCTTCGTGCAGATCACGATGGCGATTGCCGGGTTCGCTGCCGGTGGCCTCTGGATCGGTATCACCGGCCTCTTGCGCGCGCGACGCGGCGTAAACGAGACGGTGGCGAGCCTCGTGCTCAGCTATATCGGCATCGCGCTGTTCAACCACCTGGTCGAGGGGCCGTTGCGCGATCCGGCGAGCCTGAACAAACCCTCCACCTGGGGCATTGGCGACGCCAACATGATCGGCCCGGTGCCCGGGACGGAGCTGCATCCGGGCCTCGCCGTCGGTGTCATCGCCTGCGTGCTGTGCTGGGTGCTGATCTTCCGCACCTCTACCGGCTTCGCCGCGCGCGTCACCGGAGGCAATCTCCGTGCCGCGCAGTTGCAGGGACTGCCGGTCGCACGGCTCATCGTGCTGGCCTGCATGCTCGGCGGCGGGTTCGCGGGGCTCGCGGGGATGATGGAGGTAGCGGCGGTGAACGGGCGCGCCAACGCCTCGCTGCTCGCCGGCTACGGCTATTCCGGCATCCTGATTGCCTTCCTCGCGCGCCACAACCCGCTCGCCATCATCCCGATGGCGGTACTGCTCGGCGGCGTCGGCGCGGCGGGCGGGTTGCTGCAACGGCGCATGGATCTGCCGGATGCGACGGTGGTGGTGCTGCAAGGCTTCATCTTCATCGCGATCCTGGCGAGCGAGACGCTGTACGGCCGCTTCGCATGGTTCCAGCCGCGGGGGAAAGCCTGAGATGGCGCCGGCGGAAACCGTCACCGTCGCGATGGTCGCGGGCGCGCTTCGGGTCAGCACGCCGTTCCTGTTCGTCAGCCTCGGCGAGTGCCTGACGGAGCGGTCGGGGCGCATCAATCTCGGCAACGAGGGTGTGCTGGTGCTGGGGGCGATGGTCGGCTATGCGACTTCCTACCAGACAGGCAATCCGTGGCTTGGCGTGGTCAGCGCGGCACTGGCCGGCGCGTTGCTCGGTGCAGCGCATGGCGGGATCTGCTCACTCGCCCGCGTCAACGACGTCGCGATGGGAATCGCGATCATGCTCGCCGGCACCGGCATCGCGTTCTTCTTCGGCAAGCCCTATGTCCAACCGAGTGCCCCGCAACTGCCGCGCATTCCGCTCGGATTCTGGGCCATCGAGTCGCAGGTGCGTAGCGCGCTCGAAGTCTCGCCGTTGTTCTTCATTGGCCTCGCCGCGGCCTTCGCGATGGACTGGTTCTTCCGCGCCACCCGCATGGGCCTGCGCGTGCGCATCGTGGGCGACAGCGCGGACGCCGCGCGCGCGCTCGGCCTGTCGATCCACCGCGTACGGCTGCTGGCAACGGCCGCGGGCAGCGCGCTCGCTGGCATCGGCGGCAGTTTCCTGTCGCTGTCCTATCCCGGGAGCTGGAATGAGGGGCTTTCGTCCGGCCAGGGGCTGATGGCGGTGGCGCTGGTGGTGTTCGCGCGCTGGAATCCGGTGCACTGCGTGATCGCGGCGCTGATCTTCGGCGCCTCCGGCGCGCTTGGGCCATCGTTGCAGACGATCGGAATCACCAAGGGCTATTACCTGTTCTACGGAACCCCGTATGTGGTGACGCTCCTCATCCTCGCGGTGACGATCCGGCCGGGGAAGGCACTACGCGGGATGCCCGGCGAACTCTCGATCGGAAGGTAGGGATGGGCACGACCTTCCTCGCGGCGGACCCTTATCCCTGGCCGTTCGACGGCGATCTGCGGCCGGTGAACACGGCGCTGATCGTGATCGACATGCAGACCGATTTCTGCGGCATCGGCGGCTATGTCGATCGCATGGGCTACGATCTCTCGCTGACGCGCGCGCCGATCGCGCCGATCGCGCGCGTGCTCGCGGCGATGCGCGGACGGGGGTTCCATATCCTGCACACACGCGAGGGACACCGGCCCGATCTGTCCGACCTGCCTGAGAACAAGCGCTGGCGCAGCCGCCGCATCGGCGTGGGCATCGGCGATCCCGGACCGTGCGGGCGCATCCTGGTGCGCGGCGAGCCGGGGTGGGAGATTATTCCGGATCTCGCGCCGCTGCCCGGCGAGATCGTCATCGACAAGCCGGGGAAGGGCAGCTTCTGCGCCACCGATCTCGAACTGATCCTGCGCACGCGCGGCATCCGTAACCTCGTGCTGACCGGAATCACCACCGACGTCTGCGTGCATACCACCATGCGCGAAGCCAATGACCGTGGCTTCGAGTGCCTGCTGCTGGAGGATTGCTGCGGTGCCACCGACGCCGGCAACCACGCCGCCGCCATCAGGATGGTGAGGATGCAGGGCGGCGTGTTCGGCGCGGTCAGCGACAGCGGCAAACTTGTCGCGGGGATTGCATGACGCCGGCGGTGTCGGTCGAAGCCGTCGGAATCACAAAGCGTTTCGGCGCGTTCACGGCCCTGTCGGACATATCCCTGCGCGTGCGGCCGGCCAGCGTCCACGCGCTGCTGGGCGAGAACGGCGCAGGCAAGTCGACGCTGGTGAAGTGCCTCCTTGGCTACTACCGCGCGGACGAAGGCAGCTTCCTGATCGACGGGCGCGAGGAGACGATTGCGCGGCCGGCGGATGCGGACCGTCTGGGTCTCGGCATGGTCTATCAGCATTTCACGCTTGTTCCGTCGATGACGGTGGCCGAGAATCTGGTGATGTCGCGTGCAACAGTGCCCGCCGTGATCGACTGGCGGCGCGAGCGCGCGGAACTCGAGTCTTTCATGGCGCAGATGCCCTTCCGCGTGCCGCTCGGCGCAGATGTCGGCGGCCTCGCCGCCGGCGAGCGGCAGAAGACGGAAATTCTGAAGCAGCTCTATCTGCAACGTCGCCTCCTGGTGCTGGACGAGCCGACCTCGGTGCTGACACCGCAGGAGGCGGAGGAGATGTTGACGCTGGTGCGCGGTCTCGCGCATTCCGGCAGCATCACCGTCTGCATCATCACCCACAAGCTCAAGGAAGTGGCGCGCTTCGCCGACGAGGTGACGGTGCTGCGCCGCGGTCGCGCGGTGGGCGGCGGCGCGGCGCGCGACCTCGCCGCACCCGAACTCACCGCCATGATGATCGGGGAGCCGCAGGCGCCGGCGACGCTGGAACGGCGCGGTGGGGCGGCGAAGGAGGAGCGGCTGCTGGTGCGGCACCTGCGCACCGAGGGCGATGCCGGCCGCCCCGGCCTCGACATCGCGCATCTGGCCGTGCATCCGCGCGAGATCGTCGGCGTCGCGGGGGTCTCGGGCAACGGGCAGAAGGAACTGGCCGAGGTGCTCGGCGGCCAGCGCGCGCCGGCGGGCGGCGAGGTGATCGTGGCCGGCGAGAGCTACGCTGCGACGCGGGCGCAGGCGCAGGCGCGCGGCGTGCGAGTGCTGCCGGAGGAACCGCTGCGCAACGGCTGCGTGCCGCGGATGAGTGTGACCGACAACCTCAACCTGCGCAGCTTCGACCGCGACGATCAGGGCCGGCCGCGCGCCTGGCTGGACGCGCGCGCGATGGCGGAGCGGGCGCGGCGCATGATCGCCAGCTACGGCGTGCGCGCGCCCTCGCGTGAGGCGCCGATCGGTGTGCTGTCGGGCGGCAACGTGCAGCGTTGCGTGCTGGCGCGCGAACTCGATGGCGAGGTTGGCCTGCTGATCGTTGCCAACCCGTGCTTCGGGCTGGACGTGAAGGCGGTGGCGGAGGTCCGCGCGCGGATCATGGCAGCGCGCAACGCCGGCACGGCAGTGCTGCTGATCTCGGAGGATCTCGACGAAATCCTGGAACTCGCAGACCGCATCGTCGTGATGCACGCCGGCACGATCGTGCATGAGACGCCCGCCGCCGGTGCCGACGCGCAGGCCATCGGTGCGTACATGCTGGGTTCGCACTGATCCCGGACATCAGCCGCCGCGCAGCGCGAGATAGGGGGCAAGCGCGATCAGGATGCCGCTGAGCGCGTAGCCGAGCGCGCGTGCTGGTACGCGGCGGGCGATCTTCCAGCCTAATACGACGCCGATCATCTGTGGGGCGGCGATGAAGGCGGACATCGGCCAGTCGATCGCGCCGCCCAGCGCGTAGCCGATCGTGCCTATGCCCGACCCCACCACCGACTGCGCCTGCGCCGCCGCGAGTGCCGAAAGCACCGGTACTTTCAGCGCGATCAGCAGGGGCACGCAGACCATCGGACCGCCGAGGCCGAACAGGCTGCTGATGGTGGCGACCGCCAGGCCGACCAGCACGGCCAGGGGTGCCCACAGGTCGGGATGGGGGGCGGCGGCACCGTGTGTTCGCGACGCCCGCTGGCGGTGCCACACCAGCGTCCCGATCGCCGCCGCAAAGGCGCCCAGGAGGAATCCGAACCCCTGTTTGGTGATGTGCGCGTTGATCGCCATGCCGGCGGGAATGCCGGCAAGCGCGGTCGCCGACAGGATCAGCGCGAGGCGGCGCGTGGCACGATGCCGCAACTCGCCGGAGCGCAGATACGCCGCCGTGCCGACCAGCCCGGTGCCGATATGCGTGACGATCGCGGTGCCGGCGACCGCGGACGGCGAGAGATTGGTGACGGCGAACAGCCCGATCGTCATCAGCACGCCGCCCGGCCCGACCGCGGTGATGCCGATGCCCCCGACGAGCGCGATCAACAGCAGCTTCAGCAGCGCGGTCGGCCCCAGCATGAACAGCGCCGAATGGGCCAGCAGCGGCATCAGGCGCGTCGCCCGCCCAGTCGATCAGAACCGCTCCACCCAGGGCCGCACCTCGATCTCCCAACTCCAGGCGCTGCGGTCCTGGGTCAGCACGTGCCAGTAGGTTTCGGCGATCGCGTCGGGGTCGAGCGTGCTGTCCGGGGCGTGCGGCGGATCGGGGCGATGCTCGGCGCGGATGCCGCCGTCGATCACGAAATGCGCGACATGGATACCCTGCGGCGCGAGTTCGCGCGCCAGACTCTGCGCCAGCCCGCGCAGCGCGAACTTGCCCATCGCGAAGGGAGAGGAGAGCGCGAATCCCTTGACGCCGGCGGTGGCGCCGGTCAGCGCGATGGCGCCGTGGCGCTGCGGCAGCATCCGCCGCGCTGCCTGCTGCGCGACCAGAAAGGCGCCGAAGGCGCTGTGCCGCAGGCTGCGCTCCACCTCTGCCGGGTCGAGGTCGGCGATCGGCCCGCGCACCCGTCCGCTGGCGTTGTACACGACCAGATCGGGTGCGGCGGTCGCATCGAGCCGCGCGAACAGCGCCTCCACCTGTGCCTGGTCACCGGCGTCGCAGGCAATCGCCTCGGCGTTCGTCTCGGCGCACAGGGACGCTAGCTTTGTGATGTTACGTGCCGCCAGCACCACCGCGATGCCCTCGCGCGCGAAGCGCCGGGCCAGCGAGGCGGACAGGCCGGGACCGGTGCCGACGATCAGGGCGCGCCGGAACATCATCGTTGCCGCTCCATCGTTGTCACGCCGCCGTCCGCGCCGGCGATCAGCGCGCTGGTCGCGCATTCCAGGAACAATCCAGTCTCGATCACGCCCGCGATCGCGTAAAGCTCGCGCTCCAGCGTGAAAGGATCGCGGATCGGCGCGAAGCCGGCGCAATCGTAGATGACGTTGCCGCCGTCGGTGACGAACACGGTCCCGCCCTGCACGCGCCGCAGCACCGGCCGCCCGCCCAGATCGGCGAGCCGCCTGGCGGTCGCGCCGTGACCGAACCGTGCCACCTCCACCGGGACCGGCGAGCGTTCGCCCAGCACGTCCACCACCTTGCGCGAATCGGCAATCACCACGAAGCGGCGTGCGGCCTGCGCGATGATCTTCTCGCGCAGCAGCGCCCCGCCCAGTCCCTTGATGAGCCGCAGCGTGCCGCGCTCCACTTCGTCCGCGCCGTCGATCGCGAGGTCGATCGGCGTGCCGTCCGGCTCGGCGAGCGTGATGCCGTG
>JAKADX010000037.1 GCA_021818505.1 Pseudomonadota bacterium
CGCCACTTGGCTGATCGAACGCCACGGCTTCATCACGCCGCAAGCCGTTCGCCGAAACCAGCTTCAACCCGCCGTGCTCGCGGCGTAGGCTGCAATCCGGTGTCTCAAAAACCGCGGCCGGTACAGGGGTGATGCCGCGCGCGCGGGCGGCGTCGCGGTTGGCCTCGCTGTCGTATCCCTTGTCGGTCACCGCGAGGCGCGGACGGATATCCGGGCCGATGTCGAGCAACGTCTCGAATTGGATGCTGTCGCTGACCTCGCCGCCGGTGAGGTGGAAGTCGAGGGGGCGTCCGTCGAGGTCGGTCTTGAGGTGGATTTTGGTGGAGAAGCCACCGCGCGAGCGCCCGAGCGCCTGGTTTTGCTGCCCCCTTTTGCACCGGCGGCCGAGACGTGCGCCCACGCCGTCGTGCTGTCGAAGAACTGGACCAGATGCGCCGTCTCGCTGCACTCCGCCAGCAACTGGAAGAATACCTCGAACACACCGGAGCCGCTGAGTCGCCAGAACCGCTTCCAGACGCTGTTCCAGTTTCCGTATTCCTTGGGCAATGCGCGCCAGGTTATGTTGTGAACTGAGAAATAATGGATGGCCTCCAGGAATTTTTGGTCATCATGCCCTGGCTCTCCCCGGGCTGACTGCGCCGCGTCAAACACCTCCAGCGTGATGGCCCAATCCCGTTCCGTCATCCGCGTTAACATGACCAGCCCGCTGTTGCCGGTCACCCAGTGATTCGAACTCGCCCCGATTCGAGAATCCGTCAAAAACGCTGGTCAGGGATTCCGTCCACACGGCCTACCAGTTCAGACTGCGGCGGCAGGGAATTCCGAATGGAACCGGTGGCCCTTGCTGTCCTCCGCGTCGGCGCGGAAGGGAGCGGTGCCCTCGGGGCGGAAGCGGAAGCGGAACTCGGGGTTCTCGGACAGCGAGATGCCGCCGGCGACCGCCAGCAGCGGCCGATCACCCTGCCAGATGCGCAGCTTCTGGATGAAGTCCGCGGGGATATAGAGCCGCGTCAACTGGTTCATCTGCATGCCGCTATAGTTCGGGTGGCGGATCATGAGCTGCGCCTCCCGCGTGCCGGCGGGCGCGTCTGGCTTCTGGGGCAGCAGGCGCCAGCGCATGGTGCCGAGGGGGATGGCGTTAGCGGTCCCGGTCAGCGCCGGGGCTGAGCAACCGCCGGCCGCCTTGACGAAGCGGCTCACCGCCAGCAGCGCGCCGTCGGTCATCTCAGCCACCGCGTGAATGTTGGTGTAGTCGTTGACGCGCACGCGCGTGCTGAGGTGATCGATGCCGGCGTCCGCGCCGAATTCGAACTGCGCGGCCAGCGGCGAGGGATTGGCATCGACCACAAGGGTCAGGCGCCGGACCCGCCGCGCCCCGTCCGCGCCCGGCAGGATGCTGATATCGACCGGCACCAGGGCCGCATCCATGGCGCGATACGGCGCGTCGATCGCCAGCACGTCCGCGCCGGACGAGATCGGCTTGCCATCGAAAATCTGGGCGGCCAGTGACGGCCACGGGTCGTCGTCGGCGGCGCGCGCCCTGCGCGCCAGCAGGGCCAGTGCCGTTGCGGCACCGACGCCGAATGTCTCGCGCCGTGTCGGCATGAGCGTTCTCCTTCCCGGACGTGCCGCATGAAATAGGTGCCATTGCGGCCGTCGCCAAGTCACGGGCAGCCCGTTTCATTGCCATTCCAATTCGCCATAGGCGGCGGTGGCGTTGCGGGGGTTGTAGTCGTCGAATAACTGCCATTGCCCGCGCTCGGCCTGGTCGATCCGCGCTACCGCCTGTCCCAGCGGCACGCCCTCGGCGATCAGCCGCCGCGCGTCGGCGGCGAGCGTGGCCAGGTAGCGTTGCTCGTCCGCCAGCCCCGACGGCCACGCCACCACCTGCCGCCCATGGCCCGGCACCGCCCGCAGCGCCGGAGTCGCCGACAACTGTCGCAGTAGTGAGAGCCAGCCCATCAGGCTGCCGTCCAGCACCGGCACATGGCGCACGAACAGCAGGTCGCCCGCGAACAGTGTGGAACTGGCCGCATCCAGGACGGCGAGGTCGCAGTGGCTGTGCGCGGGCGATGCCGCGGCGCGCAGGTGTAACACGCGGCCGCCCAGATCGAGCGTCGACTCGTCCTGCACCAGCACGCCCGGGGGGATGATGCGGACCTTCGCGATCTCATCCGGGCCGAGCTGGTCGCGATATGATTGCAGGTAGTAGGGGCCACGCTCGGCCAGCACCGCCGGCAGCCGGTGATGGCCGACGAAGGTTGCATCCGAGAATGCGGCGTTTCCGAAGACGTGATCGGGATGCTCATGTGTGTTAATGATGTACCGGATCGGAACTTTTGTGATCGCGCGGATCGCCGCGCGCAATGCCGCGCCGACCGCGACGCTGCCGCCGGTGTCGATGACCGCGACCGCATCCCCCCCAACCACCACGCCGAGATTGGCGATGTCGCCAGCGTTCGCGGGATCCACCAGCGCGATCTGGCCGTAATGGACCCAGACTCCGGGTGCGACCGGATCGAGCGCGAAAGACTCGGCCCGTGACGTCCGCGGCGCCGTCGGAACTGCGGCGGCCGCGACGCCGACTGCTGCGCACCAGAGCGATCGCCGCGAGATCAGGGGCCGGCGGGCATCGGCGCCGCCGCCATTATCGCACGAACAGCAGCGATCCCCGAGCGTCACGGCGCCGACAAGCTGCGAATGGTGGCGCACACCGAGGACTGCAGTGTCGTATATGCACTTAACATAGCTGTAAGTCTTCCCGGATCGGCTCAATTTTTAATGAAGGGATTCGCGAATTGTTCGCATACCCCCCGTCGAAGCCACTTGCGGAGGACGGGCGTTGCGCCCTAGCGTGACCTCGCTCCGGCTTCAAGGCTGCTCGCCCCGGGGAGCGAGTCGAGGCCTCGAAGACGCCCCCCGATTGGGCGTCGTGACACGCTGCCGGAGCCCAGGTATCCCACGATGCTGTGAGCGCCCGGCGCACGTCGGCTCCGCATCGCAGTGTGACGACGTGCGTGGAACGGATGTAACGGGAGGACGTATGAGAAACAATTCGCTCAGGAAACTGCTGGCGGCAGGTGTGTTCCTGTCCGTCGGCATGCTTGCGGGCGCTGCCATGGCGCAGGGCGATCTGCCCTCGCTGCAGGCCAATCAGGCCAACTGGGCTTCGCCGGGACGCACCGACGATCTCAATCGGTACTCGCCGCTCGAGCAGATCAACACGAGCAACGTCGGGAAGTTGCAGGTTGCCTGGACGTTCTCGACCGGTGTTCTGCGCGGCCATGAGGGGCAGCCGCTGGTGATCGGCGACGTGATGTATGTGCACACGCCGTTCCCGAACATCGTCTATGCGCTCGACCTCAATCACGACGGCAAGATCCTCTGGAAATACGAGCCGAAGCAGGATCCGAGCGTGGTTCCGGTCATGTGCTGCGATACGATCAATCGTGGCGTGGCCTATGGCGACGGCAAGATCTTCCTGCACCAGGCCGACACGACGCTGGTCGCGCTCGACGCCAAGACCGGCAAGCCCGTTTGGTCAGTGAAGACTGACGATCCGGGCAAAGGGGCGACTGGCACCGATGCGCCGTTCGTCTTCAAGGACAAGGTGTATGTCGGCGTTTCCGGCGGCGAGTTCGGCGTGCGCGGCTGGGTTTCGGCCTATTCCGTCAAGGACGGCAAGATGGTCTGGCGCGCCTATTCGATGGGCCCCGACAGCGACACGCTGATGGACCCGGCGAAGACCACGTCCCTCGGCAAGCCGGTCGGCGCCGACTCCTCGCTCAAGACGTGGCAGGGCGATCAGTGGAAGATCGGTGGCGGCGGCACCTGGGGCTGGTACGGCTATGACCCGAAGCTCAATCTGATCTATTACGGGTCGGGCAACCCCTCTACGTGGAACCCGAGCCAGCGTCCGGGCGACAACAAGTGGTCGTTGACGATCTTCGCGCGTGATGCCGACACCGGCATGGCGAAGTGGGTCTATCAGATGACGCCGCACGACGAGTGGGACTACGACGGCATCAACGAGATGATCCTTGCCGACCAGGAGATCGGCGGTAAGACGGTGCCGACCCTGGTTCACTTCGACCGCAACGGTTTCGGCTACACGCTGAACCGGGAGAACGGCGAGTTGCTGGTCGCCGCCAAGTTCGATCCGGCCGTCAATTGGGCGCACGGGATCGACATGGATAAGAACAGCCCGAACTATGGGCGGCCGATTCGCGATCCGAAGTACTCCACCGAGCAGGCGGACGTGAACCATACCGGCATCTGCCCGGCGGCGCTCGGTAGCAAAGACCAACAGCCGGCAACGTACGACCCTGACACCAAGCTGTTCTACGTGCCCACCAACCATGTGTGCATGGACTATGAGCCGTTCCGCGTGTCCTACACTGCGGGTCAGCCCTACGTCGGTGCCACGCTGTCCATGTATCCGGCACCCGGTAGCAACAACATGGGCAACTTCATCGCCTGGGACGCCACCAAGGGCAAGATCGTCTGGTCGGATCCGGAGCTGTTCTCGGTCTGGTCTGGCGCGCTTTCCACAAAGGGCGGCGTCGTCTTCTACGGCACGCTGGAAGGCTATCTGAAGGCGGTGGACGCCAAGACGGGCAAGGAACTCTACAAGTTCAAGACCCCGTCGGGCATCATCGGCAACGTGATCACCTACGAGCATGCCGGCAAGCAGTATATCGCCGTCCTCTCGGGCGTCGGCGGCTGGGCTGGCATCGGCCTCGCGGCCGGGCTGACCGATCCGCACGCCGGATTGGGCGCGGTCGGTGGTTATGCCGCATTGGCGAACTACACGAACCTCGGCGGTCAGCTGACCGTGTTCGCCCTGCCGCAATAACCTGACTGCAACGCAGACCGGCACAAGCGCTGTGCCGGTCTGCGCCTTTTTCGATTTCCGCGGCTTCAACAAGGACAGACATCTTGAATCTGCCCGGCTTTCTTATTGCCTCCGTCGCAGCGGTGCCGCTGCTCATGGGCGGCAACGCGTTTGGTCAGGACGCACAGAAAATCCGTTCGGACGCATCCGGCAATCCGACCGCTGTATCGTCGCAGGACGGCAAATATCTCGACAAGAACGGCAACCCGACCTTCCACATCGCGCCGGATGGTACGGTCGATTACTACACGTTCGTCGGCTATATCCGTTACACGGCCAATTGTATGCCGTGCCACGGGCCCGATGGCCTCGGTTCATCGTACGGCCCTGTGCTGGTCAGCACGCTGCAGCGTCTTGACTATGCCGAGTTCTATGGCACTGTTGCTGGTGGCAAGAAGGACGTGAACACCGCACAGACGCTGGTGATGCCGACCTTCGGGACCAATAAGAACGTGATGTGCTATCTCGACGCGATCTTCGTCTATCTCCGGGCGCGCTCTGACGGGGCGCTCGATCGCGGCCGGCCGGAAAAGCATGTTGCGGAACCCGCGGGCTACCGCAAAGCTGAAGACGAGTGCATGGGATGAGGAAGCCGCTCCACCTCGCCGTGCTGTGTGCCGCGACGCTGCTCGCGGGTGCTGCGAACGCGCTTGCGCAGGCGCCCGGACTTGGCGCAGGGGTGGAACTGGTCGATCCGAAGGTGTTGCGGGTCTGCGCTGACCCGAACAATCTGCCGTTCTCGAACCGTGCGGGCGACGGGTTCGAGAACAAGATCGCGGACCTGCTGGGCGAGAAGCTGAACAAGCCCGTCGCCTATACGTATTTCCCCCAGGTCATCGGATTTTTTCGCAGCACGTTGAACGCCTTCCGCTGCGATGTCGTCATCGGCGTGGTTCAGGGTCTCGATCTCGTGCAGACGACCAACCCGTATTACCGAACGACCTACGAGTTGGTGTTCGAGCAGGGGCATGGGCTGGACGGCATCACGTCGCTTGAGGATCCGCGCCTCAAGACCAAGCGGCTCGGCGTGATCGCCCGCACGCCGCCGTCCACGGTGATGATTGCGGACGGGCTGATGGACCGGGCGAAACCGTATCCGCTTACCGTCGATACGCGTGTCGAGGCGCCGGCGAAGACGATGATCGGCGATCTGATCGCAGGCCAGATCGACGCGGCGGTGCTGTGGGGCCCGATCGCAGGTTATTATCTTCGGCACACCAGTACGCCCGCCGCGGCGCTCGCGGTGGCGCCGCTGCAGGAGGAACGTGGCGCGCAGATGGAGTTCGCCATCAGCATGGGGGTTCGGCGCAGCGACCAGAACTGGAAGCGAACGCTGAACCGACTGATCGCCGAGAACCAGAGCGCCATCAACGCGATCCTGAAGTCGTATGGTGTGCCGCTGCTTGACGAACAGGGCAAACCCCTGACCCCGTGAGGATGCGGCGCCGGGCGGTGCTTGGCGGCGTGCTGCTGATCGTCGCGGCGGCAGCGTCACCACCGCCTGAGCCTTCGGGTTACCGCACACAGGATTACCGTGGCCCGGTGCCGGCGACACTCGCGGGGGGCAGGGTGATCTCGACACCGCAGGCGCGCGCGCTGTGGCAGGCGCATTCCGCCGTCTTCATCGATGTCATGCCGCAGACGCCGCGACCGGCCGGGCTGCCGGCCGGCACGATATGGCGACCGCGGCCACGCCGCGACATCCCCGGCAGCATCTGGTTGCCCGATGTCGGCTACGGCGCGCTCGCCGAGCGGATGCAGGCATATTTTGCGCGCCATCTGCAGCAAGCCAGCAAAGGTGCGCACGATCGAACACTGGTATTCTATTGCCTTGCCGACTGCTGGCATTCCTGGAATGCGGCAAAGCGGGCAGTGGGACTTGGGTACACTGCCGTGGCCTGGTACCCCGGCGGCACCGACGCGTGGGAGGCGGCGGGATTGCCGCTGGAGCTTCGTCACCCCGAGGACCGGCCGAACCTCACGGAGTAGCAGGACCGAGCGACGCCGAGATCGTCCGCGCCAGCGCGAACAGCCGCTGCTCGATCGCATCGGGCACGCCACAGGCATAACTGATGGCCTGTCGGCGCTGCTCGAACACCCGGGTCTGCCAACCGATCTGGTCGCTGAGGTCACCTGGACGCACCGGCGCCACGTCGCCCCCCTCTGCCGGTTCCGCCCGCAGCTTGTCCATGTTGGCGACGATTTCGGCCGCAAGCTGCTTCTGCCGGGCACCGAAGCGGTCGAGGCCGGCAATGACCTGCGACCGCTGTCCATCCAGCAGGCTGAACACGCCGGCCATCAGCGCCAGCAATTGCGGCTGCCTCTGCGGCCCGGCCGATGCTGCGAAGCCGCGAATTGCCTGCTGCGCCTGATCAAGCGGCATACGACGCTGCACGATACGGCCGGCGAGCGCGGCAACCGCAGCGTCCTGCGACCACGTGCTCTCATACGGGGCCACGTCGGGACCATCCCACAGCGCGCCAAGCGAGAGGCGAGGGACCTTGATCTGCTGGCATGGCCAGTCCGGGTCGCGCACCGGCATGGCAGCATGTGCCGCCGCGGCCATGAGCAGCAGTGCCGCCGCCGTCCCTGCCGCCGCCCGACGCAGGCGCAGTGCGCACTTCATTTCGGCGACACCACAACGCCCCACGGCTGGCGCCCCACCGGGATTGACTTCGTCACTGTCAGCGATGCCACGTCGATGACCGAGATGTCGTTCGTCAGGCCATTGGTCGTCAGCAGCGACTTGCCGTCGGGCGTGAGTGCCATCTGCCAGACGCGCTGGCCGACCAGCAGGTATTTCACCACCTCATAGGTCTTCGTGTTGATCACCGCGACGCGGTTGGCCGGACCGAGGGCGACGAAGGCGAGCGCGTCGTCCTTGGAGAAGCGGATGCCGACCGGCTGGATGACGTCGTTGCGCAGTCCCTGCACGGCGAATGAGATTTTGTGGATGATCTTGTGTGTCGTCGGGTCCAGCACGGTGACTGTGCCGGCAAGTTCCGAGGACACCCAAACCTGCGACCCGTCATGCTTGAAGATGGCGATACGGGGGCGCGGATCGACCAGCACGCTCGCCACCAGCTTGTGCGTCTCGGCGTCGATGAAATGCGCCATGTTGGTCGTCTCGGAGGTGTTGACGACCGTGCGGCCATCGGGGCTCACGCCCATCCCCTCCGGTTCCACGCCGGTCGAGACCTGCGCGATCGCCCGGCGCGCTGGGACGTCGATGATCGTCACCATCGCGTCGTTCTCATTGGAGACATAGAGCAGCTTGCCAGCCGGGCCGAGCGCGAACGTCTCGGGGTCCGGGCCGGAGGGCAGGGTGCCGACGATCTTCAGCGTCGCGGTATCGATCACCTGGATGGTGTCGTCGTCGCTGGCGCAAACCAGCAATTCCTTGCCGTCCGGAGTGATGGCGATGCCGCGCGGGCGCTGCCCCACCGGCAGCGTCTGCACGGTCTTCATCTTGTCGAGATCGACCACGCTGAGCGAGTTGTCGCGCTCGTTCGTGACATAGGCGGTATAGGCGCGCGCCGGGAGGGCACAGGCCAGCGTGAGCATGACGGAAAGTGCCGCGACATGCGACGGCACTGCCGCGTGGCGCCGGGGGCCATTGCGCTCCGACCGATTTGGACGCTTCATGGCACCAGCATGACCAAAACATCCGCCGGCATCAAGGTAGCCCTGCCGCTGCTCGCCTGCCTGACGCTGCCGGTCGTCGCATTTGCGGCGCCGGAGCGCATCGCCATATTCCCCTTCGAACTTGACGACACCAGCCTGCAAGGATCGAGTGCCGATGATCTTGCCCGCGTGCACCGGCTTGATGAGCAGTTGGCGAGCGCCCTGACCGCTACAGGCCGCTACGCGCCGGTGGATCTGCGCGCGCTGGCGCCGCAGATCGCCGCACAGAGTCTGCGCGTCTGCGACGCCTGCGCCGTGGCGCTCGCGCACCAGGCCGGGGCCGAGGTCGAAGTGAATGGCTGGGTGCAAAAAGTGTCGCCGCTGATCCTGAACATCAACCTGGTGATCCGCGACGCGGCCTCCGGCCGGATGCTGCACGCCGGCAGCGTCGATATCCGCGGCGATACCGACGAGTCCTGGCAGCGCGGCCTCGCCTGGCTGCTCGAACACCGCATTCTGAGTGCCGCGCCATGACACTGATGCTCGCCAGCGTCACCGGGCCGGAGGAAGCGGCGATCGCGCTCGATGGCGGGGCCGACGTGATCGACCTCAAGGATCCCACGCAAGGCGCGCTCGGCGCCGTGCCGGCGGAGGTGGTGCGGGAGGCTGTCGCGGCGGTCGCCGGCCGGCGGCAGGTCAGCGCGGTCGCCGGCAATCTGCCGCTGCGCCCCAATCGGGTGCTGCCGGCGGTGGAAGCACTCGCCGAGGCCGGGGCGGGCTGGGTGAAGCTCGGCCTGTTCCCTGGCGGCGATCTGGCGGGGACGCTGCGGGCGCTGGCGCCGATGGCCGAGCGCGTGCGGCTGGTCGGCGTGCTGTTCGCGGACCGGGAGCCGGATCTCTCAGTCGTGGCGGCGCTGGCCGCGGCCGGATTTGCCGGCGCGATGCTCGACACGCAGGCCAAGGGCGCCGGCCGGCTGCTGAGCCATTGCGACCTGCCCGCACTCGCCCGGTTCGTTGCGCTGTGCCGCGCCCACGGGCTGCAATGCGGCCTCGCCGGAAGGCTGGAGCCGCCCGATGTGCCGCGCCTGCTGGTGCTGGAGCCCGGGCTGCTCGGCTTCCGCGGCGCGCTGTGCGCCGAGGGCCGGGCCGGGCCGATCGACCCCGCGCGCGTGCGCCTGATCCGGGGGCTGATCCCGCCGGAGTCGACAACGGGAAACGGCGCGCTTGCCGACTGGCGCGTGCTGGCGCGCGGCTACGCCCCCGACCGGCCAGGCGATCCGGCCATGACCGACCGGGTGTTCGTGCGCGATCTTGTGCTGCCGGTGAGCATCGGCGCCTATGCGCATGAGCACGGGCAACCGCAGCGCGTGCGCTTTGACGTAAGCGTGCAGGTGACGCGGCCGGCCGCGCAGGGACGGGTGCAGCCGGCGCGTGACATGCGCGACATCTATTCCTACGACGTCATCAGCGACGGCATCCGCATGCTGATCTCGAGCGGCCACGTCGATCTGGTCGAGACGCTGGCCGAGCAGATCGCGACGCTGCTGCTCGGCGACCCGCGCGTGGTGTCCGCCGCGGTGCAGGTGACGAAGCTCGACACCGGCTCGGGCCATGTCGGCGTCGCGATCGAGCGCACGCGCGACACGCTGCCGGCTCGCGCCACGTGACCACGACGGCGCTGGTGATGAAGGTCGGCGGCAGCCTTGCCGCATCGCCGCTGCTGCAAGGCTGGCTCGACGCAAGCGCGACGGCAGCCGGGCGCGTCGTGCTGGTGCCGGGCGGCGGGCCGTTCGCCGACACCGTGCGCGCAACGCAACGCGCGCTCGGCTTCGATGACCCGACGGCGCACGCGATGGCCCTGCTGGCGATGGCGCAGTACGGGCTATTCCTGGCGAGCCGCGTCGCGGCGCTGGTGCCGGCGGAGACGCCGCAGGACATCGCCGACGCGCTGCGCGCGCAGCGTATCCCGGTCTGGCTGCCGCCGCGCACTCTCGGGCCGTCCGACGGGGTGGCCGCATCCTGGGACGTGACCTCGGACAGCCTTGCCCTCTGGCTCGCCGCGCGGATCGGTGCGCCGGCACTGCTGCTCGTCAAGTCGCGCAGCGACGGCGGCGACCTGCTGGACCCGGCCTTTGGCGGAATGCGACCCGGCTACGGCGGGCGCGTTTACCTCGCCGGGCCCGAGCATCTGCCGCGCCACGGAATTGACCCGTTGCATCCGCCCGGGGTCGTGCTGCCATGAGATGGGGTTGGGCGCTGACCGGCTCCGGCCACTTCTTCACCGAGAGCCTCGATCTGATCCGCAGCCTCGATGGGGTCGATCTGTTCGTCAGCCGCGCGGCGGCCGAAGTCGTGCGCATGTACCGCACGAAGCTCGACCTGCCGCCCGGCACGCACATCTATCGCGACACGGCGGCCAGCGCGCCGCCGGTCGGGCGGTTCTATGAGGGTGTCTATCATACGCTGGTCGTTGCGCCCGCGACCTCCAATACCGTCGCGAAGTGCGTCGTCGGCATCTCCGACACGCTCGCCACAAACGTGTTCGCGCAGGCCGGCAAGTGCCGCGTGCCGGCGATCGTGTTCGCCTGCGACAGCGCGCCCGAACTGATCACCGAGGCACCGGGCGGCGAGGTGAAAGTCTATCCGCGCCGCATCGACCTGGACAACACGGCGCGCCTCGCTGAATTCGAGCGCACGCGAGTGGTGCTGTCGCTCGACGAACTGCGCTCCGCTCTTGATGCGCGCCGGGCCGAGCTGGCCGGCCGTGGCTGAACGCCTGCTGTTTCTCACCGGCCATCTTGCCGAGGCGCGGCTGCGCCGTCTGCTCGACGGGCTGACCGATCCGGGGTTCGCGTGGCGTGTGCAGAATGTCGGCGTGAAGGTCGCGGCCCTGATGACGGAGCCGATCCTGCGGCGCCGCCTGCGCCGTCCGCTGGAGGCCGATCGCGTCATCCTGCCTGGCCGCGCCGGCGTCGATGTCGCGGCGCTGTCAGCAGAATTCGGGGTTACATTCATGCGCGGCCCCGAGGAGCTCGCCGATCTGCCTGCCTTCCTCGGCTTCGGAGCGAAACCTGCCGATCTGAGCCGCCACGACACGCGCATCTTCGCCGAGATCGTCGATGCGCCCATGCTCTCGCTCGACATGCTCGCCTCGCGCGCGGCGGCGCTGCGCGCCGAGGGTGCGGACGTGATCGACCTGGGCTGCCGGCCGGGGATCGCGTTCGCGCATCTGGAGCAGGCGGTCCAGCGCCTGCGCACTGAGGGGCACCGCGTCAGCGTCGATTCCGGTGACCCGGAGGAATTGCGCCGAGGGGCGCGGGCCGGCGCCGATTTCGTGTTCAGTTTGACCGAGGCGACGCTCGACATCGCGGCCGGGACGCACGCTGTGCCGGTGCTGATCCCGCGCACGCACGGTGATCTCGACAGCCTGATGCGGGCCGCCGAACTGGCGCGCGCGCGCGGCATCGCCTGCCTGCTCGACCCGGTGCTCGACCCGATCCATGCCGGCTTCACCGCCTCGCTTGTCCGATACGCGCGGCTGCGGGAGGCGTTGCCGGACGCTGAACTGCTGATGGGCACCGGCAATCTCACCGAACTGACCGACGCCGACAGCTCCGGCGTCACCGCGCTGCTGCTGGGCGTCTGTTCGGAGCTGGCGATCCGCAACGTGCTGGTCGTGCAGGTCAGTCCGCACACAAGACGCACTGTTGCCGAACACGACCTCGCCCGGCGCATCATGTTCGCCGCGCATGAGAACAACGATCTGCCGCGCGGCTATGCCGGCGGGCTATTGCAGGTGCATGACCGGCGCCCGTTCACCGCGGGCGTCGAGGACCTCGCCGAGCAGGCCGCCGCGGTGCGCGACGCCAACTGGCGCATTGCCGTGGCCCCCGACGGCATCCACGCCTACAACAACCACCGCCACGAGACTGGCACCGAGGCACTGGCATTTTTCCCCGCGCTCGATGTCGCGAACGACGGCGCGCACGCCTATTA
Source organism: Pseudomonadota bacterium (assembly GCA_021818505.1). Taxonomy (GTDB): domain Bacteria; phylum Pseudomonadota; class Alphaproteobacteria; order Acetobacterales; family Acetobacteraceae; genus JAFKFJ01. Next base: position 12,515 of record JAKADX010000037.1, read on the forward strand.
CCTCGGTACCGAACTGATGAAGGCGGAGACGGCGTGGCGGCTCGGCAAGCGCTACACGCAGGATGCGCAGCTCGACTGGGGCTGTGCCGTGCCGGTCGAACCGCGCGCGGCGCATCGGTTGGCGGAGGCCGGCCACACGCTGCGCGCCAAACATCAGGATCGCGATGATACGTGAGACGATCGTCACCACCTGCTCGGCTGTCGGCGCCGTGCATATCGCACCCTTCGGACTGATCGAGGCGGCGGACGGCTGGGTGATTGCGCCGTTCCGCCCCTCCGCCACGCTCGACAATCTAGGCGAGGTGCCCGAGCTTGTCGCGAACTACGTCGATGACGTGCGCATCTTCGCCGGCTGCCTGACCGGGCGCCGCGACTGGCCGACCCTCGCAGCCGACACGGTCCGTCCGCCGCGCCTGGCTGGGGCCCTCGCCCATGCCGAACTTCGGGTGGTGTCGGTCGCCGAGGACGCGCAGCGCCCGCGCCTGACCTGTCGGGTCGTCCATCGCGGCCAGCACGCGCCGTTCCAGGGTTTCAACCGCGCGCAGGCGGCCGTGATCGAGGGCGCAATCCTGGTCAGTCGCCTGTTCATGCTGCCGCGCGAGCAGGTCGAGCAGGAAATGGCCCATCTCGCCATCGCTGTCAGGAAGACCGCCGGGCCTGCCGAGGAGGAGGCCTGGGGGTGGCTCACCGAGGCGGTCCTGGCGCACTACGCCGCCGGCGCATAACGGGGCGTTAGCTCCCTGTATCGCACCACCCGTCTCGCCCAGGCGTGGCGGCCAACAATGCAACCGCGGCGGCCGGCGCGCACTGGTCGGCGGTGGCGGCATCCACGCCCGCCAGCCCTGGAAGCGCGGCGAAATCGCGCCATGGTCGCCCCAGCCGCGCCGCCAGTCGTTGGGTGACATGCCGGCCGCAGCCGGTGCCGATCACCGGCGCGTCCGCCGGCACGCCGCCACGCGACAGCACCAGCATCGCTGCCTCGGTGATCCGATGGAGTTGCGCCTCGGCCAGGAACGCCGCGAGACCGCGCCATGCCTCGGGCGAGGCTTCCGCCGCGTCGCGGCCGACCATGCGGGCGAGCCGGGCGCGCGAGGCCGCCTCGGTTTTTTCCCGCCCGTCCGCGGTCGCCATCTGGTCCGCGTGTTCGGGCAATTCGCCGAGCAGGCGGTACACGTCCGCACTGGTGGCGAAATACTCCTCGGCCAGCGGTGACCAAGCGCCGGCGAACGGCACTCGGTCGGCCAGCGCGAACACGAAGCTGCGCACCAGGCCAGTATAGACCAGCTCGCCGCTGGCCAGCCGCTCGGCATCGGTCCAGCCGGCGGGGCGGGGGACGCCGGCAGCGAGCGGCACCAGATCGGTTGTGGTCGATCCCATGTCGGCGAGCAGCCCCACCGGCTCGAAGCGTGCGGCCAGCGCCGCCGTCGCCAGCCAGTTCGCGGACGCGACGTCGCCGGCCTGCTGCGCCGCGGCCGACGGTGGCACGAAGCCCGTGCGGCCGGCCCAGAGGCGGACCCGCGCCGGCCCGAGGCTCGCTTCCAGCACGCCGGCAATGTGGGCGACGCCCTCGACGCGGCTGGCGAACACGTCGGCCAACTCGCCGGTCATGGTCGCGGCGTGGCAGGGCGCCGGTCCCAGCCGCGCCATCGCCTCCGCGATCGCCTCGGGCAGGCGCGACAGGCCGAGCCAGAGCGGGCAGGGCAGTTGCAACGCCGCGACGACACGCCCGGCTTCGACCCGCGCCGCCTTCAGATGTGCTCCGCCGACATCCCAGCCGATCATTGACTCGTCCATCCCGCCTCCTTGACGTCGCCGCGCCGTCCCGAAGGATAGCGCGGATGGAAGTCATCCCCGTCATCGACCTGATAGCCGGACAGGTCGTTCATGCGCGATCGGGCAAGCGCGAAACCTATCGTCCGATCGCGACGCCGCTCAGTCCGTCGAGCCGGCCGGCGGACGTGCTGGCCGGGTTGCTGCGGCTGCATCCGTTCCGCCGGCTCTATGTCGCCGATCTCGATGCCATCGAGGGGCGGGGCAGCCATGCGCCACTTTTGGCCGAACTGACGCGCGCGCATCCGGGTCTTGAGATCTGGGTCGATGCAGGGGTCCGGGACGCCGATTCCATCGCCGCCTTGCGCGCCGCTGGCCTCACGCCGGTGCTGGGTTCCGAGAGCCAGCGTGATGAGGGCCTGCTGCGCGCGTTCAGCAACGACTCGGGCATTGTGCTGTCGCTGGATTTCAGGGGCGATGCTTTCCAGGGGCCGGCGGCAATTCTGGCGACGCCCGCGCTTTGGCCGGCGCGTGTGATCGCGATGACGCTGGCGGCGGTGGGTGCCGGAGGCGGGCCCGATGTGGACCGCGTTGGCGACCTGCTGCGCCGCGCCGAGGGGAGGGCGGTTTATGCCGCCGGGGGCGTGCGCAATGCCACGGATCTGCGTCGCCTCGCGGATCTCGGCGCCGCCGGCGCACTGGTTGCGAGCGCGTTGCACGCGGGCACGCTCGGGCCGGACGAACTTGCCGCAGTTTGTGATCAAGGTGTCCGATAACAGGCGGCGGACACGAAAACGGCGGCCGACGTCGTGCCGGCCGCCGCTGACGGCGTCAGTTCAGGCTGCGAAGGGATGCTTCGCGGTGCTCCGCTGGCGCACCACCTCGGCCGCGCTCGGCTCGCCGCGCACGGCGCGCGCGATCGATTCTTTGGTGGCGCGGTAGTTGAAATCCTGGATCTTCTTGTCGTCGGCGGCATCCCAGTGGATGAACACGCCGACGCAGATGAACAGGTCGTCCGCCTCGTCGGCCGGAATGATGCCTTCGGCAACGCTGTCGGCGACCGCCATGGCGACCGCGTGCTGCGCCGGCCCGAACATCTGCACCGCCTGCTTAGCGCCCTTGATCGTGACCTTGTTGAACATCACGGTGCTGGGCTTCGCTGCCAGGTTCGGCGCCACCACCGCGAGCAGCGCGGTGAAACCGTCCTTGTTGTTGGTCAGCGCATTGCAGAACGCGGCCTCCGCGGCACTCCCGCGCGGACCGAGGATGAGGTCGATATGCGCGACCTCGTTGCCATCGCCGACCAGCGACTCTCCGACGCAAACCTTCGTGATTTTTGCCATTCGCCCTTCCTCCACATGCCGCGCCGGACCGGCGGCGCCGGGGCGAAACTCAAGCATTCCCGGCGCCGCACCGCAACCCGTCTTGCAGCGCGCAGGCGAAAATCGTGGCCACGGTCAGGTCGGCACTGGTGCCGGGGTTGAGACCGCGTCGTTTCAGGTCCGCGTCCCAGCGGAGAAGATCGCCTGCCAGATCGTCCGGTCGGGACGCGGCGGCCAGACGTCGCTGCAACGACACCGCCTCCGCCTGCACCCGTTCCGCCACATCGCTGCCGTGCTTGCGCCGCACATGGGTGTCGGGGATGCCAGCGAGAAAGTCGAGATAGGCCGCGACCGCCGCCCAGGCCGCTGACCAGCCCCGCGTCAGCGCCGCCGCGTAGATCGGCACGCCGGCGTCGAAGATATCCGCGAATCCGGTGACGTATTGACGCGCGATGGTGTCGTGCGCGGCAGCAGCCGCCATCGCTTCGCCCAGCGTCACGGTCACCGGCCCGCGCACGTCGTGACGCGGCGCGTCGCCAAGTCCGCCCGGCGCGGCGAGTACGATGGCACGGAACACCTGCGCGGCATCCTCGGCGTCGGCCTCCGCCAGCACGTGCTCCAGTGCTGGGCGCAGCGCCGCGCTTGCCTGCGCCGCCATCGCCAGCGGCGCGCACAGCAGCAGGATGCCGAGATTGGTGTTCTGCCCGACCGCCGCGCGCGTCGCCGTCACCGCGGCCAGCACGCGCGCGCCCAGTGACGCGCCCGCGCGGCACAGCGGCTCGGCCGCGACCTGGGCACTGCGAAGAAAATCCACGCTGGTCATGCCATGGCCGGGCGCGTGCACATGCACGTTTCCCGGCTTGAGCGCCGCGATCTCGATCGCGCAGGCATCGCGGAACAGCGCGGCGAGTGCCTCCGCGCTGCGTGTCACCGCGCCCGCACCGCCGTCAACACCGCGGCCGCCAACCGCATCGCGACATTGACATCGGCAACACGCTGCAGACCGCGCCAGGCCGGCATGGAGTTCACTTCCAGCACCCAGAGCCGTCCATCTCGATCACGCAACAGATCGACCCCCGCATAACTGGCGCCGACCGCGGCGGCCGCGCGCAACGCCACCTCCGTCATCTCGCGGTCCGGCAGCAGCGGCTCCGGCGTGCCGCCCTGCTTGATGTTGGTGATCCAAAACGCGCCGCGCCGCGTCATTGCCGCCAGCACCTCTCCGCCGCAGACGAACACGCGGTGATCACGGAAGCCTTCGCCGCCCGAAGCAATATGGCGTTGCAGATAATACACGCCGGCGACGGTCGCCGGCTCCGGCAGGTCGTCAACCGTCTCGATCCGCCGCAGCCCCTTGCCCTGCGCGCCGAACAGCGGCTTGAGCACCAGCGTGCCGCCGGCCGCGGCGAACACGGCGCGCGCGCGCTCGATCCCCTCCACTGTCCAGGTATCCGGCGTCGGCACGCCAGCGTGGGCGAGCAGGAAGCTAGTCATCGACTTATCGACGCAGCGTTCGATCGCCCGCGCATCATTCCACACAGGCACGCCGAGCGCCGACAGCGCGTGCAGCACGCCCAGCCGCCGCGTCACCTGCTCGAAACTGCCGCCCGCCATCTCGCGCACCAGCACCGCATCAGGTGGCGCGTCGGCAAAGCCGGGCAGGTCGAGCCCGGTCGGGTGGCCGGTCGCGAACCCGCAGGAGTCCAGGTGCAGACGCACGACCGTCGCGCCGAGGGTGGCGAAGGCCGCTGTCAGCGCGCGTGCATGCCAGTCATATCCCTCGATCGTGAGCGCGATGCGCGTCACGCGAAGGAGGCGTCCAGCAGCGCCGCATCTACCCGTCCGGAGCGGAATGTTTCGCCGCTGTCGATTGCGGTGACGATGGCTTCGCCCGGCGAGAAAAGGTTCCGGTCGATCGCGTAGAAATCGCCGCGCGCGGCACGGAACACGTCCGCGAACGGGCGGCCGTAGTCGCGCGATGCGCTGGCCGGCAGCGCCTCGCACAGGGCGCGCGCCTCCGCCGCCGGCCCGGTGACATAGAGATGCACGCGCCCGCCGAAGATGATGGCGTCATTGGTGCGGCCCATCGCGGTCACGAAATCGGGATGCGGTGGCGGCAGCGGCGCCGCACCCATTCCGTCCACCACGCGCTCCAGCGGAAAGCCCAGTTCGTGCAGCTTGTGCAGCGCCACTTCCAGCACGCGGGCCACCACCTGCACGCTGCCGGCCAGACTCTGCGTCGGCGCGAACAGGACCGCCAAATTCGCCGGCGCGACGCCGCACGCCTCGGCGATCGTGGCCAGCAGCGGTGCGGGCGGCGGGCGCGGACTCTCGACCACCAGCACCGCGCCGTCGGCCTGGTCGGCGTAGTTCAACTCGGCAAACAGCTTCTCTCGCCGCGCCAGCGCGCGCGCGGGGCCTGAGCCGAGGGCGAAATAGGCGTTCGGTTTCTCACCGTGCGACAGACTCCACCCCGCGTACTGGCTCGCGAGGCATGCCAGCACCGGCTGGGAGGAGCGCACCACGACGCCGAACGGCCAGCGCGGCAGGGCGGCATCGCTGCCGATCCGCACCTCTCCCAGCCCGCCCATGCAGATGTCCGCGATGCGCAACCCGGCAGAGATGCCACCGCGCGCGGCGGCGCCGGCATCCACCAGGGTCTCACCCTGTTCGCCCTTTGCGACGGCGAGGCGCAGCGGCTCCGCGTCGGCCAGCAGCGTTGCGAGCAGGCGGCGCGCGCGTGCGTTGACGCTGATCGCGGGCGGTTCGGTCATGGCGCTTCTCCGATCATGTCAAGCAGCTCGGCGGCACGGTGCTGCACTTGTGCGCGCGCCGCCTCGGGAGTGTCGGTGGCCGCACGCACGGTGCAGAGCGGCATCCCGGCCGCGACGGGGCCGGGACGCTGGCGGTCGGCGGACCAGTCCGGCCAGGCGAAACGGTCGGGCACGACGAGCTGGCGCGGGGCGTACACGACCGCTGCCGCTGCGGCGCCGCGCAGAAAAGGGGGGCGGTCGGGCAGATTTCCGTCGCAGGCGGCGAGGTGCTTGGCGAACAGCCGCGCGCCGGCGAACACATCCAGGGTGGCGCCGGGCCGGGGATTGATCTCCAGCAGGTCGTAGCCATCGTCGCGCAGCAGGAAATCCGCGCTGGCCAGGCCAGCCACGCCCACCGCTGCCGCGACGCGCGCGCCTGCATCGGCCAACGCCGCCGCGTCAGCCGCAGTCAGGGAAGCGGGACGAACGGCGCCGCCGTAGCGGAACGGCGCGGACGGCGTCGGTGCGACCCATTGCTCGGAGAAACCCAGCACGATCGCCCTTGCCCCGTCGCCGAGCAGCAGCGCGGACACGGCGCGACCGCTGACCCGGCGCTGTACGTAGCGCGGCGGGCGCACCCGGCCGCGCGCCGGCCGGATATGCGCGCCGCCACCGGCGCCGGCGCGCTTCTCCAACCATGCGCCGGTCCCGTCTGGCACCATCGCGACCCCGGGATGCGGCACGCCGCAACTGCGGCAGAGGGCCGCGAAGGCGAACGGATCCTTCAGCCGTGCCACGGCGGCCGGCGGGGTGCCAAGCAGACGATAGCGGGTCAGGGTGCGCAGCAGCGCCGGCCGGCCTTCCAACCCGGAGCCGCAGACCACGCCGATCGGCGCGCGGCCCTTCGCCAACCGTGCCAGCGCGGCGAGCAACGGCCGGCCCGCCGGGCCGCGCGACAGGCTGCCCGGCACCGTGAGGTGCGCGCTCGCCAGCGCCACTGTGTCGTCGTCGCCGAACATGTCGGCGACCAACGGCGCATAGCCGGCCTCGCGCGCCGCCGCCGCCAGAGCGCGACCGGAGACGGCGGCGATCAGCACGGGTCGTCCGTCATCGGACAAGGTCGCGCGCGAGGGCGAATGCGTCGCGGAAGTCCAGCGCCACCGGCTTCTCCGCCTCGATCATGCGGCGGAACAATCCCGCCTCGGTCGCCGATTTGGTAGGCCCGATCGCCAACGCGCCGATGCCGAGCGAGCCGCCGTCCAGCTTGGCGCCGTCGGCCATCACGTCCAGCCCCTCGACGCCGAGCGGCGGCACCGCGTTCACGTCCGCGACCGCCAGGAGGTGCGGTGCGCCGCGCAGCAGTTCCGCGTCGAGGATCCGCACGCCGGCCCGGCCGGCGCAGAACGCGACATCGGCCGATCGCAGCACCGTGCCGATCCGCGCGTGGTCACTGCCGTCGGCTGCCTCCACCGTCGCGGAGAACCGACGCGCGATCTCTCCGGCCGCACGTCCGACTCGCGCCACGCCGTCATGGCCGACCAGCGTGACCTGGGCCCCCTCCAGCGCCGCGATCACGCCGGAGGCGAAGCCGACGACGCCGGTCGCGCCGAACACCGCGATGCGAAGGCCGCGCAACTCCCGCCCACGTTCCCGGCGCAGCAGCCGTTCGACATGCGCCACCATCGCGGCGGCGGTGGTGAAGGAGCCGGCGGGATCGGCGAACAGCGACACCTTGAACGGCGGCACCATCGCCGCCTGCGCGCGCTGCATCATGTCCAGCGCCAGCAATGCGTCCTTGCCGGCGAAGAATATTCCGGTGCAGCGTCCGCGCTTGGGCGGGCGCGAGAAGATCGCGTCCTGCACCAGGCCGGTGATCTCCTCCAGCGTCACCGATCCGTACGGCACCACGATGTCGTAGCCTGCATCCAGCGCGATGTTGGCGTCGAACGGACTGACATGCTTGAGCGGACTCAGCATGTGCAGGATCTGCTTGTCGGGCATTGGTATCCTCTCCCTTATTGCTCTGCGGGCGCCAGCATTGCGCCGTGATTGCGGGCGCGGCAGATCACGACCTCGGGCATGTCCGGCGCGTGCGCCAGCCGCGCGCTGAGCCACGATGCCGCGTCGGCATCGGGCGCGAAGGCGAATCCGCTCGGGCCCCAGGAACTCTGCCCCAACCCGTGCGCGCCCAACGCCGCCAACCTGTCCAGCGCGGCGGCGACGCGCGGGCTGGTGAAGCGACCGCCCTGCGCTGGCGCAAAATGATCGCCGAGCGCCCGCTGCATCCGCGTCACCGCGCCTCCAAACCCCGCCAGATCGCGCTCCACCAGCGCCGGCAGCGCGCCCATCAGCGCCAGCCGGCACAATTCTCCCGCCGTCGCCGCAGGCATCGGCGGCAGGGCGGCGAATGCGTCGCGCTCCCCGGCCCCCGACAGCCCCGCGCGCGCAGGGTCGAGCAGCAGCAGCACGCGCCAGTCCTCCGGGACATCGAGCCGGGCGAGCAACGGCGGCAACGACTCGGTCGCGCCGCGCCCGCCGTCAATCGCCAGCCCGCCCTGCGCAAACAATGCAATGCCGACCCCCGAGCGCGTCCCCCGGCCAAGCAGGGCGGCATCCGAGCGCAAATCCGGATCCAGCCCGTGCAGCCGTCGCAGGGCGGACGCCACGGCCAGCGCAAGCTGCGTCCCCGAGCCGAGGCCGGCATGGGCTGGCATCGCCGTCTCGATCAGAAGGGTGTGCGCTCTGGGCAGGTCGAGTGCGGCGGCGAGCGTGTCCAGATACCGCCCGGCGCGCGCGCCCTCAGGCCCGCGCACTTCGGCGCGGGCCGAGCGGCGGAGCACGATTCGCGTCTGCGGCCCGTCCAGCGCGAGGCCGATGCTGCCGAATCTGCGTCCGAAACCGAAATTGAGGTCGAGGAACCCCAGGTGCAGACGTGCCCCGCAGGTCACCCTCACGGACTCTGTCATCGCAGCGCGGCGTCTCCCTCGGTCGGCAAGCCGCATTGTGCGCTGCCCGGCGAGCGCACATATTCGCCCAACGCACGGCGAAGGGAAGTCCGACCGGGACGGCAAACGCGAAACGGTCGCAATTTCCGGCGAAAGGGAGGTCCAGATGAACACCGCGCCCAAGGAGGTCGCATTCTCCGAGGCTGAGATCGCGGAGCGCCTGCAACGCCTGCCGCACTGGACCTATGAACGCGGTTGGATCCGCCGCAAGTACCGTACCCATTCCTGGAAAGGAACATTGATGGTGGTGAACGCTGTCGGGCATCTGGCCGAAGCCGCCTGGCACCATCCCGACATCACCGCCTCCTACGCCTGGGTGGAGGTGCGGCTGATGACGCATACGGCGAAGGGGATCACGGCCAAGGATTTCGAACTGGCGACGAAGATCGAGGAGGTCGTGCAGTGGCGCCCTGGCCGTGCCGGCGGCGCGCTGGAGGGAACGCCCGAGCACGACGCGCGCTTCGCCTACATCAAGTACGACGACTGAACGAAGGCGATCGTCGAATGTTCGAACTGGTGGACGCGGAGGCCGCACTTGACGGCCGCCCCGCTCCCTTGCCGCAAGGAATCGCCGCCGCCGCCGCGCTGCTCGCCGGGGCGGCCGCACCTGTCATCGCCGGCCTGCGCACCGATGCCGCCGGCGCCGTAGCCGCAGTTGCTCTGGCGCGCCGGCTTGGCGCGGTGCTCGACCACGCCGAGTCCGAGGCGGTGCTGCGCGACCTCGACGCCATGCGCATCGGCGGCTGGATCGTCACCACGCCGGCGCAGGCACGCGCGTTCGCCGATCTCGTCCTGATCGTGGGCGACCCCGCGCCCGACGTGCTCGCGGCGCTCGCGCTCGAGCGGCCGCCGATGCTGGACGCCGAGCAACGGCCGCGCCGGGTGCTGCGTCTCGCGGCCGGCGAGACACTAGCGGTCAGGCTCGGCCTGCTGCGTGCGCTGGCGAAGCGCCGCGAGGTTGCGGCGCCGCACGATCTCGTGACCCTGGCCGAGGCGCTCGCCGGTGCGCGCTATGGCGTCGTGGTCTGGTCAGCGGCGCAACTATCATCTCTCGCCATCGAGATGCTGTGCGGGCTGATCGAGGACCTCAGTGCCGCCACGCGCTACGCCGGCCTGCCGTTGCCCGCGCCGGGCAATGCCGCCGGTGTGGCGCAGGCGCTGGGCTGGGAGACCGGGTTTCCGTTTCGCATCGCCTTCCGCGACGGCATGCCGCGCCACGACCCGGTGCATTACGAGGCGACGCGCATGGTGGCGAGCGGGGAGGCGGATGCGGTGTTGTGGCTGGACGCGTTGGGTGGCGGACCGCCGCCGTGGAGGAAGCAGGTGAGGCTGGTGGCACTGGCGCCGCCTGGGACGCGGTTCGCCGATCCGCCCGAAGTGGCGCTGGCGGTCGGAAGGCCCGGCATCGACCATGCCGGGGCGCTGTTTCATCCCGTAGCCGCCGCGGTGCTCGCGGCGCTGCCGACCGCGCCGCTGCCCCGTCCGACCGCTGCCGATCTGCTCGGCCGCATCCAGGCGGCGCTGCCGGCATGTTAACGCGCATTACTGGTGGGCGCGTTATCGACCCGGCGCATGGCCGCGACGGCGTGGGCGACGTGTGGTTCGAGGATGGACGCATCGTCCCGCCGCCAACCGGCCGCGCCGCTGATGCCAGCTATGACGCCCAGGGCGCGATCGTGCTCGCCGGCGGGATCGACATCCACTCGCACATCGCCGGCAGCAACCTGAACACCGCCCGGCTGCTGCTGCCCGATTTGCGGCGCGACGGCAGCTTCGACGGTGCGCCGGCGAGTTTCGAGATTGGGCGGCTCTATGCGCAGATGGGCTTCTCGCTCGTGGTCGAGCCGGCAATCTCGCCCACCGTCGCGATGCAGGCGCAGCTGGAGCTGGCTGCGATCCCGTTCATCGACCGAGCCATCCTGGCGGTGGTCGGCAACGAAGATTTCCTGTTCCACCTGATGCGCGCGGACGACGGCGCCAACGCGATCGCCGACTATGTCGCGCGCGCGCTGGCCGGCAGCCGCGCGCTGGGCGTGAAATGCATCAATCCGGGCGCGGCGGCGGCGCTCAAGGCGAATGCGCGCGCGTTCGGGCTGGATGACGTGGTGCCGCGCTGGGGCTTCTCCTCGCGCGCCATCATCCATGCCTTGCAGCAGGCAGTGGCGACGACAGGGGTGGTGCATCCGCTGCATCTGCACTGCAGCAATCTCGGCCTACCCGGCAACGTCGAGACGGCGCTGGCCACCATCGAGGCTGCCGAGGGACGGCCGCTGCATCTGGCGCATCTGCAGTTCTACGCCTACGGCACCGAGGGGCCGCGCAAATTCTCCTCCGCCGCGCCACGACTGGCGGAGGCGGTGAACCGCGAGAAGAACATCACCGTCGATGTCGGACAGGTGATGTTCGGGCAGACGGTGACGGTGTCGTGCGACGTGCTGCGGCAGTTCAACGGCCGCCACAGCGCGCATCCGCGCACCTGGTCGATCGCGGAGGACATTGGTAACGGCGGTGGCGTCGTGCCGTTCCGCTACCGGCGCACGAGTTTTGCCAACGCCGTGCAGTTCGCTGCCGGGCTGGAGCTGTTCCTGCTGATCGACGACCCGACGCGCGTGTTCTTCACCACCGACCATCCGAACGGCGCGCCGTTCACCACCTATCCCGACCTTTTCGCGCTGCTGATGGATCGCGAATTGCGGGCGCAATGGCTGGCAACCTTGCCGCAGGAGGCGGTGGCGATGACGACGCTGCCCGCGATCGCGCGGGAATATACCTGGCCGGAGATCGCGATGATGACGCGCACGGCGCCGGCGCGACTCCTCGGCCTGGTCGATCGCGGCCACCTCGCGCCCGGCGCGCGCGCCGACATTGCAGTCTATCGCCCGCAGGCCGATCGTGCCGCGATGTTCCGACACGCCGCGCTGGTATTCAAGGACGGCGTGCTGGTGGCGCGCGACGGCGAGGTCACGACGCCACGCTTCGGCCGCGTGCTGCACTCCTCACCCGGTTTCGACCGCGCGATCGACACTCGGCTCGCCGGGTTCTTCGAGGATACCTACGGCGTCCCGCATCGCGCCTTCGACGTGGCCGCCGAGCTGGTCGGCGGCACGGAGCATTTCGAGGTCGTGCCGTGCCGGAGCTGACCCGCAACGGCGTGCGTATCGACGACACCTTCGCCGAAGCCTTCGACATGCGCGCGACCGCGCTGGTCATCACCGCGCACGACGCACGCTGGGCGCGGCAGGCGGCGCTCACCATGACCGGCTTTGCGACGTCCGTGATCGGCTGCGGGGTCGAGGCAGCGATCGACGCCGAGCTTGACCCAGACGCGACACCCGACGGACGCCCGGGCGCGCGCGTGCTGATCTTCGCCGCCTCCACGTCCGAGTTGCAGCGCCAGTTGCAGGCCCGCGTCGGGCAATGCGTGCTGACCAGTCCCGGCTCGGCCTGCTACGCCGGCCTCGACGGCGCCGAGCGGCTGCGGCTGGGTGATGCGCTGCGCTATTTCGGCGATGGCTGGCAGATTTCCAAACGGCTCGACGGGCGCCGTTACTGGCGCGTGCCGGTGCTGGACGGGGAGTTTGTCTGTGAGGGCACGACCGCGCTCACCAAGCTGGCGGTCGGCGGCGGCAATCTGCTGCTGCTCGGGCGCTCGTCAGCCGCCACGTTGCGGGCGGCGGAGGCGGTCGTCGCGGCGGTGGCGGCGACGCCCGGTGCGATCGCGCCGTTTCCCGGCGGCATCGCGCGTTCCGGCTCCAAGGTCGGATCGAAATACCCGGCGGCGATCGCCTCGACCAACGATGCCTTTTGCCCGACGTTGCTCGGCCTGGTGCGATCGAGCCTCGACGCCGATACCGCCGCGGTGCTGGAGGTGGTGATCGACGGGCTGACGCCGCAGGCAGTTGGCGAAGCGATGCGCGCCGGCCTCGCCGCCGCGGTGGCACTGGGGCCCGAGGTGGGCGCCTATCGTGTCTCGGCCGGCAATTACGGCGGCAAGCTCGGCCGCCACCACTTCCATCTCAAGGACATCGTCTGATGGGCGCGGTCGTACTGCGGCTGAAAGCGCCGCCGCCCTGGCCGCTCGACCTCGCGGCCTTGCAGCCGGCTGCGCTGGCCGGCAAGTCGGCTGACGAGATTGCGCGCATGACGCTGGGCCGGGTCGCAGTCGGCGACGTGTTCGCGGTCAGCGCCGGCGACGCCGCCGAACTCGTGCTGCAAGGTGGCTCGCCACTGCTCGATTGCGTCGGCGCGGGGATGCAGTCCGGCACGCTGCTGGTCGAGGGCGCGGTCGGTGCTTTGGCCGCGGCCGGGCTGCGCGGCGGGCGCCTGGAGGTGCGCGGCGATGCCGGCGACCATCTCGGCGGGGCGGCGCCGGACAGCCGGATGGGGATGTCGGGCGGGGTCGTGCTGGTGCGTGGCAATGCGGGCGCGCGGGCGGGTGACCGGATGCGGCGCGGTCTGCTGATCGTAGAGGGCGATGCCGGGCCGGAGGCCGCCGGCGGCATGATCGCGGGCACCGTCGCGGTATGCGGCGCGGTCGGTGCCGCGCCAGGTGTGCTGATGCGGCGCGGCACCCTGCTGCTCGGCACGCCTGCCGTCGCGCCGCCCCCAGGTTTCATAGTGGGCCGGCTGGCCGGCGACGGCACTTTCCTGCGCCTGCTCGCCCGCGCTCTTCATGCAGTGAGCCCACGCGCGGGGGAGTGTGTTGCTGCGGTGCAACATAGATGGCTCGGCGATCTTGCGGCGCTCGGAAAAGGCGAAATCCTGGTGACAGGCGGGCAGGCGATACCACAGCATCAGCGATCGGGATGAACCGGCCCGACCGGAATCGGGCCATCGCCACGTCGAACACGGATGTTCGAAACCTGTCCGCGAGCCTGCGCGCACGCCGGCATATGATGGTGGTGAGAGGATGAATCTGGTCGATTTGATCGTGCTGGTCTGTTCGTTGGCCCATCCCTCGTGGGCGTGCCAGGAGCGGCACATGCTTCTGGAATCCTCGGGCTCGCTCGCTGCCTGCATGTGGGAGGCGCAGCCCTATCTGGCACGATGGGCCGGCGAACATCCGGACGCGCGCATTGCGCGCTTCCACTGCGCCTGGCCGGAGACGGAGGACCGTCCGACCTGAGGGCGCTGCCGTCAGCCGTGCAGGATGGCGACGGTCTTGACGGCGGTGAAGGCGTACAGCGCGTCAAAGCCCTTTTCGCGACCGTGGCCTGACGCCTTCACACCGCCGAACGGCAGCTCGACCCCGCCGCCGGCGCCGTAGTTGTTGACGAACACCTGCCCGGATTTGAGCGCTCGGGCGAGCCGCAACTGCCGCCCCCCGTCGCGGGTCCAGACACCGGCAACCAGACCGTAGCGGGTGCCGTTGGCGATCGCGATCGCCTCCGCCTCGTCGCTGAACGGGATCACCACCTGCACCGGCCCGAAGATTTCCTCCTGCGCCAGCCGGTGCTCGGGCGGCACATCGGCGAACAGCGTAGGCTGCACGTAGAATCCGCCGTTCGGCGCCTGCGGTACGATGGTGCCCGTCGCGGCCGCGGTCAGACCGTCTCCGCGGCCGACTTCGAGATAATCGGCGACGATCTCGCGCTGCCGCGCCGACACGACAGGGCCGACATCGTAGCCGCCGAGCGCGGGGCCGACGCGCAGCGCGCGGTAGCGTTCCGCCATCCGTCCAAGCACGGCGTCGTACACCGGCCGCTGCACCAGGATGCGGCTGGCGGCGGAGCAGGTCTGGCCGGCGTTCTGGATGCCGGCATTGACCAGGAACGGCAGCGCCGCATCCAGGTCGGCATCGGCGAACACAACCTGCGGCGACTTCCCGCCGAGTTCCAGCACCACAGGCACTGCGTTGCGCGCTGCCGCCGCCTGCACCAGCGCGCCGGTCGCGCCGGAGCCGGTGAAGGACAGGTGGTTGATGCCCGGATGCGCCGCGAGGGCCGCCCCGGCCTCCTCGCCGAGTCCGGTGACGAGATTGAGCGCGCCGGCCGGCAATTCCGCTTCCTCGGCGATGCGGGCGAAGGCGAGAGCGGTCAGGCAGGCTTCCTCCGCCGGCTTCAGCACGGTCGCATTGCCGGCGGCGAGCGCGCCGACCACGCTGCGGCCGAGAATCTGCATCGGATAGTTCCAAGGAATGATGTGCCCGGTGACGCCGTGTGGCTCGCGCAGCGTCAGCACCGTGTAGCCGCGCTGATACGGGATGGTCTCGCCGTGCAGCTTGTCGGCCGCGCCAGCGTAGAATTCCAGGTAGCGCACCAGCGCCAGCGCGTCGGCGCGCGCCTGTGCGAGCGGCTTGCCGACATCCAGCGCCTCCAGCCGCGCGAGGTCGTCCACGCGGTCGGCGACGAGGCGTGCGATGCGCAGGAGGATACGGCCGCGCTCTGCCGCGGTCAGTGCGCCCCACGTGCCCTCGCTTGCCGCCCGCGCCGCTGCCACCGCGCGGTCGATGTCGGCGGCGGTGCCGCGCGCGATGCGTGCTAGTTCGGAGCCATCGGACGGGTTGACGAGTGTGAGGGTTTCGCCGCCGCCGGCCGGAACCCATCGGCCGCCGATGAAAAGCTCCGCGCGCCCGAGACCGAGTTGCCCGACAATATCGCTGTCCATGAGCGGCTCCTGACGAAATCCCTGGCCGATGTAGCGGCTCGTCGCAGTCTCCGCCACCGGCCGGAGCGATGCCGCCAACGCGCCGTCGGAGCAGTGGAAAGCCGAGCAGCAGGCGGAATGCATTGCCGATTACAAGGAGGCGGCGCGCCGGGTAATCGAGGGCCGTCCGCTAGCGGTCGGTCAATGCCGCGACCGACGGGCTGCTGATGCTGGCGAACGGGACGCACTTCAAGCAGCCGACTTTGCGGCTCGGGTCGATGCACGGACGCCGAGTGTGCCGATGCCGTGTTGTTACGGCATCTTCGATTTCAGTTCGATGGTCTCGCCATCGACGACAAATTTGCCATAACCGTGATGGTGGATGGTCCTTGGGTGTTTCTGCGCCGGATCGGTCCACGCCTTCACCACCTCGACCACGAAGAGGTTGTAGCGGTTGACAAGGCGTGTCTCCGCCACCCGGCATTCGAGATTGGCGAAGCAGTCGGTCAGCAGCGGCGCCGCCACGCGCTCCGCCGAAGCGCGGGTCAGCCCGAACCTGGTGAATTTGTCCACCTCGCGGCCCGAACAGTTGCCGACGCCCACGACCTTCTCCGCCAGCTCCACCGCCGGCACGGCGATGACGCATTCGCGTGTGGTACGCAGCGCAGCGAAGCTGTGATTGGCGCTGCTGACAACGCAGCCGATCAGCGGCGGCTCGAACTCGACCATCATGTGCCAGGACATCGCCATGACGTTGGCGTGGCCGTCGCGCGCGGTCGCCAGCAGGACAACCGGCCCCGGTTCGAGAAGCTGATAGACTTTCGCCGCCGGCAGTTCCCTCATCACGCCAGCCAGGGCGGTACCGGCAGGTTCTTGCTGCGCAGGAACTCCGGGTTGAACAGCTTGGACTGATAGCGTGCGCCGCCGTCGCACAGTACGGTCACGATGGTGTGTCCCGGACCCATCATCTTCGCCAAGCGGATGGCCGCCGCAACGTTGATTCCTGCCGACCCGCCGACCGACAGCCCTTCATGGATCAGCAGGTCGAACACCTGCTCCAGTGCCTCGGCGTCGGGGATGCGCACGGCGTCATCAAGCGGCACGCCTTCCAGGTTGCCGGGCACCCGCGACTGGCCGATGCCCTCGGTGATGGAACTGCCGGAAATGCTCAGGTCGTTGCTTTTAACCCAGCCGTACAGGCCGCTGCCCTCGGGATCGGCGAGCACGGTCCGCACCTCCGGATTGCGCGCCTTCAGCGCCATCGCGACTCCGGCCAGCGTGCCGCCGGTCCCGCAGGCGCAGGTGAAGGCATCGACGCGGCCGGCGGTCTGGTGCCAGATCTCCGGGCCGGTGGTCAGGCGGTGGCCCTCCCGGTTGGCGAGGTTGTCGAACTGATTGGCCCATAGCGCGCCCAACTCTTCTGCCAGGCGGCGCGAGACGTGGACGTAGTTGCCGGGGTCGCGATACGGCTTGGCGGGTACCAGCCGTAGCTCGGCGCCAATCATGCGCAGGAACTCGATCTTCTCGCGCGACTGGGTGTCGGGCATGACGATGATGCTGCGATAGCCGCGGGCATTGCCCACCAGCGTCAGCCCGATGCCGGTGTTGCCGGCCGTGCCCTCGACGATCACCCCGCCAGGCTTGAGCGCGCCGCGGCGCTCGGCGTCGGTGATGATGGCGAGTGCGGCCCGATCCTTCACCGAACCGCCGGGATTCATGAACTCGGCCTTGCCCAGGATCGTGCAGCCGGTCGCAGCCGAGGCGCCGCGGAGCTTGATCAGCGGGGTGTTGCCGATGGCGCCGGCAAGATCCTCCGCGATCGGCGGGGCGACGGTGGCGTGCGGCCGCATGTCCATGCCAGGAACCTCCCGCAGGGTGGGCAGTTGATCGCGCCGACTGCCCATGCGATTGCCTTGGCCACCTGTCAACTGTCACCGGCCGGAGGCTGCCATGGTCGAGAACGTCGCTCCCGCGGAGGTGTGGCGCGCGCTGGCGGAGAACCCGCGGGCGCACATGGTCGATGTGCGCACCGACGCCGAGTGGACGTATGTCGGCTTCCCCGACCTCGCCGCGCTCGGCAAACGGCCGGCGACGATCAGTTGGCAGGTCTTTCCAGAGATGGAGATCAACGGGGACTTCTTGGCGGAGTTGGAGGAGGCCGGATTCACGCCGGCCGATCACCTGTATTTCCTCTGCCGCAGCGGCGTGCGCAGCCTGCACGCGGCGGAGGCGGCGATCGCGGCGGGCTTCCCGCATGCCTACAATATTGCCGACGGGTTCGAGGGGCCGCCGGACGCGGAAGGCCATCGCGGCACTGTCGCTGGGTGGAAGGCCGAAGGTCTGCCCTGGCGGCAGCGGTAGCTGGCGGCGCCGGCGGTTCGCGAAAGCCGTCACACGCTGCCGTCCGGGACCGGGGCGAGCAGGCGAAGTACCACGAACCAGGGATAGCGCGCATCCTGCACGTGCCCTTCTGCATCGGCCAGCCGCCCGTCCGCCGTGACCGGCACGTGCTTGAGCGTCACCGCGTCATCGACATTGCCGCCGACCACGTCGAGCACGCCCGGTTCGGCGCCGACCACGATATCGCAATGGGCGGGAAAGTGGCCGGCTGGCAGGTCGGCGAAGGTCAGCGGCTCGGCGGTGCGGCTCATGCAGATCAGGTCGCCGGGCCGCGGCGCATAGACGGCAGGGGACTCTGCGCTGACCAGCCACCCGCGCGCGCGGCCGAGCGACACCTCGCGCGCTCTATTTATATAAGTGTCATGTGCGGCTGAGTACGGGAAGCGGGCGCCGGCCCCGGCGATGCGCATGACGTAGCTGACGAAAGCGGCCGACCAGGCGTAGCGGCCGTCTTCCTCAGCCGGGAAGACGTGTCCCTTGGCGTCGTGCTCTCCGGTCCACCGCGTCTCGCGCTCGCCCGCGTCAAGGCCGAGCCACCAATATTCGCCGACACGCTGCCACAGCCCTTGCTCGCGTTCGGGCTTCGCGTCGGGCGCGGGCGGCGCGCGCGTGCCGGGCGGATCGTCATCGACCGGAGAGCCGAAGGCGCGCCACTCGGTCAGCGCGATCGCCACCACGGCGCTGCGGGAGAATGGTTCGTAAGGGCGGCGCGCGAACGGCGGCACATGCGCCGCGGGATCGACCGCGCAACCGGCCAGCGCCGCGGCGAGCAACGCCGCGACCGACCTCAACGATGCTCGGGGAACAGCGACAGCAGCCCCGCTTCGCTGGCTTCGCAACGCCCGCGCTCGGTGATGAAACCGCTGACCAGCCGCGCGGGCGTCACGTCGAAGGCAGGATTTGCGGCGGCGCTGCCCGGCGCGGTGATTTGCACCGTCGCGAGCGTTCCGTCTGCGGTACGTCCGGTCGCGTGGGTCACCTCGGCGGCGTTCCGTTCTTCGATCGGAATTTCCGCGACGCCGTCGCGCAGCCGCCAGTCGATCGTGGAGGAGGGCAGCGCCACCCAGAACGGAACGCCGTTGTCGCGCGCCGCCAGCGCCTTGAGATAGGTGCCGATCTTGTTGGCGACATCCCCGGTGCGTGTCACCCGGTCGGTGCCGACGATCGCCAGATCGACCTGGCCATGCTGCATCAGGTGACCGCCGGCGTTATCGGCGACGATGGTGTGCGCCACCCCGTGCCGGCCGAGTTCCCAGGCGGTCAGCGCCGCGCCCTGGTTGCGCGGGCGCGTCTCGTCCACCCAGACATGCACCGCAACGCCGCGCTCGTGGGCGAGATAGATGGGCGCCAGCGCCGTGCCCCAATCGACGGTCGCAAGCCAGCCGGCGTTGCAGTGCGTGAGTACGTGGACTGGCCCGCTGCCGCGGCGCGCCGCCGCTTGCTCGATCAGTCCGACCCCGTGCCGCCCGATTGCCTCGCACTGCGCCACATCCTCGTCGGCAATGCGGCTGGCCTCGTCATAGGCGGCGGCGACGCGGGCATCGGGGGCAGTGTTGCGCAGGCGTGTCAGCATCCGTTCCAGCGCCCAGCGCAGGTTCACCGCCGTCGGCCGCGTTGCCGCCAGCATCGCGGCCTCGCGCTCCATCACTTCGGTGCCGGCGTCCGCGCGAAGCGCCAGGCACAGCCCATAAGCGGCGACGGCGCCGATCAGCGGCGCGCCGCGGACCTGCATGACCCGGATGGCATGGGCCGCCTCGGCCGCCGTGGTAAGGCGCAGCACATCGAGCGACCAGGGCAGCCGCGTCTGGTCGATGATGTGCACCGACCAGCCGTCCTCGGGATCGAGCCAGACGCTGCGATACGGCGTGCCGTCGATCTTCATCTCGGTGGCTCAGGCGATGCGCTGGTGCAGAACGCAGATCAGCGTGAACAAGCGCCGGGCGGTCGCGAAGTCGATGGCGATCTTCCCGCGCAGCCGCGCCCGCATCAGGTCCGCCCCTTCGTTGTGGAGCCCGCGTCGCCCCATGTCGATCGCCTGGATGCGTTCCTCGCGCCCGTCCTGAACCGCCAGAATGTGGCTGTCCACCAGCATCTGATAGTCCTTGATCAGCCGCCGGAACGGGCCGAGCGCCAGGACGATCGCCGCCAGCGGCGTGTCGTCGGGCCGGCGGATGTCGAACACCAGACGCCCCTCCTGAATGGACAGGCGCAGCGCATACGGGCCGGGCGCCTTGCCGACCGGTGCGAAATGGTTCTCGACCAGCAGGTCCGCGACCGCCTGGGCGCGGTCCGCCTCCAGCACCGGCGACAGGCGCGTCAGGGCCTCGCCTTCCAGATCCAGTCGGATCAGGTGCGCATCACAGTCGGTGTGCGGGGCGGCGTGCGGCGCGGCGATCATTCGTCCGCGCCGGACTTCAGCATCCCGAGGGTCAGCATGGCTCCGACCGTCGCACCTTTGATCGGCCGCAGCAGGAGCAGGCAGAGCACCACGGCGAGCGGCAAGACGATGGCCGTCTCCAACCAGACCGGGGGATGCCAGTCGCGCTCGGCCAGGATCATCAGCGGCACCAGAATGTGGCCGAGCAGCAGGATGGTGAAGTAGGGCGGCGCGTCATCGGCGCGGGCAAGGCCCAGCGGGGCACCGCACTGCACGCATTCCGGGGTAACACGAAGGTAGCCCTGAAACAGCGGCCGCTGTCCGCAGGCCGGGCATCGCCCGCGCGCACCGCGCGCCAGTGCCACCACCATCGGCGGCACAGGCCAAGTGGGGTGCGCGGGATCGTGCGGGGGCGTCCATCGCACGGGTGTTGCGACCGACGGGGGATGAGGAGCGATGCTGGACAGGGGCGGGCCTTTTTCCGAGCGGGGCGAAGCCCCTGGAGACTGCCCGCTTACTTGCTCGCCCAGCCGCCCACGATCAAGCCCGAAACCTCGGGGCTGCACTGCTGCTGCGCGGCGAAGGCACGGCGGCGGAGTTTTTCCGCCCGGCGGCGGTGCTTTGACGGCCGGCAGATAGCATTCTGCCACGCAGGGGTGAACGGCGGGTAAAGCGGGTGTCAAGCGGTCAGGTTGACGGCGCGCCCCTGCGCGGCGCCGCCATTGGCTGCGGCCGCGGCGGCAGTGCCGCTGCCGTCGTTGTCGCCGTCGGTGTCCGCGCCTGTCGGCGCCGTGGCGGGCGGCTGTTGCGGATGGTGCGCGATCTGCGCGGCGTGCGTCATTGCCGTACCGATGCTGCCGATGTTCATGCCGGTATCCTCCTATGGTCGCGCCCGGAGCATCCCACGCGAACATTGCCGCATCGTGAAGTCCTGGCGCGCCGTAGGGTCACCTTGCCGTTGCGGCGGCGTCACCCTACGACACCGGCGAATACCAGGGAGCGGAGCATGAAGCTGCACGATGTACGCGTCCACCCTTCCAAGGCGGCGTTGCCGAGGGCGGAGCAACTGGCGTGGAAGATTGCTGGCGTGGCTGCCGACCGCATCGCCGTGCCGCGCGAGGTTGCCGACATGATCGTCAATCGCGTGATCGACAACGCCTCGGTCGCCATCGCCGCGATCAACCGCCATCCGGTGGTTTCGGCGCGCGATGCGGCGCTGGCGCATGCCAGACGCGGCGGTGGGGCGACCGTGTTCGGCGTCGCCTCGATGCGCCGCGTCAGCCCCGAATGGGCCGCGTGGGCGAACGGCACGGCGGTGCGCGAACTTGACATGCATGACACCTTTCTCGCCGCCGACTACTCGCATCCCGGCGACAACATCCCGCCGATTCTGGCGGTCGCGCAGGCAACGGAGCGTTCGGGCCGCGACCTCGTGCGCGGCATCGCCACCGGTTATGAGATCCAGATCGATCTCGTGCGCGCGATCTGCCTGCATGAACACAAGATCGATCACATCGCCCATCTCTGCCCCGCGCAGGCCGCCGGCATCGGCACGCTGCTGCGCCTGCCGCAGGAGACGATCTACCAGGCGGTGCAGCAGGCGGTGCATGTCAGCTTCACCACGCGGCAGTCGCGCAAGGGCGAGATCAGCTCGTGGAAGGCGTTCGCGCCGGCGCATGCCGGCAAGCTCGCCGTCGAGGCGGTGGACCGCGCGATGCGCGGCGAAGGCGCGCCGAGCCCGATCTACGAGGGCGAGGACAGCGTCATCGCGTGGATGCTCGATGGCAAGGACGCCCACTACCAGGTTCCGCTGCCCGAGGAGGGTGAGCCGAAGCGCGCCATCCTCGACAGCTACACCAAGGAGCACAGCGCCGAGTACCAGAGCCAGGCGCTGATCGACCTTGCCTTCCGCATGCGCCGGAAGATCCCCGACCTGTCCCAGGTCGAGCGGATCATCCTGCACACCAGCCACCACACGCACTACGTGATCGGCACCGGGGCCAACGACCCGCAGAAGATGGACCCGAAGGCAAGCCGCGAGACGCTGGACCATTCGATCATGTACATCTTCGCAGTCGCTCTGCAGGACGGCACCTGGCACCACGTGGACAGCTACACCCCGGCCCGCGCCGCGCGAGCGGACACGGTGGCGCTGTGGCACAAGATCGAGACGCGCGAGGACCCCGAGTGGACCCGTCGCTACCACTCTCGCAACCCCGAGGAGCTGGCGTTCGGCGCCCGCGTCGAGGTGCTGATGCGGGACGGAAGCCGGGTCGAGGACGAGCTCGCGGTCGCCAACGCGCATCCGCTCGGCGCGCGCCCGTTCGGGCGGGAGGACTACATCCGCAAATTCCGCACCCTGACCGACGGCATCATCTCGACCCGCGAGGCCAACCGGTTCATCGAGGTCGTGCAGGAGCTGCCGCGGCTCAAGGCCGAGGATCTCCATTTGCTCAACGTCGCCCTGCCGGCGGGGGCGCTGCAGCACGGCAAGCCCGGCATCTTCTGAGGGGAACGCGCCATGTCCGAGAATGACGTCCACGTCTCGAAGGGGCTGGTCGGCGTCTATGCCGACACCACCGCAGTCTCGAAGGTGATGCCGGAGACCAACAGCCTTACCTATCGCGGCTACGCGGTGCAGGACCTCGCCGAGCACTGCAGCTTCGAGGAGGTCGCCTATCTGCTGTGGCACGGCGAGCTGCCGAACGCGGCGCAACTCGCTGCTTTCCGCGCCGAGGAGGCGGCGGCGCGGCCGCTGTCGGCGACGCTGCACCGCGTGATTGCGGAGTTCCCGCACGCGGCGCACCCGATGGACGCGATCCGTACGGCGGTCAGCTTCATGGGCATGGAGGACGCGGAGACCGCCGACAACAGCGAGCCCGCAACGCGGCGCAAGGCGATGCGCCTGTTGGCGAAGATTCCGACGGCGATCGCCGCCGCCCATCGTGTCGGTCGCGGTGATGCGCCGATCGCGCCGGACCCGTCCTTGTCCTTCGCCGCGAACTTCTTCCATGTCTGCTTCGGGCGCGTGCCGGCGCCGGAGGTGGTCAAGGCGTTCGACGTGAGCCTGATCCTGTACGCCGAGCACGGCTTCAACGCCTCCACCTTCACCGCGCGCACCGTCGCCTCGACGCAGGCCGACCTGCACGCGGCGGTGACGGCGGCGATCGGCGCGTTGAAGGGACCGCTGCACGGCGGCGCCAACGAGGCGGTCATGCACATGCTCAAGGAGATCGGCACGCCCGAGCGGGCGGCGGAGTGGCTGGAGGGCCGATTCGAGCATCGCGCGCTGGTGATGGGCTTCGGCCACCGCGTCTACAAGCACGGCGACAGCCGTGTGCCGACCATGACGCGCTATGCGGAGAAGATGGCCGAGGTGGTCGGCGACCGCACCTGGATGGAGATCAGCCGCATCCTGGCGGCGGAGATGCTGGCCAGGAAGAACATCCATCCGAACCTCGATTTTCCGACCGGTCCCGCGTACTACCTGATGGGTTTCGAAATCCCGATGTTCACCCCGATCTTCGTCGCCTCACGCATCACTGGCTGGGCGGCGCACGTGATCGAGCAGGCGCAGGACAACCGGTTGATCCGTCCGCTGTCGGTCTACACGGGTGTCGCGCAGCGCAGCGTGCCGCCGCTCGACGCGCGCTGAGCGCTGCCGCATCGCTGCGAATGCTCGATGACGCCGTGGCGTGATGCCGCGGCGTCACTTTTTTCGTGCGATGCGGAGCAAATCGCGCTGTTGTTGTTGACAGCGATGCGCGAGAGAGCGGATAGCGTCGTTCTGCCTGCAGACGCACGAGTCGCGATTCGTCAAGCCGCATCGGCGCTGCGGGAGCGGGAAGGGGTTCCGGCCGATGGACAGTCTTGATGTCCGCACGCGGGTCCGGCGCATGCAGGGCGACGATGCAGGCGTGCCGACGATCGGCCGACGGAAGCTGGCAGCGCGGCACGCCAGCCTTCCGCAGTGCCCGCGCCGCGCATTGCGGAACCGGCCACAGCGGTGGCCGTTCGACTGAAGGACCAAGTCTATTCACGGCACAAGGGAGATGCTGGACGTGAGCAACGACGAATCAACCACAGACTCAGGGCGCGCGCAGCCGATGGCGATCCGCGCCGGCGCACGACGCTCCGCCGGTGCCGGTCGCGGCACGCGCGGCGCCGGTGCGCGCAAGACGACGGCGGCGAAGGGCGGGCGCAAGCCTGCGGCGAAGAAGCCTGCCGCACGCGCCGGCGCCAAGACCACGCGCAAGGCTGCGCCGAAGCGCGCTGCCGCCGCCGCCGCGAAGTCCACGCGCAAGACCGCCGGCGCGCGCGGCGCTGGCGCACGTAGCACTGGCGCACGCGGCGCTGGCGCACGCAAGACGGCCGCGAAGACGACCGCTCGCAAGCCGAAGGCGGTCGGTACGCGCAGGGCCGCCGCAAAGACCACGACCGCGGCGCGCAAGACCAAGGCCCCGGCGAAGAAGGCCGCGCCGCGCAAGGCCGCCGCCAAGACCACGGCAGCGCGCAAGACCGCGACCCGTCGTGCGCCGGCCGCCGCCAAGGCTCCGCGTCGCCCGCGCAAGGTGGCAGCGGCGCCGATGGAGCCGACGATGACTGCGCCGGAGACTTCCGGCGAGATGACGCCGGCCGAGCATCACGAGTAGCCGGAACGGGACGGGCGCCGGTCACGGCGTCCGTCCGTCTCAAGCCGCCAGCTGAGTAACTTGCGGCACATTGTCACGACCTCGTTAACGTCGATGTGCGTGCCGCGGAGTCGTGGGCGGTCCGTTTGCGCGATGTCTCGCGCGATCAAGTTAGGCGTCCTTCAGCCGCGCGCCCATCGCCGGAACGCACTGCGCCGCCAACCCGTAGCGCCGCGAAAACTGCTTCTGCATCTCTGCTCCGCGCCCCGCCACGCCACGCGAACACGGCGTTGGTCAGGCGGTGCCACGCTGGCCTGTCATCAGCTCGGCATCCGTGAACATCGCGGCCTGGTCTGCGGCGGCACGTCGTCGGGCACCCAGCGCACCCTGTAGAGCGGAGCGACCTGATCGCCCGACCGCCCTGAGACGCCGCAAACCACCGCATCGGCCTCGGCGTTCAGCACTACGGGCGCGGGCGCTACGTGACGCAGCCGGCCGCCCGGGATCGCGGCCGCATGCGAACGCCCGGTCTGCGCGAATGAAGCTTCTCGAACCAGCCCGGCATCTCTCTCGGATGGGACACCGGGCCGCTGCGTGTCGCCGGTTAGCATTCCGCTTCAAGCGTGCTGTGGTCAGGTGTAGCATGCGCGCATGTCCTATGCGGCGTTCTGGCTGCACTATCTGCGCGCCCATGATCGGGAGGGCACGCGCGCTCTGCACTATATCGGCAGCGCGGCGGCTGTGATCGTGCTGCTGGCGGCGGTGATGACCCGCCAGTGGTGGCTGCTGCCCTGCGCAGTCGTGATCGGCTATGCGTTTGCCTGGACTGGCCATTTCGTTGTCGAACGCAACCGGCCCGCCACGTTCGGCCATCCGTTCTGGTCGCTGTTCAGCGATTTCCGGATGCTTCTTCTGTGGTCGAGCGGCCGGCTGCAACCGCACCTCGTCCGTGCGCGTCAGGACGCCGCGTGAGGCCGCGCGTCGTGGTGGGGTGGTCCGCGCATCCGGCGTAACGGCGGCGACGTATCCTGATCATGCCATCACGCGATGTACAGATGCAGGGAGGCATGACATGGCGACGGCGATGAGGCGCAGCGTGATGTTGCTGGCCGTGGTGACGCTGGTCACGGCAGCGCCGGTCGCGGCACGCGCACAGGAGATGGGATTCAGCGAGGCGCAGCTTGTGCGGCGCCTGCTGCCGAGCGTTGTGAACATCACTGCCCGTGCCACGCTCCGTCCCACGCCCGAGCCGGCGATGGCGAGCGCCAGCGGCGATGCCGCCACGTCGGACGCGACGGCGCGGGTGCGCGTCAATGCCGGGTCCGGCTTCATCGTCGAGCCGTCGGGCGAGATCGTGACCAACTGGCATGTCGTGGTCGGAGCCTACGAGATCGTGGTCACGTTCTCCGACGGCGCGCAGGCGCCGGCCACGCTGGTGAACGCAGCGCCGCTCGTCGATCTGGCGGTCGTCAAGGTCAATGTCGGACGTCCGCTCCAGGCGACGCTGTGGGGCGACAGCGGCAAGGTGCAGGTCGGCGATCCGGTGCTGGCAATCGGCAATCCGCTGGGGGTCGGCCAGTCGGTCAGCGGTGGGCTGGTCAGCGCCCTGAACCGCAACATCATGGACACGCCATACGACAATTTCATCCAGACCGATGCCGCCATCAATCATGGCAATTCCGGCGGTCCGCTGTTCGATCTTCATGGCGAGGTGATCGGCGTCAACTCGGCGCTGATCTCGCCCACCTCCGGCAATGCCGGGCTCGGCTTCGCCATGCCGTCCAACGACGCTCGCTTCATCGTTGACCGCCTGATCCACCAGTCCTGGGCGCGTCCCGGCTATATCGGCGTGAAGTTGCAGCAGGTGACGGCGGAGATGGCGGCGGCGCTGGGCCTCGCCGCGCCGGCCGGTGCCATCATCGCCGAGGTGGAGCCGGGCAGTCCGGCGGCGCGCGCCGGCCTGCGTCCCGGCGACGTGGTGATGCGCTACGCCGGCAAGACGCAAGACGACGAGCGAGCGCTGCTGCGCGCGATCTCTCACACCGAGCCGGGGTCGGCCGCGGCGCTGGTGATCCGTCGGCATGGGCAGGAGCGTGAGGTGACGGTGAAGGTGGACGAGTGGCCCGTGATGTGGTGGGAAACCCCGGCCACCGGCGCCGCGGGGCCGCCGCGCTGGGTGGTGCCGCGTGATCTGGGCCTCATGGCGGCACCGCTGACGGAGGCCATGCGCGCCCAGTACGGCGCGCCGACAGAGGCAACGCGCGGGGTCGTGCTGACCGGCGTCCTGCCCGGCAGCGACGCGGCGCATCGCGGTCTGGCGCCGGGGGACGTCATCATGCAGGTGGGCGATGCCCAGGTGCGGTCGGCGGCCGATCTGCAGCAGCAGATCGACCTGGCGCGCGCGGACCAACGGGCGTTCGCGCTTTTCCTGGTCTATCGGAAGGACCAGGCGATGACGCCCGCGCAACGCCCGCTCGCGAAGTGGATCGCCCTGCGTCTTGCCGCGCCCTGATGCCCGCCGGGCAGTGGCTGAGGGGACAAATGCTGCAGGTGGGGCAAGCGGCTGGTTTTTCTGATTTCTTGACGTCGCGCCCGTCCCGTGCATAGCGTCGCGCATGAGCACCGTCACCCGCGCACACTTGGCGGAAACGATCTACACGCAGGTCGGCCTGTCGCGAAACGAGTCAGCGGCGCTGCTGGAGACCGTGCTGGCCCGCATGTCGGAGGCGCTTGAGTCGGGAGAATCCGTCAAAATCAGCGGGTTCGGAACCTTTTCCGTGCGCCAGAAAGGTCGTCGCATCGGCCGCAACCCCAAGACCGGGATCGAGGTTCCGATCCTGCCCCGGCGCGTGCTGGTGTTCCGGCCTAGCCAGGTGCTGAAGGCCCATGTCAATCATGTCGCCCCGCCGCCCGGCGGAGACGACGAATGAGCATGCCGGAGCGGATCGACCCGGACGCCGACGAGGAGCCCGAGGCACCCTCTGCCCGCCTGAAGAAGGCGCCGAACGCGTTTCGCACGATCAGCGAGGTGGCGGACGAGCTTCATATCCCGCAGCATGTGCTGCGGTTCTGGGAGACCAAGTTCCCGCAGGTGAAGCCGCTGAAGCGCGGCGGCGGACGGCGCTACTACCGGCCCGACGACATCGCCCTGCTGCGTGGGATTTCCGATCTGCTGTATATCCAGGGCTATACGATCAAGGGCGTGCAGCGGCTGCTGCGCGAGGGCGGCGGCAAGCTCTCCGACAACATTCCGCCGCCGCCGGCGAGCGAGCGCGCCGGTCCCGAAGAGGCGGAACTGCAGCATCCGCGCGACCCGGAACTGCCGATCCCCGGCCTGGCCCGCCCATCGGGCGCAAGCGCGCCGCCGCCCGACCGTCACGCCCGCCCGCGCCCGGACGTGGAGGCCGTTCGCCTGCGGGCGCTACTACAACATACCCTGCAGGAACTGGAGGCACTACGCGCGCTGCTGCCGTGATTGCGGCCTCCCGGCATCGCTGCTAGACGACAGCCGCCGGTCGGAGCGTAGCGCAGCCTGGTAGCGCATCAGTCTGGGGGACTGGGGGTCGTGGGTTCAAATCCCGCCGCTCCGACCAATAAATCAAGAAGTTAAATGGCAGCGACAAAGGTTTCGACTCCGGCGGGATACCGGCCGGCTACTATTTGCGCCCAACCGGACACGAGCTGCGCCACCACGGGGTCGCGCGACACATCCGCGCCGGCCGCCTGACTGCACGGATCTGCGCTGAACGCGTCCCCGCACTGTGTGGCGCGCTGCCGCTAAGGCGCCCCCCACCCCCCTTCTGGCGAAATCGCCGAGCCTCGATGGGACCCGGCGCGATCGTCTTGTTCCAGTTTTCGGGCCGCCCGCCTATAGGCTGGGAGATCGGGATGTCGTCCGAAGATGACCGGCTGTTCTTCACCCGCCGCAATGCCGAGGGGATTGCCGAGAAGGCGGAGCTTGCCCTCGACACGGACGCCCTCGACCGTTTGCATCGGGGCCTGAATGCCTTGCTCCGCGTCGCGAGCGCGCTCGGATTTCCTCGGCTTTCGGTCGTACTGCGAAATATCGAGGAGTTGTGCAGCGCGGCAACCGACGGCGGAGCCGAGCGCGTCGCCGATCTGCTGGACAAACTGGACGAAGCCACCAAACGCTTGCTCGGCGAATGTGGCGCCGTGCCCTCGGCCGCCCAGTTGCACGCCTCGCCGACCCGGCGTCAGGCCCTGGACGAGATGCGGCGGCTACTCCGCGTCGCGATCAGGGAACGTCTAGCGACGGTAATCGGCGGCAAGCCGCCGCCCGGTGCCCGTCAGCCCCGGCGTGGTCGTGCGCGGGATGCGCGTGTGAACTGGGCAATCACCTGCCTGCGGCTGCTCTACCTGGACGTCACAGGCGAGATGCCCGGCTGGACCACGAACCAGCAGCAGCCGGCACCTTTCGGTCGGTTTGTGGAAGCTGTTGTGCGCGCCTTCAATGCACCGCAGCTTCGGCACCTGGGCCTGCACTCGATCAGCGTTGCCGACCGACTCCGTGACAACGCAGGCAAGCCGCGTGACCGGCCGCCTCGCGTCACGGCTGATGAGCTGATCATCGTCCGCGAGGCACGGCGGCTACTGCTTGTTGACGGTTGCCCGGTGGCTTCGCTGTCATCGTTGCACTGGCGCGACTATGATGCCGCGACCGGCCGATTGCGCATCCCCTTCGAAGATCGCCGCATTACCGTCAGTACCGAGACGCGCGGTCTGCTCGCGCAGCTCCCGAAGTCCGAGCACACGATCTTTCGCGCTGGTCCCAAAACGGATTAACGTCCAGGCGAAACTCGCCCACATACCGCCACGGCCCGACCATCCACGCTCGCCCGCGCCATGCGCCGACAACCGGCGCGCAGGAGCGGATGATGAGCGACAATGAAGTCCTGACCGAGCGCGAGGCCGCGAGACTGCTGCGGCTGAGCGTGCGGACCTTGCAGCGCCTTGCCGCGGCTGGCACCGGGCCGGCCAAGATGCGGCTGACGAGGCGGCGGATCGCGTACCGGCGCAGCGACTTGCTGGAATGGATCGCTGTGCGCGCCGCGGTTCGGGCGGCCTGACATGCAGCGCCCCCTGACACCGGGGGCCGGCATCACGGGGGCGCGGACTTCGGGTCGTGTCCCCGGGCGTGGTGTAGGAGGCACTGACCGGCTTGCCGGAGCGACCGGCGAGCGTCTGGCATAGGCGAGCCGGTCAGTGGCCACCGCGGCGCTCCTGGGTGAGGGTTGGGTTGCGAGACGCAACTCTAACCCGAGGACCGCCACGATGACCGACGACAGGATTGCCCTTCGCGAACTGCTGGAGAAGGGCTCGGATGCCACGTTTCTGCGCGAGATGATCGGTTTTGCCGCGCAGCGGCTGATGGAGTTGGAGACCGAGGAGCTTTG
>JAKADX010000038.1 GCA_021818505.1 Pseudomonadota bacterium
CGTGGCGCCGGAAATTGTCGGGTCGCACTCGGCCATGTCGGCGAGTATCCGCAGCGCCAGTTGCCGAACGCGGCGGTCATGGTCGCGCTGCGCGCGATCGGTCGCGCGTTGCTGGCGCCGGCGGTCGTCTTTGAGGGGCGTCATCGCGACGGCCTCCTTGTCGGAGGCGCGGCTTGCAAAAAATCGGCTGATCGGCTATGGAATGCGTGTCACCCGCATTTCGGCCTGCCCATCCTTCTGCGTCGCCGCGCAGGGGATGGGATCAGGCTGCGTTCCGCGGGCGGCCTCGGCCGCGGGCAGGGGCGTTGTGAACCTGCACCACCGCTGCGCGCAGGTCGTCGGGATCGATGTATCGCGTGCCAAACATTTTTATGAACGGAATGTTACGTAAGGTAATCTGCTGGTAGATCGCCCGTGGCGTCACGCCCAACGCGGCGGCAGCTTGATCGATCGTGATTCGGCGGCCGACAAACGCAGCGTGCAGGTCTGTGCTTCCGGCGGCGTCTGGTGGTGTGGCTGTCATTCTAGGCTCCGGCATGTTGTTCGGAGCCATTCAATGGCGTCTTCGCAGGGCAGTCTCCCGACTTAAGCGACAATCGTTTGTCGGGACTTTTCGGCCATCTCCATCAGCACAAAGGCGCTTGCGTCGCGGGTGAAGTGCTGCGAAACCTGCTCCGCTGTCGGGGGATCGTTTTCCACCAGCGCGAGCAGATTTAGTAAAAGGCGAGTGGCCGGTTGATCGGGCGAAAGCGGTTTGCCTATGCGCCGCCCCGGATTGGCCCGGTGCCAGGATGTGAGAACACATCCAGCCCAACAGTCTAAGCCTCTGGCCCATGCCGAACGTGGATCAAATCGTTTCAAGCTTCCGTCGAAACACGGCCATAGCTCTGCGACATGCCGTGCGGTGTCGAGCAGAGCACGTAGGCTTTCGGCGTGCGCAGTGCCGGGTGCAACGTTTGCCGTTGCCCATGCCGCGATGGAGGGCAGGTCACGCAGCAGAGTCCCGATCGCACCGCGCACGGCATTACTTTGTGCAATCAGGCGCCGGCCCGAAGGGGACGGCTTGGCGGCGAGCCGCGTCGCCCTGTTTTTGTGGGCGAGTCGGTAGCGCTCAAGTATGTCCGCGATCGCTCCGCAATCGCCGGCATCCGGCGTGGCCCATGTTGGCTTTGCATCGCGATACGCCGCGCGCACCGCCTCCGCAGTGACCGGCCGCGCGTTGCCGCTCACGCCCGCCGCCCGGCCGGCAGCGGCACAACTTCGGCGCCGGACTTGCCGGCCCCGGTGATGACGGCCCCCGCCCGTTCGGTTGCAGCGCGCAGCGGGTCGTCAAACAAGTGCGCGTATCGCGCCGTGATGCCCGGCTGTGTATGTCCCAGCAGTGCGCCTATGATCGGCAGAGAAAGCCCGGACGATGCCAGGATCGACGCATAGGTGTGACGCAGGTCGTGAATCCGCGCGCCAGTGATTCCGGCCTTGCGACAGACAGCCGCCCAAAAATGCTTGATGTCGCCGAGTGGCTTTCCGTTGACGCTCGCAAACACATACGAAACCGGCGGCAACTTGATCTGCGCCCGACGCGCATCCTCCTTGTCTGCCTCCGCTCGCATCTCGGTCAGCAGTGCGAGTGCCGGCGCGGATAACGGGACACGATGCAGCTTGTCCGTCTTGGTTGTCCCGCGCGGCTTCGTCCACACGCCGGCCGCAAGATCGAAGTCCTGCCAACGCGCCGCCAGCGTCTCGCCTTTGCGTGCGCCGGTCAGCAGTAGCAGGCGCACGGCGCTCGCGCTGATGCGCTCAGGGTGCGCCGCCAGCGCATCGGACAAGCGCGCGATTTCCGCGCCGCTCAAATACCGTTCGCGTTTGTGCTCCGGTTCGCGTTCGATGCCCCGGGCCGGGTTGGTCTCACGCAACTCCCATTTCACCGCCAGGGCCATCATCTTCGACACGACAGCAACGCTGCGGTTCGCGGCGTAGGGTCCGGTCGCGGCGATCTTCTTGTGCATCGCCTCGATATCCGCGTGACGCAGTTCCGCAACCTTCTTGCTACCCAACGCAGGCCGGATGTGGACGCGCAACAGCCGCCTATATTCGTCCTGCGTCCCCGGCCGCTTCTTGGGCAGGTGCTCCGCCTCGAAACGGTCGGCGAGGTCATTGACGGTCGGCGCTGCCCGCTCGGCGTGCCGCTCGGCCATCGGATCAGCGCCGCTGTCCACCAGTCGGCGCAGTTCCTTCGCCCGTTCGCGTGCCGCCCGGACGTTCCAAGCGGATGCGTCACCGATCGTCAGGCGTCGCTCGATTCCGCGCGCGCGGTAGTTGAACACCCATGACCGTCCGCCCGCCGCCGTGACGCGCACGCCCAGCCCGCGCACCTCGGCGTCGTACGTGATCCTATTGCCCCTCGCAGGAGGTGGCAGATCACGCACGATCCGATCAGTCAGCGCCGCGGAGCCGGACACCATGCGGACACGCCCGCGCTCGTCCTGCCGGCTCGCAAGAGATGCCCCGCCCGGAGATTGTGCAAAATCTCCGCCCGGCTCGGTTTTGTGATGGTCACCGCTCGGTCCCGTCGCCATGAAGAATTTTCCCGTGTCCGCGTCGTGTCCGCACAAAATATGCCGTCCGGTGCAATTCCATGCAACCGTTTTCTTGCGGCGTCACCGCAATGCGGCGGATTTCCGCGATCTCGTGCGGGGGGGTCATGCGGACACGCGGGGCTGTGTCCGCACTGGCGCAAACTTTTAATCTTGGGGTCGAGGGTTCGAGTCCCTCCGGGCTCATACCGCAAAACCAGACGGTTGCATGGCGTCCCTTGCGCGCAGGGTTTGGCAACTCTGCGCCCCGCGCCGGCCCGGCGTCCCGACCCTCCCTTCCAA
The DNA here is from genome assembly GCA_021818505.1 of Pseudomonadota bacterium. Classification (GTDB taxonomy): domain Bacteria; phylum Pseudomonadota; class Alphaproteobacteria; order Acetobacterales; family Acetobacteraceae; genus JAFKFJ01. The sequence continues at coordinate 2,877 of JAKADX010000038.1, forward strand.
CGCCTCGTTCCCGTGACGATATGCAGGGCGCTGAGAGGGAGCGGAGCCATGAAACGCACCTTTGGAGCGGTCATCCTGGGAACCGTGATGCTCGCGGTTTCGGCGGGTGCCCCGGCCCAGCAACCCGCGCCGACGCAGAGCGTGGTGGTGCAGCGAGCGCCGAAGATGGAGCAGAGCACGACGCAGCCGGGCAACAAGCCGTTGTTCTCGATCTTCGGTCTGCCGGCGCGGATCAGCGCGCCCGTGGCGGCGCCATACTGCAACTGTCCGATGGCCAATTACGGCGGCCAGCCGATGCGCGGCGCCGATGCGGTCGCGGCGCAGGTCGGGGGCGGCATCCCCTGACGGGGCCGATTATCCAGCCGAACGCAGAAAGGACGAGGCAGCCCCGTCCGCGACGACCCGTCCGTCCAGCAGAGCGATGCGGCGGTCGGCCATGGCGGCCAGGGCCTCGTCATGGGTCACGGTGATCACGGTTCGGCCCTGCCGCGCCAGCGCACGCAGAATGGTGAATACCGCGCGGCCGTTGCGAGTATCGAGCGCGCCGGTCGGTTCGTCGGCCAGCACCACAGCGGGATCGTTGGCCAGCGCGCGGGCGATCGCGGTGCGCTGACGTTCCCCGCCGGAGAGCTGGTCCGGTCGCTTGGTCTCCAGGTCGGGCATGTCGAGCGCGCCCAGCAGCGCGCGCGCCCGCGCCCGCATCTGTCCCGCCGTCAGCCGGCCGGCCTCGCGCATCGGCAGCATGACGTTGTCGGCAACCGTGAACTCCGGGAGCAGGAAGTGGAACTGGAAGACGAACCCGAAATGCCACAGGCGCAGACCGGCACGGGCCTCGTCGGAGAGGGCGCCGGTCGGCTGGCCCGCGAGCAGCAGTTCGCCCGTGGTCGGACGGTCCAGTAGCCCGAGCAGATACAGCAGCGACGACTTGCCCGACCCCGACGGGCCGGTGATGACCGTGAAGCTGCCCGGCGCGAACACCGCGTCCACGTCGCTGACCAGGATGGTCGGCACCTGACCGGGCAGCACGCGGCCGAGGGCCTGCGCCTGCAGGACGGGCGTGCCGTCGGTTGCGCTCATGTCGCGCCGCGGATCACCGCCAGCGGATCGATGCGGGCGGCGCGGCGTGCCGGCAGCGATGACGCGCTGACCGCCGCAAGCAGCGCCAGCGCTCCCGCCGAGCCGTAGATCCACCAGGATTGCGCGATCATCAGCGTCTGCGTCGGGTCCGCCGCGCCGGGCGCGGGAACGCGGCCGAGTGCGAGTGACAGCAGCCGCCCCAGCGCCCAGCCCGCGACCATGCCCAGCAGGCCGACCACCGCGCCTTCGAGGATAAAGATATGGACGATGCGGCGTGAGGCGACGCCGATCGACCGCATGATCGCGATGTCGCGCCCCTTTTCCAGCACGACGGTCGAGATGATGTTGAAGATGCCGAAACCGGCGACGAGCAGGATCGCGCCAAGTGTGGAGTAGATGATCCAGTTCTGCAGCGCGAGCACGTCGAGGAAGCGGCGGTAGGTTTCTTCCCACGGCGCGGTCTTGTAGCCGAACCGTCCCTCGATGCGGGCGGCGAACGGGATGGAGCGGCTGATGTCGGCAAGACGGATGCCGATCTGGTTCACCACCCGCGGCCGCGCCTGCATCGACTGCTGCCGCACGAGGTTGACATAGACGCGGAGCAGGTCCTGTTCCTCCAGCCCGGTGAAATACAGGCCCACCACGCGCAGCGTGCTCTCCCGCCCGCCCGCCGCAACCGCGGCGACGCTGTCGCCGATCCCCACCCCCATTTTCGCCGCAAGACTGCGGCCGAGCACGATGCCGGAGGTTTCCCGCGCCAGCGCCGCGAGGCTGCCCGCCACCATGTCCTGCGCCAGGCTGGTCACCTTGCCCTGCCGTGCCGGATCGATGCCGAGCGCGCTCACCGCGTAGTCGCGCCCGCTGCGGCGCAGGATCAACTGGCCGCTCAGCATCGGCGCCGCGGTGACGCCTGGCATCCGGTCCAGCGCGGGGACGATGCTGCCCGCCGCCGCGATGCCGCGCACCGGGTCGCGCGGCAGCACGCGGCGGACAGCCACGGCCGCGTCAGGGTGCAGCATCTGCAGCGGCTGCGCCGCCGGGACGCGCACCTCGTCGGTGATCAGGACATGCGGGTTGCTCTCGACCAACTGGCGCAGAAAGTAGGTGTGGAAGCCCTGCATCATGCCGGAGATGGCGATGTAGATGCCGACCCCGAGCATCACGCCGAGCACCGAGACGGCGGTCTGCCGCTTGCGGCCGCGCAGGTGCGCGAACGCGATGTCCAGCGCCAGCGGGATCATGCGCCGCCCCGCGTAATCGGCCGGACGCGCCCGCCGTCGCTGAGACGATCCGGCGGGTCGGCGATGACTGTCGCGTCGGCCGCCAGCCCCTCGCGTATCTCGGTCGCCTCCGGGCCCTCGGCGCCGAGCGTGACCGGTGTGCGGCGCGCGATGCCGTCCTGGACGCGGAACACATAGGCCTCTCCCGGCATTCCGCCCTTGGCCTGCGCGTGCCGCACCGCGGCGCTGGGCACCAGCAGCGCGTCCCGGCGCTGCGCCACCACGATGTTCACGTCCACCGTCATGCCGATCATCAGCCTCGTGTCCGGCGGCAGCGCCGCCTCCACGCGATAGGTGCGCGTGGCGGTGTCGCCCTGGCCGCGGATGTTGGTCACGCGTGCGTCAAACACCTCGCCGGGAAAGGCGTCGGCGCGGATCGCGACGGGCGCGCCCATGCGCACCTGCGGGATGTCGCGTTCGTCCACGTCGGCGGCGATCCGCAGGCGCGCGGGGGAGGCCACCGTGTACAGCACCGTGTTGGCCGCCACGGTTTCGCCGGCTTCGACCGGGCGGGTCATTACGATCCCGTCGAGCGGGCTCGCGATCGTGTATTCGGCCAGTTGCTTCTCGAGCATCGCGGCGATGGCGGCGGCGCGGTCGCGTTCCTCGCGGGATCGCTGCTCCGCCTGCGGCGAGCGCACGCCGCGCTGCAACAGCGCCTGATCGCGCGCCAGTTCCTGCTCCGCCCGCGCCAGCCGCGCCTGGGCGTCACCCAGCCGTTGCCGCGCCTCGCGATCGTCGAGCCGCGCGAGTACCTGCCCACGGCGCACGTGATCGCCCTCCTCGGCCAGCAGCGTGTCGATGCGGCCGGCCACCGTCGTGCCGATCCGCGCGGTATCGATCGCCTCCACCAGCCCCGTCGCATAGACCGCCTCGATCGCTTCGCCACGCCAGGGGTGGACGACGGTCACCGCCAGCGGCCGTTGCAGCGTCCACCACGCGCCGCCGGCGGCAGCCGCCAGCGCCAGCAGGGGCAGCACGAGGCGCAGAACGCTGCGCCGACGGCGCGGCACGATGCCGATGACCGGCGGCAGGCCCGACGGGAGGGGCACAATGTCCCGCTCGCCGACCACCGGCGGCGGACCGGCCTGGTCTGCGGCGCCCTGCGTCGCGGTATCGGGCTGGGGTTCGCCCTTGGCATGCGGCATGCCGCAAGCCTCCTTCGCCGCGGCCCGCGCCACATTGACCGCAATCAACCGCTCCCGTCCAGGGCGCGGGGTTGACAGCCAGCGGCGTGTTGAAATATTTTCCGCGTCAAGGAAAAATTTTCACCACCAAGGTGGCGGATGGAGGGGACGGTCCAGGCTTCCGGCCTGCCCGGCGATGAGGACGCGGCGCTCGCGACGCGGGCGGCGTGGCTCTACTACGCGGGCGGCCTGACCCAGTCGGAAGTGGCGGATAAGCTCGGCGTCGCGCTTGCCAAGGCGCACCGGCTGATCGCGCGCGCGACCAAGGCGGGCCTCGTGCGCGTGTTCGTCGAGGGGCCGATCGGTGGCTGCATCGCATTGGAGGAGGCGCTGAGCGCCCGTTACGGCCTTGCCACCTGCCGCGTCGTGCCGGCGCTCGACGAGCCGGGGCTGCCGCTGCGGGCGCTGGGGATGGCGGCGGCGACGCTGCTGCGCGAGGCGCTGGAGCGTGGGCGGCACCGGGTGATCGGACTGGGCCATGGCCGGACGCTCGCCGCCGCCATGGACGCGCTGCCCCGACTCCCGGCGCCCGACGTACGGCTGGTGTCCCTGCTTGGCGGGGTGCCGCGGCGCATCAGTTCGGGCCCGTTCGACGTGGTCCACCGGGCCGCGGAGAAGACCGGTGCCGAAGCGTTCCTGCTGCCCGTTCCGATGATCGCCAACTCCCAGGCCGATGCCGAGGTGCTGCGCCGCCAGCGCGGCGTGGCCGAAACCCTGGCGCTCGCCGCCGAGGCGTCGCTGGTTTTCGCCGGCATCGGCGCGATCGCGGAGGCTGCGTTCCTGCCCATGGCCGGGATGCTGGACGCGGCGGAGGTGGCGGCGCTGCGCGACGCCGGCGCGGCCGGAGAGATGCTGGGGCGCTATTTCGCCGCCGACGGGTCGCTGGTCGCGACCGAACTGCACGATCGCGTCATCGCCACCCATCCCGCGGCACTCCGCGGCATCGTGGCCGTGGCCGGCGGCGCGGAAAAGACCGACGCCATCAGGGCCGTGCTGGGCAGCCGTGTCCTGACCGGCCTGATCACCGACGAGCCGACCGCGCGCCGGCTCGCCGCGCCATCCCCATGACGCGCGAGACAAAGGGAGAGAGACCAGTGCACGAAAAGCCCAGAGATCTGTTCGACGCCTTCGTTGCCGGTCGTGTCGGTCGGCGCGAACTGCTGCGCCGAACCGCGGCACTCGGCCTGGGCGCCACCGCGGCGACCACGCTGCTGAACGCGGCGCAGACCCGCGCGCTCGCCGCCGACTACAACTGGAAGGCGCACCAGGGCACGGCGCTGAAGCTGCTGCTGAACAAGCACCCCTACGCCGACGCAATGATCGCCGACATCGAGACGTTCAAGAACCTGACCGGGATGTCAGTGACCTGGGACATCTTCCCGGAGGACGTGTACTTCGACAAGGTCACGGCAGCGCTGTCGTCGCGGTCGAGCGAGTACGACGCGTTCATGACCGGTGCCTACCAGACCTGGCAGTACGGCCCGGCCGGCTGGCTGGTCGATCTGAACGAGTACATCAAGGGCAAGTCCGCGCCGAATTATGACTGGGACGGCGTGCTGGAAGGCCTGCGCGCGTCCACCGCGTGGTCGGGCAAGCCGGGCGATGCGCTCGGTGGGCCGGGGGCGAAGCAGTGGTGCGTGCCCTGGGGCTTCGAGCTGAACAACATCAGCTACAACCAGCGGATCTTCGAAAAAGTCGGCGTGCACGTACCGAAGAACCTGCCGGACATGCTGGAGGTCGCGGCAAAGATCACCAAGGATGCCGGCGGTCCGTACGGCATCGGCGTGCGCGGCAGCCGCTCCTGGGCGACGATCCACCCCGGCTTCCTGTCGGGTTACACCAACTACGGCGGCCGCGACTTCGAGATGCAGGGCGGCAAGCTGAAGGCCGCGATGAACTCGCCGCAGTCCAAGGAATTCACCAAGCTCTGGGTCAAGATGATCCAGGACAGCGGGCCGAAGAACTGGGCGACCTACACCTGGTACCAGGTCGGCACCGACCTCGGCGCTGGCGCGTCCGGCATGATCTATGACGCCGACATCCTCGGCTACTTCATGAACGGCGGCGACAACAAGGAGCGCGGGCACCTCGCCTACGCCGCCTTCGCCGCCAATCCGAAGGAGAGCACGCCGACCGCGAACGTGTGGATCTGGTCGCTGGCGATGTCCAACTTCTCCACCAAGAAGGACGCCGCCTGGGACTTCATCCAGTGGGCGACAGGCACCGACCATGACCTGTTCGGCGCGCGCAAGATGGACTTCGTCAAACCGGTGCGCACGAAGGTCTGGGAGGATCCCGAGTTCAAGCAGAAGATCGGGAGCTATCCCGGCTATCTGCAGCAGTACACCGAGACGGCGCCGAAGGCGAAGATCTACTTCACGCCGCAGCCGCTGTTCTTCAACCTGACCACCGACTGGGCCGCGGCGCTGCAGCGGATGGTGGCGAAGGAAGTGCCGGTGGACGAGGGGCTCGACAAGCTGGCGGAGAACATCAATCGCCAGCTCAAGGGCGCCGGCCTCGGCTGATCGCCGGGCCTCGCCCGTCCCGCGCGCGGGACGGGCGAGGCGTCGCCGCACCGCTTCATGGCCGATCAGGCAGGCGCCATGTCCGACATCGCCCATCCCGTCGCCGCTGTCCGCGTTCATGCCACCGGGCCTCGCTCGGCGCGGCTGCTGCCATACGTGCTGAGCCTGCCGGCTCTGCTGGTCTGCATCGGCATCCTGGTGCCATTCGGCACCGCCGCGTGGTACAGCCTGCAACGCTACAACCTAGCCATGCCGTTCACGCGCGGCTTTATCGGCCTGGACACCTATCTCGACTTTCTCAGCGATCCGGATTTCTGGAACACCGTGCAGGTATCGGCGATCTACACCGCCGCGACGGTCATCCTGGAACTGCTGCTCGGCCTCGGCATCGCCCTGCTGCTGCGGCAGAGCACGCGCCTGAACAACGCGATTTCGGTGGCGCTGCTGATGCCGCTGATGACGGCACCGGCAATCGCGGCGCTGATGTGGAAGCTGATGACCAATCCCGGCTTCGGCGTGTTGAGCTGGCTGGTCGCGCGCGGCCTGGGTGTCAGCGATTTCAAATGGGCGTCGGACCCGCGCACCTCGATGCTGACCGTCGTTCTGGTCGACATCTGGGTGTACACGCCGTTCATGATGATCCTGCTGCTGGCGGGCCTGCGCAGCCTGCCGACGCAGCCCTTCGAGGCGGCGCGGCTGGACGGCGTGCCGGGCCGCTTCGTGTTCTTCCGCATCACCCTGCCGATGCTGATGCCGTATATCGTCACGGCGACGTTGTTCCGCCTGCTCGATTCGATCCAGCAATTCGATATCGTCTATGCGATGACGCAGGGTGGTCCCGGCGACAGTCTGATGGTGTTCCAGGTGCGCGCCTATCTGGAGTTCTTCCAGTACACCAATGTCGGCCGCTCGGCAGCGTTGATGATGATCCTGTGGGCGATCACCTATGCCCTGTCCAACGTGTTCGTGAAGCAGTGGCTCAAGCTCAGGGAGCGCGCGCATGGCGCACACTGACGCTCATTCCTCCAGGCTGGGGCGGCTGCTTCGCGGTATTGCGCTGACAGCAGTGGTGGTGTTCTTCCTGTTCCCGATCGTCTGGATCGTGATGATGAGCTTCCAGACCAACGAGCAGATCCTGCGCATCCCGCCGCGACTGGTATTCGAACCGACGCTGATCAACTACAAGGCGCTGATCTCCGGCAAGCTGGTGACGGCGGCCGGGTCGCTCGACCTGCCGTTCATGCGCAATCTCGGCAACTCGGTGCTGCTGTCGGCGGTCTCCGTGCTCGTCTCGCTGGTGCTCGGTGTGCCGGCCGCCTACGCGTTCGCGCGGTTCCGCTTCCGGCTGGGCGAGAACATCGCCTTCACGCTGCTGTCGTTCCGCTTCGCACCGCCGCTGCTCGTGCTGCTGCCGCTGTCGTTGTATTTTCAGGACCTTGGGCTGGCCAACACCTACACGGGCCTGATCTGGGTGTACCAATTGATCTGCCTGCCGCTGATCCTGTGGATCGTGCGCGGCTATTTCGAGGATGCGAGCCCCGACGTCGAGCATGCCTATCGCGTCGATGGCCATTCGTGGTGGCGCGCCTTCACGCGCATCGCCATCCCGCTTGCCGGGCCGGGGATTGCCGCCGCCGGCCTGCTCGCCTTCATCTTCGCGTGGAACAACTTCGTCTTCGCGCTGATCCTGGCCTCCGCCGACAAGCAGCCGGTGACGGTGGGCGCGCTGGCCTTCGTCACCGCCTCGGGCATCCAGTACGGCCAGATCGCCGCTGCCATCGTGCTGTCGATCCTGCCGACGCTGGCGCTGGCCCTCTACGCGCAACGCTGGCTGGTCGAGGGACTGAGCCTGGGAGCGGTGAAGGGATGAGCGACCAACGAGGACTTTCCGTTCACGCGCTGGAGGTCACGTTCGGCCGCAACCACCTGCTGCGTGGCATCGACCTGGACGTGGCGCGCGGCGAGACATTGGTCCTGTTCGGCCCGTCGGGTGTCGGCAAGACGGTGCTGCTGCGCGCGGTCGCGGGCCTGGAGCCGGCAGCGCGCGGCCAGATCATCATCGACGGCCGCGACGTCACGACACGTGGGCCGGATGCGCGCGGCCTGGGCATGGCGTTCCAGAACTTCGCGCTCTATCCGCACATGTCGGCGCGCGACAACATCGCAAGTCCGCTGGTCGCACGCGGTGTGGCCAGGGAGGAGCGTGAGCGGCGTGTCGGCGCCGTCGCCGATCTGCTGCGCATCGCGCACGTGCTCGGCCACGCGCCGCGGGAGCTGTCGAACGGTCAGAAACAGCGCACCGCACTGGCTCGTGCGCTGATCGGCGCACCCGGCGTGCTGCTGCTCGACGATCCGCTGCGCAACGTCGATGCCAAGCTGCGTTACGAGATGCGCCTGGAACTGCCGCGGCTGCTGCGCAATGCCGGCGCGGCGACGTTGTATGTGACGCAGGACTATCGGGAGGCGATGGCGCTCGGCGATCGCGTGGCGATCCTGCTCGACGGGACGATCGCGCAGCTTGCCGCGCCCGAGGACATCTACGACCGCCCGGCATCGCGGGCCGTCGCGCGCCTGTTCGGCGATCCGCCGATCAACCTGCTGGCGTGCCGACCCACGGACGGCGCGGGCGGCGTGCAGGTGACCGCGGCAGGACTGCGTCGGGTGCTGACGGCCGATCGCGGCGCCATCGGGCGCGAGTGCCTGCTGGGCCTGCGCCCCGACGCGATCGACGTACACGCGCAGCCGCGGCCCGGTGCCGCGCCGGCGGAGCTGGTTGCGACGACGCCGCTCCATGAGCGTCTGGTGGTGCTGTTGCGCAGCGCGGGCGGCGAGGAAGTCGTGGCGAGCGTGCTTGGCGCGGTCCCCGCGCCCGGTAGCCAGGTGTGGTTCTCCGCGGAGACAGCGCACGCCGCGTTGTTCGATGCCGCGTCGGGCGCGCGCATCGCCGCCGCCGCGCCGATCATGGAGGCGGCATGACCCTCGCGCTCAGCCAGCTCAGCAAGACCTACCCGGGCCGCGACGGGCACCCGGTGCGCGCGGTGCTCGGGCTCGATCTCCTCGTGCAGGACGGTGAAATCGTTGCCCTGCTCGGATCGTCGGGATGCGGCAAGACCTCGACGCTGCGCATGATCGCAGGGTTCGAGGATGTCACCGACGGCAGTATCACACTCGCCGGCCGGCGCATCGACACGCTGCCGCCCGACCGGCGTCGTGTTGCCATGGCGTTCGAGGGCTATGCGCTGTATCCGCCGCTGACGGTTGCGGAGAACATCGGCTTCGGTCTGGCGCGCGACAGGCGCGGCCTGTCGCGTAAGGATGCGGACAAGCGCGTGCAGGACGTGGCGGAGATGCTGGAGATCGCGGACCTGCTGGCCAAGCGGCCCGCATCGCTGTCCGGCGGGCAGCAACAGCGCGCGAGCCTCGCCCGCGCGCTGGCGCGCGACGCCGACCTGCATCTGCTTGACGAGCCGATGGGCCAGCTCGAGCCGCAGTTGCGCGCCGTGCTGCGCGGACGCGTCAAGGCGACGCTGAAGGCGCGCAATTGCACCTCCGTGCTGGTCACGCACGACCAGACAGAGGCGAACGCGATGGCCGACCGCATCGCGGTGATGGAGGCCGGCGTGCTGCAACAGTTCGGCACCGGCGCGGAGCTGCGTGACCGGCCGGCCAACCTGTTCGTCGCCACCTTCTTCGGTGAGCCGCCGATGAACGCCTTTTCCGCGCGTGTGCAGCCGGACGGGCTGCATCCGGCGGATGCGCCGGGCAAGGCGATCGCGCTGCCTGGCGTGCCGCTGCCCGACCATGGCGTCAACGTTGTCCTCGGCGTGCGACCGCATCACATCCGGCTGGGGGAGGGAACGCTGCACGGCAGCGTGATCTCCAACCAATGGCTCGGCGATCAGGCGCATGTCGTGGTCGAAATGCGCGACAAGATCGTCGTCGCCGTCAGCCATGCGCGCGTGCCGTTGCGTGTCGGCGAGTCCGTCGCGTTCGGCTTCGCGCCGGAGGACACGCATATCTTCGACGCCTCGACAGGTCGCGCGCTGGCGCACGGGATGCAGCGCCCATGAGTCGGCCGGTGTTGATCGCGCTCGATTCCGGCACGTCGGTCGTCAAGGCGGTGGCGTTCAGTCCCGATGGTGCCATCCTCGCGGCGCGCAGCCGCCCCAATGCGTACACCATCCTGCCAGGCGGCGGTGCCGAGCAGGACATGCGGCGAAGCTGGGATGATGCCTGCGCTGTGCTGCGGGATATCGTCGATGCGCTTGCAACGCAGGGGCCGGAAAGCGAAATTGCGGCGCTTGCGATCACCGGGCAGGGCGACGGCACCTGGCTGATCGACGCGAAGGGTGAGCCGGTGGGCGACGGCTGGATCTGGCTCGACGCGCGCGCCGCCGGGATCGTCGAGGAACTCAAGGCGAGCGGGGCCGCCGCCGCGGCCTTTGCCTTCACCGGCACCGGGCTCGCCGCCTGCCAGCAGGGGCCGCAACTGCTGTGGATGCAGCGCCATCGCCCGGAGGCGCTGGCACGTGCGGCAACGGCGATGCACCCGAAGGATTACCTGTATTTCCGCGCCACCGACCTGCGCCGCACCAGTCCGTGCGAAGGCTGCTTCAGCTTCGGCGATTTCCGCACGCGCAGCTATCGCGACGAGGTGCTGCACGCGCTCGGCCTGACGGCACAGCGGCGCCTGCTGCCGCCGATGCACGACGGCACGCTGGGCGCCGCGCCGCTGACCGACGCGGCGGCGCGACAGACCGGACTGCCACCGGGACTTCCTGTGGTGCTGTGCTATCTGGACGTGCTCTGCACCGCACTTGGCGCCGGCCTCTACGGGACCGGCGACGATGTGGGCGTGTCGATCGTCGGCAGCACGGGAATGCACATGCGCCTGGTGTCAGAGGTGTCGCAGGTGGTGCCCAGCCCCGCGATGACAGGCTATTGCATGCCGTTTCCTGTGCCGGGCCACACCATCCAGTCGCAGACCAACATGGCGGCGACGCTGAACATCGACTGGCTCGCCGACATCGTTGCGGATGCGGCAGCACTCGCATGTGACGGCGCGGCGCGTGACGACGTTCTGGCGCGGCTCGGCGAAACCGCGCTGCGCGGCCGCGCCGGTGCCGCGCTGTTCCACCCGTTCATCTCCGCCGCCGGGGAGCGCGGGCCGTTCACCGATGCCACAGCGCGCGCGTCCTTCATCGGACTGGACGCGCAGGTTCGCCTGCCGGAACTCGCGCGGGCGGTGTTCGAAGGTTTGGGATTGGCCGCGCGCGACTGCTACGCGGCGATGGGCGGCGCACCTGCCGATATCCGCGTCACCGGCGGCGCCGCGCGATCGTCCGCGATCCGTCACATCCTCGCCGCCTGCCTGAATCGTCCGGTCCGCGTCACGTCGCAGGCGGAAGCCGGGGCGGCGGGCGCCGCGATGATCGCCGCGGTCTGCATCGGTCTGCATCCCGACATGGCATCCTGTGCGCGCGCCTTTGTCGCACCGCGGCTGGAGTCGCCGATCGCTCCGACGCCGGAACTCGTCGCGCTGTACGACGATCTCTTTCCGCTCTATCGCGACGCCTATGCCGCGCTGCCACCAGTGTGGCGGCGCCTGCATGCACTGCGGGAGGCGCGGGATGCAGGCTGACGCCGCACCGTGCGAAGTCGCCATCGTCGGCGACAACTTCATGCTGCCGGAAATGTTCGAGGACGCGATCCGCTCCGCCTGCGGCGAACGGGTCGCGCTGCGCAGCATGCGCCTGCCCTGGCCGGACGCGCCGATGGAACACGGCTATGCGCGCCCCGGCTTTGCAGGGCTGAAGGAGTATCAGGGCGATCCGGACACCATCGTGCGGTTCGTCGGCGATGCGCAGGTGCTGGTCACGCAGCTTGCGCCGCTGTCCGCGGGAATGCTGGAGCAGCTGCCGTCGCTGCGCCTGGTCGCGGTGTCGCGCGGTGGCCCGGTGAACATTGACATGGCGGCAGCGCACGCGCGCGGCGTGCGCGTCGTCAACACGCCCGGGCGCAACGCCAGCGCGGTCGCGGAATTCACCATCGGCGCGATCCTGGCGGAAACGCGGCTGATCCGCGCCGGCCACGAATCGCTGCGCGCCGGCGAATGGCGGGGCGATTTCTACCGCGCCGACCGCACCGGGCGCGAGTTGTCGGAAATGACGGTCGGCGTCGTCGGCTATGGCCAGATCGGCACGCGCGTCGTGCGGCTGCTGAAGGCTTTCGGCTGTCGCATCATGGTCGCCGACCCGTATGTGCAGCTCTCCGCCGTCGATCGCGACGACGGCGTGGCGCACGTGCATCTCGACGCGCTGCTGGCGCAGTCGGACGTGGTGACGCTGCACGCGCGAGTGACGGCCGAGACCACCGGCTTCATCGGTCGGGCACAGTTCGCGGCGATGCGCAAGGGCGCGTTCTTCATCAACACCGCGCGCGGTCCGCTGGTCGATTACGATGCGCTGTACGACGCCCTCGCATCAGACCATCTCGGCGGCGCGATGCTGGAAACCTTCGCGATCGAGCCGGTGCCGCCGGACTGGCCGCTGTTGCGCCTGCCCAATGTGACGCTCACGCCGCACATCGCCGGCGCGTCGGTCAGGACGGTCACCATCGCCGCCACGGCCGCCGCCGAGGAAGTCCGCCGCTACGTCGCCGGTGAGCCGCCCCTGAACCCGTGCTGAGGAACTGCAAAATGGACGAACAGAAGCATCGCGAGGCCCTGGTTACGGCCTGCCGTCAGATGAACGCGCTCGGCATCAACCAGGGAACCTCGGGCAATATCAGCGTGCGCTGCGGCGAGAGCATGCTGATCTCGCCGTCGGCGACGCCGTATCACCTGATGCAGGCGAAGGACGTGGCGGCGATGCCGCTCGCGGGCGAATACGGTAGCTGGGCGGGGCCGCTGAAACCATCGACGGAATGGCGCTTTCACCTTGACATCATGCGCAGCCGCCCTGATGCCGGTGCGGTTGTCCATGCGCACCCGACGTATTGCACCGCGCTTGCGATCACGCGGCGCGGCATTCCGGCGTGCCATTACATGATGGCGGCGTTCGGCGGCATCGACGTGCGCTGCGCACCCTACGCGACGTTCGGGACCAAGGAACTGTCGGAGCACGCGATCCGCGCGCTGGACGGGCGCAACGCCTGCCTGCTGGCCAATCACGGAATGATCGTGGTCGGTGCCGATCTCGATAAGGCGATGTGGCTGGCCGTGGAGTTGGAGACGATCGCGCGGCAGTACTATCTCAGCCTGCTGATCGGCGGCCCGGTGGTTCTGAGTGAGGCCGATATCGCGGAGACCGCCGCGAAATTCACCACCTACGGACTGCAGGACAAGCCGCGGGCGGGGGCGAGGAAGAAGGCGGCGACGGCGGCGTGATGCCTGATATCTACGACCTGCTGGTGATCGGCGGTGGCATCAACGGTGCTGGCATCGCGCGCGATGCGGCGGGACGCGGATTGTCGGTGCTGCTGTGCGAGAAGGACGATCTCGCGCAGGGCACGTCGTCGCGCTCCGGCAAGTTGATCCATGGCGGGCTGCGCTACCTCGAATACTATGAATTCCGCCTGGTGCGGGAGGCGCTGATCGAGCGCGAGGTGCTGCTGCGCGCCGCGCCGCACATCGTCTGGCCGATGCGCTTCGTGCTGCCGCACAGTCGTGAGCAGCGTCCGGCCTGGATGATCCGGCTCGGCCTGTTTCTCTACGACCATCTCGGCGGTCGCGAGCGTCTGCCTGCCACGCGACGGCTTGATCTGCGCCGTGCGCCGGAGGGTGTGCCGATCCGCGACGACTACACCACCGCGTTCGAGTATTCCGACTGCTGGGTGGACGACGCGCGCCTGGTCGTCCTGAACGCGGTGGATGCGGCCGCGCGTGGCGCCGATGTGCGCGTGCGCACCGAGGTGGCATCGGCCCGGCGGATGGACGGTGTGTGGCAGGCGACGCTGCGACGGCCGGACGGATCGACCGAGCCGGTGTGCGCGCGTGCGCTGGCGAATGCTGCCGGCCCGTGGGTGGAGCAGGTGCTGACCGGCGTCGTCGGCGCGAACACGGCGCGACACGTGCGACTGGTGAAGGGCAGCCACATCGTCGTGCGGAAGTTCTGGGACGGCGCTCAGGCCTATCTGCTGCAGAACGACGACAAGCGCGTCATCTTCGTCAACCCCTACGAGGACGACCTCTGCCTGATCGGCACGACCGACATCCCCTATGAGGGGAAGGCCGACGATGTGGCGATCGACGACGCCGAGCGTGCCTATCTATGCCGGGTCGTCAACCGCTACATGCGCCACCGGGTCGATCCGTCGGATATCGTCCATGAGTTCTCGGGCGTGCGGCCGCTGTATGATGACAACGCGGCCAATCCGTCGGCAGTGACGCGCGATTATGTGTTCGATGTAGATGGTGGCGACGGGGGCGCACCGCTGCTGTCGGTGTTTGGCGGCAAGATCACCACTTTTCGTAAGCTCGGGGAACACGCCTTGCAGAAGCTGCGCACCTTTTTGCCCGCGATGACGGGCGACTGGACTCATGCGGCGCCACTGCCAGGCGGTGACATGCCGGGCGCTGACTTTGATGGGTGGTGCAAGGAGTTCGAACGACGTTTTGCCTTTCTGCCGGCGCGGCTCGCGAGGCATTACGCACGACTCTACGGCACGCGCGCGCCCGCATTGCTGGACGGTGCACAGGCGCTGGCTGACCTCGGCCGGCATTTCGGCGGGCTGCTCTACGAGCGGGAGGCAGACTTCCTTATCCGCAACGAGTGGGCGCACACGCCCCAGGATGTCCTGGAGCGCCGCACGAAGCACCACCTGCACCTGACGGTGGCGGAGCGCGATGGCTTCGCGGAGTGGATGGCGCGGGCATGAACAGCATCGGCCAGGACAGCGAGTTCCACGCGCTGCTGCGCTACAGCGCCGTGATCGGCAGTGATCCCGCGCTGGTTCAGGGCGCCGGCGGAAATGTCTCCCTCAAGCGTGACGGCGTGCTGTGGGTGAAGGCGTCGGGTACCTGGCTCGCACGCGCCGGGACCGACGATATCATGGTGCCGGTGGCGCTGGACCCATTGCTCGCGGCGATCGACGCCGACGATGCGACGGCGATGGAGGAAGCGGGCCGGTTTGTGCGCGGCGCGGAGAACCCCTCCGGCCTGCGTCCGTCGATCGAGACGACCATGCACGCGCTGCTGCCGCATCCGGTGGTCGTGCATGTGCATTGCGTGGAAACTATCGCGTGGTCCTGCCGCGCGGATGCCGAAAGCGCGCTGGCGCCGCTGCTTGCCGGGCTCGGCTGGTGCTTCGTACCCTATGTTCGCCCCGGCGCGCCGCTGACGCGCGACATTCGCGCGCGTCTGCGTCCGGGAACCGATGTGCTGGTGCTCGGTAACCACGGCCTCGTGGTCGGCGGGAGCACGACGGCCGACGCGGCGGCGCTGGTCGCGGAGGTCGGGCACCGCCTGCGGCGCGTGCCGCGCGTGGCGCCATCGCCGGGCGATCTGCCGCAACTGGACGGGTACCGGCCCGCGGAGGATGCGCACACGCACGGCACGGCGACCGATCCGCGTGCGCTGGCGGTGGCGCGGCGTGGTTCCCTCTATCCCGATCACGTCATCTTTCTCGGGCGCGGCATCGCCGAGCCGCCGACTCGCGACGCGATGATGCTGGTGGTCCCGGGGCGTGGCGTGCTGCTGCGGCAGGATGCGTCGTCCGGCGCGATCGCGCTCGCCCGCTGCCTTGCCGACGTGACCGCGCGGCTCGATCCCGATGAACCCCTGCGCGTGCTGACGGAAGCCGAGGAATCCGAGTTGCTCGGATGGGGCGCGGAGCAGTACCGCAAATCGCTGGACCGGCGATGACCGGCGTCGCGATCGGCCTTGATCTGGGCACCTCCGGCGTCCGCGCGGCCCTGGTCGATGAGGTGGGCGCTCCGGTCGCCTTCGCTTCCGCCCCGATCGAGAGTGCGCGTCGTCGCGATCCCGACACCTGGTGGGATGCGGCGACGCGCGCGCTCGACGCGCTGGGTGCGCAGGCAGACTTTGGCGGCGTGCGGGCGCTGGCGGTGGACGGCACATCAGGGACGGTGCTGGTGGTCGATGAGGACGGCCGGCCGCTCGGCCCGGCGAGCCTCTACAACGACCGCGCCGATCCCGAAGCCGTTGCGCGCGTCGCCGCAACGGCCCCGCTCGAGAGCGCGGCTCATGGCGTCACCTCACCTGCTGCCCGGCTCCTTGGAATGTCGGCGCGGGCTGGCGCGGGTTGGCTGCTGCACGAGGCCGACTGGCTCGCCGGGCGGCTGTGCGGCCGGTTCGGCGTGAGCGACGAGAACAACGCACTGAAGACCGGATATGATCCGATCGCGCGCCGCTGGCCGGACTGGCTCGCGCATTGCGGGTTGCAGGTGGCGCTTCTGCCGCGGGTAGAACCGCCGGGGACAGTCGTTGCACAAGTCCTCCCAGCTGTTGCGACCCGCTTCGGGCTGCCGGGCCACGCGCTGGTGGCCACAGGGACCACCGACGGGTGCGCCGCGTTCCTCGCGACGGGCGCAACCGCAGTGGGGGACGGTGTCACCTCGCTCGGCTCGACGCTGACGATCAAGCTGCTCTCCGACCGGCCGGTGTTCGCCCCGCGCTTCGGCATCTACAGCCACCGTCTGGGCGACACCTGGCTGCCGGGCGGCGCGTCCAACAGCGGCGGGGCGGCGCTGGCGCGGCATTTCGACGCAGCGACGCTGGCACGGCTGTCGGCGCGGATCGACCCGGCGCGGGACAGCGGCCTCGACTATTATCCGCTGCCTGCGCCCGGCGAGCGGTTCCCGATTGCTGATGCTGCCCTCGTGCCGCGCGAGGCGCCGCGGCCGGTGGATGATGTGGCATTCCTGCACGGTCTGCTGGAGGGCATCGCCCGGATCGAGGCGCTGGGCTATCAACGGCTGGCGGAGCTTGGCGCGCCGGCACTGCGCCGCCTGCGCACGGTCGGCGGTGGGGCGGCCAACCCGGCGTGGACGGCGCTGCGCGCGCGGATTCTGGGCGTGACGACGGCGCCGGCACGATCGGAGGAGGCGGCAGTGGGTGCGGCGGGACTGGCGTTGCGGGCGGTGGCATGACGACGAAGCTGGCGGGGATCGACCCGTTGCTGTCGCGCTACGGTGCGTTCCTGGTGGACCAGTTCGGCACCCTGCACGACGGCACCGGCGCCTATCCCGGCGCTGCCGCGGCGCTGCGGCGGATGCGCGAGGCGGGCCGAAGGATCGTGCTGCTGTCGAATTCCGGCAGGCCGTCGGCGCCGAATGCGGCGCGGCTGGAGCGAATGGGCATCGGCCCTGCGCTGTACGATTTGCTGCTGACCTCCGGGGAGATCGGCCTGCGCATGATGGCCGCCAATGCAGTGCCGGCCGCGCGGGGCGCGCGGCGCTGCCTGCTGCTGGAACGCGACGGCGACGGTACGCTGCTCGACGGCCTTGGCCTCGCGCCGGCGCGACCGGAGACAGCGGACCTGGTGGTGATCGCGGGCAGCGAGGGGGAGCGGCGGACGCTGGACTGGTACTCCGATCTGCTCACCGTGCCGGCGCAGCGCGGCGTTCCGGCGATCTGCCTCAATCCCGACCGGATCATGCTGACGCCGCAGGGTCTTGCCTTTGGCGCCGGCGCGATCGCCGCGCGCTATGCGGAACTGGGCGGCGAAGTCACCTGGATCGGCAAGCCATACCAGGCAATCTACGACGCAGCACTTGCCGCGCTCGGTGATTGCCGGCCGGCGTCGGTGGCTGGCATCGGCGACTCGATCGAACACGACATTGCCGGCGCGCGCGGCGCCGGATGCGGGGCGTGGCTGGTGCATACTGGCATTACCGCCGGCTGGACCGACGATGCCATTGCCACGGAGTGTGCCCGCTTCGGCACCGAGCCGGACGGGATCATCGCGGAATTCGCGTAGGCCTGCAGCGAAGACATGTCGTCGGGGGTTATTTCGTCCTGGATGCCGCCGCCGCGAGCGCCTTGTCCATCATCAGCATGATGCTCGAGTAATCCAGCGCCGCATAACCATTGTCGCAGTGGATGGAGAACAGGTTGCAGGCAACGCTGCCGAGGGTCGCCAGCGTCTTCGACTCGTTGGCGAGCTGGACGGCGAGCAGCATGTCCTTGAGCTGGAAGTCGGTGCGGAATCCGCCCTGGTAATCGCGCGACGACGGCACCTCCGGCATGACACCTGGGTACGGGTTGAGGCGCTGCAACGCGAAATTCGTGCCGGAACTCGTCCGCATGATGTCGGACAGGATTTTCGGGTCGAGACCATTTGCGATGCCGAGCGCCAGCGCCTCGGTCGTGCCGATCATGCAGATGCCTGAGAGCATGTTGTTGCAGATCTTGGCCGTCTGCCCGGCGCCATTCGATCCGGCGTGGACAATGTTCTTGCCCATCGCTTCGAGCAGCGGGCGAGCCCGTTCGAGGTCGGTCGCCTCGCCGCCGACCATGAAGGTCAGCGTGCCAGCCTCCGCCCCGAGTGTGCCGCCCGACACCGGCGCATCGATCATGGCGCAGCCGTTCTTGCGGACCTCGGAGGCGAGTTCACGCGTCACCGAAATCGAGATCGTGCTGCTGTCAATGAGCAGCGTGCCCGGCGCGATATGCGCGACCAGTGCTCCACGCCCGAAATACAGGTCACGCACATGCTCGCTCGTCGGCAGCATGGAGATGACGACATCTGCGCCGGCAGCCGCCGCGACTGCCGAGTCCGCAACCTGCCCCCCCTGCGCCAGCAGATAGGCACCCGCCGCCGGCACGAGGTCGAAGCCCGTCACCTGATGGCCGGCCCTGACGAGGTTGCGGCTCATCGGTTTGCCCATGTTGCCGAGTCCGATGAAGGCAACGCGCATCTTGGCTCTCCTCCGCTGGGCCGGCGTTCAGGCGCCGGGCGTTCCGTGATTGATGATGACGGTCTTCGACCAGGTGAAGTGCTCGACCATGCTCTCGGGTGAAAGTTCGCGCCCGATGCCGCTGAGTTTGACGCCGCCGTATTCGATGCCGGCCTCGGCCACCGAGAATTGGTTGACCTGAACGAAGCCCGCCTCGATTCGGTCGATGAAGTCCATTGCACGGGCGAGATCGCGCGTCCACAGCACGGCAGCCAACCCGTAGGGGGAGTCGTTGGCCTCGGCGATCACGCGGTCGAAGTCGGTCCACGGCGTTACCGTCGCGACCGGCCCGAAGATTTCATCGCGGCAGACCGGCGACGTCGAAGGAACGCCCTCGATCAGCGTCGGCAGAAAGAAATATCCGCGGCGCAGCAGGGGATCGGCCGGCCGTTCGCCGCCGACGAGGATGCGCGCGCCCGGCGTGTCGCGTGCCATTGCCACGTAGCGTTCGACGCGGGCGAGTTGCTCGGCCGAGATCAGTGCGCCGACCTGCGTTGCCTCATCGAGCGGATTGCCCATGCGACTGTTGCCGAATTCCGCGATCACGCGGTCCAGCACGTCGCGGTAGATGTCGGCGTGAATGTAGATGCGGGTGCCGGCGGTGCACGACTGGCCCTGGCGGAACAGTCGCATTCCCTGCACGATGCCGGCGACCGCGAGATCCAGATCGGCGTCCGGCATGACAATGTTCGGGTTCTTGCCGCCGAGTTCGGCTGTCACCGGCACGATCTTGTCGGCCGCGTAGTGCAGGATCTGCGCGCCGACCGCACTCGACCCGGTGAACGTCACCTTGCGGACGGCGGGATGTTCGGCGAGCGGTCTGCCGGCCTCCTCACCGAATCCGGAGATCACGTTGGCAACCCCGGGCGGCAGCACCTGCTGGAGGATTTCGAGGATGCGCACGACAGCAAGCGGCGCCTGCTCGGCGGTCTTGAGGACGACCGTGTTGCCCGCCGCGAGCGCGGGCGCGAGCTTTGAGGCCGTCTGCATCAGCGGCGCGTTCCACGGGATGATCGCGCCCACCACGCCAACCGGAACGCGCTTCGTGAACAGGAACTGACGCTCGGTCAATGGGACCGTCTTGCCTTTGGCTTCGTTGGCCATGCCTGCGAAGAAGCGGAAGATGTCCACCATCGTGCGCGCCTCGCCGCGCGTCTGCGTCGCGATGGCGTTGCCGGTTTCCAGTGACGACAGGCCGGCGATTGATTCCGCTTCGGCTTCCAGGCGTGAGGCGGCCTCCAGCAGCAGCAGGCTGCGCTGACGACCCGGCACGGCGGCCCAGCGCGGGCAGGCTGCCGCCGCCGCGTCAACCGCGTGTGCCACGTCCTGCGCACCACACCGGGGCGCGGAGCCGATGATCTCGCCATTGGCGGGGTTTTCGACGGCGAAGCTGTCGCGTGTAAGTCCGGCCGTCACACGGCCTCCGACGATGACCTGACCCGACAGCCGCCCCGCCAGTGCCTTTGCGTCCTGTTCGCGCGCAGCAGCATCCTGTGTCGGCGTGGTCGCGTTCGTCATCGCGTTTCCCCCGGCGATGCGCCTGGCCGTGACGCCCGACCCCGCATCATCATGTCGCCATCAGGCAGGGAAGGCGTCTTGAATTCGTATTCATCCATTGATAGCGTCCGGTCCGGATGGAAGTCAATCGCGCGCCGCAGCCGCGACGCCGGCGCGCCGGGGAGGGGCGGTCATGCCGGCGACGCGCATCGGCCTGGTGCTGGGCGATCCCGCCGGGGTCGGCCCGGAACTGATCGCGAAGCTGCTGGCGCGCAGCGCGGGAAGCGCGGCGTCGCGTTTCGCGGTGATCGGAACGTCGGCCGCGCTGGCATCCGGCGCGCAGGTGGCGGGTGTCGCACTGCCGGAGTCCGTGACTGCGCCCGACGGCCCCGGAATGCTCGCAATACAGGCCGACGATCTGGGACCGATCCGCATCGGCGAGGCGACCGCGGCAACAGGGCAATTCGCGCTCAGGAGCCTGCGCCGCGCCGTCGCTGCAGTGAAGGCGGGGGAGATCGACGCGATCGTCTATGCGCCGCTGAACAAACACGCGATGAAGCTCGCCGGGTTCGACGATGTCGATGAGTTGCACTATCTGGCGACGCAGTTCGGTTGCACCGGATTTTTCACCGAACTGAATCAGCTCGACGAGCTGTGGACGACCCGCGTGACGTCGCATGTGCCGCTGAAGGACGTGGCGTCGTTGATCAGCGAGGAGCGCATCATCGCGGCCACGCGGCTGGCCGCGGCGACGATGCGGCGCGCCGGCATCGCGCGCCCGCGCATCGTGGTCACCGGCCTCAATCCGCACGCGGGCGACGGCGGCACCATAGGACGGGAGGAAAGTGAGACCATCGGTCCTGCGATCGCCAGTCTGCGCGCGCAGGGTTATGACGTGCAGGGGCCGGCCTCGCCCGACACTGTGTTTCTTGGCGCGCGGCGCGGCGCGTTCGATCTTGTGGTCACGATGTACCATGACCAGGGTCAGATCGCGCTGAAGACGCTCGGCTTCGAGCGGGTCGTGACCATCCTTGGCGGGCTTCCGGTGCCCGCGATCACGGCTTCCTCCGGCAGTGCCTACGACATTGCCGGGCGCAACCTGGCGAACCCGGAGGCGCTCATCCGGGCCTGCGATCTTGCGCACCGCCTGTCGCAACCCCCGGCTGCACCGGCGTCAGCCGCGCCGATGCCCGTACAATGAGCCGACCCGGCACGCGCACGACGGATGGCGCAACGCTGGGG
The DNA here is from genome assembly GCA_021818505.1 of Pseudomonadota bacterium. GTDB lineage: Bacteria > Pseudomonadota > Alphaproteobacteria > Acetobacterales > Acetobacteraceae > JAFKFJ01. The sequence continues at coordinate 24,604 of JAKADX010000038.1, forward strand.
TCCTCGATCTGGCGCAGCAGGACCGCGATCGCTCCATCGACCATGGCATCGACCGGCTGCTGCACCGTGGTCAGCTCGTAGCTCGGCCACGCCGCCGCCGGAATATCGTCGAAGCCAACGATCGAAACATCATCGGGAACCGACAGCGACAGTTCGCGCCGCGCCGCATCCAGCGCGCCAAGCGCCATGATATCGCTGATGCAGAACAGCGCCGTCGGCCGGTCTGGCGCGGACAACATGCGCCGCGCCGCGTCGAAACCTCCGCCGTAGGTGTTTGCACCCGACGCCTCGACCGGTTCGGGAATGCCGTGGCGCTCCAGCTCTCCGACGAAGGCGCGGCGCCGTTCGACATGTGTCGAGGTGTCGGCGCGCCCGCCGATAATTCCGAAGCGCCGATGGCCGGCTTCGCAGAGCAGGCGCGCCACGTTCTGTGCCCCCTGCTCATTGGCGCAGCACACCGAGCTGACGGAGTTGCCGTACACCGTGCGGTTGAACAGCACCACCGGCGTGCCGGCGCGCGCGATCGTCCTGGCCATGCGCGACGACAGGGTTGCCGAGGTGATCACCACGCCCGCCACCTGGTACTGCAGCATCTGCGGCAGCACGGCATCGACATCGGCGCCGGCGGGAACACTGAACAGCAGCACGTGCCGCCCGATGGTCTGCAACTTTTGCGTGAAGGCGTGCAATACGGCGGGATAGAACGGGTTCAGGATGTCGCCCATCACGATCCCGATCATGTTCGACTTGCGCGAGATCAGCGAGCGGGCGAGTTCGTTGGGCCAGTAGCCCAACTTCTCTGCGGCTGCGCGGATGCGCTTGAGCGTCGCGTCCGACACCGAACCTTCGCGGTTGAACGCGCGCGAGACCGTGGTCTGCGAAACCCCGGCCAGCCGGGCCACCTCGTGCGACGTGACTTTTCCGATCTTCATCGTCCTCGCACCCTCAAGCTCAAGGTGGCCGGTGGTCGGCACCGAATACGGCCCGCGACCGATCTAACACTAGTGCCATCAGCGATTTGATCAAGCCGCCGGTGCTTCGGTCCCAAGCGACGTCCCGGCATGGCGCTTCAAGCCACCAGTGATCGCACGCCGCCGGCGAGGCAGATCTCGGTGATGCGCAGGCCCTTGTCGGTGATGCGCGAGGGAAAGCGGTCTCGCAGACGCTCCTCATGGATCGGAATGACGCGGCGGGTCTCGTTGCCGACCTGCTTGACCATCTGCTCTGTCGTCGCGATCAGGTTCATCTGGCTGCCAACAGCCAGACCGACCGGGATGAACATTCCGTCCGGCGCGCCTCCGGCGCCGGAATCGCCAAGGTTCTCGAATTGATATGCAAGGTCGCCAGCCAGCACCCAGACGTCCTGGGACTCACGACGCCCGTCGTTGCGGACCGCGATCCACATCGACCCCCAGGTATGCGTGTCCGGCGCGGCGTGCAGGTCGATGCCCGGCAGCACGTCCTCGCAATCGCCATCGACGCAGACCAGACGCCGGTTGCAGGCGAGTTCGACGCCTCGCAGAATGTCACCCGGATCGATGCCGGAGAGCACGAAGCGCATCCGCTCGGGCAGTGACATGGCCCAGACCCATTTCGCGATCTCGCGTTCCTGGATATAGAATGTCGCCCGCGGGAAGTCCTCGACATTGCCGAAATGGTCGAAATGGGCGTGGGAGATGAAAATCGTGTCCACGTCTTCGGGTCGCAATCCGATCTCGGCGAGCACGGTGCGCGGAGAGTGCCAGTTCTTTACGCCAAGCCCGTCGGCAATGGCCTTGCCGTAGTCCTTATCGTTGTACCCGACATCGACCATCGCGACGTGGCCGTTGCCCTTGATAACCGTGTAGCAGTAGGGGAGCTTGAGGTAGCCCTGGTTGTGGGCGCCGTAGAGCACGCCGCTGCGGTGGAATTTCGTCACATAGGCGTATTCCAGCACCCAGATCGAATACTGCGTCATGTTCCTGCCCCTTCGAAACCGAGCGTCCGTCCGCAGCAGCAGCAGGCGTCGCGCAGATCGACCATGGCAAGGCCGATGCTGTGGTCACAGATGCTCTGCAGCAGGCGATAGGCGGCGGTGAGGTGTCGCGCGGCGTCCATGATATCCGGGTCCGTCAGCCCGCCACGCATCCGGTCGATACGGGCCAGCACGGCGTCGATATGGTCGGCTGCGAGCCGCAGCCGTTCGCGATCCGCTGCACGGTCCGCCGGCGGATCGAGCCGGCCCAGGGTCTCGACCGCTTCACGCCAGCGTTCCCGCGCGACTGCGATGGTTGGCATATCCCGCAGATCGCGCCCCCGTCGGGCCTGGGCCAGGATCAGCAGGCCCGACACCTGGCCGATCAACGCGCGTAGCCCGTCGAAGACCTCGCGCAACGAGACACGATAGGCGATGGCGCGATCATCGGGGACGTCAGCGCGCAGCCGCGAGCGCGGCTCCTGCAGTCTCAGTCCGTCGCTTCCGCCCGACAGCATTCGCTCACGCGTCACGGTGGTCAGTCCGCCGTCCATCCGCCATCCACCACCAGCGAGGAGCCGGTCATCATCGCGGATGCGTCTGACGCCAGCAGCAGGATTGCGCCGAGCAGATCATCGACCTGCCCGACGCGGCCCAGCTTGATTCTTGACAGCACCTCGGCGTGGAACGCCGGATCGGACAGAAATCTGTTGGCCAGGGGGGTTTCGACGAAGGTGGGGCAGAGCGTATTGACGCGGATGCCGTGCGGCGCGAGATCGAGGGCCATCGCCCGCGTCATCCCCTCCATCGCCCATTTCGATGCGCAATAGACGCTGCGCCGCGCGGCGCCGACCAGACCCATCTGGGAGGAGACATTGACGATCGAGCCGGGCATCCCGGCGTTGACAAGCGAACGTGCGACCGCCTGGGCGACAAAGAACGCAGAGCGCACGTTCAGATCGAACACCAGATCGAAATCCTCGATCCTGACATCAAGGAAACGGTCGATACGGTTGGTGCCGGCGTTGTTGAGCAACACCTGATAGGGCGGCTGCCTTGCGATCGTCGCGGTGACGGCGCGCAATTCGGTGATGTCGATTGCGAGGCAATCCGCCGTGCCACCCCTGGACCGAATCGCATCTGCGGCGGTCTCGATCTCCTCGCGCGTGCGGGCCAAGAGTGTCACGGCCGCCCCAGCCTCGGCGAGCGCGTGCGCGGCGGCCAGTCCGATGCCCCGCCCGGCCCCGGTGACCAGCGCACGGCGCCCGTCAAGGCGGAACCTATGCAGGACGTCAGGCGGTTGCGTGGTCATCACGCCCTCTTGGAGCCGCTAGTGATGGATCAGAAGGCCGCCATTCACGTCGAGCACGCTGCCCGTGACATAGCCGGCGAGATCGGAGACGAGGAACAAACAGGCTTTCGCCACGTCGTCGGCGGTGCCGAGCCGCCCCAGCGGCACGTCTGCGGCAATTGCGTGCCGCCGTTCCTCGGACAGTTTGCCCTGGAAGATGTCGGTGTCGATGGTGCCGGGCGCGATCGCGTTGACGCGAATGCCGTCAGGGCCCAGTTCACGCGCCATCGACTTCGCCAGGCTCTGCACCGCGCCCTTGGAGGCGGCGTAGTGCGGGCCGCCGAACAGTCCGCCGCCGCGTTGTGCGGCGACGGAGCCGATGTTGACGATGCTGCCCTGCCGGCGCGCGCGCATGTGCGGCACCACTGCCTGACACATGTTGAAGGTGCCGCGCAGGTTCACGTTCATCACCAGATCGTATTTCTCCGGCGTCACCTCCATCAGCCGGTCAGGCTGGCTCACGCCGGCATAGTTGACCAGGATGTCGATCTGGCCGAACGCCGCAATCGTTCGTTCGACGGCGCTGCGGCACGCAGCGGCGTCGGCGACGTCGCAGCCGTAGCCGCGATGCGCAGGCCCGATGTCACGCGCGGCGGCGACGCTGGAGGGCTCATCGAGGTCCAGGATGACGATGCGCGCGCCGGCCTCGGCGAAACGCCGCGCCGTCGCCCGGCCGATGCCGCGCAAGGATGCCGCACCGGTGATGATTGCGACCTTGTCTGCAAGCAGCATGGCAATGTTCATCCTTGCGCCTCAGGGAGTGCGTCGCCGCGCGCCTCGACAGCGGTGGCATACGGCACATTGCGTCCGCCGTAGCGGCGGACACGGATATTGGCCTGCTCGGCGTGGCCGGCGAACCCCTCCAACATGCACAGGCGCGAGCAGCGTTCGCCGATTGCGGCGGACGCTTCATCAGTCAGGACACGCTGGTAGGTGCAGGTCTTCAGGAACTTGCCGACCCATAGGCCGCCGGTGTAGCGCGCCGCCCGCATCGTCGGCAGCGTATGGTTGGTGCCGATGACCTTGTCGCCGTAGGCCACGTTGGTGCGCGGGCCCAGGAACAGCGAGCCGTAGTTGCGCATGTTGCGCAGGAAGTAGTCCGGGTCGCGCGTCATCACCTGAACATGCTCCGACGCGATCCGGTCCGCCTCGCGCGCCATCTCGGCGTCGTCGTCGCACAGCAGGACGGCACCGAAATCGTCCCATGCGCGGCGCGCGATCTCACGCGTCGGCAGGATGGTGAGCAGCCGCTCGACCTCCGCCAACGTCGCATACGCGAGATCCTCCGATGTGGTCAGCAGCACCGCGGGGGACGTCGGCCCGTGTTCGGCCTGTCCGAGCAGGTCGGTGGCACACAGCTCGGCATCCACACTGTCGTCGGCGATGACCAGCGTCTCGGTCGGACCAGCGAGAAGGTCGATGCCGACACGCCCGAAGAGTTGTCGTTTGGCCTCCGCGACGTAGGCGTTGCCGGGACCGACCAGCATATCGACCGCTGGGATGCTCTCGGTCCCGAGCGCCATCGCGCCGACCGCCTGCACACCGCCGAGGCAATAGATCACGTCGGCGCCGGCGAGATGCTGCGCCGCAACGATCGCCGGTGCAGGCCTGCCCTGATAGGGTGGCGCACAGGTGACGATCTGTCCAACGCCGGCGACTTTGGCTGTGATGACTGACATGTGCGCGGAGGCAAGCAGCGGATATTTCCCGCCCGGCACGTAGCATCCCACCGATCCGACCGGAATGTGCCGATGTCCCAGGACCACGCCGGGCAAGGTTTCGACCTCCAGGTCGAGCAAGCAGGCTTTCTGTTTCTCGGCGAAGTTGCGCACCTGTGCTTGTGCGAAGCCGATGTCGGCAAGTGCCTGTTGCGATAGCTGGCCGACACAGTCGCGTATTTCCGCGTCGGTCAGCCGGTAGTCAGGACGGTCCCAGCCGTCGAACCGCATCGAAAGCTCCCGCACCGCCCGGTCGCCGCGCGCCGCGATGTCGGCCAGGATGCCCTCGACAGTCGCACGGACTTTCGCCGCGTCGTCGGCGGCAGCGACTGCGCGGCGGCCTTCTTTGAGCATCTGCATCTAGCCTGCTCCATCATGACCGGCGGCCGACGCCTCGTACAGCCGGATCGCAGCGGACGTATCGAGTTCGCCGTCACCGCGCTCCACCAGCGCGGTGTATGTCCGGCGCGCCTGCTCCAGCATCGGTGCGCGCAGTCCCGCGGCGGCGGCGGCTTCTTCGACCATGCGCAGGTCCTTCAGCAGTTGACGCGCGTACGCGCGTGGGCGGAAGTCGCGTGCGACGATCCTGGGATACAACTGTCGAAGCATCACGCCGTCGGGATGGCCGTCGGCAACGCAGGCGGGAATGATCGCGGCATCGATGCCGGAAAGTTCGGCGAGCCGTGCGGCTTCGGCCAGCACGACGTGCAGACAGCCGACGATGAGTTGCCCCACCATCTTCGCCACGAGTCCGTCGCCGATCGCTCCGACATGCGTGAAGTTGCCGGAGATCGCATCGAAGAACGACCGCAGGCGGGCGATCTCGGCGGCGTCTCCGCCGGCCATCACGGTCAACGTGCCGTTGCCGGCCGCCACCGGGCCGCCGGATACCGGTGCATCCACCCAGTTGCAGCCAGTCGCCTGCTTGAGCCGTCGTGCGAAGGCGCGGCAGCACTCTACTTCGATCGTCGAGAAGTCCACGAGCAGGGTAGGCGGGCGAATGCCGTGCGCCACGCCCGTGGGGCCGAACACTGCTTCCTCCACGGCCTGAGTGGTCGGCAGGTTCAGCGCCACCAATTCCGCACCGGCCGCGACCGCGGCCGGATCGTCGGCAACCTGCGCCCCCGCTGCCACCGCTTCCTCTCGCCGCGCAGGCGCGATGTCAAAGACGCGCACGAGGAATCCCTGGCCGACGAGCCACTTGACCATCGGCCCGCCCATCAGGCCGGCCCCGACATATCCGATTGTGCTAGTCATCGATTCGATAGATGCGGATAGCGTTGTCGTGGAACATCTTCCGTCGCTCATCGGCGGAGAAGGCGTCTGTCATCGTCTTATATCCCGCGAAAATAGTGTCCAGGTCTCCGCAAACGCTGTCCACGGGGAAATTGCTGGCGAACATGCAGCGGTCGATACCAAAGCAATCGATGGTGGTCAGCACGATGTCACGGTTGCCGGCGGCGGTCCATGGCGCGCCGGGCACGCCGAGTCCCGAGATCTTGACAGCGACGTTGGGGCACTGCGCAAGGCTGAGCATGGCGGCGCGCCACGCGGCGATGCCCTCTGCGCTGCGGTCGGCGGGCAAGCCGGTGTGCAGAAGCACGATTTGGGTGTCGGGAAAATCCCGCGCCAAAGTAGCCGCTTCGCCGAAATGCCACCAGGGCGTCTGCAGATCGAACTGCAGGCCAAGCGGGCGCAGACGGGCGAAGCCTGCGCGCCAGCGCGGGTCGCTCATGCTGGTCTGGCCGCGATCCTTGGCGGAGATGCTACCGCGAGGCTTGTGCCGGACGCCGCGCACGAAATTGCGGGCTGCGTGGCGCTCAAGCACGTCCGCCACATCGTCGCGGTCGAGCCACGCCTGCGCGATCGCAACGTTGGGGAAGCCCGTATCGCGACGCAGGCTGTCGATGAAATTCATCTCGCCGATCGGGTCACGCGGATCCCATTCGGCTTCCAGATAGACCGTCTTGACCACGTGGTGGCTGCGAGCATCGGCAAGATAGTCCGCGGGAAGATAAGGCCGGCAGATTGCCGAGTAATCTCCATACCGGAACGGGATCAACGGACGATCGCAGAGCCAGGGATAATAGTGACGGGTCGGATCCCAGAAATGGACATGCGCATCGACCATGGCGACATCGGACGTCATGCGCCTGTTCCCCCGCACCGACGCTACAGCCGATCCCTCTTGCCGGCGCACGCCGCACGATCGCTTTTGTCGGTTGGTTGGCCCGGCTGGGTTGAGAGGGTTCGAGAAGCGCCGAGCGTTTACGTATGCATGAGCGTAGGAGCGGCCGGTTGCGGCTGTCAAGAGATGCGTCACTGGTGTGGGCTCGGCTGCATCCGGGCAAGGACGTGGATATGCCTCGCCGCGGCAGAGGATGCCCGTTCGGATCGCTTGACAGAGCCAAATGCCGGGCCATACGCTTATGCATACGTAGGCGACCGCTGCGTAATCGTGCGGGCGATGTTCGACCGACGCTGGTTTTCACGTGAATACAGCGGTGGACGTGGCCGGGATTTCGGCCACCAAAAATGACTTGACCGGGGTGGCGATCGCGAAGCCGATTTGCGGCGAGCCCGGCGGGGGAGGCGAATGGACGGCACGGCGACCAGTCGGCGCTGCGCGGCCTTGGGCGGAGGTGCATGGTGATAGGCACTTCCCGCCAACGGTCGCGCGGGCCGGCGACGATCGGTGCCGCTGTTGAAACGCCAGGGGCATCAGGCCCGATACCGGTATCCGTGGAACGCGCGCGGGCGGGCGGCGGACGGCGCGGCTTGCCGGCGTTCGTGCGGGCGAGCCGCGGCATCGTGCTTGCGACCGTTCTGTTGTTCGCATGCGGCTGGATGGTCCAGCCCGGGAGTGTATCGCCGGCCGCGCTGAGCGGGATGTTTCCGTTCGCCGCGATCCTCGCATTTGTGGCACTCGGGCAGACGCTGGTGATCCAGCAGGGCGGCATCGACTTGTCGGTGGCCGGGACCGTCTCGCTCAGCGGGGTCATCGTATCCTACTACTCCAGCAGCCAGCCGGGCATGGGCGGGTCGGGTCTGCCGGCCGCGATCGCCTACGCGGTGGGCGCGGCGCTGCTGGCCGGACTCATCAACGGGCTGCTGGTCAGCCGGGCGCGCGTGGCGCCGATCGTTGTCACGCTCGGCATGAATTCCGTACTGTACGGTGTCGACGTGTCGATCTCCGGCGGCACGCCCGTGCAGGTGCCGGCGAGCCTGTCGCACTTCGTCGATTACAAGATTCTTGGCGTCACCTCGCTGGTCTATATCGCGATCGGCATGACAGTGCTGGTGTCCTTTATCATCAAGAAAACGGTGTTCGGGCGCCGGTTCGAGGCGGTGGGCGCCAACGCACGAGCGGCGCGCGCCGCCGGCGTCGTCGCCGATCGCTACCAGATCGCGGCCTATGCGGGTGCGGCGGTGCTGTACAGCATGGCCGGCATCTGCCTCGCCGGGCTGATGCAGTTGCCCAGTGCGTTTCAGGGCGACAGCTACCTGATGCCGTCGATCGCGTCCGTGGTGCTGGGTGGCACGTCGCTGTTCGGCGGGACGGGAAATCTGGCCGCTACCGTCATCGCGGCGCTGTTCCTCACCCAGTTGCAGCAGCTCGTGCTGACGACCGGCTCCAGTGTCGGCGTGCAGTTCCTGTTCCAGGGCGGCGCGATCATTGTCGGCGTAGGGGTGTACAGCGTGCGCTGGGCGCGGTTGCGCGACATGCTCCATCGACTGCGGGCGCGCTCGTTGGTGCCCGGAGGTGCAAGCGGCCTGCGCTCGTAACGGCACCTCGGAGGCCGCTTTCCGAGGTTCAGCGGCGGTAACCATGACAAGGGAGGAGGGCTGAGATGACGTCACGGAGCAGGATGCGGATTCTGGGTGGGGCCGCGGTGGCTGCGCTGGCGGTGGCCGGGTTGGCGTCCAGCGCATCCGCGGCAGGTGTGCCCGAGTGGTGCAAGAAGATCGCCAACGGCCTGTATTGCGCGGAGCCCGAACCGACGCCGCCGCATTTCTGCGGCACGAAGCAGATATCGGTGGCGCTGGCCGACGGGTTCGCCGACAACGGCTGGCGCCAGCAGACCACCGCCGCCGGCATCAACGAAGCGAGCCGTTGCCCCAACATCACCAGTTGGACGCACACCGACGGTCAGGGCAACACGCAGAAGTCGATCTCTGACATCGAGGGGCTCGCCGCGCGCGGCATCAATGCGATCGTGGTATTTCCCGATGCCGGGCCGGCGATGCTGCCGGCGATCCGCGATGCGTTCAAGCAGGGCAGCGCGGTCGTGCCGTACCGTGCCCGGGTCGGCGGCAAGGAGGGCAAGGACTACACCGCCTTCGTCGGCACCGACTTCAGGAACGATGGCGTGGTGTGGGGCGAATGGCTGGCGCAGGCGATGCACGGCAAGGGCACCGTCGCCTATCTCGGCGGACCGGCGGGCACCAGCGAGAGCACCGAGAAGTACGACGGCCTCATGCAGGCATTCAAGCCGTATCCCGACATCAAGTGGATCGGCATGAAGCCGTTCGAGGTCACCAACTGGGATCCCAGCGTGATGGCGAAGGTCATCGGCGCGCTGATCGCCAAGTATCCCAGGATCGACGGCATGGTGGCCGACCTGTCGGTGCCGATCCTGACGTCCGGCGCGTTCCCGCGCGCGAACCGGCCGCTGCCGCTGGTCGCCGGCGAGGACGCAAACGGCTTCGGCTGCACCTGGCAGAAGATGCACAAGGAAGACCCGAATGCGACGTTCCAGTTCATGACGACCAGCGCAGAGCAGTGGAACATCCGCCTTGCTATCCAGTGGGCGGTCGCGGCGGCGGCCGGCGGCAAGGTGGATCAGCCGCTGGTGATCACGGACACCAAGGGCGGCAAGCACGTCGTCGCCAACCCCGGCGACAAGATCGTCAGGAATTTCGTCATGGACGATTCGCTGAAGGGTGTCGTGTTCTGCGATCCACGCCTGCCGGAATCCGCCGGCAACGGCACCAGCCTGACCATCGAGCAGGTGCTGGGCGCGCTGAAGGGCGGGCTCTGACCGCGCCGCGCTGAGGGCGACCGGGCCGGAACCGCAGCGGGTTCCGGCCCGCCTTCTCTGTGCGTGCGTGGGTCGTATGCGAGGACCCGTCGGCGCCAACGCAGAACGGAGCGACACTCGCCGTGACGAAACTGTTGTCGGAGTCCGCGCGTATCGCTGGAAGCGAAACCGTTGCCCTGCAGTTGACCCATGTGTCGAAACGCTTCGCCGGCGTCGTCGCGGTCAAGGACGTGTCCTTCGCTGCCGTCGCCGGCGAGGTTCACGCGCTGCTGGGGGAAAATGGTGCCGGCAAGTCCACGTTGATGGGCATTGCATCGGGCGATCTGCGACCGGACGAAGGGACGATCGAGATACAGGGCGTCGCGATCGGCCGCCTGACCTCGGCGCAGGCGCAACGTCTGGGGCTGGCGATCGTCCACCAGCACCCCGCCGTGCTGCCCGATCTGACCGTTGCCGAGAACCTGGTGCTGGCGGTGCCGCGCGGCCTGCGTCAGGGCGGCGGGCGCGGGATGGACTGGGTGGCAAATCAGCTTGCCCGCGTCGGCTGCACCGTGCATCCCGCCACGCGGATGAGCGATGTCGGCATTGCCCAGCGCCAGCTCATCGAACTCGCGAAGGCGCTCGCGATCGAGCCGAAGGTGCTGGTGCTCGACGAGCCGACGGCGCCGCTGACGGCGGATCTGGTCGAGTTGCTGTTCGAGAAGATCCGGCTGGCCGCGGCGCGCGGCGCCGCCGTCATCTACATCTCCCACCGGCTGCAGGAAGTGCGACAGATCGCGCACCGCGTGACCGTCATGCGGGACGGCCAGGTCAGGGGCTCCGCGCCGATCGCGGAGATGTCGGACGAGGAGATGCTGCGCCTGATCGTGGGCCGGACGGTCACCAACGTGTTCCCGGCGAAGGGCGCGGGCGCGACGCCGGACAGCGGCGCGCTCGCGGTCCGGGCCTTGTCGGGCAGCGCGTTCCAGGACATCGGCCTGACAGCGCGCGGCGGTGAGATCGTCGGCATCGCCGGCATCACCGGCAACGGGCAAAGTGAACTGCTGCGCGCGCTTGCCGGCCTGCTTCCCGCCACCGGCGAGGTCAAGGTCGGCGATGCGCCGATGCGCCTGGGCGATCCGGAGGCCGCGCACCAGGCCGGCATCGTCTTTCTTTCCTCGGACCGGCAAAAGGAAGGCCTGTTCATGAGCCTTTCGGTCCGCGAGAACGCAGCACTCGCGGCGTTGCCGCGATTCGCGCGGTTCGGCGTCGTGCGCCGGCGCGTCGAGCAGCTCGAGGTCGAGGACCAGAGCGCGCGACTTTCCATCCGCACGCCGTCGATCGCGGCCAATGTCGCCAGCCTCTCGGGCGGCAATCAGCAGAAGGTCGTGCTCGCGCGGGCGCTGCTCGCGAATGCCTCGGTGGTGCTGGCGGAGGAGCCGACGGCCGGTGTCGATGTCGGCGCGCGCGCCGAGATCTACCGGATTCTTCGCAACGTCGCCGACGGCGGCACGCCGGTCGTCATCGTCTCCTCCGATACGGTGGAGCTGGAGGGCCTGTGCGATCGCGTCATCGTGCTCTCGCGCGGCCATCAGGTCGGCGAACTCGCGGGCGCGGACGTGACCGAGGAGAATATCGGACGGCTGATGGTCACGGCGACCGCGCATCGAAAAACCGCAGCCGGCAGCGGCGCCGGTGCAAACGTGCGGGTTGGCTGGCGGGCGCGGCTGCGGCAGTTCGCCGCCGGCGACTACGCGCCCAGCGTCGTTCTCGCGCTCATCATCCTGGCACTCGGCGCCGCCGCCGCCGACTACAACATCCGCTTCGTCTCGGCCTTCAACATCGAGAAGATCCTGTTGCTGACAACGGCGCTGGCGTTCGTCGGCCTGGGGCAGATGTGCGCGATCTTCACCGGCGGAATCGACGTCTCCGTGGGTCCGCTCGCCGGGCTGACCGTGGTGATCGCGTCGTTCTTCCTGTTGGATGAAAGTCCGGGCTGGCTGATGGCCGTGGGTCTGCTGGCGATGTTCGCCGCCGGTGCCGCGATCGGGCTTGCCAATGGTCTGCTGATCCGCTTCGGAAACTTCACCGCGGTCGCCGCGACGCTGGGCGTGTACGTCGTCATCCAGGGATTCTCCGTGCTGTTGCGCCCGATGCCGGGCGGCAGCATCAGCTCCGACGTGATCGCGGCGATCCAGACCGACGTACACGGCGTCCCGGTCGCTTTCATGGTCGCGGTGGTGCTGGCCGGCGCGCTGGAAGTGGCGCTGCGCTATACGCGCTGGGGACTGAGCCTGCGCGCGGTCGGATCGAATGAGGAGTCGGCGGCGCGGATCGGCGTGCGGACCAACCTGTCGGTCATCCTGGCCTTCGTCGCGTGCTGCGTGCTGACCGTGGTGGGCGGCGTGATGGTCACGGCGCAGCTTGGCATCGGCGATCCCAACCAGGGCATCGGCTATACGCTCAGCAGCATCGCGGCGGTCGTGCTGGGTGGCGCGAGTCTGGCCGGCGGACGCGGCGCCTTCATCGGCGTGCTGTTCGGCGCCGCGCTGATCCAGGAGATCAACTCCGCCACGTCGTTCTTCGGGTTGTCGCAATCCTGGCAGTACTGGTTCATCGGCGGTCTGACGCTCGGCGCGGTCGCGATCTACTCCAACGCCCGGCGCGCGGCGGCGGCGGATTGAGAGGGTGGAGACCGCGGCGCGTCAGATGGCGAATTCCTCGGCGAAGCGGGGATAGACCTCGGTCACTTCATGTCTGACCAGATCGCGGATTTCCGCGCGCAAGGCAGCGTCCGGCGCAGGCGTGGTCGGCACCTCGTCCGGTTCGGCATAGGCGAAGCCGGTCGCGTCGCGGATGCTTGCCGCTGTTTCGCCGGGATGCACGCTGCGTAGCGCGAACCGGCGCTCATCGCGGCGCCAGTCGAAGACGCATCTGCCGGTCACCAGCGCGACCGGGCCGCCGGGACGATACACATGCGGCTCGCTCCAGCCGGGGGCGCTGATGAAATCGACCCTCGGCACCAGCGCGCGGCGGTCGTGCTCGATGCGGAACAGGATCACGCGCGGCACCAGCATATAGAGATAGGGCGCGCCGAACGAGCCGGAGAACCGCACCTTCGGCCGCGCGTAATCGCCGAGGCCGAGCAGGTTGATGTTGGCCTCCCCGTCGATCTGCGCGCCGGAGAGGAAGAACACGTCGATCCGCCCCTGGGCGGCGCAGTCGAACAGTTCCTGCGCGCCGTCGGTGAAGCGGTTGTTGCGGCGCGATCCCAGGACGGTCACGCGCATCCGCCCGCCGGAGCGTCGCCGCGCCAGCATCGCCGCGGCCATCGGGATCGGCGACAGCGCGCCGGTGGCGACGTGGCCCGCATCGCCGATCAGGCGGGCGATGGCGTCGATCAGGACCGCCGCGTCCATCACGCGGCGCCGGCGAGCTGATTCTGCGGGAACAGGGTGCCGGCGGCATAGCGGGCGAGGGCCGGGGCAGCGGGCGCGTATTCCTCATCGAGGCCGAGCGGCCAGGCGCCCCGCTCCGCGATCGCGACGGCATCGACGTAGAGTGCCGGCAGCGCGCCGGCCACGAGTTCCTCGCGGTCGAAGAAACACGTGTCCAGCACACGCTCCACCGTCACCAGCGTGCGTCGCGCGGCGTGCGCCATCACAGCCAGTTCGCGCCGTCGGCCGATCCAGACATTGCCCTCCCGGTCGGCGGCGGCGGCGTGGAACAGGGCGATGTCGGGGTAGAGCGCGGGCAGCAGCACGATCGGGTCGGGCGCGTCCGCGAACGGGTTCTGTGTCACCTTCCAATCGGCGCGGTGGCGCAACACGTCGCTGCCGATCAGACCGCGCAGCGGAATGAACGGCAGGCCCTTCTCGGCCGCGTTGAGCGCGGCGTGAATCGCCGGGCAGGTCGAATCGAGCATCCGGATCGTCCCCGCGCGCACCGCCGCGTTGAACGCGGGCGCGGTGCCGAACTCCCCGAGCGTGATGGCGGCGGCCTCGACGGTCGCGACGCAGCCGGCGGCGATCAGCATGTCGGTCTGGATGCCCGATGTCGGCGCGGCCAGCACGTGCAGCCCCCGCACGCCGCGCCGCAGCAGCGTCCGCGTGGCGGCGACGGCGACGCCGCTGTACTCCGGCGGCACGACCAGCATGGCGCCGTCCGGGATGCGGGCGACCAGGTCAGGCAGCGATAGCGATTCGGTCATGGCGCGGCCTCCGACCCGGCGAGTATGCGATCGGTTCGTCGCCTCGGCCAGACCGGCGTGACGGCCGCGGCCCTGCGGCCTCGTCAGCGGTCGCACCTGCGCCGCGCCGATGCCAAAGAAAGAAGGACTAACAACAGGCGCCGATGCGGCGCGCATCATGTCGATATCGGAACGAAATGGGCGCGCGTCGTACCGCTGCGCTAATCCCGATCCGGCGGGCCGCAGGTGCGCGGGGCCAGCCGCAGCGGCGCCACCGGCGCGGCCGCGGAGGGTGGCGGCGTGGCGGGCGGCGCCGCGGCCGGCGTCGGCCGGCCGGCGGTGATGCGTGCGGCGGGCGCGGCCGGTGCGGCCGGTGGGCCATTGCGCGCCGGCTTCAGCCCGGGCGGCGGTCGGACCCCAAGCATCCAGCAGAGCGAGCGGAGCGGGCGTCCGACCTGTGGGGCGGCGGCGATCAGGGCCTGCATGTCCGGCTGGGTGAGCAGGTGGCACAACTGCGAGGCGCCGCCGGCGGTGTCCGGCACCATCCGCACGAGCCAGGCGAAGCCATGCGGCAGAGGGCGCGGCCGGCAAGGCCGCGTCGGCCGCGCCGCCGGCAGTGCGGGACGCGGCCGGAGCACGGCCCGGCGCCGCAGCTTGCCTGCCTGGAGGCGGGCGGCGACGACGGCGCAGCGGTTGCCGATGCGGCGCAGCCGCCGCCAGATCAGGATGATCAGCGGCCCGGCCAGCCGCCGCCCGGCGATCTGGGCGGCCACGACCCGGCACAGCAGGTCGATGACGCTGGCGAGGCGGTCGGCCGAGGCGGGGGGAGCGGCTTGGGTCACGACAGAGATACTAACGACACTGCACCGGGCTGGGCAAGTGCGATCTTGCGCCTGAGCGCGCCTGCGCAACGGCGTGCAGCAGTAGGTGTGGTGTCGAAATGACGGCCGTTCTGCATCTTGTTATTCGTCCGTTCCGGCGTCGTCGAATCCGGCGCGGGAGCGCCGAATTCCGTGAACAGGGCGGCTCGCGGCGGCTTGATCGGACCGACCGCCGGATGATCGCGGCTTCCGGAACTGTTGACCATTGGTTGATGATGCGCGGCCTGGGCCGAAAACGCTGCGGAATGCGCCGATGGAGTATCCCGTAACGTCCTGAAAGACAACGAATTGTTGCAGCCCCGCAGGACACCGATACCAGTGCCTCTGTATGACCTTGGTAATCCAAAATGGCTTTGACAGGCATCGCCTATCAGGCTAATACGGGGCTACAAAACTTCACTAGGCAAGGGTTCGCGAGATGTCGGGACAAGGCACGGTTCTTTCGATTGGCAGCGCATCGGTCAGTGTCCCTTCGACGGCGCATCTGACGGGCCTGCTGCTAGCCAACCTTCAGGCATCTCTGGGAACTGCTCACGCCGACACCGCGCCGGGAAGCCTCCACGGTACCACAACTGCGCCCGTTACCCTTCCGGGTCCCACCGGCGGCGGAAACAACGCGCTGTTCATCCCGGACAGCGATGACGGCCTGATCAGCGTCCCGGGAGGATACCAGGCCGTCCTCTACCAGGGTCAGGGTACGTTGACGGGTGGCACTTCGACCCAGGTGATCGTTGGCGATCTGAATTATTCTGGTGGCGCCGGCACGGTCGTCGCTGGTGTCACGTCGGGCACGGTGAGCAGCCCGGCGGCGAGTTCCGTGATGGATACGACCGCGGGCGCCATGCTGAGCTTTGCGGGCGGCAGCAGTTCGGTGACCTCGGGCGCGGCTGGCCAGACGATTCAGTTGGACGGCGGGGCCAACATGGTCTGGCTGACCGACACGAGCGGCGGCGCCGCCGGGACCGTGTTCGCCAACGGTGCCGGCCAGCCGGGCGGCAACTGGGTCAGCATGGTCGGCGGCGCCTCGGGCGAGTTCCTGGGCGGCGGTTCCGTTGCCAGTTCGGTCTTTGGCGGTACCGGTTCGGACACCGTGATCGCCGGGTCCCAGGTGCTGTACACCGGCGGCGGCGGCAACAACCTGTTCGTGGGCGGCACGGGCATGAGCACCGTGTATGGCGCCGCGAACGAGACGATCTACAGCGGCGCCGGCGGCGGGGTGTACAGCCTGGCGGCCAACTCCTCGGACTTCGTCGTGGCGCATGGCGGTGCGGCAAGCTCCTCGATGGCGGCCGACACCGTCATGCTGGGGTCGGGGACCGTCATGTCGGTGGTCTGGGGCAACTCCAACGAGAACATGGCCATCGGCGCGCCGACCAATGCCACCGGCGCGCTGGTCGTGGCGTACGGCACCAACGACTCGATCGCGCTCGCCAACACGACCACCAGCGGCGTGATGAACAACGAAATCGTGATGTGGAACGCGAATTTCGGGCAAAGCGCGTTCACCGGCAACACCACGCTGACCGGCTCCGACGCGGGTCACGACATCTTCGTGATGTTCGGCAACCTGACGCAGTTCGGCAGCACGGCCGAGGCCGCGCACACCATCGTCATCAACAACTGGCAGTCCTCGGACCTGCTGAACCTCAGCGCCGGCTACAGCGCCGCCGACGTGCAGACCGCGCAGCAGGCGATCGCCGCCGGCAACACTCAGTTTACCCTGGCGGACGGCACGACGGTGCAGCTCAACGGCGCCGCCAAGCCGGGCGTCAACCAGATCTATCACCAGTAACCCGCAAGCCGGGGCACGACGCCCCGGCCCGATCCGGCCTTGCGATCCGACAGCCCGCGTCACCGCGGGCTGTCGGCGTTTTGGGCGTTTGCTCGCCCGCTGTTGTCCTGCGGCGGCGATTGCCCTTAGATTGGGCAGATAATCGGAAACGCCCAGGACGAAGCCATGCCAGACGACGCCGAAGCGGCACGTCGCGCGCCCCAGGCCGAGCGGCTGGAGCAGGCGGCGCGTGCCGCCTGGCTCTACTATATCGAGGGCCGCACGCAGGACGACATCGCGGCCAGCCTCAACATCTCCCGCCAGGCGGCGCAGCGCCTCGTTTCGCTGGCCGTGACGGAGAAGCTGATCAAGTTCCGCATCGACCATCCGATTGCCACCTGCATGGCGCTCGGCGAGCAGCTCACGCAGCGCTACCGCCTGCGCGCCTGCGAGGTCGTTCCTGGCAGCGGCACGGCCAGCGTCGCGGTGGCCGGGGCGCGGCTGCTGGAACGCTGGTTCGGGCAGAAA
>JAKADX010000039.1 GCA_021818505.1 Pseudomonadota bacterium
TCCGATCTCGCACCGCGACGCGGAACTTTGCCACTTCCTGCCTCCCCTAGCCTTTCACGCCGCCGAACGTCAGCCCGGCGATCAGATGGCGTTGTACGATGAAGGTCAGCCCGAAGGCCGGGACGATGATGATCAGGGCCAGCGCGCACATGCCGACCCAATCGATGGTGAATTGCGACGTGTAGTCCATCAGCCCCACCGTCAGGGTCTTGGACGCGACGGAGCGTGTGAGCTGCGAGGCGAGCGCATACTCGTTCCAGGCCGTCAGGAACGCGAAGATCGCGGCCGAGGCGAGGCCGGCGCGGGCCAGCGGGAACTCGACCGCCCAGAATGCCTGCCACCCGCTCGCGCCGTCGATGCGCGCCGCCTGCGCCAGCTCGACAGGAATCTGGCGGAAGAAGCCATCGGTCAGCCAGATCGTGAACGGCACGTTGAGCGCGACATAGACGACGATCAACCCCGGCAGCGTGTCGATCAGTCCCAGCCGGCTCCACAGGATGAACAGCGGGAGCGACAACGCCACGCCGGGGATCGCGCGCGAGAGCATGAAGCCGATGAACAGCGCCCCCTTGGCGCGGAAACGGTGGCGCGCGAAGGCATAGCCGCCCGACGTGCCGATCACGAGCGCAAGCACCGTGCTGGTCAGGCTCACCACCAGCGAGTTGCGCACGTAATGGCCGACGGGGACACCGAGTTCGACATTCGGCAGCAGCCCGAACATGGCCTCGAAATTGGCGAGCGTCAGCCGAGGTATCCAGACCGGCGGGCGTGCCATCACCTCGACATTCGGACGGAAGGCCGTCAGCATGATCCACAATCCCGGCAACAGGATCAGGGTCACCACCACCGCAACACCGAAGCCGATCAGCAGCGATTGCAGCCGGGTCCGCCTCATGCCGTGTCGCCGAGCGCCGCGCGCGCCGAGGCGAGCTTGCGCGCGAAGTAGAATGTGAACACGATCGACAGGATGATCGACAGATACGCCATCGCGTTCGCCCGGCCCATCTGTCCGTCCTGGAAGCCGACGGTCGCCATCAGTGTCCAGACCAGCTCGGTGCGTCCCGCCGGCCCGCCGTTGGTCATGATCCGCACCATGTCGAAGGCGCGGCCCACGTCGAGACTTCGGATGGTCATGGCGATATAGACGAACGGCATGAGGAACGGCAGCGTGATGTAGCGGAAGCTCTGCCACGCGCTGCATCCGTCCACCCGCGCTGCCTCCACCGGCTCGTGCGGCATCGCCAGCAGTCCGGCGAGCAGCAGGATCGCGAATACCGAGGTGGACATCCAGATCTCGGCGACCAGGATCGACAGATTCGCGGTGGCGCCGTTGACCAGCCACGGGATCGGCTGACGGATCGCGCCGATCTGCAGCAGCGCGTTGTCAAGCAGTCCGACATTGTCGTTGAGCAGGAAGTTGAACTGAAAGCCTACCAGCACTGGGCTGAACATCATGGGAAACATCAGCACCGTGCGCAGCAGCCGCTGCCCGCGCGTCACCTGCGCGATCAGCAGCGCAAGTCCGAGCCCGAGCAGCAGTTCCAGGTTGAGCGCGACGGTCAGGAACACGACGGTGCGCCCGAACGCCCACCAGAAGCCGCTGTCCTCGATCAGCCGGCGATAGTTCCGCCAGCCCACCCAGCGATACAGGCTCGCCGGGTGGATCATCGTATAGGCGGTGAAGCTGGAATACAGCGACACGACCAGCGGCAGCAGCACCACCGCCGCGATCACGACGATGGCCGGCAGCACGAGCAGCAGCGGCACCGCCCATCGTGCGCGCCTCATCGCGCGCACGACGGCGGCAGCAGACTTCGCGGCACGGTCAGTCCTTCAGCAGTCCGGCGTCCTCAAGGATCTGCGTCGCCTTCTTCGCGGCGGTATCGAGCGCCTCCTTCGGTGTCTTCTGTCCCAGGATCGCCGCCTGGAACTCGGGATACGAAGCGTTGGAAATCTCGATCCACTGCGCGATGTGCGGCACCGGATAGGCGTCCTCGGCGAGGCTCTTCTGCCAGACCTCGAACACGTTGGTCATGTAATCGTCGTGCTTGGCCTTTACCTCGGCGATGATGTCGTCAAACGCCTTCGCGTTCGCCGGCATCAGCCCGCGCCGCGCCTCCAGCATGTTGGTGTCGTAATCGGTCATCCAGGTGATGAAGCTGACCGCGGCTGGCTTGTTGTCGCAGGCCTTGGTGATGGAGAAGCCGTGGCTGCCGCTCCATCCCAGCCGCTTGCCGGAGGGGCCGGCCGGCGCGCGTGCCACGCCGACATTGCCGGCGATCTTGGAGTTCTTCGGGTCGTTGAAATAGGCCGCCCAGCCCGGCCAGTCGAAATCGAGCGCCACCGAGCCGGAGGCGAAGCTCTGGCCGATGTCATCCCAAAGATAGTTGATGGTGCCCGCCGGCACCGCCTTGGCCGCGTAGATGTCGCGGAAGAACTCCAGCGCCTTCACCCCGGCCTCGGAATTAAACATCGGCCGATAATCCTTGCCGAGATAGGTACCGCCGTAGCTCAGCAGCATCTCATAGAACCGCCCGTTCAGCCCCTCCTCCTTGCCGGCGAACACGGTGCCGTACATGGTCGGAGGATGGGCGAAAAATTCAACCTGGTTGCGGAAATCGTCGATCGTATCCGGCGGTGCCAGGTCCTTGCCGTATTTCGCCTTGTAGCGCGCCTGGTTGCTGGCGTCGGCGTAGAGCGATTTCTGAAAGTACATGTCGGAAACATCGGTGTGCCACGGGAGCAGCATCAGCTTGCCGTCGATCACCGCCGATTGCAGAGTGCGCTGGATAAACGTGTCCTGCGTCGCCTTCGGCACCAGGTCGAACAGATTGGTATACAGATCGCCGTACTGCGCCATGAAGCTGGTGTGGTCCCAGCCAGCGCACCAGCGGACATTACCCGCCGCGAGGTCCGCTTTCAGTTCCTTGTCAAGATCGAAGCCATTTTTACTCGACAGAATTTCGACCTTGGCGCCAGTGGCCTTCTCCCACTCCGGTATGCGCTTGTAGAGCGGATCGTACTGGTTGCCGCCGATCAGCTTGACCTTCAGGGTATAGCCCGGAAACTTGCCCGGATCCTCGGCCCGCGCCGCCGGCGCCGACACGGCGCCGAGCAGCGCGGCAATCAACGTCGCCGCGCCGAGTCCTTGTTTTGTCGCGAAACGTCGCATTTCCGCTCCTCCCTCTTGCCGCGGTTCGCCGCGTCTGTTGTCCTATCGATCGACCATATCTGAATGAGTCGTTCGTGAGTGAACACCAGCCCGCCGTCGGCGTCAAACGGATCCCTGCCGAGATGGAGGACAATGGCGAGCGCTATCGTGCGCCGGCTCTGGACAAGGGGCTCGATATTCTGGAGGCACTGGCGGGCACCGAAGTCGGCCTGACGCAGGCGGAAATCGCCAAGGCGCTCGATCGTTCGCCATCGGAAATATACCGCATGTTGGACCGGCTGGTGCGCCGCGGCTACGTGGTGCGCACCGACGCGGAACGCTACGAACTGAGCCTCAAGATCTTTGCCCTCGCCCATCAGCATTCGCCGCGCCGGCGGCTGGTTTCGCTGGCTATACCGCTGATGCGCGCCTTCGTGCAAAGTAGCGAGCAGGCATGTCACCTCGCGGTGTTCGACCGCGGTCAGGTGGTGGTGATCGCGCAGCTCGACGCGCCGACCTACTGGGGTATCGCGATTCGCCTGGGCGCGCATGTCGGCCTGCTCGGTACCGGCAGCGGGCATGTGCTGCTGGCGTTCCAGACGCCGGCCGAACGCGCGCTGATGTTGGCCGAGCATGAGGCGGCGATCGGCGAGTTGCCGGCTCCGCCCGACCTGGAAGCGCGGCTGGCCGCGCTGCGGGCGCGCGGCTACGAGCGGATGGCGAGCCGGCAGTTGCAGGGAGTGACCAACATCGCCGCGCCCGTGCTCGGGCCCGATGGCTCGGCGATTGCCGCCTTGTCCTGTGCCTTCGTCGCCCAAGCCGATCCGGCGCGTCCCGGCATTGAGGTCGCGGTTGGGCGCATGGTCGAGGCGGCACGGGCGCTCACCGAGCTTGCTGGTGGTCAGTCCACCTCACGCTCTCCGCGATAGAGCGCGGCGTAGTCGCGCGCGCTTTGAAAGACGTTGGTGATCTCGACCGTCTCCGGCGGCAGCACGCGATAGACGATCACCAGCCGCCGCTCGAACGGCACGATGCGCAGGCCCGGTGCGAGATCGTCGCGCGGCCGGCCGGCCAGCGGCAGGGTGGCGACGTGCCGGCAGCGTGTCAGGATGCGTTCGACGTAGCGGCGTGCCACCTCGCGGCTTCCGCTCGCGCGGCGGACGGCGCGGGCGATGTCCTCCAGATCGGCAAACGCCTTGGGGCGGAAGCGAAGCTCATGCGGCATCGCTGTCCAGCAGCGCGTCGAGCCGCGCCAGGACCTCCGCCTCGCCCAGACTTGCCCGCGGATCGGCGAGCGACCGCTGCGCCCGCGCGCGCAAGGCGGCCAGCCGCTCCGCATCCTCCCCGCGCTGCCGCTGCCAGGCCCGCACGGCGTCGCGCAGTGCCTCGCTGGTGGTGGCGTAGTCGCCGGCCGCGACGGCCGCGCGGATGTCGCGCAGCATGTCCGGCGGCAGGGTAATGGAAATCTTCTCGGCGTTGTGCATGGCGGCGGACCCCGGGTCGGATGAAATCCTACCCGCAAGGGCGGTGCACGGCAATCACCGAGCAGCGGAGGCGTGAAGCCTTTGACCCCCGGGGCAGTCGGTACCGCCCGACGCGCTCACCGGATCGATGGCCTACTCGCGTCGGAACATGAACCACTCGGCGGCGGCGTACCGCGGCTTCGTTTCATAGGCACGATCCATGAAAGCCAGTTCGTCCTTCGCCGCTTCCATGATGTCGTTGAGGACGGACTGATCATACCTCATGCAATAGCGCATGAAATCATGGAAATTGGAGGAGAATGTGCTCCGATACTCGCCCCCGAGACATTTCAAATGGGTCCCTGTCAGATGTGCAATCTCCATCAATTCGTCGATGTGGAAGACATATTTGTCCTCCGCCCGTGTCTTGTCGCAGGTGCGGTTCAGATAGAATTCTGCCGCGCTGATGAAGTCCCCTGCGTGGTGCTCGTGAGCCTCTGTCCAAGGCAGACCCATTTGCACTGCTTTTGCCTTCGCGCATTTGAGGATGAGCGAACCGGCAATGTGAAAGTCAGCGCGCGGTTCCAACATCAGGAGAGCACCGCCCGGCTTGAGTTTCTTGACGAGCGTCGCCGCCACGCCCTTGAAGTCCACGAAATGGTGCAGGGCGCTGCGCATCATGATCGCGTCGAACACACCGGCCGGGATTGCGTCGAAGTCCGTGTCCGCCAAGCGCACGAGATCGAGTCTGTCGCGCGCAGCGAGAGAGGCCACCTTGCGCTTGGTGATCTCCAGAAACCGCCCGGACGCATCGGAAGCGACGAGCCGCCTGATCCGGCCATCATGCAGAAGGCTGGCTGTCAGGTGGCCTGTACCGCACGCAACCTCCAGAACAGTCTCCGGGACGGAGCCGGCCGCATCGAGAATAAAACGTCCGATTGTCCTCTCGATCGCATCGGCGTCCGAATGTCCGTATTGGCTATCGTAGTCGTCCTCCGCGTGATCATACGGAGAATTTTCGCTGGCCAGATATATCCCTTGCTCCCGAGGGAGTCGCAGTAGCCAGTCGTCGACGCCCGATGCCGAAAGGTTGCGTGCCTTTCCGCGGGCATTTTCGGAGAACACTGGAATATAGCGGCCCAGCTTGATCAAACTGGCCTCCGTGGTCCGGCCGCGCCACTCGGCCAGTCTCCATTTCCTATATGAAGGCGACAATCGTGTGTCAATCCACGGAGCGCTCAGATCGGACGGTGGTCCGGCGACTTGCTCGGCCATGCCCGCCGTGATGGAGGAAGCGGCGATCGTGCGGCGGTGCCGCGAATGGCGAACATAGCACCTGACACCACGCCTTTGTTACGTCCGTATCGATCGTCGCAGGCACAGGATCCCGTCCTTGAGAGAGGGAACATGCGTCGCGCGCCACTACGTCACGACTGGATTCTTGCTCAGGTCCAGTGCGGCGATCGCCCGATCCATCTCTTTCTTGGCGCGCAGCACCGTGCCCCGCGGTCCGGTCGCGAGCAGCGACAGGGCGCCGAGCGCCCGCGATTGCAGCAGGCTTTGCACCGCCTCGTGTGCGCTCGCCAGGCTGCTTTCGGCCGCCGCCAAGTCGCTTGACCCTCCGCTCCACGCGCAGCGTTCCTCGAGGCGCTGGACCTGGCGCTGCAATTCGAGATTCTTGGTCCGCTCCTCGACGAGGGCTCGCTCAGTCTCGTCCTGCTGCGGCTCCGCCGCCTCCTCAACCAGGACGCGCAGCAACTCCCGCCATTCCTCCGCCAATGCAACGATCTGGTCGAGCTTCGCCGCCGAGTGGTCCTGCCGCGCTTCGATGTCGGCGCTCTTGGCGCGCTGGTCAACCAACTGCGCAAGCAGACGGTCAAGCTTCGACTCGACCTCGCCCTGCCTCGATTGCGCTTCGGCGTGGAGTGCCTGCACGTTTTCCGCGAGGGCTTCGACCTTCTGACCGATCCGGTCGACGAAATCCTTCATCTGGCCCTCCAGCGCGGACATCTTGGCAAGCGCGTGTTCCAGTTCTTCCAGCTTCCAGTCACGCCAGTCGCTTCCGCGCAGCAGCATGCACGCCGCGACATCATCGGCCAGTCGCTCGCTCAGCACGCAGACCCCGCGCCCGGCGCCGGTCTCTTCCGATGACGGCAACTGGGGGAAAAACAGGCGGACACGAGAATTCTTGAGAAAGTCGAGGAGTTCCAGCTTGAGTGCCTTGCCAGGCCCGTAATCGTCGAACGCATAGCCGTCGTCAAATGGAACCTTGAAGTCGTCGATCATGACGACCACGTCAAGTTGGCCGCCGAGTATGATCCGCAGTTCGTCCACTAGCGGCAACGCCTCTTCCCAGTGAGCGTCGAGGTAGAATAGCACGCGGCTGCCTTTGGCCAGCCGCCTCACTTTCTCACGCAGAAAGTCGCGGGAGTCCGCCAGCGTCAGCGTGACGTGCGGGTAACCATTGAGACGGTGCGCGGCTTGAAGATAATAGAGACGGTTGATCTCGCAGCTCTCGATCGGACCGGTGAAATGCTGCGCGAACCATTCCGTCGTTATACCACGATACGTACCGGTTTCGATGATCGCATCGAACCGCAGTTTGTCGATCAGTTCCTGCGCGATCGCTTCGCGCCCCCGCTGCCCGTTGAATGGGCCGCCCCAGCAATTCTGCAAGTCGGGAGACAGCAGCTCCACTTTTGCAGCGGCTTCCACCAGGGCCTCGCCACCAGTCGGCTGGCCGGCGTTCTTCAGTTCGGCCGACAGCGCCATAATCTCTGACGAGATCCTGCTGAACATCTCCGAGTCTGTCATGTCCGTGGAGACCCCAAAATATGCATCGTCAGCTTCACGGACCTCCCGTCATGCCGCATCCGACGTGAATTCGCCGGCCTTCCACCGCGCGAGCAAGTCGCGATAGGCATCCGCCAGCCCATTGCGCAACGGGATGGACGCCGTCCAGCCAACGCTGGCCAGCCGGCTGGTGTCGAGCAGCTTGCGCGGTGTGCCGTCGGGCTTGCTGGTGTCGAACACAAACTCGCCGGTCCAGCCGACCACCTCGGCGACCAGCCGGGCCAGTTCCGCGATCGTTACCTCCTGACCGCTGCCAATGTTGATCGGGTCAGGATCGGACCAAGTTTTCATCAGGAAGATACAGGCCTGCGCCAGATCGTCCACATGCAGGAACTCGCGGCGCGGCGTGCCGGTGCCCCAGACGGTGACCCGCCGCACGCCGTTCACCCGCGCCTCGTGGATGCGCCGCAGCAAGGCGGCGGCGGCGTGGCTGTTCTGGGGGTGATAGTCGTCGTTCGGCCCGTACAGGTTGGTCGGCATGACCGAGACGATGTTCATGCCGTACTGGCGCCGATACGCCTGCGCCAGCTTGATGCCGGCAATCTTGGCGATCGCGTACCACTGGTTGGTCTCCTCCAGCGGGCCGGTCAGCAGGCTCTCCTCGGTGATCGGCTGCGGCGCGAGGCGCGGATAGATGCAAGATGACCCAAGCAGCATCGTCTTTTCGACCCCGACCACGCGCGCGGCCTCGACGACGTTGGTCTGAATTTGCAGGTTGTCGTAAAGGAACTGGCCGGGATAGCGATCGTTGGCGAGAATGCCGCCGACCCTGGCGGCAGCCAGGAAGATGAACTCCGGGCGGTTCTGCCGCAGCCACGCCTCGGTGTCGGACTGGCGACGCAGGTCGAGTTCCCCACGGCTGACCGTGAGCACTTGCGCGTCCTCGCGCGCGAGGACGCGGGTCAGCGCGGCGCCGACCATGCCGCGATGCCCGGCGACCCAGACACGGCGCCCGGCCAGCGATACGTTGTCGCGTTCCATTCCGCTCAACCCTCAATCCGCCGCCGCGCGCCGTATGTGATCCGGCGACGACAGCGAGGCCAAATCGGCGCTCACCATCTGCGCGACCAGTTCGCGGAAGGTCACGGTCGGGCGCCATCCCAGCTTCTCGCGCGCCTTGCTGGCGTCGCCCAGCAGCGTCTGCACCTCCGTCGGGCGGAAATAGCGCGGATCGACACGCACCAGCACCGCGCCCGTCGCCGCATCCACCCCGACCTCATCGGCACCGGCGCCCCGCCAGACGACCCGCCGGCCAACTTCGGAAAAGGCGCATTCGACGAATTCGCGCACTGAATGCTCCTCCCCGGTAGCCAGCACGAAGTCATCCGGTTCGGAATGCTGCATGATGCGCCACATGCCTTCGACATAGTCCCTGGCATGGCCCCAGTCCCGCCGGGAATCGAGGTTGCCGAGAAACAGTTCGGACTGCTGGCCGAGATGGATGGCCGCGACAGCGCGGGTAATCTTGCGGGTGACGAAGGTTTCGCCGCGGATCGGACTCTCATGGTTGAACAACACGCCGTTGCTGGCGAAGATACCGTATGCCTCGCGGTAGTTCACGGTGATCCAGTACGCGTACAGCTTCGCCGCGGCGTACGGGCTGCGCGGATAAAAGGGCGTCGTCTCCCGCTGCGGAGTTTCGCGCACCAAGCCATACAGCTCCGAGGTGGAAGCCTGATAGAACTTCGTCTTCTTCTCCAGCCCCAGGATCCGGATCGCCTCCAGCAGCCGCAATGGGCCGATGGCGTCTGCGTTCGCCGTATACTCGGGGGTTTCGAAGCTCACCTGCACGTGACTCTGGGCTGCGAGGTTGTACACCTCGTCGGGCAAGGTCTGCTGCAGCAATCGGACCAGGTTCGTGGAGTCCGTCATGTCGCCGTAGTGCAGCAGGAATCGCGGCTTCGTCGCGTGCGGGTCCTCGTAGAGATGGTCGATGCGCTGAGTGTTGAACGAGGACGACCGACGCTTCAGCCCGTGCACCGTGTAGCCCTTGGAGATCAGCAGCGCGGCCAGATAGGCCCCATCCTGCCCCGTCGTCCCCGTGATCAGGGCCGTCTTCGTCATCAGCGTGGCTCCATTCCCCCGCACTCCGCCGGCAGCGGACTCTCGCACACCTTGGCACGGGTCCGCTGCCCGAGCACAAGGACGTGACGCGCGATTGCGGCACTCTCTAGACGGTTTCGGTGCGCATTCCTAGCGGCAAGATTCCGCGATAGGCGCAACATCTGGTGGGTGGCATGCGAAGATCGACCAGATACAGCTGAATCGAAGGTGAGGGCCGTCTGTCGGCGCCCGTCAAGCCCTCCGACCTATTGCAAGGCTGTCATATGCCACCTAGAGACCAGCCGCGAGTCGGGCAGGCGTACAGCGAGGGTCGAGGGATGCGGATTGCCTTTATCGGGCACAGCTACCATCAGAAGACCGGTTCGAGTCGCTTTTGGGTCGATTTGCTGCGACAGCTTGGGACTGTGGAACAGATGTTCGGCGACCCGGACGGCCACGCGTTGCGAGGCTGGGGCGTAGAATTCGACGAGAACCGCTACGACGCCATTGTTATCTGGCAACTCCATGAAGCGTTTCAACTTTTGTCCGGCCGCCACCCGAACGTGGTCTTTGTGCCGATGTACGACGCGATGCTTTGGGCCGGCGATTTCTATTGGAAGCCGGCATTCCGATCGGCCAAGATCGCCTGCTTTTCCTGGGCACTCCGTCGGGAGGTGATGCGTCGCGGCGCCGTGCATGCCGGCTTTCAGTATTTTCCCGATCCGTCGTCCTGCGCCCCGGTCGAAGATTTCAGCAGTTTGCGGGGCTTCTTCTGGTACCGCCGGAAGGAGATTACGCCAGCCGTTGTCTTCGATCTGTGCGGCGATGCCGAGTTCGAGCGGTTCACGGTCCATGACGCGCCAGACCCCGGGCACGAGGCGGAGAGCGATTGGACCGCGCCGCGCACTATTCTTCGTCTCGATCGCACCGTCTGGTCCGAGGATGGCGGGGACTACGCTGCGGCGGTGTGCAACAGCAACGTGTACTTCGCGCCGCGCCCGTGCGAAGGCATCGGCATGAGCGTTTTGGAGGCGATGGCCGCCGGCCGTTGCGTGGTGGCGCCGCATGCCCCGACGATGAACGAGTATATTTCACACGGCACCAACGGCCTGTTGTACGTGCCGGGCCGGCCATCCCACCTCGACTTCCGGGCAGCGCGGGACATCGGTGCGCGCGCCAGAGAAAGCGTCGAGCGCGGATACGATCGCTGGCGTACAGCGATCCCCGCCCTGCTCGATTTCGTGGCCACGCCAACCGCGGCGCTCGCCGGTCGGCGACCGCCGGTCGCGGTACGGAACAGCTACGCGGCAGCGCCGAGATCGGGTCGGGACGGACGGCCGCTGGTCTCTGTCGTCACGGTGTGCCGCAACGCCGCAGCGGTCCTCCCGGGCACCATGGCGAGCGTGCTTTCCCAGGCCGGTTGCAGTTTCGAATATGTCGTGCTCGACGGTGAATCATCGGACGGATCGCTGGAAATCATCCGCCATCATGCCGGACAGCTCGCGACCTGGCGCAGCGCGCCCGACAACGGTCCGTACGACGCCATGAACGCGGCGCCTGAAGTCGCCCGGGGCGAGTTCGTCCTGTTCATGAATGCCGGCGATTCATTCGCCAGCGACGACGCCCTGCAGCGCATGTTCGCCCGGGTGCCCGAGGATGCCGAGGTGGTGTACGGGCATCACATCTATCGGCGCGACGACGGATCGGAAGAGCTCAGCCGGGCCGCGGACTTCGAGATGACGTGGTCGCGTCTGCAACGCGGCCAGCTCTGGTTCGACTGGCTCGGCGGCATTCCCGGCCATCAGGCCACCGCCGTGCGTCGCGACCTGCTCGCGCGGCTGCGCTTCGACACCAACTACCGCATCGCCGCTGATCATGACCTGTTGTTCCGCGCCCGCGCCCAGGGTGCGCGGTTCTTCAATTCCGATGAGGTCGTGGCGATATATGTGGCAGGCGGGCTGTCGTCGCGGCAGCAGGAAGTGTGCTGGAAGGAGTGGGCGAAGATTGCCCGGTCACATGGCGATGCGCAGGCTGCGGATGTGTTCTACGCGCATTTCGAAGCGGTCAACGCCGCCCCGGCCAGTCGTCGGATGGACAAGGCCGGCCGGATGGCGATGCGCACGATCGCGTCGCTCGATCGGTATTCCCCGCTGATGGCGCGCATTGCCGAACAGATCGCCCGCAACCCGCGGGCGCGGGCGCTGGTACGGCGCCTGCTGAGCGGTGCGCCGACACGCCCGCCGCAGTCCGGCGCGGTCGCGGCGGAGCCGCGCCGAGCCGACACGCCGGGGTGAGCGATACCCGGTCGCAATTGATCAGCATCATCACCCCCTGCCTCAATCGCGTCGGCAGCATCGGGCAGGCGGTGGAGAGCGTGCTGGCACAGGACTATCCGGCGGTCGAGCATATCATCGTCGATGGCGGATCGACGGACGGCACGCTGGACGTGCTGGCGCGCTACCCGAATCTGCGGGTTGTCTCCGAGCCGGACCGCAACCTCTATGACGCCATCAACAAGGGCCTGCGTCTCGCACAGGGCGCATTCATCGGTCTGCTGAACAGCGACGATGTCTACCCACCGGAGGCATTCAGCGCCGTGGACGAGGCGTTCGCCGATCCGGCCGTCGCCATGGTGATCGGTGGCGCCGAGATTTTCGAGCGCCGGGGTAGTGAGGAGAAGGTGGTGCGGCGATTCGCCGGGCCGCGCGCGACCGGATTGCACGAGGAAAATGCAATCGGCAACGTGACCCTGATCAATGGCTGCTTCTGGCGGCGTTCGCTGATGGAGCAGATCGGACCGTTTGACGATCGCTTCCCGCTCGCCGCCGACAAGGATTTCTGGATGCGCCTGGTGCTCGCCGCCCCGGCACACAGGATGCTGACCCGTACGCTTTACCGCTATCGCAGTCACCACAGTTCCCTGACATTCTCCGGTGCGGACGTGCGCGACACGCTCTCGGTGCATCTGCTCGCGCTCGCGCGCACCCGGTTGGCCGAATCCCTTCCGGGGACGCCGCGATATGCAGCATATCGCCGCTGGCACGCCTGGGCGGTCGGCTATCGGGCGTTGCGCCATGTCGCACACCGGCATGGCGGACAAGCGTTACGGACAGCCGCCGACGGGTTTGCCGTGGACGCCGCCTGGCCATTCAGATTCCTCTGCCGGCTTCCGCGTCACTGGCGCGATCGCGAAATTCGTCGCGGAGCGCACGCGGCGCTCGTCGATCAACCCTGAACTGCGAGCGCTTCGCCATAAACGGGAGCGATCGCGTCGGAACGGACCGGCGGCGCAAGACCGGCGCGCAACGCGAGCACAAGCGCCGCCGCATGACCGTCCCAGTCGTTCAGCGTCGCACCGGAGCCTTGCGCACCACGACGCAGCCGCGCCCGCAGCGAGCCATCGCATAGCCGCAGCATGGCAGTGGCCAGCGCCGGCGCCGAGGGGGTCGCGACGACCGCGCCATTGACCCCGTCCTGGATCTGCTCCGCCAGCCCCCCGACAGCGGTGGCAACGACCGGGACGCCGCAGGCGAGGGCAATCGGAACCACGCCGCTTTGGCTGGCTTCACGGTAAGGCAGCACCACGACATCAGCTGCGGCCATCAGTGCCGGAATCTCGCTCTCGTCAACCCACCGCTGCTCGACCGTAACGCCGGGCAGAGACGCCAGGCCGGGCGCCAGTCTCTCGACCGGGCCCTGGCCAACGATGCGCAGCCGAGCCGTCGGGTGGCACTGGCGGACTACCTCGAAGGCATCGCGGAGAAGGTCCAGCCCCTTGTAGCGGCGCAAGCGACCGAACAGCAGGAAATCCGGCCCGGCTGGCGGCGGCCGCGGCGTTGCGGTCGGATACGGTCTTACCCCCGGCAGATGAGCCCCGAGCGTGACCCGCACGAGCGAGAGGTCTGGCCGCACCGCCCGAACCTGCCGTTCAACTGCTCGCGAAAATGTGAAGGCCATGGATGCCGCCGCGAGTTCGCGCCTGAGCCGCCAGTTCCACAACAGGCCGACATCCCCCGGGTGGACTGTCGCATCGTGGATCATCGGCACGTACGCGATGCCCGCCCGCCGCAGCGCCGGGGCGACCAGAGGGGTCCAGAGATGCGTCATCACCGAGACCACCACGTCGGCCCGGAACGCGTGCGCCTGCGCGACCAGCCGTTGGGTTGCGCGTCGCACGTTCAGCGAGGCGGCCAGAAACTCCAAAGGACCATTATAGGTCGGCACCTCGTCCAGCGGCAGGCCGAGCTGACAAAATGTGGCTCGCATATCCGACTGGCGGGACACCGACAGGCCTACCGCCACATCCGAGCGATTGCGCAAGGCACTCGCCAGCACCGAGGTCAGTTGACCTCCGGCACCGCGTCGACCCCAGTACCACAGAAGAACCCGAATTTGGCGCGGGGCGGATCCGGCATTTGGAATGACCGCTACCGATCTGGCATCAACACCGATAGCAAAACTCCTCTGAGGAACCAAATCCGTGCACCGAAAATCAGGGCTCGGCACGCTGTCGTGACTAAGACGCATCGAGCAAGTCTTCGCTTGACGCATGTTGAGCTCGGGCTTCACGAACGCATCAAGATTACTGGTGATTTATGATCTGCGCAAGCCGCAAGTGGGCGGCAAAAGGCCCGGTAGCGCAAGGAATAAACTGCGGCCGGTACTGGTCGGAGCGGGGGCGGATCTGAGCACCCCCGGATTCTTGGGGCCGCGCAGGGCGAACCATCGTCGCTCAGGTCAGATAGCCCAGATCGCGCAACACTCCCCCATGCCGCTCGATGATCCTCGGCATGTAAGGTTCTGCCTCCGCGATGTTCGCGGCATCGTCGCCCTTGCGGAAGAACGACGGAAAAATCGTGTGCAACGATGCAAACGATCGAGTGGCGCTGGTCTTGCGGGCAACCCCGAGGAAACCCTCAAGACTGCCAATCAACGCCGCATGGTCATTTGCGATATCTTCGTAGCGTAGCAATAATGTTTGGGGTCTCCGCAAAGGATCCCACGTCACGAAATGCTCTGACCAGGAGCCGGCATACACGTCTCCGTCTATCACGGCATTCATCGAGACCGGTTGCGACTCAACGTCGCGAATGTAGTGATAGTACGATACGATCGCTGATCTCCCGTCCCGAACTATGTAGATCGCTGGGTCATCCGTGAGAGCGGGCTCGTGCGTCTTGACGATATGGATATCATCGGACGCACGCGCGTGCGCGATCCAATCCGGGCTGGCACTGAAATCGTCAACGTGCCCGACCGCCTCGATGACACCTGGATGCGGCGAAAACACCGGCGCGTCGCCGGCGCCGGTCGAGCGGGTCCTGAGACCAAAAATGTCATTCAACACAATCCGAACGAATGTGTTTCCTGAGCGCGGGTACGACGCAAGCCAGACGAGCATGCCGTGCCTTCCTTGCGGGAGCTGATGGCCGTATGGACGCTTCGCTCCATCGTGATCAAGGGGGCAGGCGAAGCCACGTGTTTCAGGCGTGGCTGCCGCTCAGCCGTCGGCTCCCATTTGGTCGAGGATTTCCGCAAAGGCCGCCAGCAGCTCCGGGCGGGCGTGACGGCTTGGTAGCGGAACGGTGATCGCGAGGCCCGCGCCGCGCGGTGGGCGTTGACCGCGCGCGATCACCGCGCCATCGGAGTCGCGCACGACATGCTCCCGGTTCGCCCGTGAGGGCTTCAGCCGCGGCGGCTCGGCAGCCGCCAGCACTCGCCGCAAGACGATCCCCGGCTTCAGCATTGGCGCGCCCGATGCGGCCAGCCGCACCTGCTCGGCCGCCACGTCAGCGGCCGCGGCAAGCAGCCGGTCACGCTTGGCCGGCAAGCGGAGCAACGGCGCCAGCGCGGCGCCGTGGCTGATGCCCAGGACATGCGGCGAGCCGAAGGCCGCCACCAGTTCGCCCGGCAGCCGCGCCAGTTCCAGATAGCGGCTGAGCCAGCTCTTGCTCACCTCCAGCCGCTCCGCCATGCGTTGTTGGCTGCCCCCGTAATAGCGGTCGATGGCGCGCGCGTAGTCGGTGGCGCGCTCGTAATCCGACAGGTCGCGGCGATTGCGGTTCTCAAGGTCGGCGAGGCGGAACGCCTCCTCATCGGTCAGTTCGCGCGGCTCGATCAGGAATCGGAAATCGGGAAAGCTGTTGGCGCGCAGCCAGCTCACGGTCCAGTGCCGGCGGGCGCCGCAGATCACCTCGAATGCATGGTCGGGATCGTCGGTGACGCGGCGGACAATCGCCGGCACCTCCTGCCGTCCCTGGGCGCGCATGCTCTCAATCAGGTCGGCGCAGTTCTCGGCATTGAGCGCGGCATAGTCGCGGTTGTGGCCCGGCCAAATGCGGCACCGCGCCGGATCGACATATTCCTGTATCCGCGTCACCGTGGCGCCGGAGGCGAGTTCGGCGAGCCGGTTCTGCCGCTCACCAAGGATGCCGGTGCGTGGCGGCAGGCGGGCCGCGGGCCGCGATGCCGCGCCGGCGCCGGACACCAGATCGGCGAAGCCCTGATTGCCCTTGGCCATATGGCGAATCCTTCCACGAAATCAGATAGTTGCGGGCGAGTTGCAGGCCTGCAACCGCGCCCGCGTCACAGCACGCCTTCGGCCCGCAGCCGTGCAGCATGGCTTGGCCAGGTCAGACGGATCTGGGTCTCGACCTCAGCATTCACCCCGTTGAGGTAGGTAAGGCAACGCTGATACGTCTCGCGGGATGTGACCGGCTGCTCCAGCTCATAGACGCTCATCAGCCGCGCCGAGGCGTTGTCGATCTCGGCGCTGTCCTTCAGCACGGTTCGCAACAGCAGCTCGCCGAACAGCGTGCGCATCAGCCCGAGCAGCTCGCGCTGCATCGATTTCTGCTCATCTGCCCGCGTCGCGAGGATGCGCATCCAGCGCAGGTCGATCGGCAATCCCCGTTCCTCCAAAGCGCCCATGGTCTCATACAGCATGGCCAGGAAGGAGGTGGTTGATGTGAAGTCGATCACCGTTGGTGGGACCGGTACCAGCAGCGCATTGGCCGCCCGCATGACCGAGAGCGAGATCGTTCCCAGGGCCGGCGGTGGGTCCAGGATGATGACGTCGAAATGCTCGGCGATCGAAGCAATGCCCTCGGCCAGCCGGTTCAGCAGCGTCGGCTCGGCCCGCGCGATCCGGGCCGCCAGTTCGTATTCCGCCGAATACAGTTTGAGGTTGGCCGGCACCAGATAAAGACCGTCCCAGTGCGTCTCCCGCACCGCATAGGCAAGGCTGCGCATCTCGGCATTGCGAATGAAGGGATAGAGCGTGTCTTCCTCGCCGATGTCGAGGTCGGGGACATAGCCGAACATCGTGGTCGCCGAGCCTTGGCTGTCGCAGTCGATCAGGCATACGCGGTAGCCACGGATCGCCAGGTACTGTGCCAGATGCGTCGCGACCGTGGATTTGCCGACGCCGCCCTTGAAATTTTGCACTGCTATGACCGAGACCGGATCCTGCGGCCCGCGCCAGGGACGGGTGCCGAATACGCCGCGCATCTGGTTGACCTCGGCCAACGAGTAGCCGACCCGCCGGCCGGACGTGGTGCGTTCCACGGTCGGCAGCCGGCCGTCCTTCTCCGCCTCGCGAATCGCGGCGGGGGTACGGCCGACCAATTCGGCGGCGCGGGTAATCGGCAAACGCGGCGCCCGCCGTTCCACGGCTGCCTCGCCGCGGGCGCGCAATGAGGCCAGCACATCGAGCGACCTCGTATAGAGGCCTGCGACCGTTTCGATCGAAGTGGGTCCGTCCATGCGCGGTCTCCGTAAGCGCGCGGCGGGTCAGCTCTTGCGCACGCGAATTTCGGGCGCGCCGGCCAGCCCGGCAGCGGCGGCGGCGCGATCGAGCGCCTGGCCGAGCCGGCTGCGCATCCAGCTCGCCTTGAACGCCGAGGCTGTCACGAGCACCCAACCGTTGTCCTGTTCTTCCAGCCGCGCATCACTGAACCACGCGCGCGCCTCGGCCGCCCCGAGCTGCTCGGCCAGTGCCGCCATGAACCGGGCAGGCGCTGCAACGGGCAAGGGGACGGGCAGGGACGGCGCAGCGGCAGGTGGCGCACCTTTTTCATCGGTCACCAGCGCCAGATGCCCGCCTGCGACGGCCTGGCGCTGCAGCGGGGCGGGCGAGGCGTAGAGGCGGATCGCCACCGTGTCGAACTCCGCCCGTGCCTGCGGATAGACGGCGGAAACGTGCCGCTCCCAGGCGTCGCGCACTGTTTGGCGGAACTTTCGCATGTTGCGGTCGTCGTTTCCGAAATGCACGGCAAGCTGCGCCCAGCTCAGTGTCGCTGGCCGCTTCGGGTTGACTCGCGGCAGCCGATAAGCGAGCCAAGTGTAGAGGTCGAGCGCGGTTGCGGAGTCGCGCAACTGGCGAATGGCGTGCTCATCCAGCGGCACGGCGTGGCGGCGCAGGTGCTCGTAGAACCCTTCCGTGAGATAGATCTCGCGCACAAAGCTGCCGCCCTTGCGGTCCACGCCGACATACTCGTTGGTGATCTTGATTTCCTTGATCCCAAACTCCTTCTCGCCCTGGGCCTGGTCGCTGTCCCAACGGATCATCCACTCGCAGGCCAACAGCCGGTCAAGCTGCTGGCGAATGAGCGTCGCCGAACCGCGCGGACCGTAGCTGATGGTGCGAAACCCCATCCGCCGCATCCACTCGGTGAACGATGCGCCCAGCACTACATGCCGTGACTTCGTCCTGACCGCCTCGGTCATGATGTGGATCAGCACGAGGCGGGGCAATGAGCCGTACGGCACACCGAGGACGGTCAGCCGCTGCTGCCCGTCGATGCGCTCGACCACTGGCTTGGGTGTGATAACGAGCGTGTACTGGCCGTCCTGCCGGATGATCGGTGCCTGGTCATCACTTGGCCGACGGACCGGCAGCGACATGGCACAGAGGGCGGAATGCAGGAAGCTCGGCGTTGGTGCCTCGCTCGCGACCGCGTTGACCCGCTCGAACAGGTCCGGCTGACCAGCCTCACGCGCGACACGGGCCGCGGCCGCACTGCCATTGTTCACCAGAGTGCTAAATACCTGCTGGCCGAGAGGCGGGCGCCGTTGCACCGTCGGTCTCCGTTGCGACTCGGACTGTGACCGAGACCTGTCCCGCTACCACAACGGGTCCCCGCTTGCCAGATTCTTTCGCAAGATTGCGTGCCATGCGCCGGAAAGCGAAAGTCGGCCGATGAAATGCGTACTTATTGCCGCTCGGGCCACCTTCGGATGTTTTCGGAAGGGCTTTAGGTATCGTACCCCTTGCATCGGTCGCCACGGAGTCGAGCGCACCGTCCGCATCGGTCCGACTCGTGGCAACCGTACCGCCGGCATCGCTAGGGTGCACCGGACGCATCGGCCCGGATCACGCGTACCGGGATCATCGGTCCGAACGGGGGTGCCGTACAAACTGCACATATGCGTGGAAACGGCCGTTTGCAGAGGTGGCCGAAAGAGAGCCAGCCGGAATCACCGTGCCCCGGAAGCACGTGACGGAACGCCGGGGTAGGTGGGCGGGGGCATATGGTGACAGCCGGTCATGCCCAGGCGGATTGGTTGGTGCAGATAAAAGACGCGTTGAACCAGAAAGCCTGGTTCACGTAAGTTCACGCGCAGATGACGGATTTCGCGTCCATTCCGATCGCGCAGCCAGGCCTTGCGCATACTCTTTTTCAGGCCGCGATCGCGATCGGCCGGCTTGATCAGGCGCTTGCCGGGCACCCGCTGCGCCCAGCCTTTCTCTACCGCGCTCGGCTGGAGGCCGTGCGGCGGCAGGCAGCGGCGGACGGCGCAGCGATCGACCCGTGGCACCTCGCTGCGATCCTTGAGGGCCTGCGTCTGCGCATGGACCATGCCCTGCGCATCATCGACCGCGGCACCATTTTCGCCGCCGCCCGTCACGCGCTCGGGCTGCATCAGTGGCTGATCGCGCCCGATGCAGGGCAGCAGGAGGCGATCCGGCGCGCCGAAACCGCGCTTGCCCGGCCGGCCACGCCGCTGCTCGCCGCGGCGGGCGGATGCGCTGCATGGCTTGCGGCGAATGGCGCGCGGGCACCGATGCGTGCGGCGCTGGTCAGGCACTGGCACCGCCACGGCCTGCTGCGCACGCCCGTTCCACTCACTGCGCCGGCCGCCCTGCGGGCCGCGACCGCCTCTCCGGCGGATGACTGGTCCGTGGCTTTCCTCACCGCACTCGCTGAGGAGGCGGAGGACGGGCGGCAAATGCTGTTCGATCTGGAACGCGCGTGGTTCGCTGCGCGCAGTGCCGCGAGCGGCCGGCGCCGCACCTCCCGTGCCACTCTGGCGATCGACCTGATGGCGGCCGCGCCCCTCGTTTCGGCGACGTCGCTCGCCGCCGGCCTTGGCATGGCGGTCAAGAACGCCGCTGCGTTGCTGGACGCATTCTGCGTGGCCGGCATTGCCGTGGAGGTGACGCATCGTTCCGCACGACGGCTGTTTGGCCTCGCTGGGTTGGCCCCGCTGCGTGAGGGCGTGGCGCCGCCCCGACGCCCCGTGCCCGGTCGTGGCCGGGGCCGTCCACCGCGTCCGTCGGCCGAGGAATTGACGCCATCACAGCCACTGCCGCCGGCGCCGCCGCTTACGCCGATCGAGCGGCATCGCTTCGACTACGGCGATCTTCACGCCGCCATGGCGCTCGTGGATGCTGCCACCCGCCAGGCCCACCACAGGCTGGACCGGCTGTGCGGCCCGTCGGTCAGCTGAGCGCGAACACCGCGTGTTGCTCGCAATTGTGGGCAATAAAGTCCCAATCGTAGTCCACGCCCAGTCCCGGCCCGTCAGGCACCGGAACGGTCCCGTCCGCGGCAACCGCCGAGGCCTGATCGGAGTAGCCGCAGGCATAGACCGGCGGCACCACGTTGGGCATGTCGGGGCCGACCAGGGCCAGTTCGTAGAAATGTGTGTTGGGGGTGGCCGCCATCACCGCCCGGTGCGCGGGGCCGCAGGCGTGGTACTGCAGGTCGATGCCGAGCGCCTGGCAGAACGCGGCGATCTTCATCGCCCCGGTAATGCCCATGTCATATTCCGGATCGGCATGGATCAGGTCGCCGCCGCCGGCGAGCACGAAGGCCGCCTTGCTCTCGATGCCGCGTACGTGCTCGCAGACCAGCAGCGGCGTGCGCAGCCGCTCGCGCAGCCGCTTGTGCCCCTCCGGCGCGACGCCGGAATCGCGGTACGGGTCCTCGTACCAGAAGAAGCCGGCATCGTCGCAGGCCCGACCGACCGCGAGCGCGTCCATCCAGGTGCGCAGCTCGCAGGCCGGGTCGATCATCAGCGGATAGCCGTCGCCGACCGCCTGGCGGACGGCGTGGATGGTGGCGATCTCCCGTGCCACATTGCCGTCGTGCCAGCCGTGAATCTTGAACCCGGCGAAGCCCTGTGCCCGGCAGGAAGCGGCGTAGTCGGCGAAAGCCGCGGGCGAGTCGAGACCCCCCGGTTCGTCCTGGCCGTGATAGGTGCTGGCATAGGTGGGCAGCCGGCTGCGGAAGCCGCCGAGCAGCCGCGCCACCGAGACGCCGCGGCGGCGCCCGGCGAGGTCCCACAGCGCGATGTCGAGCGGCCCATGGCCCATGTGGTCGTAGGCCCGGACCTCCCGCTTCAGGTCCTGCCAGATCGCCTCCCGCGCGTCGGGATCGCGCCCGAGCAGGTGCGGGGCGAGCATCGCGGCCTGGGCGAAGGAGGATGGCGTGCCGACCCAGTGCGTGACGTAGCCGCCGTGCGCGCCGTCGCGGGTTTCGATCCGCGCCGCCCAGCGCCGCGCCGGCAGCGTCGCATCCTTGCGGGCGGCCAGGTTGCCGACCCCCGCCGCGCCGTGCGAGGGCAGGGCAAGCCCCTTCACCTCGAAGCGGAACATCGACAGTTCGACGCGGACGATCGGGTCCATCATCTTTCCTCCCAGGGATGCCCGTTATCCTATGGCCTGGATGCCTGGCCCGCGTCACCCCGCCGCGCGCCGCGCCGGACGGCATCGCCCCGGACTCCTCATTCCGCGCGCAGCGTGCCATAGCGGGGCCAACACGATCGAGGGAGGCGCCCATGACTGCTCTTATCACCCGGCGAAGCCTCGCGGCGGGCGCCTCTGGCCTGCTCGCCATGCCCGCGCTGGCCTCGCGCGCCGCGGAGCCGATCCGGCTGCGCGCCTCGCTCGACACCGCGCCCTCGCACGGCCGCAACATTGCCATCGCCGACTATTTGAAAAAAGTCGAGCAGGCATCCGGCGGACGCATCAAGCCCGAACTGTTCCAGAGCGGGCAGTTGTTCCCCGATCTGCAGATCGGCAAGGCACTAATCGAAGGACAGGTGGAAATGGCCTGCCCCGGGGGCTGGACCATCACCGGTGTGGTGCCGAATGCCGACTTGTTCCAGCTGCCAGCGCTGTACGGACAGACACTCGACGTGGTGCACAAGGTCATCGACGGCCGCGCCGGCGCCATCGTGGCCAAAGATATCGCCACGCGTCTGCGTGCCCACGTCATTGGGCCGTGGCTCGACCTCGGCTACCAGAACTGGTATAGTGCGACGAAGAAATTGGACTCGTTCTCGGCTCTGCGGGGCATGAAGATCCGCAATTCCGGTGGCGCCGGCGCGGCTTGGCGTACCCGTTTCTTCGGCGCCATTCCCAACACGACTGCTTGGCCCAACGTGCCGCTGGCGCTGTCGCAGGGCACGTTCGATGGGCTGATCTCAACCGACGAAAGTCTGGCGAGTGCCAAGCTTTGGGAAGCCGGTGTAAAATCGTCGCTCGCCGACCACAATTTCGTCGGCGAATACATCCCGGTCGTCAGCCTCGCATTCTGGAACAAGCTGACGGCGGACGACCGCAAGATGATGACCGACCTGTGGATGGCCAGCATCCCGACCTACCGCGCCGCCATGGCGCAGCGGCAGATCGAAGCACGACGGATGCTGGAGGCGCACGGCATCACCTTCACCGATCCGACGCCGGCCGAACTTGCGGCCAACCGCGCGAAGATGCTGCCGGACACAGCGGAGGTGGCGAAGCAGATCAAGGTGTCGCCCGAGATCGTCCAACTGGTGAACGAGGACGCCGGGGTTGCTGGCTGACCGGGCGGCGACGCGCGTCCTCGCTGTCTGGGACCGCGTCGAGCGCGGGCTGGTCGGGCTGCTCGGGCTGGTGGCGCTGGTGATCGGACTGCTGCAGGTCGGCGGACGCTACCTCGATCCGGCCAACGCCATCAGCTACGCCGAGGAGGTCATCGTCTATCTGGTGGTCTGGGCGGTGATGCTGATCGCAAGCCAGCTTGCCGCGACCGACGGCCACGTACGGCCCGACCTGGTGCTGCGGCTGCTGCCGGCGCGCGCGCAGCGATGGGTCGAGGTGTTCAACTGTACTGTCGCGCTGACATTCTGCGGCGGCCTTGTCTGGTACGGATCGCAGATCGTGACAACCTCGTTGCTGCTCGACGAACGCAGCTCGACCGACCTGCAATTCCCGATGTGGCTCTATTATCTCGCGCTTCCGGTCGG
The DNA here is from genome assembly GCA_021818505.1 of Pseudomonadota bacterium. Classification (GTDB taxonomy): domain Bacteria; phylum Pseudomonadota; class Alphaproteobacteria; order Acetobacterales; family Acetobacteraceae; genus JAFKFJ01. Next base: position 23,026 of record JAKADX010000039.1, read on the forward strand.
CGGCGGGCTGATGTTTCTGCGCTATGCGATGCGCCTGCTGCGCTATCTGTTTTATTTCGACCCCGCCAGCATGACGGTGGGCGATCCGGCGGCGCACGCCACGCACGATCTGGTGTCCGGCGGCACGGGCTGAACGGTGGCGGCGGTCGCGTTCCTGCTTCTGTTCTTCGGCCTGCTCGCGGCCGGAATGCCGATCTTCCTGGTGCTCGGCAGTTGCGCCGCCGTGCTCTATCTGGTGTCCGGCCAGCCGATGGTCGGGTTGGCGCAATATGTCATCGACCAGCTGAATTCAACCACGCTGATGGCGCTGCCACTGTTCGTCATGGCGGCGTCGTTCATGCGTGTGGGTGGAGTGGCCAAGGCGCTGGTCGATCTCGCAGCCGCCTGGCTCGGCGGCGTCCGCGGCGCGCTCGGCCTCGTCACGGTGGTCGCCTGCACGCTGTTCGCGGCGATCTGCGGATCGAGTGTCGCGACGGCGCTGGCGATGGGCACGATCCTGCTGCCGGCGATGCTGGAGCGCGGCTATCCGCGCCCATTCGCGCTCGGCGTCGTCGCAGCATCGGGTACCATCGGCATTGTGGTGCCACCGAGCCTTGCGTTGATCCTCTATGGCATCGTCGCGGAGCAATCGGTGCCACGGCTGTTCCTGGCCGGCGTGCTCCCCGGGCTGTTGCAAGCGGCGGCGTTCTTCGCATGGGTGCTGTACGCCGGACACCGCGGCAACTACCCGCGCGAACCGGCATTGCCCCTCGCCGAGCGGCTGCGCGTCACGCTGCGCGCGTTGCCGGCGCTCACGGTGCCGGTGGTGGTGATGGTCGGCATCTATGGCGGGCTGGTGACGGTGACGGAAGCGGCGGCACTGTCGGCGGTCGCGGCGCTGTTGGTGTCGCTGTTGTTCTATCGAGGGTTTCGTTGGACACGCACGCTGGACGTGATCGCGGAGGGACTGCGCAGCGCGGCGACGATCATGCTGATCGTAGCGACGGCGCTCGCCTTCGGCCACTGGATGACGGAGTCCGGCATTCCGGCGCAACTGGTGCAATTTACCGTTGCGCACGGCTTTGCCACCTGGCAGTTCCTGCTCGCGATCAACGTCCTGTTGTTGGTACTTGGCTGCTTCCTGGAGGTGACCGCGACCCTGCTGCTGGTGCTGCCGATCCTCGCCCCGGCGTTGCGCCCGCTCGGCGTTGATCCGGTGCATTTCTCGATCATCTTCACGCACAACATGGAGATCGGGCTGGTGCATCCGCCGGTCGGACTGAACCTGTTCGTGCTTTCCACCATCTCGCGCGCGCCGGTCGGCGAGGTTATTCGCGGCATCCTGCCATTCCTCGCCCTGCTGCTGATCGTGCTCGGCATCATTACCTATGTACCGGCACTGACACTATGGTTGCCGAACCTGGTGTTTGGCGCGTCCTGACCGTGCGGGATCAATCCGCATCGTCACGTGGCGGCACGTCCAGCCGCACTGCGATGCCGTCGAGATCGGGGCGCGGCGGCGGATAGCGCCGCATTACCAGCGGATCATGGCCGGGGATGATGTGCGCGGGTGATGAGGCGGCGTCACGCACAAGCTGATAGCTTGCCAGTGTCTCGGCGATGTTGACGCAGATGGTGAACGGCCGGTCACTGTCGATGTTTTCGTAGAAATGCGTGGCGTCGGAGGCCAGTACCACCGGCCCGCGGCGCGTATTGACACGCACGAACTGCAGCCCGACGGTGTGGCCCGGTGCCGGATGCAGCGTGATGCCGGGAGCAAGGGTTGCCGCTCCGGTGTAGAGCCGCACGCGCTCGGCATAATTCAGCCGCACCACGCCGATCACGTCCTCGACCTCGAAAGGATGGCGAAGATAGGCATGGCGCATGTGCCGGCCGACGGCATGGTGAAGGTCGGCTTCCTGCAAGTGGAAGGTGGCGGCGGGAAAGCGGTCCAGGTTGCCGACGTGGTCGTAATGCAGATGCGTCAGCACGACATCGCGCACCGTGTCGGGGTCGACGCCGAGCAAGCCCAGGGCATCGGCGGGGCAGCGCAGGAATTCGCGCCCCCGCTGCGCGGCGATAGCGGCCGAGAAGCCGATATCGACCACTACGACGCGGCCGCCGCCGCGGATCAGCCACACGAAATAATCCATCGGCATCGGCCCGTCGTGCGGATCGCCGCCTATGAAGTGCTGGACCCGTCGCGCCTCGCGCGTCGCGTAGCGGATCGCGAAAACCTCGTATTCCGGTGCCTGCTCCGTCATGTTGCCCTGCGCTCCGCCTAGAGGAATCCGACCGACAGCCACGGCATCGCCGCGACGATCAGGAGGCCGATCGCGACAGCGCCGAGATACGGCCAGATGCGGCGTATCGCCACCTCCGGCGCGACGCCGCCGATGATGCAGGCGGCGTAGTAGCCCACGCCGACCGGCGGCGCGAATAGTCCCACGCCCATCGCAAGCACCGCGACGATCGCGTAATGCACCTCGTGCAGGCCCATCTTCTGTGCCAGCGGGAACAGCAGGGGCGCGAACAGCACCATCGCCGGAATCCCCTCCAGCACGCTGCCGAGTACCGCGAAGGCGATGACCGAAATGCCCAGGAATCCGCGGCCGCCGCCGGGCACCGCCGCCATCGCCATGGCAAGCGTCTGTGAAAATCCCGACTGGGTCAGTGCCCAGGACATTGCGGATGCAGCTCCGACGATCAGAAGAATGGCTCCCGAGAGGGAGGCCGTCTGCACCAGCATCGGATAGAGGCTGCGCCATGCGAATTGCCGATAGGCAAGGATGCCGACGACCAGCGCATAAGCGATGCCGATGCTCGACACCTCGGTCGCGGTGGCCACGCCCTCGACCACTGCGGCGCGCACGAGGAAGGGCAGCACCAATGCGGGCAAAGCGATCAGGAAGCTGCGCAGTACCTGCCGCAGCGGCGCGCGGCGGACGCCGCGCGTCCGCTCGGCGCCAGCACGGTGCCAGCACACCGCGGCCAACACCAGCGCGATGACGACGCCGGGCAGCAGGCCGGCGGTGAACAGCGCCGCAATCGAGACGCCGGTGACTGAGCCGATCGCGATCAGCACAATCGAGGGCGGGATCGTCTCGCTCATCGCGCCGGAGGCGGCGAGCAGGGAGATCATCTCGCCTTCGTCCTCGCCGCGCCGGCGCATCTCGGGAAACAGTGCCGGCGCGACCGCCGCCATATCGGCCGCCTTGGAGCCGGAGATGCCGGAAACCATTAGCATCGCTCCTAGCAGCACGAATGACAGCCCGCCGCGCAGATGGCCGAGCAAGGTTGCGAGAAAAGCCACCATCGCGCGAGCCATGCCGGTGGTCTCGACCAGTTGCCCGAGCAGCACAAACAAAGGCACGGCCAGCAGGATCAGCGAACTCATGCCTTCGTCCATCCGCCCGATCACCACAGCCAGCGGCGCCGTCCCGCCGGCGAGCAGGTAGGCGACGGTTGCAAGTCCGAAGGCGAATGCGATCGGCACGCCAGCGAACACCGCCGCCGCCAGCAGTCCGACGAAGAAAACCGCCAGGTTCCAGTTGCCGAGCGCCTGCAATCCCGGCGCCGCCAGCCACAAAGCCCCCGCGACCCCGGCCAGCACCGCTATGGCCGCGACCAGGCTACCGCGCGAGAGGCGGCGCATCCGCGCCGCGCACTCGCCCAGCATGAGAACGCAGCCGACGGGCATCGCCGCGGCCCGCACCAGACCCGACCAGCCGAGCGCCGGCGTCAGCACATCGCTCTGGTCCTGCGCGTAATCGATCCCCGGTCCCAGCACCAGCAGCAGGAACAGTGCCGGCGCCGCGACCGCCAGTGCCTCCGCTGCCGCGTGCCAGCGCGCTGGCAGACGGTCGGCCAGCACACCGAGCCGCATGTGCTCCCCGCGCCGCAGCGCGACCGCCGCCCCGAACATCACGAGCCAGAGGAACAGGATCGAGGCGACCTCGTCGCTCCAGATCAGCGGGCTCGCAAAGACAAAGCGCGCGATCACGCCGGTGAGCAGGATGACGGCTTCCGCCGCCACCATCAGTGCCGCCGCCAGCTCGGTTGCCCGCGCGAGCCAGCGCGCGGCAATAACGCAAGCTCCTTTCGTTATTGCTTCCCCCTTGGCGACCAGCGCGGCACCTGCCTGTCGTGCGGGTCTAGTTCGCCGCGGATTTTCGTGTCAATCAACAGGCGCTAAATAGGGGGAGGCAATCATGCACGGGTTCGGCCGCCGCGCGCTCGCCAAGGCGACGCTTTCGTCCCTGCCGCTGGCCGCGATCGGTCTGCGGCCGGCCAGGGCGGCGGAGTTCAGCTACAAGCTTGCCAACAACCTGCCGGCCACGCATCCACTCAATCTGCGGCTGGTCGAAGCCGCGGCACGCATCCGCGAAGGCACTGGCGGTCGCGTTGAGGTGCGGGTCTTTCCCAACAATCAGCTCGGTTCGGACACCGACGTGCTTGGCCAGTTGCGGCTCGGCGCGGTCGAATTCTTCACCTTGTCAGGGCTGATACTGAGCACGCTTGTACCGCCAGCGGCGATCAACGGCGTCGGCTTCGCATTTCGCGACTACGCGCAGGTCTGGGCGGCGATGGACGGCAAGCTCGGCGCGTTCGTGCGCGCGCAGATCGCGAAACATGGCATTCTGGCGATGGAACGGATCTGGGACAACGGCTTCCGCCAGACCACGACCAGCACGAAGCCGATCGCAACTCCGGCCGATTTCGCCGGCATGAAGCTGCGCGTGCCCGTGGCCCCGCTGTGGACGAGCATGTTCAAGGCGCTGGGGGCGGCGCCGACATCGATCAATTTCAGCGAAGTCTATTCCGCCCTGCAAACCCACGTCGCCGACGGGCAGGAGAATCCGCTGGCGGTGATCTACACTGCCAAACTCTATGAAGTGCAGACCTACTGCAGCCTCACCAACCACATGTGGGACGGTTTCTGGCTGCTCGCCAACCGCCGCGCGTTTGACCGGCTGCCGGAGGATGCGCGGCAAGTGGTGGCGCGCGAGTTCGACCGCTCGGCAGTCGACCAGCGCGCCGACGTGGCGCGGCTGAATGATGAGCTGCAGGGCAAGCTCGCTGCCGCCGGAATGCGCTTCAACACGGTCGAGCCGTCCGCCTTCCGCGCGCGGCTGCGCGAGGCCGGGTTCTACAAGGACTGGCGCGGCCGGTTCGGTGACGAGGCTTGGGGCCTGCTGGAGAGCACGGTCGGCACGCTGGCCTGAGTGCGTGGACGCACCCGGCACCGGGTGATAGTCTTTCCGGCAGCCGCGGTCACACAAGTGCCCCGGCGCAACAAGTTCCGGGAGGAACATATGGAAACGTCGCAGGGTAATCGTGCGGCCGCTTTCAGTCGCCGCACCATCGTCCGCCTCGCCGGCGGCCTGCTCGCAGCCCCCGCGGTGCTGCGCGGGGCGCAAGCGGGCGGCAAGCCGACGGTGGTCAACTCGATCCGCTCGCTGACCAACCCGTACCATGCCACCTGGAACCGCGGCGGCGCGGCGTTCGCGAAATCGGTCGGCGCGCGCTATGTCACGCTCGTCACCGAGGGCAACAGCGAAAAAGGGGTCTCCGACATCAAGGCGATCCTGGAGAAGACCGGCGGCAACTGCGTCATCAATGTCGATCCCAACGACAGCCCGGACGCGCGCCCGATCGTGGAGGCGTGCAAGGGCGCCGGTGCCTTCGTGGTGACGCAATGGAACAAGCCCGCCGACCTGCATCCGTGGGATTTCAACCCGAATTACGTCGCGCACATCTCATTCAGCGGCGTGCCATATGGCAAACAGATGGCCGAGACGCTGATCGCGGCGATTGGCGGCAAGGGCGGGATCGTGGCGCTCGGCGGCATCGAGTCGAACGTGCCGGCGATTGAACGCAAGAAGGGGTTGGATCAGGCGCTGGCCGCGAATCCGGGCGTGAAGCTGCTCGACTTCCAGGTCGCCAATTGGCAGGCAGAGCAGGCGCACGACAAGGTTGCCGCCTGGCTCACGCAGTTCGGCGACGACATCAAGGGCATCTGGGCAGCCAATGACGACATGGCCTTGGCGGCCGTGGAGGCGCTGCGCGCCGACGGGCGCGCCGGCAAGGTGCCGGTGACAGGCATCGACGGCACCAAGCTGGCCTGCGAGGCGATCATGAAGGGGGAGATGGCTGGCACCGTCGCGTGGGACCCTTACTGGCAGGGCGGCATGGGCCTGTCGATCGGCTATCACGCCAAGACCGGCGCGTTCGACCCGGCGAAGGAGCCGAAGGATCATCGCGAGTTCTACGGGCGCGCGACCATCATCACGGCGGGCAACGCCAAGCAGTACTATGCCGACAATTTCGCGAAAGAGGAAGTATTGGACTGGAATGATATCTGGGGTCGCGTGACCGGCCAGATCCAGTACGGTTGAGGTACGCTGCGCCGCCGGGACGACGTGGCGTCGGCGCGAACCATGAGGGCGAGGGCGGGGGCGGCGGCGTCCCTGGGCCGCCTGCGCGTGATCGATTGGGCACCGCTGCTTGTGCTGGTGCTGCTGTGCGGCATCATCGCCGCGATCAATCCGCGATTTCTGCTGTTTGGCAACTTCGTGCGCATCGCGCAGGCGGCGATGATCCCGCTGGTGCTGGCGATCGGCGAAACCTTCATCATTCTAATGGGTTCGATCGACCTGTCGATCGAAGGCGTGGTGGCGTTGGGCGCGGTACTGACCAGTCTGCTGGTCAAGAACGGTGCCAACGCGCATGATCTCGGGGTCGCCGGCGTCGGGCTGGTGGTCCTGACCGGTGGGCTGGTCGGGCTGGTCAACGGCGTGGTCCATGTGCGGTTGCGCATTCCGTCGTTCATGGTGACACTCGGTACCTGGTTCATCGCCGCCGGCATTGCCAATGCCGCTCTGGGCGGAATCGCCGTGCGCATCAACGATCCGATAGTACGGGGACTGGTGCTGCAACGCGTCCTTGGCTTTCCGTGGGGCGTGTGGCTGGCGCTCGGCACGCTCGCGCTCGGCTGGTTCATCCAGGACCATACGCGGCCTGGCCGCTATCTCTACGCACTCGGCGGCGGGGAGGAACTCGCCGCCCTGTCTGGTATCCCGGCCGCGCGTGTACGCATCCTGGCATTCACGCTGGCCGGCGCCTTCTACGCGCTCGGCGGTGTGCTGTCCGGTGCGCAGCTTGGCCTGGGCAACGCGCAGGTCGGGCAGGGCCGGCTGTTCACCGCGATCACCGCCGTCGTGGTTGGCGGCACCGCGCTGTCGGGCGGCGAGGGTGGCGTGCTGCAAACATTGGTCGGCGTGTTGATTGTCACCGTGCTGGCTAACGGCATGGTGCTGATGGGCGTCTCGCCGAGCATTCAGACGGCCGTGCAGGGCCTGATGATCATCGTCGCGGTGTCACTGTCGATCGACCGCAAGCGCCTGCGCATCGTCAAATGAACGGCGCGGCCCTTCCCGTGCTCGCGCTGCGTCACGTCGGCAAGCGATTTCCCGGCGTGCAGGCGCTGCGCGATGTGACCATGGAGCTGCGGCCGGGTGAGGTGGTCGGCCTAGTGGGTGAAAACGGCGCCGGCAAATCGACGCTGATGCGCATCCTGGCCGGTGTCTATCAGCCAGACGACGGGGAGATTCTGCTCTCGGGACGGCCGATCCGGCTGGCCGGTGCCGCGGACGCGATGCGGCACGGCATCGGCATGGTGTTTCAGGAACAGTCACTGCTGCTCAATCTCAGCGTCGGCGAAAACATCTATCTCGGGAACGAGGCAGCCTTCACACGCTATGGCCGCATCGAGTGGCACGCGCTGTACGCGGCCGCCGCGCGTCAGCTCGCCAAGGTGGAGGTCGGCGTCGATGCACGCACGCGGACCGCCGATCTCGACTTCGCCACACGGCAGATGGTGGAGCTGGCGAAGGCGCTGACGCTGGAGGAAGCCGCGTCCGGCCACCTCGTCATCCTGCTCGATGAGCCGACATCGGTGCTCGAGCAGACCGAAATCAATATCCTGTTTGCCCGCGTGCGCGCGCTGAAGTCGCGCGCTGCCTTTATCTTCGTGTCGCACCGGTTGGACGAGGTGCTGGCCTTGAGCGACCGCGTCTATGTGATGAAGGACGGCGCCGTGGTCGCAGAATTGCCGGCGGCCGGAGCGGATGTGCGGCACTTGCATAGCCTGATGGTCGGGCGCGACCTGCGGGCCGAATACTACCGGGAGTCGCTGCAACGCCCGCCGCGCACGGACGTAGTTCTGGCCGCCGAGAGCCTGGGCCGGGCCGGTGCCTATCGCGACGTGAGCTTCGCGCTCCACGCCGGTGAGGTTCTCGGCATTGCCGGCGTCATCGGGTCCGGGCGCGAGGAGGTGACGCGCACCATTGCCGGATTTCTGCCGCACGATGCGGGACGGCTCACGGTCTTCGGCCAGGAGCGTCGCTTCTCTTCGCCGGCGGAGGCCGTGGATTGCGGCATCGGCTATCTGCCGCGGGAACGCCGCACCGAGGGGCTCGTTCTGTTCCTGTCGGTCGCCGCAAACATCACATTGGCGAGCCTCGGCCGGCTGCGCCGCCATTTCCTGCTCGACCCGGCCGCGGAGGCGCGCGTCGCACGGGACTGGGTCGCGCGGCTGGGGGTTCGCACACCGGGTATTGATGCGATTTGCCTTAACCTCTCCGGCGGCAATCAGCAGAAGGTGGTGCTGGCGAAATGGCTGAACGCGCGGGCGAAGATCCTGATCCTTGACCATCCGACGCGGGGCCTAGACGTTGGCGCGAAGGAGGAGGTGTACGAACTCATCCGCTCGGTTACCGGGGAGGGCATCGCGGTCCTGCTGACCTCCGACACGATGGAGGAGACGATCGGTCTGAGTCACCGAATCATCGTGATGCGCGACGGCGTCGTTACGCATCGCGCCGACGCGCCGCCGGGCGGCAAGCCGACGCAACTCGACCTCATCGAGCATATGGTGTGATGCCCGCGCAGCGTATCGAGCGGCTGCGACGATTCCTGCCTGTTGCCACCCTTGCGGTGCTGGTACTGATTGTCGGCGCGTTGCAGCCGGAATTCCTAAACCCGGACACATTGCTGGATCTCGCGAGCGATACCGCCGTGCTCTTCGTGCTGGCGAGCGGCGTGTCCTTCGTCATCCTCACCGGTGGAATCGACCTATCGATCCAGGCTATGGCCTCGCTTGCCAGCGTCATCGTAGCATTGACGGTTGACCGCCTTGGCTACGCCAGCTTTGTCGCCGCTGTGGCGGCGGGCGCACTATCGGGCTGGCTCGGCGGGTTGGCGCATGTTCGGCTGAAGATCCCGTCCTTCGTTGCAACCCTTGCGGTCGGGGGTGTGTTGGCCGGTACAGCGTTGGTCGTGTCGCACCAGCACTCGATTACGCTGGGCGCGACGCAGCGCGCCTATATCGGCTGGATTACCGGGCCGTGGCTCGGCATCCCGCGCGAGGTTATCATCGGCGCGCTGCTGCTGTTCTTCGCCGATACGGTGCAGCGACGTACGCCGTTCGGCCGCTACATCGCGGCGATCGGCGCCGGCGAGGCAGCGGCTTATGCTTCGGGCGTGAAGGTCGGGCGGCAGAAAGTGGTCGCCTTCGTGATTTCCGGAGCCTTTGCCGCGTTTGCCGGCGTGATGCTGGCGGGACGGCTAGCCAGCGGTTCGCCGACGCTCGCCAACGAGCAGTTGCTACCCGCGATTGCGGCGGTTGTCGTCGGCGGCACCGCCATTACCGGCGGGGTCGGCAGCATCTGGCGCACATTGGTCGGCGCGCTCATCATCTCGGTGGTGCGCACCGGCATGACTTTCATCGGCGTCGATATCTTCGCGCAGGAGATCTTGTTCGGCGCGGTGCTGGTCTTTGCCGTTGCGGTAACCATCGACCGGTCGAAAATCCCCGTCGTGAAGTGAAGGAGCCCGCACCGATGAGCGACGCTCGCACCCGCCTGATCTACGGCACGCCCGAAGCTCCTCCGCCGCTGCGACGTCTGACCGCAGGACCGCTCTCGGCGGAGCTGGAGGAAGGCAACCTGCGCGCCATCCGCCTGGACGGGATGGAGGTGATCCGCGCGGTGAGTTTCCTGGTGCGCAGCCGGACCTGGGCGACGCTGGCGCCGGAGATCTCCGACCTCAAGGTGGAACAGTCCGATGAGTGCTTCAGCGTCGGCTACGCGGCACGCGTGCGGGATGGCGCCGCGACGCTCGACTACATCGCCCATATTCATGGCGAAGCGGCGGGGCGGCTGACGTTCGACTGCGCGGCAACGGCCGTGACGGATTTCGAGACGTGCCGTGCTGGCTTCGTGGTACTGCACCCGTTGCTCGGCGTCGCCGGCAACCATGTAGAGATCGAGCACGCCGGGGGCGGAACTGAGCAGGGGCGGTTCCCATCGCTGATCGACCCGACGCAGCCGATGCGAGACCTGCGCGCGCTCACCCACACTCCGGTGCCCGGCCTGACCGTCACCTGTCGCATGGAGGGCGACACGTTTGAGATGGAAGACCAGCGCAACTGGACCGATGCCTCGTTCAAAACGTATTTGCGCCCGCTTGCGCTTCCCTGGCCGTACACGATCGCCGCCGGCGAGCGGCTGGCGCTGCGCGTGACCCTGACCTGTGGCGGCCGGCCGACGCGGCCCGCGCGGGGAGACGAGGCGATCCGCCTCGACATCGGCCCGCCGCTCGCCGCCATGCCGCCGCTCGCGCTGGGCTGCTCGCCGGCCGAGGCGGCAGCGGCGCTGGCGCATCTGGCGGCGCTGCGCGCGGCCGGCATCCCGGGACTGGTCTGCCGCTTCGATCCGCGTCTCGGGCACGGCGCGGCGGAGCTGGCGCGCTACCGCGACCTCGCCGCCGGCATCGGGGCCGAAGTCGAGTTGCAAATCGTCGTGCCGTCGCTCGACGCCTACGCGGCCGACCTCGCTACCGCAGCGGAAACGGTTGAAGCGGTCGGGCTGGCGCCGTCGGCGATCATGGTCGTCCCGGCCGCCGATCTGATCAGTACGCCGCCCGGCTCGCCCTGGCCGCAATGCCCGCCGCTCGACGAGGTGTATCGCGCGGCGCGTGCAGCCTTTCCCGGCGTGCGGCTCGGCGGCGGCATGTTCACGCATTTCACCGAGTTGAATCGCAAGCGGCCGCCGCTTGACCTGATCGACTTCGTCACCTTCGCTACCACCGCCATTGTGCACGCTGCCGACGACCGCTCGGTGATGGAGACGATCGAGGCACTGCCGGACATCGCCGCTTCTGCCCACGCGATTGGCGGCGGCCGGCCGTTCGTGGTCGGGCCGAGTGCCATTGGTATGCGCGACAACCCCAATGGACTGGGGCCGCTGCCCAATCCGGCGCTTAAACGCCTCCCGATGGCTGCCGCTGATCCCCGGCAGCGCGGCCTGTTCAACGCGGCCTGGACGTTGGGCTTCCTCGCCGCGTTCGCGACCGGCGGCGCCGCGCGCATTGCCGTCTCCGCACCGGCCGGCGAGTTCGGCATCCTGGACGAGGAGGGTGTCTGGCCGGTGTTTCATGTCCTGCGCGTCGCCGCCTCACTGCAGGGGGGCGAGGTCCGCGCGTTGCACGGCACACGTGGCACGCCGCTCGCCGGACTGCATGTCCGGTGCGGCCGGGTTGTGCACCTGCTGCTCGCCAATCTCGGCGATGCGGTGCAGACGGCCACGTTGCCGTCGGGCTTCATGGGCGCCAGCCTGCGCGTCCTGGACGCGCAGGCGCTGCTGCGCGGCGCGCGGGCGGCGGATGCGTTCACCGCAGCGAGGGCTAGTGTGGCACAAGAGCGTCTTGTGCTGGAGCCCTATGCCGTGGCGTGGTTACTCCGCGACTGACGTGCTCGACGCATCACTGAGCCGAGCGTGAGCCCGCGCACCAGATGGCGCTGCACCATCATGCCCGGCACGATCAACCGCACAAGGGAAGTGACGGTGAACGCGCGCCGGCGCGCGACCCCGTGCGTGCTACTGCGTCTGCGTCAGCCAAGCTCCAACGCGAGCGTGGCGCAGCACCTCGGGGTTGACGACGTGGCTGGGCCGGCGGCCGTGGGCGACCGCCACGATGCTCGACAGGCCACTCTCCGCAATGCCGCGGAAGCACTCGTCGGTCCAGCACAGCGCGTGCGGCGTGACGATGACATTCTCCATCGTCATCAGCGGATTGGTGGGGTCGACCGGCTCTTGTTCGAAGACGTCCAGACCGGCGCCGGCGATCCGCTGCTCCCGCAACGCCGTGATCAGCGCGGCCTCATCGACGATCGGACCGCGCGCGACGTTGATCAGATAGGCGCCCGGCCGCATCAGCGACAATTGCCGCGCGCCGATCAGGTGATGGGTCTGTGGCGTGAGCAGGCACACCACGACGACGAAATCCGATTGGCTGAGCAGTGTGTCGAGGTCGACCAGGCTGCCCCCTTCGGCCGCCACGCTCGCGCCGTCCACATTCGGGTCGGTGGCGAGCAGGTTCAGCCCGAACGGCCGCGCGAGCCGCATGATCTCGCGCCCGATATTGCCCGCGCCGACCAATCCGAGCGTACGGCCGACCAGGCCCATGCCCATGTGGTCGTTCTTGTCCGCCCATCGCCCGGCGCGCGTCAGCCGGTCCTTGATGAAGAGCTTCTGCGACAGTGCCATCACGAAGGTCAGCGCCGCCACGGCCACCGGCCGCCGCACACCGTCCGGCTGGATGGTCAGCAGCACCCCATTGTCGCTGCATGCGGCGACATCCACGGAATCATAGCCGACGCCGTGTCGCGCGATCAGCCGCGTGCGTCCTGGCCCCTGTGCGAAGCTGGCGCGCGTCACCCGCGGCGCGTTGACATAGATCGCATCGTAGCGCGCCAGATGCGCCGGGGTGATCTCCGCCGCCGGCGCGGGAAAGAACTCCCAGCGCAGTGCCGGATCATCCAGCACGCGCAGTGCCTCGGAGCCGAAGGTGGGCGCGCCGGCGGCATTGAGCAGGTCGCGCGTCAATCCGACGAAGAACTCTGCCATGGCTCAACCCTTCCGTGCCCGCTGGCGCACCGGCGCGCCCTCCCGGGATTGCGCCGCACTGGCTTCGCGCAACACTGCCAGGCCGCGCGACAGCGATTGCTGCAACATCAGCGTATCGGTGCCGCAGGCGAGAATCCGGAATCCCTTGGCGACATAGTCGCGCGCCCAGGTTTCGTCGGTCGGCATGAATCCGGCCGCCTTGCCGTGCCTGCGCGCGGAAGCGACGATCGCATCGACAGCGGCGAGATAATCGGGGTGCGTGAACTGGCCGGGGATGCCCATGAAGTTGGTCATGTCGAAATGTCCCAGCCACAGCACGTCGATGCCGTCGATCGCGGCAATTTCGTCGACGGCGGCTGCGCCGCGCGGGGTTTCGATCTGGGCGATCACCAGCGTGCGGCGGTGTGCCGCCGCGATCTTGTCGGCCGGCGCGCCGCCCGTGTAGTCATCATGGGCCATGCCGAACCCGGCACCACGGATGCCGGCCGGCGGATAGCGCGTGAAGGAAACTATTTCCTTCGCCTGCGTCGCCGACTCGACCATCGGCACCATGATGCCCATAGCTCCCGCATCGAGGCAGCGTGCGATGAAATGGTACTGGGTGGTCGGCACGCGCACCATTGGCACGATGCCGATTCCGCGGCAGGCGGCGAACTGCGCCTTGATGGTGTCGATGCCGGCACCGCTGTGCTCCATGTCGTAGAGCACGAACTCCGCCCCGGCGGCGGCGGCAATCTGCGCCATGCCGGGCGTGAAGAACTCGAACACCATGGTGCCGAACGCGGAACCGCCTTCCGCCAGTCGATGCTTCACCGGATTGTCACGCATTGCTTTCTTTCCCCCCTGCTTCACGCGGTTTCAGCGCGTTAGCCTGACGTTCTCGTGCGGCGCCGCCACCGGCAACGCTGGATGACCTCGCTCCCCCTGACTGGCCTGCATGTCGTTGTGTCAGGCCAGCATGCCGGCATGCGGCCGGTCAACCCCGTCGCCGGATCGCAGCTACAGGCCGAACTCCGCGCGCAGTGCCGCCGTGTGCTGGCCAATGCGCGGCGCCGCCGCGCCGACGGTCGTCCGCACGCCATCGACGCGTAGCGGCGCGCGGGTCGTTCGGATATGCACCGCGTCCTCCCGGGTCACCGTCTGCAACAGGTCGAGCATGGCGAAACCGTCGTTGCTGAGCAGCCCCGGCCAGTCCAGCACCTCGGCGCACCACACATCGGCGGGCTGCAGCAGGGCGAGCCAGTGCGCGGTCCGCGCGGTCGCCAGCCGAGCCGCGATCATCCGCTTGATCTCGTCGCGCCGCGTGAAGCCGGCAGCGGGATCGGCCGCGATCGCCGCCAGATCGTCCATTTCCAGCAAATGCGCGACCTTCGGCAGCGGCGTCATCGCCAGAGCCAGCCAGCCGTCGGCGGTGCGATAGACGCCATACGGCGCGGCCAGATAGGCGTTGGCATTGCGGAAGCCGGAGCGGTTCGGCAGCCGGCCGCCGTCGTTCAGATGCGTGGTCAGCACCTCGAACTGAAGATCAACCAGCGCCTCCATCAGGCTGGTCTCGACGTGCCCGCCCTCGCCCGTCATGCCGCGCCGCACCAGGCAGGCCAGCACGCCCTGGACGATCGCCGCCCCTGCCAGCATGTCGGCCACCGCCAGCCCGAACGGCACCGGCCCCTGGTCGGCGTCGCCGTTGAGCCACATCACGCCCGACCGCGCCTGCGCCAGCAAATCCTGCCCCGGCAACGCGGCCCATGGCCCGCTCTCGCCATAGCCGGTGATGCTGCCATATACGAGCCGCGGATTGAGAGCGCGCGCGGCCTCCCATCCAAGACCAAGCCGTGTCGCGATACCGGGCCGGAAATTCTGGATCAGCACGTCGGCACGTCGGATCAGTCCGCGTACCAGCGCGAGATCGGCCGGGTTCTTGAAATCCGCCGCGAAGCTTTCCTTGTTGCGGTTGATGGCGTGGAACAGCGTGGAATCGCCACCGATCTCGGTATCGCTGAGATACAGCCGCCGGCACAGATCGCCGCCATCGGGCCGCTCGATCTTGATCACGCGCGCGCCCAGATCGCCGAGCCGCAGCGCGGCATACGGTCCCGACAGGAACTGCGCCATGTCGAGCACCAGCAATCCGTCCAGCGGCTTGCCGGGGACCGCAGCATCGCCGATCATCGTTGCACCCACCCTTCTCCCGCCAAGAGGAGTCCGCCATGGAACGCCCCCGTCATTTCGAGGATTACGTGCTCGGTGAAGTCCGCCGCACCCACGCGCGCACCATCACCGAGGCTGATTTCGTCATCCATGCCGGTCACACCGGCGACTTCTTTCCGCATCACATGGATGCGGAGATGATGAAGGACAGCCAATGGGGCCAGCGCATCGCGCACGGCACCATGACCTTCGCCATCGGCATCGGCTTGACCGCCGGCGAGATCAATCCTCTCGCCTTCACCTACGGGTACGACCGGCTGCGCTTCCCGCGTCCGGTGTTCATCGGCGACACCATCCACACGCGGCTGACCGTGAGCGAACTTGCGCCGGAAACCAGGCGACCCAATCACGGCCGCGTCGTCGAGACATGCGAGGTGGTGAACCAACGCGGCGACGTGGTGCTGGCCTGCCAGCACGTGCTGATGGCGCGGCGGCGCGATCACGGCGCCGCCTGAACCGGAGTCGTCGGTGCCGCGTTCGCGGCAAAACATGCCTCGACCAACGACATCGTGTGCCAGGCATCGGCGACCGCGGTGACCAGTGTCGCGTCCTCACCGGCGGCGAAGCGTTGCAGATTGGCCATGGTGCCGATGAAGGCATCAGGGAACCATCCGGCCCGCAGCATCACCTGTTCCCAACCGCGGCCCACCGTGATCCACAACTCGTCCGGCTCGCCGCGCGGATAGTCGAGCAGCAGCCCTAGCTTGACAAGCGCCGCACCCTTCGTGCCCTCGATGCGGAATGTCGCATCCTGGAACTGCCGGCCGAAATCGTGGTCGTGATTGATCGACATCACGCAACGCACGCCCGGCCGCGTATCGAGGATCGCGGCGGTGCGCGTCTGCGCCAGCGTGTGCCGCGGATGCCCCATGGTGCGCGCGGCAACGCCCGTCGGGTTGCCGAGCAGCGCGCGCAGGAAGTCGAGATAGTGGATCGAGTGCAGCGAGAGTTCCAGTCGCTGCTCATGCGCCACGAACGGGAACATCGCCCATGGCGTCAGCAGGTTGAGGTGCACCTCGACATCGACGATCTCGCCGAGCAGTCCGCGCGCCACCGCATCCTGCACGGCCAGCATCATCGCCGTGAAGCGGAGCTGGAAATTCACCGCCGCCGTCAGACGCCGCGCACGGCAAAGTGCGAGGATCGCGCTGGCCTGCGCCAGATCGCGTCCCATCGGCTTCTGCATCAGCACCGTGGACCCTTCCGGCAACGCGCGCAGCACGTCCAGGTGCGCCCCCGGCGGGGTGGCGACATCGAACACCGCGTCCTGTGACGCCGCCTCGGCCAGGGTCGCGAACGTGCCGATGCCCCAGCGCGACGCGAGCGCGGCGGCGCGGCTGGCGTCGACATCATAAACGCCCAGCACGGGAAGCCGTGCGCGCCGATAGGCCGGCATGTGGGCATCCTGCACGATGCCACCGGCACCGATCAGCACGATCGGCCGTGGACGCGACGGCAGCGGCCAATCCTGCCGCAGTGGCGGAAGACTCATGCCACGATTCCGGCGATGCGGGCCTGTGCGCGCTCCAGCAGGTCTGCCGTCGCCGCCTGCGTGGTCAGCGCCTCGGTCAGCATGTCATCAATCGCGTGCGCCACGTCCGCCAGACGCACGATACGAGGCAGCGTGCGGGCCACCGCGTGCAGGCGGTCCAGTTCGTGATAGAACGGCACGATCCGGTTCACCTCGGCGTCGCCCCAGGTTGAGCGGCGCACGCCGATGCCGCCCTCCGTCGTCGTCAGCTTGTCCATCGCCGGTGTCGCGCAGTGGCGAAGGAAGTCCCAGGCCAAATTGCGATGCCTGCTGCCGGCGCAGATCGTGAGCAGCCAGAACACGTTGAGCGATACGCTGGCGCCGCCTGCACCCCGCGGCAGCGGCGCGATGCCGACCCGCCCGCGCACGCGGCTGTCGGGTGAGGTTTCGGCGAGTGCCGCGAAGCCGAACCAGTTGGCCATCAGTGCTACCCGCCCCTCGCAGAAGCGCAGGCCCGAGGCGACGCTGTCGATCTCCCGCACATCCGCCGGCACCGCGTCCCGATCGGCGGCGAGGTTGCGGATGAAGTCCAACGCGGCCACCGCCGCCGTGGTTTGCAGCGTCGGCCGCCCGCCGTCATCGAACGGCGCGCCACCGCGGCTCCAGAGCTGCACGCAGAAATCGTAGAAGGAGTTATGCCCGTCCGGATAGAGCGCCAGGATCGTGCCGCTGCGCCCGGAAGCGGGATCGTGCAGCCGCCGCGCGGCCGCGTGATATTCCTCCCAGGTCCGGGGCACCTCGTGCAGCAGATCGGTCCGGTAGATCAGGCATTGCGGGCCGTCGTGATACGGCATCCCCCAGATACCGCCGGCGAAGTCCTGTAACCCCAGGAGCGATGGGCTCCAACCCTGTGGGAAATCCGCGACGGGATGTGTCTGCATCAGCGGGCGCAGATCGGCGGCGATACCCGCCTGTTGCGCCTCCGCGATCCAGTCGGTCGGCATGAACGCCACGTCCCACGCGCCGCTTGCCGCCTCGCCGCGCTCGAACAGCGCTGCGTGCAGTGGGTTGAGGTCAAAGGCCACCGCTTCGATCTCCAGGTCGCTGCCGGAGGCGGCGGCGAAGGATTGCCACTGCTTGACGATCGCGCTTTCGAAGGGCGGAAACTTGCGCACCGCGACGCGGAACTTTGCCACTTCCTGCCTCCCCTAGCCTTTCACGCCGCCGAACGTCAGCCCGGCGATCAGATGGCGTTGTACGATGAAGGTCAGCCCGAAGGCCGGGACGATGATGATC
>JAKADX010000076.1 GCA_021818505.1 Pseudomonadota bacterium
CGGCCCGGCCGACGCGCCGCCGGCGGCCTCCGCCCCGCCCGGCGCGGCGGCGTCCGCCCCGTCCGGCCTGGCATCGCCCGAATCGCCACCGGCCGCCGCCACGCCGATGCCGCCAACGACGCCGCCGGCCGCCGCCGATGCGCCGGCGTCGCGGCAGACCGCCGCCGAGCCGGACGCGAGCGCGGTCGCCGCGTTGCAGCAGCAGTTGCGCGACGCGACCGACGCGCTGTCCGGCCTGCGGTCCGAGACCGAGGCGTTGCGCAAGGCGCTGACGGACGCGCGCCAGCAGCGCCAGACGGCGGATGCCGCGGCACGCCCGGCCACGCCGCCGCCGCCCGCCCGCCCGGCAGCCCCGGCGGCACCGGCTCCGTCACCGGCCCTGGCACCGGCGGCGACGACCCCGGCGCCCGCGCAGCCGGTCGCGACGCCGGACGCGAATTCGTCCTGGGACGACGCCGAGCGCACCGTCCGCGCGCTCAACCGACGCCCGGCGGACGCCGCCGCGCCGCCAGCCCCCGCGCCGTCGCCGGCCCCCGCGCCGTCGCCTGCCGTGGCGTCATCACCCCAGACCACGGAACTGGCGGCCAATGCGCCGCTGCCGGCGCTGTCGCCGGACGCGCCGCGGCCGCGCGTGTATCTGCGTTACCATGCCGGGTCGTCGGGCGGGATGCGCGCGGCCACCGACATCGCGCAGCGTCTGCTGTTCTCGGACTTCGCCTATGCCGATACCCGCTCCAGCATCAACGCGCCGAGCGAGTCGGTGATCCGCTATTACTATCCGCAGGACGCAACGGCCGCCGAACGGCTCGCCGCCCTGCTCGCGGATGGCGGCGGCCCGAGCTTCCGCGTGCAGGACGCCAGCAGCCACCGCGGCCGCGCCAAGCCGGGCACGCTGGACGTCTGGATCGGTCGCTAGTCGCGGCCGGCGCGTTCAGCCGCCGGTGAAGGCGACGAACTCGCCGATCAGCCGGTTGGTCTCCGCGGGCTTCTCGATGTGGACCATATGGCCCGCGCCGGGGAGAACGTGGCGCCGCGCCTGCGGCAGCGCGGTTGCGTGGGCGGGGGGAACGATCCGGTCCTCCGCCCCCCAGATCGCCTGCACCGGCACGGTCAGCCCGTCCAGCCGGTCAGCCAGCACCGTCGCCTGCCGTCCGCCGGGGAAGCTGACATCGGCGATGCGTTGCAGCGCCGCCAGCACGCCGTCGAGGCGCTTGTACTTCAGCAGGTCCTCGACCATGTCGCGGCTGACGAAGGACGGATCGGCGAACAGCGCCTCGACCGTCGCCTTCATCTCCTTGCGGCGATCGGCACGGATGAAGCCCTCGATGTAGCCGGCGTTGATCTCCGCCCCCAGCCCGGCGGGGCAGACCAGGGTGATCGAGGCGATGCGCACCGGCTCGTCCAGCGCCATCTGCAACGCAACGGCGCCGCCCAGCGAGTGGCCGACCAGATGTGCGCGGTCGATGTCGAGTGCCGCCATCGCGCCGCGCACCGCCTCGGCGAGCCAGGCAACGCTGCCGTCGCCGTCAAGGGTTTTGCTCGAACCGCCATGTCCGGGCAGGTCGATCGCGTATACCGCGCGGTCGGCAGCGAGGTCGGGCTGGTTGAACTGCCAGTTCTTCAGGTCGCCACCGAAACCGTGGATCATCAGCAGCGGCACGGCACTTTCGTCCGGCGCCTCCGGCCCCATGCGCAGGACGCGCACGGTCCAGCCCGCAGCTTCGACCATCACCGGCTCCGGCGCCGCGTCCTCGCTGGCCGCCTCGGCCTGATGCTGTTTGTATTGTTCGACGAAGGCGTCGATCTCGGCATCGCTCACGCCCGCGTCGGCGACCACGCCGAGCAGCGCGCCGACCGGCAGCGTCTCGCCCTCGCCTGCCACCTTGCGGCGCAACAGGCCGGAGACGGGCGATTCGAAGACATTGGTGATCTTGCTTGTCTCGATCTCAAGAATCTCGTCGCCCTGGCTGATCTCGGCGCCGTCGGCGACGAGCCAGGCGTTGACCTTGCCCTCGGTCATCGCCAGCCCCCATTTGGGCATTCCGATCGGCCTGATCGCGTCGGTCATCGTGTCGGTCCCCTTTCGCAAGAACCCTCACCCCGGCCCTCTCCCGCGAGCGGGAGAGGGAGAAGCAGGCCAGCGCGCCGTGCTTCCCTCTCCCGCTTGCGGGAGAGGGTGGCGCGTACCGCCGGGTGAGGGTGCTACGCCATCGTCGCGCGCACCGCCTCGATCACGCGCGCCGCACTCGGCAGGTACGCGTCCTCCAGCGCCGGCGAGAACGGCACCGGTGTGTGCGGCGGTGTCACCATGCGGATCGGCGCCTTGAGCGCCCTGAACGCTTCCTGCGCCACCAGCGCGGACACATCGGCCGCCATGCCGCAGCGCGGATGCGCCTCATCGACCACCACCAGCCGTCCGGTTTCCTCGACCGACTCCAGGATCGAATCGGTGTCCATCGGCGAGGTGGTGCGCGGGTCGATCACGGTGCAGCCGACACCTTGCTTGCGCAGCGCGTCCGCCGCCTCGTTGGCGATCTTCACCATGCGGCCGAGTGCTACGACCGTCACGTCGTCGCCCTCGCGCGTCAGGTTCGCTTCGCCGAACGGGATCGTGTACGGCTCGTCCGGCACCTCGTCCATGTCGTCGTACATCATCTTGTGCTCGAAGAACATCACCGGATCGTCGTCGCGGATCGCCTGGATCAGCAGCCCCTTCGCGTCATAGGGCGATGACGGGATCACGACTTTCAGGCCGGGGATGTGCGTGAACAGCGGATAGAGGCACTGGCTATGCTGGCTGGCGGCGCGGAAGCCGCCGCCGTACATGGTGCGGATGACGACGGGTGTCACCGCCTTGCCGCCGAACATGTAGCGGAACTTGGCGGCCTGATTGAAGATCTGGTCGAAGCACACGCCCATGAAATCGACGAACATCAGTTCGGCGACCGGGCGCAGCCCCGTTGCCGCCGCGCCGATCGCCGCTCCGACGAAGCCGCTTTCGGTGATCGGTGTGTCCAGCACGCGCTCGCGCCCGAACTCGGGCATCAGGCCCTTGGTGACGCCCAGCGGCCCGCCCCAGGCATCGTCCTCGCCGGGCGCGCCCTGCCCGCCCGCGACATCCTCGCCCATCAGCACCACGCGCGGGTCACGCCGCATTTCCTGCGCCAGCGCCTCGTTGATCGCCTGCCGGAAGGATTTCTTCGCCATTGCGCGCGTCCCCGTTCAATACCGCACGTACACGTCGGTCAGCAGCTCGGCGAGCGGCGGCATCGCGGCGGATTTCGCCTTTGCCACCGCGGCGTCGATCTCGCTCTTCGCCGCCGCGTCGATCGCGTCGAGCTGGCCACCCTCCAGCAATCCGGCCTCGGTGACCCGCTTGCGGAAATGCGTCAGCGGATCATGCTCGGCGCGCAGCCGCTCGATCTCGCCATTGCCGCGATAGGTCTGCGCGTCGCCCTCGAAATGTCCGTGATAGCGGTTGAGCTTGGCGTGGATCAGGCTCGGCCCGCCGCCGTCGCGCGCCCGTTCCACGGCCTCGCGCGCCGCCTCGTGGATGGCAAAGAAATCAAGCCCATCGACCTGGACCGCCGGAATGCCGAAGCCCGCGGCGCGGCCGAGCTGGCTGCCGGAAACCGACCAACTGCTCGATGTCGATTCCGCGTAGCCGTTGTCCTCGACGACGAAAATCGCCGGCAGCATCCAGGCTTTGGCGAGATTGTAGCTCTCCATCGTGGTGCCCTGGTTGGACGCGCCGTCGCCGATGAAGGCGACCGCGACGCCACCGGTCTTCAGCGTCTTGGCGGTCAGCGCGGCGCCGCAGATCAGCGGCGGGCCGCCGCCGACGATGCCGTTGGCGCCCATCATGCCCTTCTCCAGGTCGGCGATGTGCATCGACCCGCCCTTGCCCCCGCAGGTGCCGCTGCCGCGCCCGAAGATTTCCGCCATCATACCTTCCACATCGACACCCTTGGCGATGCAGTGGCCGTGGCCGCGATGCGTGCTGGCGATCTTGTCGCGATGATCGAGGTTCATGCACACGCCGACCGCGGAGGCTTCCTCGCCGGCATAGAGATGCACGAAGCCGGGGATGTCGCCGGCCGAGAATTCGACATGCACGCGGTCCTCGAATTCGCGGATGGTCCGCATCATTCGATACGCCGCAAGCAGCTGCTCGCGATTGAGCTGCATCCCCGCTCCTCCCGTTGTTCTTGCGTCCAGGTGCTCAACGTAAGCGAGCGGCGCGCGGAGCGGAAGCCTCGTCGTGGACCGATTTGCGTGCGCAGGCATCCGGCGCCGCGCGCCACCCTCTCCCGCAGGCGGGAACGGGAAGCTAAAGAGAGCCGGGGCGGGGGCACTTCATGGCGCACGAGAACTTGTTCCGCGCGGCCGGCGTGATCGGCTGGCCGGTCGCGCATTCGCGCAGCCCGAGGCTGCACGGCTACTGGCTGGCGCGCCACGGCATCGCCGGGGCGTATCTGCCGCTGCCGGTGCGCCCGGACCGGATCGAGGCGGCGCTGCGCGGGCTGGCGGCGCTGGGCTTCGCCGGCGCCAACGTGACCGTGCCGCACAAGCAGGCGGCGCTGGCGCTGGCGGATCACCCCGACGCGCTGGCGCGGCGCATCGGGGCGGTGAACCTGATCGTGGTCCGCGAGGACGGCAGCCTGGAGGGCCGCAACACCGACGCCGCCGGCTTCCTCGACAGCCTGCGCGCCGGCTGCCCGTCCTGGCGGGCGGCGGACGGGCCGGCGGTGGTGCTCGGCGCCGGCGGCGCGGCGCGGGCGGTGGTGGCGGCGCTGAGCGATGCCGGCGTGCCGGCGATCTGCCTGCTCAACCGCACCCGCGCCCATGCCGAGACGCTGGCCGCGTCGCTCGGCGGGCCGGTCGCGGTGCTGGACTGGGGGCGTTGGGCGGCGGCGCTGGACGGCGCGGCGCTGCTGGTCAACACGACGGTGCTGGGCATGGCGGGACAGGCGCCACTGGCGATCGACCTCGCGGCCCTGCCGCGCGCGGCTGTCGTGTGCGACATCGTCTATGTGCCGCTGGAAACCCCGCTGCTGGCCGCGGCGCGGGCGCGCGGCAATCCGGTGGTCGATGGGCTGGGAATGCTGCTGCACCAGGCAGTGCCGGCATTCAAGGCGTGGTTCGGCGTGCGGCCGGAGGTGACGGCGGAGGTGCGGGCGCTGATCGCGGCGACGTTGTGAAAGGCTCCGCGCGCGAGGTTCTGCTCGTTTTCCTCCGCCTCGGCCTGACCAGCTTCGGCGGGCCGATTGCGCATCTGGGCTATTTCCGCACGGAATTCGTCGCGCGGCGGCGCTGGCTGGACGACCGGGCGTTCACCGACCTGGTGGCGCTGTGCCAGTTCCTGCCCGGTCCCGCCTCCAGCCAGACCGGCTTCGCGCTGGGGCTGCTGCGCGCGGGGCTGCCGGGGGCGCTCGCCGCCTGGGTCGGGTTCACGCTGCCCTCGGCCGTTCTGCTGGTGCTGTTCGCTTATGGCGCGCGGTTCGTCGGCGCCGGGCTGCTGCACGGGCTGCAACTGGTGGCGGTCGCGGTGGTGGCGCAGGCGGTGTGGGGCATGGCGCGGACGCTCTGCCCGGACCGGCCGCGCGCGGCGATCGGCACGCTGGCGGCGGTGCTGCTGTTGCTCGCCCCCGGCGCGCGCGCGCAGATCGCGGCGATCGTGCTGGGCGGATTGGCGGGCCTCGTGATCGGCGCCGAGCCGGGGCCGGATGTCGGGCGGCTGGTGACGGCGATCGGGCGGCGCGTGGGGGCGCTGTGTCTGGGGTTGTATGCGCTGCTGCTGGTCCTGCCGCTGCCGGCGCTGTTCGCCGCGTTCTACCGCTCCGGCGCACTGGTGTTCGGCGGCGGACACGTGGTGCTGCCGCTGCTGCGCGACGCGGTGGTGGCGCCGGGCTTCGTCTCCGACAGCGCCTTCCTCGCCGGCTACGGCGCGGCGCAGGCGGTGCCGGGGCCGTTGTTCACCTTCGCGGCCTATCTCGGCACGGAGGCGGCCGGGTTGCCCGGCGCGGTCGTGGCGCTGGTCGCGATCTTCCTGCCCGGGATGCTCGCACTGCTCGGCACGCTGCCATTCTGGGACGCGCTGCGCACCCGCCCGCGCGCGCAGGCGGCGATGCGCGGCATCAATGCCGCTGTCGTCGGCATCCTGGGTGCCGCACTCTATTCGCCCGTCTGGACCAGCGCGGTGCTGCGGCCGGCGGATTTCGCGCTCGCACTGGTCGGCTTCGTGCTGCTGACGGTATGGCGCGCCCCGCCGATCGTCGTCGCCGCCCTGGGCGCTGCCAGCGGCCTCACTCTGTATTGACGGGACTCAATGACGCGCTGGCGGGTTCCACTGAGGTAGCACGACGCGGGATTTGCAGTTCGGGGGATTCGTCATGCCCGCCGCCGATCAACCGCACGCCGGTCTGGCCGCTCGGGCGGCGCATGAGTTCAGGCAATATGTTGCCGTAGCCTTGTATCTGTTCGTCTGCTTTGCCGCGGTGCTGTTCTACAAGGCCGCCGTGCTGCGGATGTACGGCCTCGCATTCACGCCCCTGGGGCTGGCCGCCGTGAAGGCGCTCATCCTGGGCAAGTTCATGCTCATCGGTCATGCGCTGCACGTCGGCGAGCAACTGAAGCACACGTCCCTGATCTATCGTCTGCTGTTCAGGTCTTTCGTGTTCCTGCTGATGCTGCTGGTGCTGTCGATCGCCGAGGAAATGATCCGAGCGATGATCGAAGGTGTGCCCGTGGCCGCGTCCCTGGACAACTTCGCCGGCGGAACGTGGCAGCAGGTGCTCGCCGTGTGCTTCCTGATGTGGCTGGTCCTGCTGCCGTATTTCGCGTTCCGGATGGTGGACGAAGTGCTGGGCGAGGGAAGCCTGCGCCGGATGTTCTTCGCCCGCCGCTGAACGAACGCGACGCCCGCTACACGTGCAGATGGCGTTCGACGCCGTCCGCCTCCGCGGGCGCGCCCTGCCAGACCACGCGGCCTTTCTCAAGGATCACGATGCGGTCGGCGAGTTTGCGCAATTGCGAAAGCTGCTTGTCGATCACCAGCACGGCCATGCCCTCCGCCTTCAGCGCCGCAAGCGCGGCGAATACCTCGGCGCGCATCATCGGCGCCAGACCCTCGGTCGCTTCATCGAGGATCAGCAGGCGCGGGTTGGTCATCAAAGCGCGGCCGATCGCCAGCATCTGCTGTTCCCCGCCGCTGAGCTGATAGCCGCGATGGAAACGCCGTTCCGCCAGGCGCGGCAGCAGCGCCAGCACGCGCGCCAGCGTCCACGGACCGGGGCGGGCGGTGGCGATCAGGTTCTCGGCGA
Source organism: Pseudomonadota bacterium (assembly GCA_021818505.1). Classification (GTDB taxonomy): domain Bacteria; phylum Pseudomonadota; class Alphaproteobacteria; order Acetobacterales; family Acetobacteraceae; genus JAFKFJ01. Next base: position 7,323 of record JAKADX010000076.1, read on the forward strand.
CCGACAGCGTCGGGAACACCTGCCGTCCCTCCGGTACCAGCCCGATGCCGGCCTGCGCGATGCGGTGCGGCGGCGCCCCGGCAAGCCGCGTGCCGGCGAACAGCACCTCCCCGCGCCACGGGCGCAACAGGCCCATCAGCGCGCGCACCGTGGTGCTCTTGCCCATGCCGTTGCGGCCCATCAGCGCCAGCGTCTCCCCGGCGCCGAGCGCGAACGATACGCCGAACAGCACCTGCGCACGCCCGTACCCCGCCTCCAGCCCGGTGACGGTCAGCATCAGACGTCCTCGCCCAGATAGGCGGCGCGCACGGCGGGGTCGGCGCGCACGGCCTGGGGCGAGCCGGAGGCGATGATGCGTCCGGCGACGAGGACGGAGACGCGATCGGCGAGCGCGAACACCGCGTCCATGTCGTGCTCGACCAGCAGGATCGCGAAGCGGCCTTTCAGCCCGGCCAGCAGGGCCACGATGCGCCGGCCTTCCTCGTGCCCCATGCCGGCCAGCGGCTCGTCGAGCAGCAGCACGCGCGGTGACGAGGCGAGCGCGCAGGCGAGTTCGAGCGCGCGTCGCTCGCCATGCGACAGCGCCTCGGCGGGCGTCGCCTCGCGCCCGGCCAGACCCACCGACGCCAGCGCCGCGCGCGCCGGCCCCTCCAGCGCGGCATCGCCGGCGGCGCGGCGGAACGGGGCGAGCGGGCGGCGCTCGTGCGCCTGCACCGCCAGCGCCGTATTCTCCAGTGCCGTCATCGGGCCGACCAGGGCGCTGACCTGAAAGGTGCGGGCCAGGCCCCGTCGGGCGCGCGCGTGGGCCGGCAGATGCGTCACGTCCGAGCCGTCGAGCCGCACCCGGCCGGCATCCGGCGCCAGCGTGCCGGCAAGCTGGGCGATCAGGCTGGACTTGCCCGCCCCGTTCGGGCCGATCAGCGCATGGACCTCGCCGGCCCGCACCGTCAGCGTCACGTCGCGCGTCACCGCCAGCGCGCCGAACGCGCGGCGCAGGCCCTCGGCGGCGAGGATCGCGCTCACGCGCGCCGCGCCCGTCGCAGCAGTGCAGCACCCAGCAGCAGCGCGCCGAGCGCCACCCGCCCATGCTCGCTGCCGGCGGCGAGCGCCTCCTCG
>JAKADX010000077.1 GCA_021818505.1 Pseudomonadota bacterium
CGGTGATGACCCCGCCGGCCTCCGCCGTGTCCAATTGCCCGAAGCCGGTGGAGGAAAGGATCAGGCTGCCCTGGACGGACGCACTCTGCACCCAGCCGTGATTGATCGCGATCTCAGTGCCGCCGTTCAGCACCAGATCGGCGACGGCATTGGCGCCGACGCCGCCGGTGCCGGTCTGATCGGCGATCAGCGTGCCGCCGCTGCTGACGATCCCGCCGCTGTCAAAGCCGCCGGACAGCACGTGGAACACGCCGCCGGACCTGACCGTGGTGGCAACCGTCGTGGCGCCGGAGGAGACGATCTCGGTGCCGCCGCTGAGCAGCAGGGCACCGCTGGTCTTGCCGCCGGAGGAGACGATGATCGTCCCGCCGCTGGCCGTCATCCCGTAATCCGTCTGCCCCGAGGAGACGATCGCGCTGCCGCCGGCCAGCACGACCTCGCTGCCGCCGGCGCTGACGGCCATGGCGTAGCTGGTGCCGCCGGCGCTGACGATCTCGGTGCCGCCGTTCAGCACCGTGCCGTACTCGTCCAGCCCGAGCACCCATTGCTGGCCGCCGCTGCTCACCATGGTCTGCGAGCCGATGCCGCCGGACGAGACGATCCCGGTGCCGCCGGCGCTGACCTGCGTCACGTTGCTGGAGCCGCCCGCCGACACGGTGATGACCCCGCCGGCCTCCGCCGTGTCTAACTGCCCGAAGCCGGCCGCGGAGATCACCAGGTTGCCGAAGACGGTGGCACTCTGCACCCAGCCCCTGGAGTAGGCGATCTCCACGCCGCCGTTCAGCACCGTGTCGCCGACCGCGTTGGCGCCCCAGCTCAGGGCGCCGATCTGCTCGGCGATCAGCGTGCCGCCGCTGCTGACGGTCGTTGCGCTGTCGTAGGCGTTAGCGGTTACGCTTTCGACACCGCCGCTGAGCAAGGTCGTGCCGTTCACCGTGCCGCCGGCAAGGACGTCCAGCGTGGTGCCGCCCGAGATGATGAGGAAAGTGCTCGTCACGCCCGAACTTACGGTGATCGTCGCCATCGCGTTCCTCCCTCGCGGTCAGCCGCCGAAATTTGCTGCCGGCCGTGGCGTCGGCGACGGCGCGGCGAAATTGGCGTCACGGCACGTCACGGCGTTCGTCGGGCTCACCGGCCGGCCGGGCATTGCGCATTACGGGCGCCCCCCGTTTACCTGCGGGGCCCTGTGTCGGCGTAGCCGCGGATCCAAGCGTCCAGCGCAAGGCGACACCGACCAGCCCGCCTTGCATCGCGCCGCCGCTCGATCGACCACTGCAAATTAATTTTAGTCCATTCTTTGTCCGCAGAGCAACCTGTTCTTCATTGCACCGATACGGCCGGGAACCCGAGACGGACGCGGTCCTCGTCCAGGATCAGATCGCCCCCGCGCGGTGGGAGGCCCCGACGATCACGCGCTCGGCAGCACGACGTTACTGCCCGGGACCGCTGTGCAGCGCCCTGGCGACGCGGACCACGGTTCCGCTGACGAGCGAGTCCGAGGGATTGGCGATCACCGCATCGGCCGCCGTGAGTCCCGAGACGACTTCAACCCGGTCGCCGTAATCGCGGCCGATGCGGATCGGCACCAGTTCGGCCTTGCCGCCGCGCAGGATGGCGACGCGCAGACCCTCCCTGCGGAACAGCAGCACGCTGGACGGGACCGTAACCGAACCCGAACCGCCGGCGAGCGCGAAATGCACGTCAGTGTAGGCGCCCGGCAGCAGCACGCCGTCGGGATTGTCCACGTCCACCTCGACAAGGAGCGTGCGGGATACGAGGTCGATCGCGTTGCTCGTTCGCACGACCTTGCCGTGGAAGCTGCGCCCAGGAAATTCCTGCAGCGTCACGCCGACGATGTCGCCGACATGGATCGCCTCAACATCCATCTCCGGCACCGAGACATAGATGCGCAGCGTCTTGATCATGGCCATGACGAACAGTTCGGCCGCCGGGGCGCCGGCACCGGCATTGATCAGGTGCCCGATATCGGTGTTGCGCGCGGTGATGATGCCGTCGAAGGGGGCGTAAACACGCTCGAAGGATTGCAACTGCTCCAGCCGGGCGACCTGGGCTCCGCGAGATCGCTCGATCGCCTCGTCCGCGGCAAGGGCGCTGTCGGCGTTGTCGCGGTCCTGCTCGGAAACCCAGTGCAGCTTGACGAGAGCGTCCGCACGCTTCGCCGTGACCGCCGCGAGACGGGTGTTCGCCTGCGCCGCCACCAGGTCCGCCCGCGCCTGACGAAGCTGTTCATCGAGTTCCGGCGTCTCGATCTCAGCAAGCAACTGGCCCTGCCGGACATGCGCGCCGATGTCGAAATACCACTGCTTCAGATAGCCGCTGGTGCGCGCGTAGATCGGCGCGCTGATATAGGCGAGCGTGTTGCCGGGCAGCACAAGCTCCTGGTCGGGGGCGCCGGATTCCGGGTGAAGCAACGAGACAACCGGCTCCGCCTGTTCGCGCGTGCTGACCGCCAGCGCTGCCGCCGCCTCCCGCCGCCCGTCGATCCCGCGCCAGATGCCGTAGCCAAGGAGCAGGACGGCCGCCGCCGCGACGGAGGGAGCGATCCAGGGCCGCGACCGGGCCGGCGCCGCGTCCTGGCGCGCCCATTCGGCCGGCCGGCTTTCCCTCGCATCGGTCCCGTCAGGCATGACGCCGGATGTCCCTCATACGGTGCTGGCGGGCATGGCCACGGTCTTGCCGCGGCGGCCATGCAGCAGGCAGAAGACCGCGGGAACGAACACCAACGTGGCGATCGTGGCAAGCAGCAGCCCACCGATCACCGCCCGCCCGAGTGGCGCATTCTGCTCCCCGCCATTGCCCAGGCCCAGCGACATCGGCGCCATGCCGATGATCATGGCCAGGGCGGTCATGACCACAGGGCGGAAGCGGGTAAACCCCGCCTCGATCGCCGCCGTCACCACGTCGCCGTGGATAGCCAGCCGCTGACGGGCGAAGGCGACGACCAGGATCGAGTTCGCCGTCGCGACCCCCACGCACATGATTGCCCCCATCAGCACCGGGACGCTTAACGGCGTATGGCTGAAGAACAGCATCAGGACGATCCCCGCCAGCGCCGCCGGAAGGGCGGTGATGATGATGAATGGATCGAGCCACGACTGAAAGTTGACGACGATCAGCAGATAGACGAGCACGATGGAAATGACGAGGCCGTCGAACAGGTTGCCATAGGAATCGTACATCGTCCGCAATTGCCCGCGGACCGTCACGAAGCTGCCGCGCGGCAGATTCGGGCGGGCCGCATCCACGATCCGCGTGATCTCCTGTCCCGCGCTGCCGAGATCGCGGTCCTGCACCGCCGCGTAGATGTCGATGGTGCGGCGGATGTTGAAGTGATCGATGGCGGCCATCTCCTGCGAGCGCCGGATCGCGGCGAAGTCGGCAAGGATCGCGGGGCGCCGCGCGTTCGGCGACGTGACCGAGATGTTCTGCAGGTCGCGCAGCGTTTGCTCATCGTACTGCGGCGCCATCACCGCCATGGTGTAGTTCACGCCGTTGCGCTCGTTGAGGAAGAACATCGGCGACGTCTGAAAGCTGCCGCTCAGCGCGTTCAGCACGCTGTACGCCACGTCACGTTCGGTGAAGGCGGCCTGCAACGCCTTCGTTCGATCGACATCGATTTCCAGGGCCGGATAGTCGAACCGCTGCTGGATGCGTGCATCCACCACGCCGGGCACGTTGCGGACCTTTGCGAGAATGTCGTCGGCGACCTGCCGGTTGTGCTGCATGTCGGCCCCGGTGATCTGTATGTCGAGCGGCGCCGGCAGTCCGAAATTCAGGATCTGCGTGATCATGTCGGCCGGCAGGAAGTAGAAGATCACGCCCGGAAACCGCTCCGGCAGATCGCGGCGCAGCCGGCGGACATAGTCGGCGGTCGGGCGATGATCGTGCGTCAGTGAGACCAGCACGTCGGCATCGGCCGCGCCGATCGCGCCGGAGGTCATGTGCGTCATGTTAATGCCGCTGATCGGCAGGCCGATATTGTCGAGGATGTTGTCCAGATCCCGGGCTGGAATGTCCGCGCGGATCACGACCTCGATGAGGTCGGCGAGGCGCGCCGTCTCCTCGATCCTCGTGCCGCTCTTGGCGCGGAAGTGCAGGATGAACTGCCCGCTGTCGGTGGTCGGGAAGAAGTTTTCCCCAAGCCAGGGTGTGAGCAGGAAGGTCGAGGCGCAGGCCGCGAGGAAAGCCGGGATGAACGTGCGACGCCTGCTCACCAGAACCGTCAGCAGCCGCCGATAGGCGTGACGAAGCTGCTCGAACGCCTGTTCGAAGCGCCGTTGCAGCCGCGTCAGCGGGTTGCGTGAGGGGGCGTGGTGATGAGTCCTGGGGCGCAGCAGGTACATCGCCATCGTCGGCACGAGCGTGCGCGACAGGACGTAGGAGGCGAGCATGGCGAACACCACCGCCTCGGCCAGCGGCACGAACAGGTAGCGCGCGACGCCGCTGAGCAGGAACATCGGCACGAACACGATGCAGATGCACAGCGTCGAGACCAGCGCCGGCATCGCGATCTGGGCGGCGCCGCTCAGGATGCCCTCGTGCAGTTCGTCACCCTGCTCCAGATGCCGCTCGATGTTCTCGATCGTGACCGTCGCGTCGTCCACCAGGATGCCGACCGCGAGCGCCAGTCCCCCGAGGGTCATGATGTTGATGGTCTGGCCGAGGAAGCTCAGCGCGATGACCGAGGACAGGATGGAGAGCGGAATCGACACCGCGATGATCAGCGTGCTGCGCCAGGTGCCCAGGAACAGCAGGATCATCAGCGCGGTCAGGCACGCGGCGATCACCGCCTCGCGGATCACGTCGCGCACCGCCGCCTTGACGAACACGGACTGGTCGGCAAGCGGCTCGACGCGAAGCGCGGGCGGCAGGGTCTGCATGACACGGCCGAGCAGACCGCGGATGCCGTCCACTACGTCGATGGTGGAGGCGTCGCCGTCCTTGAAGATGCTGACCAGCACGCCGCGCTGGCCGTTCTGGCGCACCACGTTGGTCTGTGGCGCGAACCCCTCGCTGACCGTGGCCACGTCGCGCAGATAGATCGTCGCGCCGCCGACCTGCCTGAGCGGCAGGGCGTTCATCTCACGGATCGTGAACGGACTCGCATTGACGCGCACGTCGTACTCGTACTCGTCGATCTTCGCCGTGCCGCCGGGCAGGATCAGGTTCTGCGCCGAGATGGCGTTGAGCACGTCGCTGACCGACATCCCCTTTGCCTGCGCCAGACGAGGATCGACATTGATCATCACCTGGCGGACCTTGCCGCCATACGGATACGGGACGACCGAGCCTGGAACCGTCACCAACTGCGGGCGCAGGAAATTCAGCGCCAGATCGTTCAGCTCGGCCTCGGAAAGCCCTTGCCCGGACAGGCCGAGCTGGAGAATCGGCACGCTGGAGGCGCTGAAATCGAGAATCTCCGGCGGCACGGTTCCCGGCGGCATCTGCCGCAGCAGCAACTGCGCGGCCGCCGTGACCTGCGCGTTCGCGGTGTCGATGCTCGCTTTGGGTTGCAGGAAGATCTTGACCAGCGCAACGCCGTTGAAGGACGTTGACTCGATGTGCTGGATATTATCGACCAGCGCGGTCAGCGAACGCTCATACGCGGACGTCATCCGCCCTTCCACGCCCTCGGGGTCGAGGCCGGTGTAGGTCCAGACGACGGCAATGACGGGGATGTTGACGCTGGGAAAGATGTCGGTCGGCGTGCGGAGAATCACGATCGGGCTGACCAGCAGGATGACCAGCGCCAGCACGATGAACGTGTAGGGGCGACTGAGCGCCAGCCGAACGATCCACACGCGACGACACCCCTTCCGCGCGGCCCGCACGCTGGCCTCGACGCCAGCGCGATGGCGCCGGAAGGCAGGCTGCGCGAACTCCGATGTCCGAACAGATCAGCAAAAAGCGCGAGCGCGCAAGGGGCCGGCGCGAAAACACAAGACTTTCCCGCCGGGTAGGTAGGCGGACCTCGCGGCCCATCCAGCGAAGCGCGGGACCTGGCTGCCGTTCCTGAACACCTATCGAACCATGTGCGTCGCACCAGCGCCAGAGTTCCGGCGCGTCCTTGAGGAAATTCGGGAGATGCCGCTGGCGGCGTGACACCCCGCCGACCAGTGTTTAGTGCATGGTTGACGGCTGGCGCGAATCGGATGTATAGTGCCACCTAAACAGGTAACGGAGGAGGCAATCATGACCAACGGGAGGGAGAAATTCGGCGCATTCATCCGCCGGCAGCGGGAGGCCAAGGATATCGGTTTGCGGGAGATGGCGAAGATGATCGGGGTGAGTCCGACCTACCTGTCCAAGGTCGAGCGGGACGAATTTTCGCCGCCGGCTGAGGATAAGGTGAAGGCGATCGCCAAGGTCATCGAGTGCGACGCCGATGATCTGCTGGCGCGGGCAAATAGGGTGTCGTCTGACCTGTCCGACATCATCAAGCGCCATCCGGTTGAAATGGCGGCGCTGCTGCGGACCACCAAGGGTTTGTCGGCCGACGAAGTCGCCCGGATCGCCCGCGACGCGGAGAAGAAAGGCGGGTGACGGCTTATACGGCAGCGGATTCAACGATGCAGATGAGGATGGCTGATAGATGACGATTCAGGTCAGATATCTCTCCGAAAGTGAGATTGAGCAGGACGCAGACCTGCTGCTCGCCGAGTACGAGAAAACGGCTGGCATGCTGATCAAGCTGCCCATCCCGGTCGCTGACATCACCACCTACCATCTCGCGCTACAACTCGGGTTCGCTGACTTGCACAAGACCTTGGGCATTCCAATGCAACGTGACCAGCCTGATATCCTCGGTGCGATCTGGATCGACAAGGAAATAGTCCTGATCGACCGCAGCCTCGACCCGAATGTTAATCCATCGATGCTTGGACGCTATCGCTTCAGCGTCGCGCATGAGATTGGGCATTGGCGTCTCCATCGGTCCTACGTCGCCAAGGACACCAACCAGACTTCCCTTTTCGAAGCACCATCCCAGCCGACCGTGATCTGCCGTTCCGGCCAGCTAAGGGAGCGGATCGAACGGCAGGCAGACTTCTATTCGTCCTGCCTGCTGATGCCTCGCCGCCGCGTGCACGAAACATGGAAGGAATGTCTGGGCCGCACACGTCCGTTGCTGCTGTCGGACCTGCGGCCCAACGGTCAGGTAATGATGCGCGCCCAGACCCTTATCTATGAAAAAGGCAGAGGCGAAGCTGCTGCGCTCGACGATGCGTTGCTTGACACTGTCGCTAAGCCGATCGCGCGCCGATTCGGCGTGTCACCATCGGCGATGCGCATTCGGCTTGAAAATCTGGGGCTGCTGCTCAGGCAGGCACCACGGCAGACCTCATTAGCGATTGGTTCGTAATTTTTTTTGCGGAGAATGTTAAGTGTCAACTGGACAAACGAATAAGGTGACGGCAGCCGGTGAGATCGCGTTCGAGACGCGCGATTTCTATCTCGCCTGCTTCCTGCGCTGCACCGGCTACGACCTCATCGACTTGCGCGCCGAAGGGCATCGGAAGGTCTTCGTGTTCCGCGACCGCGCGACACGGCGCGATGACGTGTTGGCGTTCTACGGCGACGGCGCTGCTGTTCCGCCGCTCGCATTTTCTTCAACCATCAAGGACATGAAGGCGCTTCTACACAATGCGTAACGAACCGACATGCAATTACGCCGGCCGCTTGCGCGGATCACAAATCCGCGAGGCTCTCGCCCGTATTGAGCAACTGGTCCTCGACGGACTGCAACACGGTCATTTCCGGTGCTCGATTTCGAGCGCCCTTGGGAAAGGGAATCGCCGGGAACTCGTGATCGAAGCGGGCAAGAGCCACAAGTTCACCATCCCGGAGGACGAACTGCCGCGCTGAGGCGGGGCTGAAGGCGGCGATCCCTGAGACGGGGACGCCCGAGATGCAAATCACGTCAAGGTCCAGCGTCATCGGTGGGATTCCGAGACCGGAGGCCAGAGGCACGGAACGGTGCGAAGCCGGCCGTGAGGTCTTCGGTGAAAACATCAGACGTAGCAAACGACAATCTGATCGACCGGACGTGCAAAGTCTGGAAGTCGCGCTGACCTGAGCCCCGACTTCCCTCCAGTCAGAAATAGAGTCGCGGGTTGCCGTCACGCCCATCGTGACGGTGTTTCTCGGTTCGGTCGAGCGGCGTTTCT
>JAKADX010000040.1 GCA_021818505.1 Pseudomonadota bacterium
GGCCTCCTGCTCGCGCAGAACGCCGATGATCCGTTCCTCGGTGAACCGACTTCGCTTCATCCATCCGTTCCCCCTCAGGGTCGCGGACTCTATCTCAGCCTGGAGGAGTTTTCGGGGCTCAGGTCAGACCTTGCACGCTATTATTTGCGCGCTCTTGAAGCTGCCGCCGCGAGCGAGAGTGAGCCCTGGTACGTCATAAATGATGACCAGGACGCAATCACACTTGAGCACGTTCTTCCGAAAAATCCGCCCCAGGGCACCTGGACCAAGTTTAGCGATGAGGATGCCGAGCGGTATCTCAAGAGGCTTGGGAATCTTTGCCTTCTGCAAAAAACACCGAACTCAAATATGGACAACGATGATTTTGACAAGAAAAAGCTGGTTCTCGGCAAATCGCCGCTCCGTTTCACAAACGAGATAGCCAAATTCTCTGACTGGTCGCCGCAGGCCGTTGAGGCGCGGCAGAAGGCCATGGCGGATTGGGCTGTGCGAGCGTGGCCGATCTAGGCTAACTTTCCTACGCTACGCGGTACCTGCGTCAAGGGGACAATCCCCTTCCTGAATTCATTCGCCTCCGTTTTTCTGCTCGATGCTCACCCCTTCACCCCCATCGCCAGCCCCGCCACCATGAACACCACGCGCCCGGCCCGCGCCGCGATCGCCTGGTGCAGCCGCCCGGCCTCGTCGCGGAAGGCGCGGGCGAGCGCGTTGTCGGGCACGATGCCCAGGCCGACCTCGTTGCTCACCAGCACGGTCGGCGCGGCGCGGCGGGTCAGGGCGGCCAGCAGCGAGTCCCGTGCCGCGTCGATGTCCTGCCCGGCCAGCATCAGGTTGGTCAGCCAGAGCGTGAGACAGTCCACCAGCGCGGGCGCGTCTCCGGCCGCATCCAGCGCGGCCGGCAGGTCGCGCGGCGCCTCGATCGTTTGCCAGCCAGCCGCGCGCCCGTCGCGGTGGGCGGCGATGCGGGCCTGCATCTCGGCGTCGTGGGCCTCGGCGGTGGCGATATAGACCCAGGGGGGTGGCAGGGCGGTGATCAGCGACTCGGCGTGACGGCTTTTGCCGGAGCGGGCGCCGCCGAGGACGAGGGTGAGCAGGGGCGGACTCCTTCGCTTTGACGCGGCCTCCGGTCCCGGCCTAGATAACGGGCTTCCGATGGTCCCTCCAGTCCAGGAGGGTGAAAAGGGAACGCGGTGCGGGGCCTGCCCCAACGCCGCGGCTGCCCCCGCAACTGTAAGCGGAGAGTTTTCCGTCGTTCGGCCACTGGGCACGATCCGCCCGGGAAGGCCGACGGAAAGCGCCGGATCCGCGAGCCAGGAGACCTGCCAGCGGAAGGGACTGTCTGCGTCGCCGGGCGGGGTGCCTCGGCGGCCTCGGTGCTTCGGCACCGACCCGCGGGACGACCGCGGGCGGATCGCACCCGCCGGACCTGCTCCGTCGGGGGTGACGTGACCGAACCATCCGCCGTGCCGCGCCTGCATGTCTGCATCACCTGCCGCGCCGGGCGCACGCTCGGCCCGGACGAGGTGCCGCCGGGCGCGCGTTTGCACGAAGCCATTGCGCGGCGCGACGGCGCGGCGGAGACGGTGCGGCTGGCGGCGGTCGCGTGTCTGGCGAATTGCGAGCGCGGCTGCTCGGCGGCGATCAGCGCTGCCGGCAAATGGACCTATCTGCTCGGCGGCCTCGCGCCCGAGGACGCCGGCGACCTCCTGGACTATGCGCGCACCTATGCCGCCTCGGCCAGCGGCACCGTGATGCCCTCGCGCCGGCCGCCCGCGCTGCGGCGGGCGGTGATCGGCCGAATCCCCGCCCCGGAGCTGCTGGCATGATGCACGACAAGATCCCCGCCACCGTCATCACCGGGTTCCTCGGCGCCGGCAAGACGACGCTGGTGCGCCATGTGCTGCAACACGCCGGCGGGCGGCGCATCGCCGTCATCGTCAACGAGTTCGGGGCACTCGGCATCGACGGGGAAGTGCTGAAGGCGTGCGACATCCCCGGCTGCGACGACGAGAACATCATCGAGCTGGCGAACGGCTGCCTGTGCTGCACGGTGGCGGAGGATTTCGTCCCCACGATGCAGTCGCTGCTGGATCGCGCGGCACCGCCCGAGCATATCCTGATCGAAACCTCGGGTCTGGCGCTGCCGAAACCGCTGCTCAAGGCGTTCGCGTGGCCGGCGATCCGCTCGCGCGTGACGGTCGATGGCGTGATCGCGGTGGTCGATGGTCCGGCCGTCGCCGCCGGGCGCTTCGCCGACGATCCCGGGGCCGTGGCGGCGCAGCGCGCGGCGGATGCCAGCGTCGATCACGATAATCCGCTGGCCGAGGTGTACGAGGACCAGTTGTTCGCCGCCGATCTCGTTGTGCTGAACAAGACCGACCTGCTCGATGATGCGGGCGCGGCGCTGGCGGATGCGATCGCCGCCCGGCTGCCGCGTGCGGTCAAGGTGGTGGCGGCGCGGGAAGGCAGACTCGACCCGGCGGCGCTGCTGGGCCTGGGTGCCGCGGCGGAGGACGATCTGGCGGCGCGCCCGTCGCATCACGACGCGATGGATGGCGCGCACGAGCACGACGATTTCGAGAGTTTCGTGGTCCCGCTTGCCGAGATCGACGACCCGGCGACGCTGCTGGCGCGGTTGCAGCGGGCGGCGGAGTTCGCGGGCGTGCTGCGCATCAAGGGCTTCGCCGCGGTGCGCGGCAAGGCCATGCGGCTGGCGATCCAGGGTGTGGGCACGCGGTTCCGTCACCACTACGACCGTGCGTGGCCGCACGGGGCGGATCGCGCGGGCCATGTGGTGGTGATCGGGCAGACGGGACTCGATCGCGACGGCATCGGCGCCGTGATCCGCGGCTGATCCGATGCACCTGCTGGTCCGCGAAACCCGCACGCTGGACGACGAGGAAGCTGCCGTCGATCTCGGCCACGCGCCGGCGGAGATCGTGTTCCTCTCGTTCTCCGACAGCGATCTCGGCGCCGTGGCGGCGGCGTGGCAGGCGATGGCGGCGCCAAAGCCGACGCTGCGGCTGGCCTCGCTGGCGCGGCTGCGCCATCCGATGTCGGTCGATCGCTACGCCGAGCAGGTGATCGCGCACGCGCGCTGCGTCGTCGTGCGCCTGCTCGGCGGCCTCGACTACTGGCGCTATGGCTGCGACGAGTTTTTTGCCGTCTGCCGCGAACGGGGCATCGCGCTGGCGTTGCTGCCGGGCGATGCGCGCGCGGATGAACGGTTGGCGGCGCTGTCCACCGTCGATGGCGACGCGCTGGCGCGGATGGACGCTTATCTGCGCGCGGGCGGGGCGGAGAACGCGGCGCGCGCCTTGCGGTATGCCGCGCATCTCGGCGGACTGGCGAACGATCCGGCCGCGCCGGCGATCGTGGTTCCCGCGTTCGGGGAACACGTGTTCGGCGTCGCGGAGACCGGCCCGCTCGGCACGGGGGCGCTGATTTTCTATCGCTCGCATCTGCTGGCCGGCGATCTGGCACCGCTCGCGGCACTGGCCGAGGCTTTGTCGGCGCGCGGGCTGGGCGTGCGCGCGCTGTTCGTCGGCAGCCTCAAGGACGCCGCCACCGCCGCTTTCGTTGCCGACGCGCTGCGCGACTGGCGGCCTGCGGTGGTGCTGAACGCGACGGGATTCTCGGCGCGGCGCGATGACGATACGGGATCGCCGCTGGACGCGGCCGACGTGCCAGTGTTGCAAGTGCTGCTGGCCGGCAGCCCGCGCGCGGCGTGGGAAACATCCGCGCGCGGCCTCGGCCCTGCCGATCTGGCGATGCAGATCGTGCTGCCGGAACTCGACGGACGCCTTGCCACGGCGGCGATCGGGTTCAAGGCGGAGCAGGCGGTGCTGCCGGGCCTCGATTTCGCGCGCACCGTGCTGGAGCCTGACGAGTCCGGCATCGCGCTCGCCGCCGACCGCGCCGCCGGCTGGGCACGCCTGGCCGCGACGCCGCGTGCCGAACGACGGCTTGCCATCGTGGTGTCGGATTATCCCGGCGCCGGTGGCGGGCAGGTGGCGCACGCGGTGGGGCTGGACACGTTCGCGAGCCTCGCGGCCATGCTGCGGCTGCTGCACGAGTCCGGGTATGACGCGCCGCCGATCGACCCGTCGGCGCTGGCGCAGACGCCGCCTGCGGCCTTCCTGACGCTGGCGAACTACCGCAGCCTGTTCGCGGAACTGCCGGCGGCGTTTCGCGACCGCGTCGTCGCCGCCTGGGGCAAGCCGGAGGACGATCCTGCGCTGCGCGACGGCGCTTTCGCGCTGCCGTTCCTGCGTGCCGGGCGCGTCATCCTCGCCGTGCAGCCCGATCGCGGCGCGCGCCTGGATCGCCGCGCCGGCTACCACGATCCGGACACGCCGCCGCGCCACGCTTATGTCGCCTTCCATCTCTGGCTGCGCCGCGTCGCGGCGATCGACGCGCTGGTGCATCTCGGCACGCACGGCACGCTGGAGTGGCTGCCGGGCAAGGCGGTGGCGCCGTCCGAGGCGTGCGCGCCGAGCGCGCTGCTGCGCGGCGTTCCGGTGATCTATCCGTTCATCGTCAACAATCCCGGCGAGGCTGCTGCCGCGAAGCGCCGGCTCGGTGCCGTCACCATCGGCCATCTGACGCCGCCGCTCGCCGCCGCCGGATTGTCGGGCGAGGCGGCACAACTGGAGCGGCTGATCGATGAATACGCCGCCGCCGACGGCATGGATCGCCGCCGCACCGCGCTGCTGCGCCGCGACATCCTGGATCGGGCGGCCGCCGCCGGATTGCTGGCCGAGAGTGGTGCCGCCGATCTGGCGGAGGACGCCGCGCTGGCGCGGTTGGATGCCTATCTGTGCGACGTGAAGGATTTGCAGGTGCGCCACGGGCTGCACGTGTTCGGCGAGCCGCCGTCACCCGAGCGGCGCGCGCAGATGCTGGCATCGTGCGCGGCGATCGACGCGGCGCGGCTGGATGCCTGCGCCGGCGCCGAGCGCGCTGCGCTGCTCGCGGCACTCGACGGGCGCTTCGTGCCGCCGGGGCCGGCGGGCGCGCCGAGTCGCGGGCGGGCGGACGTCCTGCCGACCGGGCGCAACCTGTTCGCGATCGATCCGCGCGCGGTGCCGACGCGCTCGGCGGTCGCACTGGCCGAACGCGCCTGCGCGGAACTGCTGCGGCGGCATCTGCAGGATCATGGCGAATGGCCGCGCGCGCTGGTGCTCGATCTGTGGGGCAGCGCGACCATGCGCACCGGCGGCGAGGATCTGGCCCTGGCACTGCTGCTGCTCGGCGTGCGGCCGGTGTGGGACGAGGGATCGGCGCGTGTCTCGGGCATCGAGGTGCTGCCGCTGGCGACGTTGGATCGCCCGCGCGTCGATGTCACGCTGCGCATCTCCGGCCTGTTCCGCGATGCCTTCCCCGCGCAGATCGCGCTGTTCGACGCCGCCGTGCGCGCGGTCGCGGCGCGCGACGAGGCGGCCGACTTCAATCCGCTCGCGGGCGAGGCGGCGCCCGTGCGCATCTACGGCGCGGCCCCCGGCGATTACGGCGCCGGTGTCGCGGATGCCGGCGACATCGGCGCCGCCTATCTCGCCGCATCCTCGTTCGCCTACGGGCGCGGGCGCGAGGGGGAGGCGGATGCGACCGGATTTGCCGCACGCGTCGCGGCGGCCGATGCGTTCCTGCACACGCAGGATCATCGTGAGACCGACATTCTCGACGGAATGGACTACGCGGCGCACGAGGGCGGCTTTGCCGCCGCCGCCGCGCGCCTCGGTGCGGCACCCGCGCTCTATCACGCCGACACCTCGCGCCCAGACGCGCCGACGCTGCGGACGGTCGCGGAGGAAGTGGCGCGCGTGGTGCGCGGGCGCGCCGCCAATCCGCGCTGGATTGCCAGCATGCAGCCGCACGGCTATCGCGGTGCTGCCGAGATCGCGCGCACCGTAGATGCGCTGTTCGGTTTCGCGGCGACGCTGCCGGAACGGCTTGATGCCAGCTTCGATCTGCTGTTCGCGGCGACGCTGGGCGATGCCGCCGTGGATCGGTTCCTGTGCGACGCCAACCCGGTGGCGCGCGAGGCGATGCGCGCGCGCTTCGCCGCGGCGCGGGCGCGCGGCCTGTGGCACAGCCGTCGCAACGACGTGACGGAGGCGCTGACATGACACGGCGCGGCTGGTGCCCGACTCTGTTCGAGCCGATGCAGTCCGGCGATGGGCTGCTGGTGCGCGTCAAGCCGCCCGGCGGCCGGCTCGCGCCGCAACAGGCACAGGCGCTCGCGGCGGCGGCGGCACGCGACGGCAATGGCGCGATCGAGTTGACCGCGCGGGCCAACATCCAGGTGCGCGGCCTGTCGGCGGCCAGCGCGCCGCATTTCGCGCGCGCGATGGTCGAGGCCGGCCTGGCAGTCGCTGATGTGGCGGCGGAGCGGCGGCGCAGCGTTGCCGTCGCGCCGCTGGCCGACGTCGCGACCATCGCCGTTGCAAGCGCGTTGGAAGCGCGGCTGGTCGCGGACAGTTCGTTGGCGGCGTTGCCCGGGAAATTCGGGTTTGCCGTCGCGGTGCCCGCAATGAGCGCGGATGTACGGCTGCATCGCGCCGATGGCGTGTGGCTGGTCTGGCCGGACGGTGCGGCCGTCGCGGTGCTGAGTGACGACCCGGCGGGCGACGCCGTGCGACTCGCGCACGGCTTCCTTGCGGTGGCGCCGGGGGCGAAGCGGATGCGCGACGCGCCGGCCGCGCCGGTGTTCGCAGCGGCGGGGCTGCGCGCGGCGGTCGCCGTGCCGGAGACCGACGCGCCACGCGTCGTTGGACCGTTCGACGCCGGATTCGGTGTCGGGTTGCCGTTCGGTGCGATGGATGCGCAGACACTGGCGGCGCTGGCGGCGTGCGGGACGCTGTGGGTGACGCCGTGGCGGGCTGTGGTCGGGCCGCCGGGCTGTGCCGCGCTCGCTGTCGCGCTCGGCCTGATCGTCGATCCGACCGATCCGCGCCGCGCTGTCGCCGCCTGTCCCGGCCGCCCCGCATGCATGGCGGCGCTGGCCGATGTGCGGGCCGATGCGGCGACGCTGGCGCAGCGGTTTCCCGGCCTGGCGCTGCATGTGTCCGGCTGCGCCAAGGGATGCGCGCATCCTGGCCCCGCCGCCGTCACGCTGGTCGCCGGCGCGGACGGCTACGCGCTGGTGCGCGAGGGCAACGCCGCCGCGACGCCGTTGCGTCGCGGGCTGACGCTGGAGGCGGCGGCTGCCATGATCTCGGCATGAGCTACGAATATCTCCGCGACGGTGCTGCGATCTACGCGCGCTCCTTCGCCACCATCCGCGCCGAGGCCGATCTGGCGCGCTTTTCGCCCGAGGAGGCACGTATCGCGGTGCGCGTGATCCATGCCTGCGGGCGCGTCGAGGTTGCGGGCGATCTGCATTTCGGCGGCGGCTTCGCGCAGGCGGCGCGCGCGGCGCTGCTCGGCGGGCGGCCGGTCCTGTGCGATTCGCAGATGGTGGCCCACGGCATCACGCGCGCGCGCCTGCCGGCCGGCAACGAGGTGATCTGCACGCTCGGCGATCCCGATGTGCCGGCGCGCGCGCGTGCGCTCGGCACCACGCGGTCGGCGGCGGCGCTCGATCTGTGGGGCGCGCGGCTCGCTGGCGCGCTGGTCGCTATCGGCAATGCGCCGACCGCGCTGTTCCGGCTGCTGGAACTGCTACAGGCCGGCGCGCCGCGGCCGGCGGCGGTGATCGGGATGCCGGTGGGGTTCGTCGGTGCGGCGGAATCCAAGCAGGCGCTTGCGGAATTTCGCGGCGGCATGCTGCCGCACCTGATCATCGCTGGGCGGCAGGGCGGCAGCGCGATGGCCGCCGCCGCCGTCAACGCGCTGGCCCGCGAGGAGGAGATATGAGCGGGCGTCTGGCGATTCTCGGCATGGGGCCGGGCGATCCGGAGCTGATGACGTTGAAGGCCGCGCGGCTGCTCGGTGCCGCCGAGGTGGTCGCGTTCTTCGCCAAGCGCGGCCAGCCGGGCCACGCGCGGCGGATCGCCGAGGGACGGCTGCGCGGCGATGCCGAGGAACTGCGCTTCGAGTATCCGTTCACGACCGAGGTGCCGGTGGATCATCCGCACTACGCCGTCGAACTCGCTGCCTGCTACGACGCGGCGGCGGAGGCGATCGGCGCGCGGCTGGCGGCGGGGCGCGAGGTCGCGCTGCTGTGCGAGGGCGATCCGTTCTTCTACGGCTCGGCGATGTACGTGTTCGACCGGCTGGCGGCACATCATCCCACCATCGTCGTCCCCGGTGTCACCGGCATGAGCGCGTGCTGGACGCAGGCGGGCTGCCCGATCGCGCATGGCGATGACGTGCTTTCGGTGCTGCCCGGCACGCTGGATGAGGGTGCGCTGGCCGAACGCCTTGCGGCCTGCGACGCCGCGGTGGTGATGAAGGTCGGGCGCAACCTGGAGAAGATCCGCGCGGCGGCGGAGCGGGCCGGCGTGCTGGCGCGCGCGATCTATGTCGAGCGCGGCGCGATGCCGGGCGAGCGCGTGCTGCCGCTCGCCGAAGCTGTCGAGCCGGCGCCGTATTTCTCGATGGTGCTGGTCCCCGGCCGGCGACGTCCGCGATGAGCGGCGAACTCGCCGTGATCGGTCTCGGCCCCGGCGATGCCGCGTTGCTGACGCCGCAGGCGGCCGCGGCGCTGGAGCGCGCGAGCGACGTGTTCGGCTACGGCCCGTATCTGGCGCGCGTGCCGATGCGCACAGGGCAGCAACATCACGCCAGCGACAACCGCGAGGAACTGGATCGCGCCCGCACGGCACTGGAACTTGCGCAAGCCGGTGCGCGCGTCGCCATCGTCTCCGGCGGCGATGCCGGCGTGTTCGGCATGGCGGCGGCAGTGTTCGAGGCGATCGAGCGCGGCGATCCGGCATGGCGCGCGCTGTCCGTCGAGGTGATCCCCGGCATCTCGGCGATGCTGGCGGTCGCCGCACGGGTCGGCGCACCGCTGGGGCACGATTTCTGCGTCGTCTCGCTCTCCGACAATCTCAAGCCGTGGGAGGTGGTGACGCGGCGGCTGGCGGCGGCGGCGGAGGCGGGATTCGTCATCGCGCTCTACAATCCGGCGTCGCGGGCGCGGCCGTGGCAGCTCGGGGCCG
Source organism: Pseudomonadota bacterium (assembly GCA_021818505.1). GTDB lineage: Bacteria > Pseudomonadota > Alphaproteobacteria > Acetobacterales > Acetobacteraceae > JAFKFJ01. The sequence continues at coordinate 9,105 of JAKADX010000040.1, forward strand.
CGTTCAAGCTGCTGCGTGCGCGGCTGCCGGCGACGACGCCGGTGGTGTTCGCGACCGCCGTGACGCGGCCCGATGAGCACATCGCGATCGTCACGCTGGCCGAGGCCGACGCGGCGCAGGCCGACATGCGCACGCTGGTGCTGATCGGCACGGCGCAGACGCGGCTGCTCCGCCGGCCGGACGGGAGCGCGTGGCTCTACACGCCGCGAAGTGCCGCGTGACCACGCCGCGCTGGCTCACGATCCTTGGGATCGGCGAGGACGGGATCGCGGGCCTGACGCAGTCGGCCCGCGCGCTGCTGTCGGCGGCCGAGGTGGTGTATGGCGGGGCGCGGCACATTGCGCTGGCGCGCGACCTGATCCGAGGCGAGGCGCGGCCCTGGCCGAGTCCGATGCAGGATGCGTGGCCCGCGCTGCTGGCACTGCGCCCGCGCGCGGTCGCGGTGCTGGCCTCGGGTGATCCGTATTGCCACGGCGTCGGTGCGACGCTGGCGCGGCTGGTGCCGGTCGCGGAGACGCTGTGCCTGCCGGCGCCGTCGGCCTTCACGCTGGCCTGCGCGCGGCTCGGCTGGCCGGGCGCGGAGGTCGCGATGCTGTCGCTGTGCGGCCATCCGCTCGCGACCTTGATCCCGCATCTGCAACCGGGGGCGCGGCTGCTGGTGCTGTCGGCCGATCCAACCACGCCGCACGCGGTCGCCGACCTGCTGCGCGCACGCGGCTTCGGCGACTCGCGCCTGCATGTGCTGGAAGCGCTGGGCGGTTCGCGCGAACGGGTGCGCGGGCTGGCGGCGCGCGAGGCGTTGCCGGGCGATATCGACCCGCTGAACCTGCTCGGCATCGAACTGCACGCGGCGGCGGATGCGCGGGTGGTGCCGCTCGCCAGCGGATTGCCGGACGATTGCTTCGAGCATGACGGGCAACTGACCAAGCAGGAGGTGCGCGCGGTGACGCTGGCGGCGCTGGCGCCGCGTCAGGGCGAACTGCTCTGGGATGTCGGCGCCGGCTCGGGTGCCATCAGCATCGAGTGGCTGCTGCGTCATCCCGCGAATCGCGCTGTTGCCATCGAGCGGATCGAGGCGCGGGCGGCGCGTGCGGCGCGCAACGCGGCGGCGCTGGGTGTGCCGCGACTGGCGGTGGTGGCCGGCAATGCGCCCGATGCGTTCGCCGATCTGCCGCCGCCGGACGCGGTGTTCATCGGCGGCGGGGCGGAGCGGATGGACGTGCTGGAAGCGGCCTGGGACGCGCTGCGGCCGGGGGGACGGATGGTGGTGAACGCGGTGACGATCGAGACCGAGGCGGTGCTGTTCGGCGCGTGCCGGCGGCTTGGCGGCTCGCTGCGGCGGATTGCGGTGGAGCGGCTGGACACGCTCGGCACGCTGCACGGCTTCCGCCCGGCGATGACGGTGACGCAATGGGTGGGGGCGAAGCGGTGATCGCCGGCATCGGCTGTCGCCGCGCGTGTCCGGCGGAGGATATCGTCGCGCTGGTGCGTCAGGCGGAGGCGCAGACTGGCGTCGCCGTCACGGCGCTTGCCGCTCCCGCGGCGAAGTCCGGCGAGCACGGGCTTCACGCGGCGGCTGCGGCGCTGGGCGTGAAGCTGATTCTGGTGGCGCAGGATGCGCTCGCCGCCGCGCAGCCGCGCTGCGTCACGCGCTCGGCCTGTGCGGAGCGCACGCTCGGCGTCGCGTCGGTTGCCGAGGGTTGCGCGCTGGCGGCGGCGGGGGAGGGGGCGCGGCTGGTGCTGGCGCGGATCGCATCGGCGCGCGCGACCTGCGCAGTGGCGGGCTCATGACCGTGCATTTCATCGGCGCCGGTCCCGGCGCCGCCGACCTCATCACGCTGCGCGGGCGCGATCTGCTCGCGGCCTGTCCGGTCTGCCTTTATGCCGGCTCGGTGGTGGCGCCCGAACTGCTCGCGCACTGTCCGCCGGGCGCGCGCATCGTCGATACCGCGCCGCTCGATCTCGATCAGATCGAGGCGGAATATGTCGCGGCCCATACAGCGGGGCAGGACGTGGCGCGGTTGCATTCCGGCGACCTTGCCGTGTTCAGCGCAGTGGCCGAGCAGATGCGGCGGCTCGACCGGCGCGGCATCCCGTACACCCTCACGCCGGGCGTGCCGGCGTTCTCCGCTGCCGCGGCCTTGCTCAGGCGCGAGCTGACGATTCCTGAAGTGGCGCAGAGCGTGGTGCTGACGCGCATCTCCGGTCGCGCCTCCTCGATGCCGCCGGGCGAGACGTTGGCGGCGTTCGGGGCGACCGGCGCGACATTGGCGATCCATCTCGCGGTGCACGCGATCGACCGCATCGCCGCCGAACTTTCGCCGCTTTACGGCGCGGAGTGTCCGGTCGCGGTGGTGGTGCGGGCGAGCTGGCCGGATCAGCGGGTTCTGCGCGGCACGCTCGGCAACATCGCGGCGATCGTTGCGGCCGAAAACGTCGAGCGGATGGCGCTGGTTCTCGTCGGTCCTGCACTGGGGGCCGAGGGGTTTCGCGACAGTGCGCTGTATGATCCCGACTACCGCCGGCGGTTCCGTGCATGAGCCGGCGCGAAGCCGGCACGGCCAGCGATGGCCCCGCTGCGGTCGAACAGCACGACCTCCAGCGCGATCGGCGCGTCGTCCAGTACCGAAGCGGCGGTCTGCCACGCGCGCGCGGCGACCACATCGCCGAGTTTCACGTCGCCGGCGAGCATGAAGGCATGGGCGGCGGTGTTGGCCTGCGCGACGGCGTGCACGACGTCCTCGGCCGCCCCGGCCTCGCGAGCGAAGTCGGCGAGCGCGGCGAACGACACCTCGCCACGCTTCGAGTGCAGATCGAGAAGTCCCTGCGCCAGCTTGGTCATCTTGCCGACGCCGCCGGCGATGGTGACGCGTGGGATTGGGTGTGCGCGCAAATGCTTGAGCATTCCGCCGACGAAATCGCCCATGTCGATCAGCGCGATCTCCGGCAGGCCGTGCAGCGCGCGCACTGCCGCCTCCGATGCGCGCCCCGTCGCGCCGGCGATGTGCGCGAGGCCGGCGGCGCGGGCCACGTCGATGCCCTGGCGGATTCCGGCGATCCAGGCGGCGCAGGAATAGGGCACCACGATGCCGGTGGTGCCGAGCACCGACAGCCCGCCGACGATGCCGAGCCTGGGGTTCAGCGTGCGCGCCGCAAGCTTCTCGCCGTCGCGGATAGCGACCGTCACATCGGCGTCGGGGAGGCCGACCTCCGCCAGTGCGGTGCCGATCATGGCACGCGGGATCGGATTGATCGCCGGCTCGCCGGGCGGCACGGGCAGGCCGGGGCGCGTGACGGTGCCGACGCCGGGACCGGCGTGGAACCGCACGCCGACGCCCGCCGGCGCCCGCCGCACCGTGGCTCGGACCAGCGCGCCATGCGTCACGTCCGGGTCGTCGCCGGCGTCCTTGACCACGCCGGCGGTGGCGGCGTCGGCGTCGCGGAGTGTTTCGGCGAGCGCGAAGGCGGCGCGCTTGCCACCGGGCAGCGTGATTTCCACCGGATCGGGGAAGGCCCCGGTCAGCAGCGCGGCGGCGGCGGCCTTGGCGGCGGCGGTGGCGCAGGCGCCGGTGGTCCAGCCGCGACGGAGGGCTTGCGCGTCATCCACGCCGCCCCTGATACCGGCGCCGCGACGAAGGGGAAAGCCGCATGGCGCGCGGGCTGATGATCGCCGCTCCCCGCTCCGGCAGCGGCAAGACCACGGTCACGCTGGCGCTGGCGGCGGCGCTGCGCCGGCGCGGTGTGCGCGTGCGCGCGGCGAAGTCGGGGCCGGATTACATCGACCCGGCCTTTCTTGCCGCCGCCACCGGCACGGCCTGTGTCAATCTCGATACCTGGGCGATGGCGCCGACGTTGCTCGACGCGGTGTTCAACGAGGCCGGCAGCGGCGCCGACGTCCTGCTGGTCGAATCGGCGATGGGCCTGTTCGACGGGCTGGCCGGGCCGCCGGGCGCGCGCGGGGCGGCGGCGGACCTCGCCGCGCGCTACGGGCTGCCGGTGCTGCTGGTGCTCGACGTGGCCGGGCAGTCGCAATCGGCGGCAGCGGTGGCGCGCGGCTTTGCGGGGCATCAGGCGGGCGTGCGCATCGCCGGCGTGCTGCTCAACCGTGTCGCCAGCGACCGCCATCGCGATCAGGTACGGCAGGCAATGGCGCAGGTCGCGCTGCCGGTGCTTGGCACGCTGCCGCGCAACGCGGAGATCGGGCTGCCGGAGCGGCATCTGGGGCTGGTGCAGGCGCAGGAGCTGCCGGATCTGCCGGACGTGCTGGAGCGGCTCGCCGATCTGGCGGAGCGGCATTTCTACCTCGACGCCGTCCTGGCCTGCGCCGCCGCGCTGCCGATGCCGGCCGCAGGCAGCATTGCGCTGCGCCCGCCGGGGCAGCGCATCGCGCTGGCCGCCGATGCCGCCTTCAGCTTCGTCTATCCGCACGTGCTCGCCGGCTGGCGGCGCGCCGGGGCGGAGATCGTGACGTTCTCGCCGCTCGCCGATGAGGCGCCGCCCGAGGAGTGCGACGCCTGCTGGCTGCCCGGCGGCTATCCCGAATTGCATGGCGCGGCGCTGGCGGCGGCCACGCGGTTCCGCGATGGGCTGGCGCGTTTCGCGACGACGCGGCCGGTGCATGGCGAGTGCGGCGGCTACATGGTGCTCGGCATGGGGCTGGTCGATGCGGCCGGGCAGCGGCACGCCATGGTCGGGCTGCTCGGCCATGCCACCAGTTTCGCCGCCCGTCAGATGCACCTTGGCTATCGCGAGGCGCGGCTGCTCGCCGACGGACCGCTGGGCCGGGTCGGGGCGCGGCTGCGCGGGCATGAGTTCCACTACGCGACCGTCACCGATCCCGGCCGCGACGCGAAATTCGCCGAGATCAGCGACGGCACGGGCCGCAGGCTGCCATTGGGCGGCGGGCAGCGGGCGCTGGTGAGCGGCTCATTCTTCCACGCCATCGGAGAGATGCCATGACCGGATTTGCCACACTGGCCGACCTGCGCGCCGCCATCGAGACACTGCCCGACGGGGATGCGGCGTCCGAGGCGGCGGTGCGTGCCCGCCAGGACCAGCTCACCAAGCCGCCGGGCAGCCTGGGGCGGCTGGAGGACTTGGCGGCGTGGCTGGCGCGCTGGCAGGGGCGGGCGATGCCGCGTCTGGACCGCGTGGAGGTGCTGGTGTTCGCCGGTAACCATGGTGTCGTGGCGCGCGGCGTGTCGCCGTATCCGGCGGCGGTGACGGCGCAGATGGTGGCGAACTTCGCCGCCGGGGGTGCGGCGATCAACCAGATCGCGCGCGCGGCCGGCGCCACGCTGCGCGTGATCCCGCTGGATCTGGACACGCCGACCGCCGATTTCTGCGAGGCGCCGGCGATGGACGCGGGCGCGTTCCTGGCCGCCGTATCGGCCGGCGCGGACGCGGTCGCGGCGGGGACCGACCTGCTGTGCCTGGGCGAGATGGGCATCGGCAACACCACCGCGGCGGCGGCGCTGGCGGCGGCGTTGTTCGGCGGCGGCGGCGCGCGCTGGGCCGGGCGCGGCACCGGCCTGGACGATGCGGGGCTGGCGCGCAAGGCAGCGGTGATCGACGCGGCGCTGGCGCGTCATGCCGGTCTGCTGGGCGACGCGCTGGCGGTCGCGGCGGCGTTGGGAGGGCGGGAGCTGGCGGCGATCCTGGGGGCGGTGCTGGCGGCGCGGCGGCTGGGGGTTCCGGTGCTGTTGGATGGCTTCGTCAGCACCGCCGCGGCGGCGCCGCTGGCGGTGGCGCGGCCGGGCGCGCTCGCGCATGCCTGGCTCGGCCACGTCTCGGCGGAGGCCGGACACCGGGCGCTGGCGGAGCGGCTGGGCCTGGTGCCGCTGCTCGATCTGCGGATGCGATTGGGCGAGGCGTCGGGGGCGGCGGCGGCGGTGCCGTTGTTGCGGGCGGCGCTCGCCTGCCACGCCGGCATGGCGACCTTTGCCGAAGCCGGCGTGGCGGACCGCGATTGATCCGCGACCTCGCCGCCGCCTGCGCCCTGCTGACGCGGCTGCCGGTCGGGCGGCTGGCGGAGGGCGCGGACCCGGCGCACTGCGTCTGGGCCTATCCGGCGATCGGCGCCATGATCGGCGCGATCGGAGCGGCGGTGTACGCAGCGCTGCGCGGCCTCGGTCTGGGCGCGCCGCTGGCTTCGGTCTGGGCGCTGGCGGCGTTGCTCGCGGCGACCGGCGCGCTGCACGAGGACGGGCTGGCGGACGCGGCCGACGCGCTCGGCGGTGGCGGGACGAAACAGCAGCGGCTCGCCATCATGCGCGACAGCCGCATCGGCACGTTCGGCGCGCTGGCGCTGCTGATTTCCTCCGCGCTGCGGATCGGCGCGGTCGCCGCGCTGGCGCCGCACGCCGCCGCCGCGGCTCTGGTCGCGAGCGGGGCACTCGGCCGGGCGGCGATGCTGCTGCCGCTGCTGCTGCTCGGGCCGGCGCGGGCCGATGGTCTGGGGGCGGCGTTGCGGCCGGCGCCACGCGCGACGGCCTGGGCCGGGCTGGCGCTCGGCGGCGCGGTCGCCTTTGCCGTGCTGGCGCCGCGCGCGGCGACGGGCGCGGTTCTGCTCGCCGCCCTGGCCGGCCTGGGCGTGGCGGCGGCCGCACGGCGGCTGATCGGCGGCTATACCGGCGATGTGTTCGGGGCGACCAGCGTGCTCGCCGAGTGCCTGGTGCTCGGTCTGCTCAGCGCCGGATCGTCGTGATCGAACCGAGCGGCGGCGCGGGCGCCAGCAGATCGGGCACGACACCGCGCAGCAGCGCCGCCAGCAGCTTCAGCGGCCCGCCATGCGACACCACGATGCAATCCGCGCCATGCGCGCGCAGGTCGGCGTGGAACGCGGCGACGCGGGCCAGAACGGCCGCGCCGCTCTCCCCGCCCGGCGGGGCGAAGTCGGCGGGTGCTGCGGCCCAGGCGTCGAGGGCGGCGCGGGGCACATCGGTCCACGCCCGCCCCTCCCAGGCGCCGAAATCGAGTTCGCGCAGCCGGTCGTCCACGATCGCGCCCGCCCCGGCGACCGCCCGGCAGCGCCGCGCCGGACTGGTCCAGACGCGCCCGGCGAACCGATCCGTGATTGCCGCCAACCGCGCCGCGGCATCCGCCGCGTCCGGATGCAGGTCAGGGTCGAGCCGGCCGTAGCACGTGCCGGCTGCCAGGCGCACCGCCGGATGGCGGATCAGGACGACGTCCATGCGAACCACTCAACAGATCGGTGCGGCGATCCTACATCGCCGGCATGTCGGACATTCCCCGTTCCATCCCTCGTGTCGCCCTGGTCACGGGGGGCGCGAAGCGCATCGGCCGCGGCATCGCGCTGGCGCTGGCCGAAGCGGGCTTCGCCATCGCCGTGCACTGCCGCGACAGCCTTGCCGCGGCGGAGGCGACCGCGAGCGACATCCGCGCGCGCGGCGTGCGAGCTGCCGTGCTCTGCGCCGACCTCGGCGCGGAGGAAGCGGTCCGGCGCCTGCTGCCGGAGGCGGCGACGGCGCTCGGGCCCGTCGGCGTGCTGGTCAACAACGCCAGCGCCTTCGAGCGCGACGAATGGCACGACGCCACACGCGAAACCTGGGACGGACATATCGAGCCGAACCTGCGCGCGCCGTTCGTTCTGATGCAGGACTTCGCGCGCGCGCTGCCCGACGCGGCGGATGGGCTGGTCGTCAATATGCTCGACCAGCGCGTCTGGTCGCTGACGCCGCATTTCGTCTCCTACACTGTGGCCAAGGCCGGGCTGTGGGCGCTGACGCAGAGCATGGCGCTGGCGCTGGCGCCGCGTATCCGCGTCAATGCGATCGGTCCCGGACCGGCCGTGCCCAGCCCTCGCCAGAGCGAGGTACAGTTCATGCGCCAGACCCAGTCGGTGCCGCTCCGCCGCGGCACCAGCCCCGAGGAAATCGGTGCCGCCGTGGTGGCGCTGCTGCGGCTGCCGTCCGTTACGGGACAGATGCTGGCGCTCGACGGTGGCCAACACTTGCAATGGGCGCCGGAACGTGGGCTCACCATTGAGGAGTAGCTGTACTATCACAGGAACTTGTCCACTGCCGATGAAAGACTCTTTGATTACAAACAGATGGCGGCAGTTGTCGCTTGCATGACGAATCGGAAATATTACCGCCCAATGATTTCAATGACTTAACAGCACTGCCATGAAATTGGGCAATCCGAATAATGGCAGGACTCACTAGGACTCGCACCTCATCCCCCGGGCTTTGCACACAGAGTTATCCACAGCAATGGGGGATATCCGTGGTGCGTCTGCGGGCAGTCGTTAGCACAGCCGCCGGCTTGAGCGGCAGCGGCCTGCATGCCTAATCAGAGCGCATGACGGAGCAGGCAACCGACCCCATCCGCGGCGTCGCGGCGATCGAGGCGGCGCTGGCGACGATGCCGCTGACTCCCGGCGTGTATCGGATGCTCGATGCCCGGGGCGATGCGCTTTATGTGGGCAAGGCGCGGGCGCTGAAGAAGCGGGTGGCATCCTACACCCAGCCGGCACGGCTGCCGGAGCGGCTGCGGCTGATGGTGTCGCAGACGGCGGCGATGGAGATCGTCACCACCCATACCGAGGCCGAGGCGCTGCTGCTGGAGGCCAACCTCATCAAGCGGCTGAAGCCGCGCTTCAACATCATATTGCGGGACGACAAGTCGTATCCGTGGCTGCTGCTGACCGAAGATCACCCGTTCCCGCAGATCGCCAAGCATCGCGGCGCGCGCGTCCGCCGCGGCAGCTATTATGGCCCGTTCGCCTCCGCCTGGGCGGTGAACCAGACGGTGACGGCGATGCAGCGTGTCTTTCTGCTGCGCTCCTGCGCCGACACGGTGTTCGCCAACCGCTCGCGTCCCTGCCTGCTGTTTCAGATCCGCCGCTGCTCCGCCCCCTGCGTCGGACGGATCGACGAGGCCGCCTACGGCGAACTGGTCGCGCAGGCCAAGGCGTTCTTGTCCGGCAAGGGGGCCAGCGTGCAGCGGGCGCTGGCGGAGGAGATGGAGCAGGCGGCGGAGGCGCTGGAGTTCGAGCGCGCCGCGGCGATCCGCGACCGCATCCGGGGGCTGACGCATGTGCAGGGCAGCGGTGTCGTCAATCCCGAGAGCATCGAGGATGCCGACGTGATCGCGGCGTGGCAGGGTGCGGGGCAGACCTGCGTGCAGGTGTTCTTCATCCGCGGCGGGCGCAACAACGGCAACCGCGCTTTCTTCCCCGCGCACACGCGCGCGGAGGAGACGCCTGAGGTGCTGGCCGCCTTCATCGCCCAGTTCTACGACGACAAGCCGCCGCCGAAGCTGGTGCTGGTGAACCATGAACTGCCCGAACGGGCCCTGATCGCCGAGGCGCTGAGCCTGAAAGCGCAGACTTTCGGTGCGAGAAGGCATGTCGAACTGGCGCACCCGAAACGCGGCGAGAAACTTGCCGTGGTCCAGCACGCCGAAACCAACGCGCGCGAGGCGCTGGAACGTAAGCTGGCGGAGAGTGCCGGGCAGGCGAAGCTGCTGGCGGCCACGGCGGAGTTGTTCGGCCTGCCGGCGCCGCCCGAGCGCATCGAGGTGTACGACAACAGCCACATCATGGGCGCCAGCCCGTACGGCGTCATGATCGTCGCCGGGCCCGAGGGGTTCCTGAAGTCCGCGTACCGGAAGTTCTCGATCCGCGGGCCGATCGCGCCGGGCGATGACTTCGCCATGATGCGCGAGGTGCTGACGCGCCGATTTGGCCGCGCGCTGCGCGAGAACGCCGAGGCCGATGCGCCGACAACACCGGGGTCAGGCTGGGGCTGGCCGGATCTGGTGCTGATCGACGGCGGGGCGGGGCAGCTTTCGGCAGTGCGGTCGGTGCTGGCCGATCTCGGTGCGCACGACGTGCGCGTGGTGGCGATCGCGAAAGGGCCCGACCGCGACGCCGGGCGCGAGTGGTTCCACACCGAAGGTCGCGAGCCGTTCCAACTGCCGGCGCGCGACCCGGTGCTGTATTTCCTCCAGCGCCTGCGCGACGAGGCGCACCGCTTCGCCATCACCACGCACCGCGCCGGACGGTCGAAGGCATTGGTGAGCAGCGAACTCGACGACGTGCCCGGCATCGGTCCGGCGCGCAAGCGCGCGCTGCTCAACCATTTCGGCTCGGCGCGCGGCGTGAAGGCAGCGGGGCTGGCGGACCTGGAGGCGGCGCCGGGGATTTCGAAGGCGATGGCGCGGCTCGTGTACGCGCATTTCCATCCGGGGGCGAGGGTGGAGGGTGTCTCCGGCTGACGGCAGCACCCCGGTGCCGACGGCCGTCATGGACGGGAGCCAGGGGCGATGCGCGCCGACGAATACTTGCAGCACGACGCGACTGGCCTCGCCGACCTCGTCGCGCGGCGCGAGGTGTCCGCCGCGGAACTGCTCGCCGCCGCGCTGGCCCGGGCCGAGGAGGTCGAGCCGCGGCTGAACGCGATTGCCGTGCGGATGGATGCGATCGCCCAGGCACGCGCGCGGGAGGGGCTCACCGGTCCGTTTGCCGGCGTGCCGTTCCTGCTCAAGGACATCCAGCAGGACTATGCCGGCCAGCCCACCACCGCCGGCTGCGCGCCGCTGCTGAAGGTTCACGCCACCGCGCACAGCAGCTTCACGCAACGCTGCCTCGATGCCGGGCTGGTGATCTTCGGCAGGACCGCGACGCCGGAACTCGGGCTGAAGGCCGTCACGGAGCCGCTGGTGCGAGCGCCGACGCGCAACCCCTGGTCCCCGGACCGCTCGCCGGGCGGCTCCTCCGGCGGGGCCGCCGCGGCCGTGGCGGCGGGGATCGTGCCGATGGCCGGGGCCGCCGACGGCGGCGGGTCGATCCGCATTCCCGCCGGCTGGTGCGGCCTGCTCGGCCTCAAGCCCAGCCGCGGGCGCGTCCCGGCCGGCCCGGACTGCGCCGAGGTGTGGGAGGGCGCGAGCAGCGACGGCGTGCTGTCGCACAGCGTACGTGACACCGCGCGGATGCTGGACGCGATCGCCGGGCCCGCCGAGGGCGACCCGTTCGCGATCGCGCCGCCGGAGCGGCCGTTTGCCGAGGAGATCGAACGCCCGCCCGACCCATTGCGGATCGGGTTCTCCACTGCCTCCCCGATCGGCAGCCCGGTCCATACGCAGGCGGTGGCGGCGGTGGCGCAGGCGGCGCGGCTGCTGGATGGGTTGGGCCACGCGGTCGAACCGGCGGCGCCGGAGATCGATGGTGCCGCGCTCGCGCGCTGCTACCTCACGCTCTATCTCGGCCAGGTCGCCGCGGACGTGGCGGCGATCCGGGCGCGCACCGGGGCGCGAGCGTCGGCATTCGAACTGGAGACGCAGTTGCTGGCGCGGCTTGGGCGGGTGCTGAGTGCGGGCGAATACGTGGCGGCGCGGCGGGAGTGGAACACGTTTGGCCGCGCGCTCGGCCGGTTTCATGCGCGTTATGACCTCTGGCTGCTGCCGACTGCGGCCGGGCCGCCGCCGCGCATCGGCGAACTCGCCCTGCCGCCCCTGCAGCGCGCGGCGCTGGCGGCGTCGTGCTACCTGCCGGTCGGCCGGGCGATGCTGGCAGCGGGCGTGGTCGAGACGGTGGCGCGCGATGCCTTCGCCCGCACGCCGTTTACGCAGATCGCCAACCTGACCGGCACGCCGGCAATCTCGGTGCCGCTGCACTGGGCGGCGCGGGAACCTGGGGAGCCGACGCTGCCGTTCGGCGTGCAGTTTGTTGCCCGATTCGGGCAGGAGGCGACGCTGCTGCGGCTGGCGGCACAGTTGGAGCAGGCCGTGCCGTGGCGGCAGCGTCGCGCCGCGATGGGGTGATCAGCGCACCCGGCCGGTCAGGCGGCCGAGCAGGAAGGCGCCGATCCCGACCGCGCCAAGTTCGGCGGCGAACCAGCGCGGCTGCAACACCGGCGCGAGCAGTCCGTGCAGCGACAGCGGGGCGGCCGAGTCGGCCTGTGCCCAGCAATCCGCCGTGCCGAGCAGGCAGGGAGAAGCAGCGCCGCTGCCGGTCAGCCGCGTGCCGAACGGCAGCAGACTACCGCCGAGCGCGGCCAGGAAATCCAGCACCGCCGCCAGCCCGCGTTGCGCCGCCGCTGCGGCCTGCAGCGCGGTCTCGACGCCCTGGGGCACGGCCGCAGCGAGCGCGGCCAGAGCCGCCAACGTGAGCAGGCCGGTGGCGAGCCACGAGAGCATGCGCGGCATGTGCGACTCCGGCATGAATGCGAAGTGTAACGTAACGGTGTTTCCGATCAAATGCAATGTAAAAACAAATGCATGTCAGCCATTCGCCGGACAGGGGTGCGGCCGGCGCGGTTTGACACCGAGCGCTGGCGCCGCTAGAGGCGCCGGATTGCCGGGAACGCGGACAGGCCCCGAGGGCCTGCGCCCGCCCGCGCGGCGTGCGCGCGGGCCTACCGGTGCAACAGGCCACAATGCTGGCACCAGAAGAAAGGCCCTCGCGCCATGACCAAGCGCGTCGAAAGCAAGTACAAGATCAACCGCCGCCTCGGGGTCAACCTGTGGGGCCGGCCGAAATCGCCGCTCGCCAAGCGCGACTACGGCCCCGGCCAGCACGGCCAGCGCCGCAAGGGCAAGCCGACCGATTTCGGCGTGCAGTTGATGGCCAAGCAGAAGCTCAAGGGCTATTACGGCAACATCGGCGAAAAGCAGTTCCGCAAGTATTATTTCGAGGCGGTGCGCCGCAAGGGCGACACCTCGGAGAACCTGGTCGAGTTGCTGGAGCGGCGGCTGGACGCGGTGGTGTACCGCATGAAGTTCGCCATGACGCCATTCGCCTCGCGCCAGTTCGTCAACCACGGCCATGTGCTGGTGAACGGCAAGCGGGTGAACATCCCGAGCTATCAGGTGCGCGACAACGACGTGGTCGAAGTGCGCGAAAAGTCCAAGCAGCTTGCCGTGGTGCTGGACGCGGCTCAGAACGGCGAGCGGGACGTGCCGGAATATCTGGAGGTCGATCATCGCGCCATGAAGGGCCGATTCGTCCGCCCGCCGAAGCTGTCGGACGTGCCGTTCCCGGTGCAGATGGAGCCGAACCTCGTCGTCGAGTTCTATTCGCGCTGAGGTTGGACTCGCAGGGATGAACCCGGTCCTGGTCGAGGTGACGCGGGGCGGACGAGCCGAATCCGCGCATCGTGGCGCCTTCGCGGTCGTCGATGGCGGCGGCCGTGTCGTCCGACAGGCCGGCGACATCGACGAGGCGGTATTCCCGCGTTCCGCAGTGAAGGCGTTGCAGGCCCTGCCGCTGGTGGCGAGCGGGGCGGCCGACCTGCTCGGCCTGACCGATGCGGAGATCGCGCTGGCCTGTGCGTCGCATAGCGGCGAGCCGGAGCATGTCGCGACGGCGCGGGCGATGCTGGCGAAGGCCGGGCGCAACGAATCCTGCCTGGAATGCGGCGCGCACTGGCCGTACGACGCGCGCGCCGCGCGGGCGCTGGCGGCGTTGGGCGGGCAGGCGGGTCCGCTGCACAACAACTGCTCGGGCAAGCATGCCGGCTTCATCTGCCTGGCCTGCGCGAGCGGCGAGGACCCGGCGGGCTATGTGCATCCCGAGCACCCGACGATGCGACGCGTGACGGAATCGCTGGCGGAGATGACCGGCACGATTCTCGACGCGCGCAATCGCGGCACGGACGGTTGCTCCATCCCGACCTATGCGATCCCGCTGCGCGCGCTGGCGATGGCGTTTGCGCGGTTCGGCACGGCCGAGGGGGCCGCGGCGCGCATCCGCCGCGCGGTCGCGGCAAATCCCTTCATGGTCGGCGGCAGCGACCGGTTCGACACGGTGCTGATGACGGCCCTCGGCGCGCGCGCCTTCTCCAAGGGCGGCGCGGAGGGCGTGCATTGCGTGGCGTTGCCCGAACGCGGCCTGGGCATCGCGATCAAATGCGATGACGGTGCCGGTCGGGCGGCCGATCTGGTGTGCGCGACGCTGGTTGCGCAACTGCTCGACGCGGAGGTGCCGGAGGCGCTGCTGCGGCCGGAGCTGTCCAACTGGAACGGCATCGTGGTCGGCGGGCTGCGCGCTGCGGGACCGCTCGCCGCATGAGCGATGCCGTCGCCGAGATCGCCCGCCGCCGCACCTTCGCGATCATCTCCCACCCCGACGCGGGCAAGACCACGCTGACCGAGCGGTTGCTGCGCGCGGGTGGCGCGATCCAGCTTGCCGGCAACGTCCGCGCCAAGGGCGAGCGGCGCCGCACACGCTCGGACTGGATGGCGATCGAGCGCGAGCGCGGCATCTCCGTCGTCACTTCGGTGATGACGTTCGAGCACGCCGGCTGCGTGTTCAACCTGCTCGACACGCCCGGCCACGAGGATTTCTCCGAGGACACGTATCGCACCCTGACCGCCGTGGATGCGGCGGTGATGGTGATCGACGCGGCGAAAGGCATCGAGAGCCGCACGCGCAAGCTGTTCGAAATCTGCCGGCTGCGCGACATCCCGATCCTGACCTTCATCAACAAGATGGACCGTGAGAGCCGCGATCCGTTCGAACTGCTCGACGAAATATCGGAGACGCTGGCGCTGGACACTGCGCCGGTGACGTGGCCGGTCGGGCGTGCGGCGACGTTCTGCGGCACCTACGACCTGCGGCAGCGCGAATATCGTCTCACCGAGGAGGTGCCGCAGTCGGATGCGCGCATGGCGGCACTGGGCGAGGAGATCGACCTGGTGCGTGCGGCGCTGCCGGAATTCTCGGTGGCCGAATTCCAGGCCGGGCATCTGACGCCGGTGTTCTTCGGCAGTGCCATCAAGGAGATCGGCGTTTCCGATCTGCTCGACGGGCTGGCGGAGTTCGGGCCGCGCCCGCGCGCGCAGCCGGCCGACACGCGAGTCGTCCAGGCGCAGGAGGCGGCACTGACGGCGCTGGTGTTCAAGATCCAGGCGAACATGGACCCCAACCACCGCGACCGCATCGCCTTCGCGCGCGTGTGCTCGGGGCGGCTGGCGCGCGGGATGCGGCTGAAGCAGGTGCGGACGGGCAAGCTGATCCCGCTGCATGCGCCGCAGTTCTTCTTCGCCCGCGACCGCGCGCTGGCCGAAGAAGCGTTCGCCGGTGACGTGGTCGGCATTCCCAACCATGGCACGCTGCGCATCGGCGATACGCTGAGCGAGCAGGAGGATTTGAACTTCGTCGGCGTGCCGTATTTCGCGCCGGAGATTCTCCGCCGCGTGCGGCTCGATGACGCGATGAAGGCGAAGAAGCTGCGGCAGGCCTTGCAGGAACTGGCCGAGGAAGGGGTGGTGCAGTTGTTCCGCCCCCTCGACGGTGCGCCGCCGCTTGTCGGCGTGGTCGGGACTTTGCAGCTCGACGTGCTGCAGGCGCGGCTGGCCGCGGAATACGGCGTCGCGATCGGCTACGAGACACCGCCATTCGCGCTCGCGCGCTGGGTGTCGGGTGAGCGCGCGACGCTGGCCAAATTCGTCGCCGAGCAGCGCGGCGCGATTGCCGAGGATGTCGATGGCGATCCGGTGTTCCTCGCCTCGTCGGCGTTCATGATGCGGCGGACGACGGATCTGCATCCGTCGCTGACCTTCCGCGACATCAAGGATTTCCGGGCGGCGAAGACGGCGGCCTGACGGCGGCAGCGCCCTCACCCCGGCCCTCTCCCGCGAGCGGGAGAGGGAGAGGCGAGGGGTCAGCCCACCAGCTTGCAGCCGCCGTCCTGCATGGGCCGCCATGCCTGATCGGGCGGCAAGACCGACACCGTCTTGAAGAAATCCCAGTCGCCCTTGCTCTCCTCGGGCGTTTTCGCCTGCATCAGCAGCACCGGATGCAGCGCGCGGCCATCGGCGCGGATCGTGGTCGTGCCGAACAGCGGGTCCTGCACCGGGGCGCGCTTCATCGCCGCCACTACCGCGCCACCGTCGTCGGATTTGCCACCGAGGCCAGCGATCGTGCGAAGATAGACCAGGGTTGCGGAATAGCAGCCGGCCTGCATGTCGTTGGGCATGTTGTGACGCGGATGTTCCGCCTGGAAGCGGCGCGCGAAGGCGCGGCAGGGATCGTCGTGGTCCCAGTAGAACGGTGTCACGATCAGGATGCCGCCCATCGCGGCAAGGCCGAGGGCGTGCGGGGCGTTGATGTTCACCACCGGTCCGGCCATGCGCATCGTCCGCGCCAGACCGAACTCCTTGGCCTGCTTGAGGGTATTGGTGTTGTCGCCACCGGCATTGGCGAGGCCGAGCACATCCGCCCCGCTGGATTGCGCCTGCACGAGATATTGCGAGAAATCCGCGGTGCCCAGCGGATGCCGTACTTGCCCGATCACCTCGCCGCCGGCGGCGCGCACCGCCTCGGCCATGCTGCTTTCCAGCACATGCCCGAAAGCATAGTCGGCGGTGAGGAAGAACCATTTCTTGCCGCCCTGCTTCACGACGGCGCGGCCGAGCGCGTGCCCGGCTTCCCAGGTGTCGTAGGTCCAATGCACGAAGGTGGGCGTGCAGGCCTTGCCGGTCAGCGCGTCGGTGCCGGCGCCGGAGCCGATCATGACACGGTTCTTCTCGCGCACGATTTCCGCGACCGCCAGTGCGACGGCCGAGTTCGGCACGTCAAGGATCATGTCCACGCCCTCGATGTCGATCCAGCGCCGCGCGATCGCGGCACCGAGGTCGGGTTTGTTCTGATGATCCGCCGATAGGATTTCGACCGCGCGCCCGCCGGGCAGCGCGCCGAAATCGGCGACCGCGAATTTTGCCGCGATGACCGAGCCGATGCCCTGGTAGTCGGCATAGACGCCCGACATGTCGTTGAGCACGCCGATGCGCAGCGGTGGGGCATCCGCCCGTGCGCGCCCTGCGAACGCCGCGGACGCGGCAAGGCCAGCCAGCAGTGTCCTACGATACATTGACGATTCCCCCTGTTGTTGTCTCAGACGCGCTCGATCAGCGCGGCGATGCCCTGGCCGACGCCGATGCACATGGTGACGAGTGCGCGCTTGCCGGCGCGCGTCTCCAGCGCGTTGACCGCGGTCATCGCCAGCCGCGCGCCGGACGCGCCGAGCGGATGACCGAGCGCGATGGCGCCGCCATGCGGATTGACGTGTTCCGCATCGTCCGGCAGGCCGAGCTGGCGCGTCACCGCCAGCGCCTGCGCGGCGAACGCCTCGTTCAGTTCGATCACGTCGATGTCGCCGGTCGCGAGGCCCAGGCGCGCAAGCAGTTTGCGCGTGGCCGGCGCGGGGCCGATGCCCATGATGCGCGGCGGAACCCCGGCGCTCGCCATCGCCACGACGCGCGCCCGCGGCGTCAGCCCGTGCCGCCGCGCCGCCGCTTCCGATGCGATCAGCAGCGCGGCCGCACCGTCGTTGACGCCCGAGGCATTTCCGGCGGTCACGGTGCCGTCGCGGCGAAACGGCGTTTTCAGCTTTGCCAGCCCTTCCGCCGTGGTGTCGGGGCGCGGATGTTCATCATCGGCGATGGTGACGCTGCCCTTGCGGCCGGGCACCTCGACCGGCGCGATCTCGCGCGCGAAGAAACCGCCCGCGCGCGCCGCTTCCGTGCGCTGCTGCGAGCGCAGCGCGAAGGCGTCCTGGTCGGCGCGGGTGACCTGGAATTCCTCGGCCACGTTCTCGGCGGTCTCGGGCATCGAATCGATGCCGTATTGCGCCTTCATCAGCGGGTTCACGAACCGCCAGCCGATCGTCGTGTCGAAGATTTCAGCCTGACGTGAGAAGGCTTCGGTCGCCTTGCCCATCACGAAGGGCGCGCGCGTCATGCTCTCCACGCCGCCGGCGATCACCAGATCCGCCTCGCCGGCGCGGATCGCGCGCGCCGCGCTGCCGACGGCGTCCAGTCCCGAGCCGCACAGCCGGTTGATGGTGGCGGCGGAAATCGTCGCCGGCAGACCTGCGAGCAGCAGCGCCATGCGCGCGACGTTGCGGTTGTCCTCTCCGGCCTGGTTGGCGCAGCCCATCAGGCAGTCATCGACCGCCTCCCAGTCCAGTCCGGCGTGCCGCGCCTTGAGCACGCGCAGCGGATGGGCGGCGAGGTCGTCGGTCCGCACGTCGCGCAAGGCGCCACCATAGCGACCGATCGGCGTGCGGACGAAGTCGCAGATATAGGCTTCCGGCATGCCATCCCTCCCGGATTGCTCAGTCAGCGGCGAGCGCGAGTTCGCGCGCGATCGCGGCGCGATAGGCCTCGGGGATCGCCAACGATCGCCCGTGCTCGGCGGAGGCGAACACACAGACGACCTGTGCGCGCCAGCACAGGCGTGCGCCGATCGAGCCGGTCAGCCGGAATGTCAGCGACGAGCGGCCGGTCCTGAGCAGCGCCACTTCGGTCGCCAGGATGTCGGGAGGGCGCATCATGCTGACGAAATCCACCTCCAGGCGCACGACCGGCGTGCCGAAGCCGAATTCCTGGTTGGTGTGCAGCCAGGACAAGTCGATCCGTTCGAGGAACCACGCCTCGATCGCCTCGACGGCAAAATGCGCCACGCGTGGGGTATAGATGATGCGCGCCGCATCGGTGTCGCCGAAGCTGAGGCGCCGCGTGTGGACGAAGCGCGTGGTCACGCCAGGTCGCGCAGCCGGAATCGCTGGATCTTGCCGGTCGCCGTCTTGGGCAGGCTGTCCACGATCTCGATCCAGCGGGGGTATTTCCACGGGCCGACCTTTTCCTTGACATGGGCCTTAAGGTTCTCGCGCAGCCGGTCGAGGTCGCGTGCATCGGCATCGGGTCGCAGCACCACGAAGGCACGTGGCTTGATCAGCCCTTCGGCATCCGCGCGGCCGACCACGGCCGCCTCCAGCACTGCCGGGTGGGCGACCAGCGCGCCCTCCACTTCGAACGGCGAAACCCAGATGCCGCTTACCTTCATCATATCGTCGTTGCGACCGCTATAGTGGTAATAGCCCTCGGCGTCGCGGACATACACGTCGCCGGTATGCGTCCAATCGCCACGGAAGGTGCGGCGCGACTTATCGCGCTGGTTCCAGTAGCCCTCGGCGGCGCTCGGTCCGCGCACGATCAGCTCGCCGGCTTCGCCATCCGCGACGTCGCGACCCTCGGCATCGACGATGCGCAGATCATAGCCGGGCACGGCGCGGCCGGTGGTGCCGTAGCGGACGTCATCGGGACGGTTGGAGAGGAAGATGTGCAGCATCTCGGTCGAGCCGATGCCGTCGAGGATGTCGATGCCGACGCGTGCCAGCCAGTTGCGGCCGATATGCTCGGGCAGCGGCTCGCCGGCAGAGACGCAGCGCCGCAGCCGGTCCGACCCGGCGCCGGGGCCGAGCGTTGGTTCCGCCAGCAGCGCCGCGTACAGCGTCGGCACGCCGCAGAAGATCGACGGGCGGTGCGTGCGCAGCATGTGCAGGACCGAGTCCGGCGTCGGACGCTCGGTCAGCAGCACGCTCGATGCGCCGACCGACATCGGAAACGTGATGGCGTTGCCGAAGCCGTAGGAAAAGAACAGCTTGGCGGCCGAAAATACAACGTCGTCGCGGCGGATGCCGAGCACCTGTGCCGCGTAGGTGTCCGCGGTCGCGCGCAGGCTGGAATGGACGTGACGCACGCCCTTCGGATTGCCGGTCGAGCCGGACGAATAAAACCAGACCGCGACTTCGTCGGGGGAGGCGACGACGGTTTCGGCGGCGGCGTCGCCGCGGGCGAGGAAATCGTCGAGTCGCACGGCACCGGTCGGCAGATCGGGCGCCTCGCCGACGACAATGACGTGGCGCAGCGCCGGCAGGGCGGCAAGGCTCGGCGCCAGGCCAGCGAGCAGTGGGGCAGCGATGAACACCGCCTCGGCCCGGCTGTCGGCGAGAATGTGGCTCGCGATCGGGGGGGGCAGCAGCGTGTTCACCGGGACCGCGACGATCCCGGCGCGCAGGCAGCCCCAGAACGCGGCCGGGAAGTCCACTGTATCGAGCAGCAGCAGAGCAACGCGACGCTCGCGCCCGATGCCCGCCGCAGTCAGCGCGGCCGCGAAGCGATGGCTGGCGGCATGCAAGTCGCCGTAACTCATGCGCCGCGTGGCATCGGCGAAAGCCGGTGCCGCCGCACGGCCTTCGCGGATGTGGCGGTCGAGGAGATCATCGACCGCGTTGCCGTTTCCGGCATGGTGTTCGCTCATGGCGGCGCGTCCAAACTTCCCTCGCCGCGGATCATAAGCGAAGGTGGCGGGGGCGCACCATATCGGCACCGCGCCCCGAGCGGCCTAGTCGTTGAGCGCGCTGCGCCAGCCCTTGACCCACCATTTCACCGGCTTCTGTGCCCGCTCGCGCGGTTTGGCGGTCGGCTTCTCGGTGCGCTGCTTGGGCGGTCGGCCGCGCCGGCGCACTGTCGGGGGCGTCTCCGGCATGGCAGGCGCTGTCGCGCGCGACGCAGTGGCCTCTTCCTGCGCCCGCTGCAGCGCCGCTACGGCCTCGTCGCGCGCGAGCGTGACATGGGCGAGCGTGGTCTGCACTTGCGCCAGCTTGCCTTGCAGTTCGCGAATCGTGGCCTGTGCGCCGGCAAGTGCCTGTTCGGCGCGTTGGCGTGCATCGCGCTCGCTCTGGATCGCCGCTACATCCGGGCGCGGAGCACCGGGGACGTCGGCGCGGGGATTCAGCACCACGACGGGCACGTCGCCGTCGCTGACGAACCGGTGGCGGTGGCGGGTGGGCGCGGTGGCGTCCGGCGCACGTGCAGGCAGTGCGCGGGTCGGGGTCATCCGGCCATCGAGGCCAAGCGCCCGGCGCATCCGCGCTTCAGCATTGGCGCCGGCCGGATCGGCGGTGGAGACAGCAGGCTGGTCCGGAACGGGACCGAGCGGGCGTTGACGTGTCACGGGATTCCTGACGTAGCGAGAGTTTTCCGCAAATGCGGCGAGGACCGACAGTGTTTTTGCTGGACGGCGAAAGCGCAGGGCAGATGCCGTTGCTGCGGACGCTTTCGCGGCTTCGCTTCAAACACTGCACGATGCGTATGATTGCTTGTCGAAGTCAACCCTGTTTCGGCCAATTCGTGCCGATGGCTTGCTAGCCTGCGCGTTGGTCCGCGCGGTGTGCGCGGAAGCAACAAACGCAAAGCCGGCGACATCGATGCGGGGCCGACCTGCGCGCGGTCCGATCACTTCGGCGCGACAGGCCCGGCCACGCCCCGGCACCGCAGGCAGCGGCGGGAAATTGCGCTTTCGACAATTTTCAGGCTTGTGCGCCCTCAGAATGTCTGTTATAGCAATCATTATTCAGCAGCAGTGAGTGAGATTCGGCAACGGCCGGTCCGCTGCGCTGCGGAGCAGCGGCATGGATCGTTACGAAATAGAAAGATTAGTCCTCTCCGCCTCCGCGCAGGTTCTTCGGAGGTCGCCGTGACCGGCAGTCCCGTCTTCATCGTCATCGCCGCGATCTGGCTGCTGTCGGTTGTTTCTCTGCTCCGTGGCCTGGGCGAGCAGTGGGTCGTGCCCGGCAGCGCCTGGAACTCCCACGAGCTGCGGCGTCTGCTGAACTTCCTGCCGTTCCTGGTCAGCCTGTTAGTGTTCGGTGCGGGTATCTACATTCTCACGTCGTATTCCTACAGCGAGGAGGAACGCCGCTGGGGCTACGCGCTCGTCGGCGCGATCGTGGGTTATTGGTTGCGCGGCTCGATCCGCTGACCCCCGGCGGCCCCAGGCCGAGTCGCTTGCGCTGCGCCGCCGCGCTGCGCCATGCTCGGACTCATGCGGAAGCGGGCGCTTCCGCCGGCGCGTGCGCAACTCGGCCCCTTTTTCCAGGAGTTCCGCGACATGACCCGTCTGTTGGTCGCCGCCCTGCTCATCGGCGCCGCCAGTCCTGCCGTTGCCTGCGACTATCAGCGATCCGTCTCGACCGATACGGCGAACACCGTGGCGTCGCAGCCGTCCAACGACCAGTCCGCGCCCGCGGCGTCGGCTTCGGACCAGAAGCCGTCGTAGCAGCGGCGTTGTGGCGAGGCGCCCGCTCCCGGGCGGGCGCCGTCTTCCTGATCTGCGGCCGTCACGGCGCACAGTCGGTGAGCTGGTCTTCGTCGATCGTGAAGGCGACCCGCCCCTGCCCCTTCGCCTCGACGTTGCGCACCACGCAGGTCCTGCCCGATTTGTCCACCAGCCGCACGTCATAGCGGCCGGGCGCGACACCCGTGATCTTGAGCCGCTCGTCGGCACCGACACTGTGGTCAGGATCGTTATCGGTCTGGTTCGGCCCGAAGCGGGAGGTTCCGGCCGGGGCGAGGAATACGCCGGTGAACTCGTGCCCTGTCTCGTTCCAGAACAGAAGATCCTTCGCTTGCGCCGGTCCGGACAGCAGCACCAGCAACCCCGCGGTCAACCACCGCATCACGCCCTCCCGTTGCCTCTCAAATGCGCTCATGCCCGCCGGGGGACTCGAACCCCCATGCCTTTTGGGCTGCGGATTTTAAGTCCGCTGCGTCTGCCGTTCCGCCAGGCGGGCCGAAGTGGGCGGATCATCCGGCCAGCCGGCGGGCGATGTCCAGGGCACGCCGCAGCAGTGTCTCGCTGGCTTCTGGCGTGCGGAAGGCGCTATGTGCCGATAGCGTCACGTTGGCCAGCCCCGCCAGTGCGTGCCCGGCCGGCAGCGGCTCCTCCACGAATACATCAAGCGCGGCATGGCCGATCCGGCCGGCCCGCAGCGCCGCGGCCAAGGCCGGCTCGTCGAGCAGCGCGCCGCGCGCGGTGTTGACCAGGATTGCGCCCGACCGCAGTCGCGCCAACCGCTCGGCCGAGAGGAAGCCGTGCGTGTCGTCGGTGAGCAGCAGGTGTAGGCTGACGACATGGCTCTCGGCCAGGACCGTATCAAGATCGGTGAACGTCACCCCCGCCGCGGATTTCGCCGATCGGTTCCAGGCGAGTACCCGCATTCCCGACCCCGCCGCTATGCGCGCCACCTCCGCCGCGATGCCGCCGAAGCCGATCAGGCCGAGTGTTTTGCCTGTGAGTTGCATCCCCTCGCTGCGCGGCCAGTCGCCGGCGCGGATTGCCCGGTCCATCGCGGCGATGTTGCGCGCCGCCGCCCACATCAGCGCGATCGCGTGTTCGGCGACCGCCGTATCGCCGTAGCCGCGGATCGTGTGGACGGTAATGCCGAGTTGCGCCAGCGCCTCGGGGTCCATGTAGCTGCGCGCGCCGGTGCCCAGGAAGATCACGTGGCGCAGGCCGCGGCAGGCGCGCATCGCCTCCGTCGGCAGAGTAGTGTGGTCGATCAGCACGAAGTCCTGGCCGGCGAACAGTCCCGGCAGTTCGGACGCCGCCACCTCGGCCTGCAGATTGACAGCGACCGGCGGGTCGTCGGGGCGGACGACGCGATGGAAGACGGCGGCGAGTTCGTCGGTGGCGTCGGCAAACAGACCTTGCATGGGCGCTCCTGGGCAGGGCGGCCATACTGCGCAGCCACATCGCAAGCGGCAAGCGCGCGGGCGTGGCGGCGCGGCTTCGCGGCAGGGTAAGGGAAGGGCGATGTACCGCGCGCCGCCCTATGACGGCCACCCGCATCCCGCGCCACCGGTTCCTGAACCGCCGCTGGCGGCTGGCAAGCCGCGCCGCCGCCGCCGGCTCGGCTGGCGGCTGCTGCGCTTGTGTCTGATTGGCGGGGTGTGGGGCATACTCGGGTCCGGCGGGTTGCTGTTGTGGTTTGCGCGCGACCTGCCGCGGCCGGAATCGGCGCTGGAGGCCGTCCGCCGCCCCAGCCTGACCTTGCAGGACCGCACCGGGCGCGTGTTCGCAACCTATGGCGACGTGGTCGGCGAGCCGCTGCGGCTCGGGGACCTTCCGCCCTATTTGCCCGCAGCGGCGGTGGCGGTGGAGGATCGCCGGTTTTGGTGGCACCCCGGCATCGACCCGATCGGCCTGGTTCGCGCTGCGTGGGTCGATCTCCGCGCAGGCCATGTCGTGCAGGGCGGCTCGACGCTGACGCAGCAGGTGGCGAAGAACCTGTTCCTCAGCAATGCCCGCACGTTTCGCCGCAAGGTGCAGGAGTTGTTGCTGACGCTGTGGCTGGAGCGGCATTTCACCAAGCGCGAGATCCTCGATATCTGGCTCAACCGTGTCTATCTGGGCGCCGGCGCCTGGGGCGTGGACGCGGCGGCGCGCGTCTATTTCGGCGTCTCGGCGCGGCACGTCACGCTGTGGCAGGCGGCGGTGCTGGCCGGGCTGCCGCGCGCGCCCTCGCGGTTTTCCCCACGCACCGATCCCGACGCGGCGGCGGCGCGGGCGCGCGAGGTGCTGGCGGCAATGGTGCAGACCGGCGCGATCACCGCCGCCCAGGCGGCCCAGGCCAGCGCCCGCATCACCTTCCCGTCCCCGCCGCAGGGCGCCGGCTGGTTCGCCGACTGGGCGGCCCAGGACGCAGAGGCGATCGTGCCCGAGAATGCCGATGCGACCGTGCGCACCACGCTGGACCTGCGGCTGCAAGGCGCCGTCGAGGCCAGACTGGGCGCCATGCTCGACGGGCCGGGCACGCGGCTGCATGTCGGAGAGGGCGCGGTGGTGGTTCTGGACGCGGCGACCGGCGCGGTGCGTGCCCTGGTCGGCGGGCGTGACCGGCGTGACAGTACCTACAACCGCGCCGTGCTGGCCCGGCGGCAGCCCGGTTCGGCGTTCAAGCCGTTCGTGTGGCTCGCCGCGCTCGAGCACGGGGTGCGGCCCGATGACCTGATCGAGGACGCGCCGCTGCATCTCGGCGGCTGGAGTCCCGCCAACTATGATGGCCGGTTCCGAGGGCCGGTGACCATGGAGACGGCGCTGGCAGAGAGCCTGAACACCGTCGCGGTGCGACTGGAACAGACGGCCGGCGGGCCGGCAGTGGTGGCTTCCGTCGCGCACCGGCTCGGCATCGCCGACCGGCTGCCCGACAACATGACGCTGGCACTCGGCACCGGCGGCGTCGGCGTGCTGGAACTGACCGCTGCGTACGCCGCGTTCTGCAATGGTGGGATGCGGGTGATGCCGACCGGAATCGAGTCGGTTCGTGCAGGCGGCCGCGCGTTGGTCCTGGCCCGCCCGCCCGCGCCAAGAGTCGTCGCGGCCGATCTGGACGCGATGATGCTGCGGATGATGACGGCCGTGGTGGCGCGGGGCAGCGGCCGGGCCGCCGCGGTGCCGGGACGGCAGGTTGCCGGCAAGACCGGGACGACGCAGGATTTCCGAGACGCGTGGTTCGTCGGCTGCGTCGGCGGGACGGTGATCGGCGTGTGGATGGGCAATGACGACAACGCACCGATGCAGGGCGTTGCCGGTGGCACCCTGCCGGCGCGGCTGTTCCGCGAGGTCGCGCTGGACCTGCGCGGCTGACCTACGGGAGGAGCATGATGCCGGCGTTCATCTGTGTCACCTGCGGCGTGCAATATCCGCCGTCCGACGCGCCGCCTGCGTCTTGCCCGGTCTGCGAGGACGAGCGGCAGTTCCTGCCGCCGGGCGGGCAGGAGTGGACAACGCTGGAGGAGTTGCGGGGCGGGCATTTCAACGCGTGGCGGCAATACGAACCGGACCTGTTCGGCATCGGGACGATGCCCGCCTTCGCCATCGGCCAGCGCGCGCTGCTGGTGCACACGCCGGCAGGCAACGTGCTGTGGGACTGCATCACCCTGATCGACGATGCGACCGTTACACTGTTGCGCACGCTCGGCGGCGTCGCTGCAATTGCGATCTCGCACCCCCATTACTACAGCAGCATGGTGGAGTGGGCGCACGCCTTCGACGCGCCCGTCTGGCTGCACGAAGGCGACCGGCAATGGGCGATGCGCCCTGATCCCGCGATCCGCTTCTGGTCCGGGGACCGGCAGGCGCTGCCCGGCGACCTGACGCTGATCCATGCGCCCGGTCATTTCGACGGAGCCGCGATGCTGCACTGGGCGGCGGGCGCCGGTGGACGGGGTGCGCTGCTGTCCGGCGACATCATCCAGGTGGCGGCGGATCGCAGGACCGCGGGCTTCATGCGCAGCTATCCGAACTGGATCCCGCTCGGGCCAGCGGCGGTGCGGCGCATCGCCGATGCCGTAGCGCCGTTTGCCTTCGAGCGTGTCTATGGGGCTTGGTGGGACCGCGTCATCCTCGCTGACGGCAAGGCCGCCGTTGGCCGCTCGGTGGAGCGGGCGCTGCGCTGGCTGGCCGCATGAGGCCTCAGGCGGGCAGCAATTCCACCGCGTCGCCGACCGCGAGCTGTCCGCCCTCGATCACCTCGGCATAGACGCCGCAATCGACATGCCCAAGGGCGTCGCGCAGTTCCGCCACCGGATGCGCGTCGCGCTCGGCTGTCTCGGGGTTCACTTCGGTCGCGGCGCAGCGGGAGATGCGCTTGACCACGCGCAGGCGCGTGCGCCCGGCCAGCAGGTCGCGCCCGACCCAGCCGAGTTCGCTCCAGGCCGGGGCGCCGCGCAGGTAGATGTTGGCGCGAAAGCGCAGATGGTGGCGTGGCGCGCCGGCGCGGGCGGCGAGATCGGCCACGCTGGCGAGATTGATGATGCTGACCACCTTCGCGCTCACGTCGCTGAAGGAGTGACCCGGCACATGGTGAAAACGCGGCACGCCGCGCCCCCCTTCGGCGAGGAACACGGCCAGCCAGGCGCCGAGCCGGTCGCGCCCGGCCGGGGTGAGTGGCGACTGGGCGATCGATGAACCGTCCGGCGCGCGGATCAGCAACATCCCCGAGGGCACGTCGAAGCTGGCGCGCAGCAGGGCGGCGCGGGCATTCGCCATCAGGCACATGAAATGCGTCTTGCGCAGCCAGCGCGGCTGCGCCGGGTCGAACGGCGCATCCCCCTGCGCAAGCGCGAAGGCCCTGTCCCAGGGCAAGGTCTCGCCTGACTCGACCGTAACAGACTCCAGAGCTTCGGCGGTCAGGCCCTTCACCGGGTAGCGATAGAGATGCTCGATGCGCATGCGCGAATTGCCCCACCCGGAAGCCCTTGAGTCACCGTGCATGATCCCCCATTTCGCTATCCGGGAATAGGGTGCGCGTCGCCTGGAGTGGGGCGGGCACGCTGGTCGCCTGTGACAGGGACAGAGATATGGACATCGAAAAGTTCACCGAGCGCTCACGCGGCTTCATCCAGGCGGCGCAGACCATCGCGATCCGCGAATTTCACCCGCAACTGACGCCGGAGCATCTGCTCAAGGCGCTATTGGATGATGAGGAGGGCGCCGCCTCTGGCCTGATCCGCGCCGCCGGCGGGGATGACCGCGCGGTGCGCGCCGCTGTCGAGCAGGAACTCGCCAAGCAGGCGAAAGTGAGCGGCAGTGGTGCCGGACAGCCGCAGGCCACGCCGGGCTTCGTGCGTGTGCTGGACGCGGCACAGCGCGCGGCGGAGAAAGCGGGCGACGAATATGTGGCGCAGGACCGGCTGCTGCTGGCGCTCGCCGGCAGCGACGGGGCCGCGGCACGCGCGCTGCGCAGCGCCGGGGCAACGCCGCAGGCGCTGGAAAGGGCGGTCGCCGACATCCGCAAGGGTCGGAAGGTGACCAGCCAGAATGCCGAAGCCAGCTTCGAGGCCCTGAAGAAATACGCGCGCGACGTGACTGCGCTGGCGCGTGAAGGCAAGCTCGATCCGGTGATCGGCCGCGACGAGGAAATCCGCCGCACCATTCAGGTGCTCGCGCGTCGAACCAAGAACAACCCCGTGCTGATCGGCGAACCCGGCGTCGGCAAGACCGCGATCGTCGAGGGGCTCGCGCTGCGCATCGTCAACGGCGACGTGCCGGAGGCGCTGAAGGGCAAGCGGCTGCTCGCGCTCGACCTCGGCGCGATGGTTGCGGGCGCGAAGTATCGCGGCGAGTTCGAGGAACGCTTGAAGGCCGTGCTGAAGGAGATCGAGTCCGCCGAGGGCGAGATCATCCTGTTCATCGATGAGATGCACACGCTCGTCGGCGCCGGCCGCGCCGATGGCGCGATGGATGCCTCCAACCTGCTGAAGCCGGAACTGGCGCGCGGCGCGCTGCATTGCGTCGGCGCCACCACGCTCGACGAATACCGCAAGCATGTCGAGAAGGACGCGGCGCTGGCGCGGCGCTTCCAGCCCGTGTTCGTGGGCGAGCCGAGCGTGGAGGACACGGTCAGCATCCTGCGCGGCATCAAGGAGAAATACGAACTCCATCACGGCGTGCGTATCACTGATGGCGCGTTGGTGGCCGCGGCATCGCTGTCCAACCGCTACATCACCGACCGCTTCCTGCCCGACAAGGCGATCGACCTGATCGACGAGGCGGCGAGCCGGCTGCGGATGCAGGTGGACAGCAAGCCGGAGGAACTCGACGAACTCGACCGCCGCGTGCTGCAACTCAAGATCGAGCGCGAGGCATTGAAGCGCGAGTCCGACGCCGCGAGCCGCGATCGTCTGGCGCGGCTGGAGCAGGAACTCGCCGAGGCGGAAGAGAAGTCGAACGCGCTCACCGCCGCCTGGAAGGCCGAGAAGGAAAAGCTGCAGCAGAACCAGTCGCTGAAGGAACAGCTTGACCGCGCCCGCAGCGAGGTCGAGGTCGCGCAGCGGCGCGGTGACCTGCAACGCGCCTCGGAGCTGCTTTACGGCGTCATCCCCGGGCTGGAAAAGCAGATGGCGGAGGCGCAGGACGGTGGTCGCCTGGTGAACGAGGCCGTCACCGAGGAGCAGGTGGCGAGCGTCGTCTCGCGCTGGACCGGCGTGCCGGTGGATCGGATGCTTGAAGGTGAGCGCGCCAAGCTGCTGCGCATGGAGTCCGAACTGCGGCGTCGTGTGGTCGGGCAGGAGGACGCGCTGGTCGCGGTCGCCAACGCCGTGCGGCGCGCCCGCGCCGGGCTGCAGGACCCGAACCGGCCGATCGGCAGCTTCCTTTTCCTCGGACCGACGGGCGTGGGCAAGACGGAAACCTGCAAGGCGCTTGCGGAATTCCTGTTCGACGACGAGCGGGCGATGGTGCGCGTGGACATGAGCGAGTTCATGGAGAAGCACTCCGTCGCCCGGCTGATCGGCGCCCCGCCCGGCTATGTCGGCTACGAGGAAGGCGGGGTGCTGACCGAGGCGGTGCGGCGGCGGCCGTACCAGGTCATCCTGTTCGACGAGGTCGAGAAGGCGCACGAGGACGTGTTCAACGTGCTGCTGCAGGTGCTCGATGACGGGCGGCTGACCGACGGGCAGGGGCGGACGGTCGACTTCCGTAACACCATCATCGTGCTGACCAGCAACCTGGGCAGCGACATCCTTGCCGCGCAGCCGGACGGGGCAGACCTTGCGATGGCCTATCGCGGCGTGATGGAGGTGGTGCGGGCGCATTTCCGGCCGGAATTTCTCAACCGGCTTGATGAAATCGTCCTGTTCCGCCGCCTGCAGCGCAGCGACATGGCAGCGATCGTGGACATCCAGTTGCAGCGCCTGCGTGCCCTGCTCGCCGACCGGAAGATCACCGTGGAACTCGACCGCGGCGCCCAGGACTGGCTGGCGAGCGAAGGCTATGATCCGGTCTACGGGGCCCGGCCGCTCAAGCGGGTGATCCAGCGCAGCCTGCAGAACCCGCTCGCCGGGCTGATCCTGGAGGGGGCGGTCAGGGATGGTGAATCCGTGCATGTCTCGGCAGGTCCGCAAGGCCTCGTTATCAACGGGCGGATGGCCGAGGCGGCCTGAATTTGTGACGGCGGGTGGGGCGTCGCAGCGCCTCGCCCGCCGATGGCAAGGCGCGGAGAGCATGGCAACCCACCAAGCTATGCTATTTGGTAATGGCGCCGGCGACAGACCGCGCGGCCGCCCCTGGGGTAGCTTCGCCGGGGCGAAGGGAAGGATTTCCCGGATTTCCTCGGTTTTCGGACTGCCGTCGAAGCGCTGTCACGGCGTTGACATGGGGGCCGGCCGCGCCTAGATAGCGCCCCACCGACGAACGCCGCCGAACAGCGGCGCCGCCGGTCCCGGCAGCGGGTTGTTCCTTGACAACTAAATCTGGATGGAAGGGATACGTTGGCGGCGTCTCTATGGCTGTAGCGTGAGCTATGGTGTTTGGGATGGGCTGGGTTTGGTTTG
>JAKADX010000041.1 GCA_021818505.1 Pseudomonadota bacterium
CGGCGACAGCGCCGGCATCAGGATCTGGGTCGGCATGCGCTCAGCCCTCCAGCAACACGTCGGTCCACAGTTCCGCCGGATCGGGCTCAGGACTCGTCTGCGCGAAATCCGCCGCCTCCTGCACCTGCCGCTTGATCGCGTCGTCGATGCGCTTCAGCTCCGCCTCGTCCACGCCGAGCGATTCGAGCCGCTGCCGCGCACCCTCGATGCAATCGCGCTCGGTCCGCATCTTCTGGATTTCCTCGCGCGTGCGGTACTTGCCGGGGTCGGACATCGAATGACCGCGATAGCGGTAGGTCTTGACCTCCAGCAGATATGGGCCGCGGCCGGCGCGGCAATGCGCCACCGCCTGCTCGGCCGCGACGTGCACCGCCTCGACGTCCATCCCGTCCACCTGCATCCCCGGAATGCCCCAGGGCGCGCCGTTCTTCGACAGATCGCGGGAGGCGGAGGCGCGCTCCACGCTCGTGCCCATGCCATACTTGTTGTTCTCGATGACATAGACGCAGGGCAGCTTCATCAGCGCGGCGAGATTCAGGCTCTCATACACCTGCCCCTGGTTGGACGCGCCTTCACCGAAATAGGTCAGGCAGACGCGGTCGTTGCTGCGGTACCAATTACTGAACGCCAGCCCGGTGCCCAGGCTGACCTGCGCGCCGACGATGCCGTGCCCGCCGAAGAAGTTCTTCTCCTTGCTGAACATGTGCATCGACCCGCCCTTGCCGCGGGAATAGCCGGTGGCGCGGCCGGTCAGTTCCGCCATCACGCCCTTGGGGTCCATGCCGGTGGCCAGCATGTGGCCATGGTCGCGGTAGGAGGTGATGACCTGGTCGCCAGGCCCGAGCGCCATCTGCATTCCCACCACCACGGCCTCCTGGCCGATATAGAGGTGGCAGAACCCGCCGATCAGTCCCATGCCGTAAAGCTGGCCCGCCTTTTCCTCGAAGCGGCGGATCAGCAGCATGTCGTGGTAGGCGCGCAGCAGTCGTTCCCGCGCCGCCTCGGTGCTGACCGCCTCCCCGCTCTCCCGTCCCTTGCCCCGCTTCTTCGCCTCGGCCGCCGCCTGCGCCATCGCCGCTGCTCCGCTCACCTGGACCTGGATCGCGGCACACCTAGCACAGGGCGGACTGCCGGCAAGCGCAAAGCAGACCGAAAAGACTGTTTGTGCAATGCAATAGCGGCTGTGAACCGGATCGTGGTTAACTGTCTGGCACGCGGGCGCGAGGGCCGGCACGGCGGTCCCGGCATTGCTGGCGCGGCGGCGGGACTGATGTTTTCTTGCCCCTCGCGGGCGAAAATCGCAGCGTCGTTGCCGTGCTCAGAACAGGCGCTTGCCCTTGGCGTACGGCACGATCACGTCCTGCGGGTCGGAGAGGTTCAGCATCGCCCGCGCCCGCTCGTCCAGCGCGTCACCATCGATGCGGCTGCGCAGCCCGCCGACCCGGCGCTCCCACGTCGCCGCCTCCAGCTTCGCCTGTGCCAGTTCCGCCTGCGCCGCGGCGAGGTCCTGCTGGCGCTCACCAGCGGTGTGCAGCCCGTGCGCGCCCTGGGTTGCGTTCCACAGGAAGTAGCCGACCAGCAGCAGGAACACGGCCGGCGCCGCCACCGCCCGCAGCTTGCGCCGCACCATCCGCCCGACCTGCATCCGCGCGATTCTCCCCATGCGCCGACGCCACTAAAACACGAAACCCGGCGTCGCGGTATCGGCAAACTCTTGCCGAGGTTTCGCCACCATCCCAAGTTTCGCTGTCCTCGAGGTCGGCAACGACCGAACACAAGGAGCAGCGTCATGTCGGCTCGCGCATTCATCCTGTCCGCCGCCGCGGCCGTGGCCCTGAGCCTCGCCGCGGCACCGGCGAGGGCGGACTGGCACCACGACTGGCGCGGCTGGCATGGCGGCTGGTACCGGCACGATTTCCACCCCTGGGGCTACCATCCATGGGTCTATGCGGCGCCACCGCCCGCCTATTATGTGCCGCCGCCGGCGTACTACCCGCCGCCACCGCCGCCTCCGCCGCCGGTCTATTACGCGCCGACGCCGGGCCTGAACTTCAATTTCTCGATCCCGTAGCGGTCAGCGGCGGAGGATGTTGCGCCCGGCAAACTGCGCCGCCGGACCCAGCTCCAACTCAATGCGGATGAGCTGGTTGTATTTGGCGGTGCGGTCGCTGCGCGCCAGGCTGCCGGTCTTGATCTGGCCGCAGTTACAGGCCACGACGAGATCGGCGATGGTGGCGTCCTCGGTCTCGCCCGAACGGTGACTGATCACTGTCCGCCAGCCCGCGCGGTGCGCCATCTCCACCGTTTCCAGCGTTTCGGTCAGCGTGCCGATCTGGTTCACCTTCACCAGGATCGCGTTGGCGCTGCGCCCGGCGATGCCGCGCGCCAGCCGCTCGGGGTTGGTGACGAAGATATCGTCGCCGACGATCTGCAGCTTCTGGCCCAAACGCTGCGTCATGAGCGCGAACCCGTCCCAGTCGTCCTCGGCCAGCCCGTCCTCGATCGAGACGATCGGATAGCGCGCGGCGAGATCGGCGAGGTACTCGACCATCTCCGCGCTATCGAGCACCTTGCCCTCGCCGTCGAGATGATACCTGCCGTCCCTGTAGAATTCCGAGGCCGCCGGATCGAGGGCCAGCACGATGTCCTCACCCGGCCGGTAGCCGGATTTCTCGATGGCGCGGACGATGAAGCCCAGCGCCTCGTCGGCGGATTTCAGGTTTGGCGCGAAGCCGCCCTCGTCGCCGACATTGGTGTTGTGGCCGGCGGCGTGCAGTGCCTTCTTCAGCGTGTGGAACACTTCGGCGCCCATGCGCACTGCCTCGGCAACGCTCGCGGCACCCACCGGCTGGATCATGAACTCCTGGATGTCGATCGGATTGTCGGCGTGCTTGCCGCCGTTGAGGATGTTCATCATCGGCACCGGCAGCGTGCGCGCGAACACACCGCCGACATAGCGATAGAGTGGCACGTCCAGGTCCGCGGCCGCCGCCTTGGCGACCGCGAGCGAGACGCCGAGGATGGCATTCGCGCCCAGTCGGGACTTGTTGGGCGAGCCGTCCAGGTCGATCAGTGCCTGGTCGATGCACACCTGCTCGGTCGCCTCCATTCCGGCGATCGCGTCCAGGATCGGCCCCTCGGCATTGGCCACCGCCTGCCGCACCCCCTTGCCGCCGAAGCGTGCGACATCGTCGTCACGCAGTTCCACCGCCTCGTGCGCGCCCGTGGAAGCGCCGGAGGGCACCGCGGCGCGACCCGTCGCACCGCTATCCAGCGTCACATCGACCTCGATGGTCGGATTGCCGCGGCTGTCGAGGATTTCGCGGGCGACGATGTCAGCGATGGCACTCATGGCGATGCTCCTGCGGGATCGCGGTGCTGCCTAACACCTCAACCGAAGCCGAGGAAGCCTTCGGCCTCCCGCAGCGGCGGCGCGGCACGCAACCGTGCGAGGTCCGGCACCGGCCGCGCCGGCAGCACTGCCTGCAACGCCGCCGCGGCCCCCAGCACGAACGCATCGCCGCGGCGCGGCCCGATCACCTGCACCCCGAACGGCGTCCCGGCCGCGTCCAGCCCGGCCGGCACGCAGACCGAGGGATGGCCCGGCAGCGTCACGGCATAGGCCAGCGCCAGCCAGTAGTAGTAGCTGCGCAACCGCACGCCATTGATCTCGGCGGGGAACAGCTCGCGCCACGGGCGCGGCGTGATCGCGATCGCCGGCGCGATTATTAAGTCAAACTGCTTGAAGAAATCCTGCCAGCGCCGGTAGATCGCCGTCTGCGCAGCCTCCGCCCGCGCCACGTCGGCCGCCGTGTAAGTCATCCCCTCGGCGACATTGGCGTGGATGTTCGGGCCGACCTGGTCGGGGTGATTGCGCACCTTCTCCTCGTGCGCAGCCAGGAAGCTGACCCCGCGCAGCACCGCGAAGGCGTCGTCCGCACCGCTGCAATCGGGTGCGGCGTCGTCGGCCGCGGCGAACAGGTGGCGGATCGCGGCGGTCACGGCGGCGAACCGCTCGCGCACCCCGCGCTCGACCGGTGCGAAGCCGAAATCCGGCGTGACCGCGACGCGCAGTCCCGACAGGTCCACCGCGCGCGGCGGATGGAACGAGTCCACCAGCGGCGCCGCCAGCGGGTCGCGCGCATCGTCCGCGGCCATCGCCGAGAGCATCAGGCACACGTCCTCGACGCTGCGCGCCATCGGCCCGTTGACCGACAGCGCCGACCAGCCCAGCCCGCGCCGCTCGCTCGGCACCAGGCCCGGCGAGGGGCGGAAGCCGACGATGCCGCAGAACGCGGCGGGGTTGCGCAAGGACCCGCCCATGTCGCTGCCGCTCGCCAGCGGAACCATCCCGGTCGCCAGCGCCACCGCCGATCCGCCGGAGGAGCCGGCGCAGGATTTCATCGGGTCGAATGGATTACCGGTGGCGCCATAGACAGCGTTCCGCGTGTTGGCGCCGGCGCCGAATTCCGGCGTGTTGCTCTTGCCCAGCACGATCGC
Organism: Pseudomonadota bacterium; assembly: GCA_021818505.1. Lineage (GTDB taxonomy): Bacteria > Pseudomonadota > Alphaproteobacteria > Acetobacterales > Acetobacteraceae > JAFKFJ01. Next base: position 4,501 of record JAKADX010000041.1, read on the forward strand.
ACCCGCAGCGCGCAGGCTGGCCACGCTGCGCTCGTCCGCGCCCGGCACGTTGTCGCGAAACAGCGGGCTGCCGAAGGTGGTGCGCAGTCCCGCCGTTTCCTCCAAGTCCTTGATGGCCACCGGCAGACCGTGCAGCGCGCCGAGCGCCCCGCCGCGCATCACCGCCTGCTCCGCCGCAAGCGCCGCCGTCCGCGCCCGCTCGAAGTCACGCGCCACGATGGCGTTGACGGCGTGGTCCACCGCCTCGATGCGGGCGATGCAGGAGTCGAGGAGTTCGACGGGCGAGAGCTGTTTCGTCCCGATCAGCCGCCGCGCGGCAATCGCCGACAGGTCGCAGGGATCAGTAGCCAAGGGCGCACCCATCCTTTCGCGGGTCCGATCCGCCGATCAGGCAGCCGCGTTCGCGGTCGATACGGATCGCCTGGCCGCCGCCCAGCGGCAGCGCGGCGCGCGCCGTGTCGTGGCCGAGCCGCGCCAGCCGGTCCAGCACCGAAAGCGGCACGCCCGCCTCCGCCTCCACCTTGCCGCCGAAAGCGAAGACGCGCGGCAGGTCCAGCGCCTCCTGCACGTCCAGGCCGTAGTCGATGTGGTTGGTCAGGAACAGCGTCTGGCCCATCGGCTGGAATGGGCCGCCCATCACGCCGAACGGCATCACCGCCTCGCCGTCCTTGGTCAGCATCCCGGGAATGATGGTGTGCATCGGGCGCTTGTTGGGCGCGATGCAGTTCGGGTGTCCGCGCTCGAAACGGAAGCCCTGGCCACGGTTCTGCAACATCACGCCGCTGCCCTCGGCCACGATGCCGGAGCCGAAATTGCTGTAGAGCGAGTTGATGAAGCTGCACGCGTTGCCGTCGCGATCCACGGTGCAGAGATAGACGGTGTCCCGATGCGCCGGCAGTTCCGCCTCCCCGGCGCGCGGCGGCGCGGCCATCGCCGCGTCGTCGCGGATCAGCGCGCGCAGCGAGGCCAGATAGGCCGGATCGGTCAGGCGGGCGACCGGCACCTCGACCTGCGCGGGATCGGCGATGAAGGCGTCGCGGTCGCGATAGACCAGCCGCGCCGCCTCCAGGTGCCGGTGCAGGCGCGTGACCCCCATCGGCCCGTCCGGTGCGGGATCCCAGCCATCCAGGATGCCCAGCAGCATCAGCACGATCACGCCGGTACCGTTGGGCGGACACTGCCAGACCTCATGGCCGCGCCAGCCGATGCGAATCGGCGCAACGAATTCGGCGCCGTGCAGGCCGGCGGCGAAATCCGCCTCGGTATGCAGCCCGCCGCGCGCGCGCAGGGTGGCGACGATGTCGGCGGCGATATCGCCCTCGTAGAAGGCGCGCGCGCCGCCGCGTGCAATGGCGCGCAGCGTCGCCGCTAGCCGCGGCTGCACGAAACGGTCGCCGACCTGCGGCGCGGCGCCGCCGGGCAGGAACGCCGCCGCGCCGGCGGCGCGCAGCTTCTCCAGATTGCGCGCCCAGTCGGCGGCGACGCGCGGCGTGACCGGAAAACCCTCCTCGGCGAAACGGATCGCCGGTTGCAGCAACTCGTCCAGCCCCTTCGTGCCATGCGCGCGCACCAGCGCCTCCCACGCGCCGACCGCCCCGGGGATGGTCACGGCGTGCGGCGAGGCGGAGTCGATCGCGGTGATCCCCCGTGCCTCGAACCAGTCGATGCTGGCCGCCGCCGGCGCGCGGCCGGAGCCGTTCAGCGCGATCACCTTGTGCTGCCCGGCCGGCGCGTACAGACAGAAACAATCCCCGCCAATGCCGGTCGAATGCGGCTCCACGACCGCCAGCACCGCCGCCGCCGCCACGGCGGCGTCCAGCGCGTTGCCGCCCGCCCGCATCACGTCCAGCGCGGCCAGTGTGGCCGACGGCATCGAGGTTGCCGCCATGGCGTTCGCGGCATAGGCGGCGCTGCGGCCGGGCAGGTGGAAGTCGCGCATTGCAGGCAGGCTCCGATCGTGCAGGGCGAAACTGCTGACACGCGCGCGCCGCATTGGCAACCGCACCGATTCGCGTGATACAGCCGCGCCAGTGGAAGGGATCGGGCGCTTGGCGAGCATCGAGGACTTCGATCGGCTGGACATCCGGGTCGGCACGGTGCGCGACGCGCGGCCGTTCCCGGAGGCGCGGAAACCCTCTCTCAAGCTGTGGATCGACTTCGGCGGCGAGCTTGGCGTGAAGCAGTCCTCCGCCCAGATCACCGTCCACTATAAGCCGGATCGGCTGATCGGCCGGCAGGTGCTGGCAGTGGTGAACTTCCCGCCGCGCAAGATTGCTGGCTTCGCCTCCGAGGTGCTCACACTCGGCGTGCCGGATGCCGAGGGCGCGGTGGTGCTGCTGCGGCCGGATTTCGTGGTGCCCGACGGGGGACGGATGTTCTGATGGCGACGCATTACTACACGGTGACCTGGGACCAGTTGCACCGCGACGCGCGCGCGCTGGCATGGCGGCTGATGGGCCTGCGGCCGCTCAAGGGCATCGTCGCGGTGACGCGCGGCGGGCTGATCCCGGCTGCCATCATCGCCCGCGAGCTTGAGGTGCGGCTGGTCGAGAGCGTCTCGGTCGTGACCTACGACGAGGAGCGCAAGGGTGAGCCGGGCGTGACCAAGGCCCCCACCGCTGCCGGCGACGGCGAGGGCTTCCTGATCGTCGATGACCTGGTGGACACCGGCACCACCGCGCGCGTGGTGCGCGGCCTGCTGCCGCGGGCCCATTTTGCCTGCGTCTATGCCAAGCCGGCGGGCAAGGAGATGGTGGACAGCTTCGTCACCGAGGTGTCGCAGGACACCTGGATCCTGTTCCCCTGGGACACCGAGCCGCAATTCTCGGTGCCGCTGGCCAAGCGCGAGCCGCGGACCTAGCGCGCGCGACAAGCGCGATTCGGTTGCCATTCCTGAAACGACAATTTAGCCTCTGCGCTCACGCAACTGTGCGTGACCGGCCAGCCGATGTCCATGGCCGGACGCGCCGCGCGCCACGAAGGAGATGGGCGAGAATGGCTTCCGGGACCCGGCTGACGCACGACGACCGCACCGGCCAAGGCCCGCCATAGCTTCGTCCGATCTGATCACCACGGCATCGACGCCGACCCGGTCGCCCCGCGGCGCGGGGGGCCGAAGCTGTGCGCGGCCCGTGATAAGCACACTTTCTGACGGAGCGTTCAAGGAATGACCAATTATTTCGTTTCCTCCGGCACGCCAAATAGCGGCATGACGATCACTTACCCCGACTCCCTGTACGTGATCAGTGGCTACGAAGCGCTCGACACGACGATCTCGGGCGGCTGGCTGTACGTCCGTCCAGGCGCCACGGCCATCAACACGATCGTCGGCAGCGACCAATATGTCGTCAGCGCCGCCCCCGACCCCGGCTGGGTCGAGGTGTTCGGTGGCGGTACCGTCGTGAATACGGCGGTGAACGCGGACGGCGAGTTGCTCCTGCTGAGCGGCGCGACGGCCACGGGCGTCACGGTGAACAGCGGCGGCTGGGAGGTCATCAGCGGCGGCGGCACTGCCAGCGGAACCGTGCTGCACAACTGGGGACAGATCGACCTGGCGTCGCTGCCCTTCGTCGGCGGCGGTTCGGCGACGATCGATCCCCTCTCCGACGTCCTCACAGTGACGCAGGGCGGCAGCAGCTTCACGGAGCAACTTTCAGGCAGCTACCCGGACGCCGGATTGCTGCTTGCCAACGACGGCCGCGCCGGCGGCGGCACGCTGGTGACGCTGGAGTACGCCTGCTACGCCGCCGGCACGCTCCTGGCCACGCCGGACGGCGAGCGGGCGGTGGAGACGCTGGCGGCGGGCGATTCGGTGCTGGCGTGCCAGGACGGCACATGGCGACCGGCCCGCGTGCGTTGGGTCGGCGGCACGCGGGTCGATCTGGCCCACCACCCGCAACCGCAACAGGCGGCGCCGGTCCGCATCGCGCGTGGCGCGCTGGCCGAGGGGGTTCCGGCGCGCGACCTGTGGCTCTCGCCCGACCACGCGATCCTGCTCGACGGCAGGCTGATCCAGGCCCGGGCGCTGCTGAACGGCGCCACCGTGACGCAGGAATTCCCTCGCGCCGTCAGCTACCACCATGTCGAACTCGACCGCCATGCCGTGCTGCTGGCCGAGGGGCTGCCGGCCGAGAGCTACCTCGATACCGGCAACCGCGCGATATTCGACGGCGAGGCCGGCGTGCGGCCACTGCATCTCGATCTTGCCGCGCCGGCGGCCTGGGATGAGCGGGCCTGCGCGCCGCTGCTGCTCGGCGGCGCGCGGGTCGCGGCGGCGCACGCGCATGTCCTGGCGCGCGCCGCGGTGCTGGGCCACGCGATGACCGAGGAAGCCGGGCTGACGGTGCTGGCGGACGGTGCGCCCCTGGCACCGACGGCCCCCGGACGCTGGCGCCTGCCTGCGGGGACGCGGCGGCTGACCCTGCGCAGCCGCTGCTTCGTGCCTGCGTGGCTCGGACTGGGCGAGGACCGGCGCCTGCTCGGCGTGGCCGTGGCGATGCTGCGTCTCGGCGGCCGGCCGCTGGCGCAGGCGGCCTTCGGTGCCGGCTGGCACGCGGCGGAGGATGGGTGGCGCTGGACGGACGGGAACGCCGAGCTGGCGCTGCCGGCCCTGCCGCGCCCGGCGACGCTGACGCTGCGGCTCGCGACGACCGGCGCGCGCTACTGGGTCGCAGCCGCGCCGGCGCCGCGCACCGCGGTCGCCTGATCACCGCCGCGCGCTGGACTGCAACGGCAGATCGGCGAGTGCGAGGCCGGCCACGAACGCCGCGGCCGCGAGCCCGGCACAGACCAGGAAGGCGAGGTGGAAGGCGCCGACCAGCGCCGCCTCCGCCGCCGCGCGGGTCGCCGGGGCCAGGGCAGGGCCGATATGCTGGCGCAGCGCGCCGAGGTCGATGCGCTCGGCCACCCCGCGCGCCGCCAGCCCCGACGCGAAGCGGCCGGACAGCAACGCGCCGACCAGCGTGCTGCCGAGCGCGGCACCCATCGCGCGCAGGAACAGCAGCGTGCCGGTCGCCACCCCCACGTCGCGCCGCTGCGCCGCGTTCTGCACCATCACCAGACTCGCCGGCATGACGATGCCGATGCCGAAGCCGACCACCAGCATCGCCGTCACCGAACTTGCGTGCCCGCTGCGCGCGCCCAGCATCGCCAGCAGCGTGAACCCCGCCGCCGCCATCGCCAGCCCGCCCAGCACGATCGGCTTCGCCCGCCCCATGCGGCGCGCAAGTTGCCCCGAGACATAGGCACCGACGACGTTGGAGCCGAGGAACGGCACGATCAATGTGCCTGAGGCGGAGGCGTCGGCGCCGTGCAGCAACTGGAAGAACAGCGGCAGCAAAAACGTGCCGCCGAACATCGCCCCCGCGGTCAGCGCCGCGATGAACACGCCGCCCGAGAACACGGAGTTGGCGAACAGCCGCGGCGGCACCAACGCATCCGCCGTCGTCTGCTCGCGCCATACCAGGGCCGCCAAAAGCAGCAACCCCGCCGCCGCGGTCAGCGCGACCTGCGGCGAACGCCAGGGATATTCGCTGCCGCCCCAGCTCATCACCAGCAGGATCGCGGTGACGAAGGCGGTCAGCAACGCCGCGCCGGCATAGTCGATCCGCACCGGCAGCCGACGCACCGGCAACAGCTTCAGCGCACGGCTGCTCAACACGAATGCCGCCACGCCGATCGGCAGGTTGATCCAGAAGATCCAGCGCCACGACCACTGATCGGTCATCCAGCCGCCCAGGATCGGCCCGGCGACGCTGGCGACGCCCCAGGTGCCGGCCATGTAGGCCTGGTATTTGCCGCGCTCGCGCGGCGCCACCACGTCCGCGATCGCTGCCTGCGCCATCGCCATCAGCCCGCCGCCACCGATGCCCTGCAACGCGCGGAACGCGATCAGCTGCCACAGTGTCTGCGCGAAGCCGCACAGCACCGAGGCGATCACGAACACCACGATGCCCGGCAGCAGCAGCGCGCGCCGGCCATAGATGTCCGACAGCCGCCCGTAGATCGGCGTCGCCGATGTCGAGGTCAGCAGATAGGCGGAGACGATCCAGGCGAGATGGCTGAACCCGTGCAGCTCGGCGGCGATCGCCGGCACCGCCGGCACCACCACGGTCTGGTCGATGGCGGCGAGCAGAATGCACAGCAGGATGCCGGTGATGACGCGCAGGATCTGCGCATGGCTGTAATTGGGCAGCGCCTCGGCGGGGTGGGTGGGCGCGTCGGAGCTGGCTTGGGCGTCCATTGCCGGGGACTTAGGCTGGAACCGCCGCGCCCGCCACACGCGGCTGCCATGCACAAGATGCCGGGCGAACCACGTTCCGCCGGGCCTCAGCCGTGGCGCGCAAGGTTGACGTTTCGTCGGAACGCGGACTACAGCCGGGCGCGACATGAGCCGGTCGTCGACCTCCCGCGCGCCGCGCCGTCATGCGGGCCTGTTGCTGGCAATGGTCGCGCTCGCGGTGCAGTTGGCAACCGCGAGCATCGTGCTGCCGCTCGCCGCACCGGCCGACACGGTGGACCGGCTGGTCGCCGCCTCGATCTGTCATCCCGGCGAGGCACCCGACCACCAGCCGCCGCCCGCCTGCACGATCTGTCCGCTTTGCCAGGCGATCGCGCAATCCGGGATGCTGCTGGCCCCGCCCGCCTTCGCACTGGCCGCTCCGGCCGCGGCGGGCTGGCATCCGCCCCTGCCGCCGCCGGCCGGGGCGCCGCCCGACCGTGTCCTCGTCAGCGCCTATGCGCGCGGACCGCCGCGCCTGATCTGAACCGCGAGCCTGGGCCCGCCGGCGCCGCAGCGCCGGCTGCTGCCCGTTTCAGATCAAGCGAGCAATCCTCCGCGCAAGGAGAGACGCGATGCGTCGTCACATGCTGATCACCGCCGCGACCCTGGTCCTCGGACTCGGCGCGGCTGCGCCCGCCATCGCCCACGCGCTGCTGCGCGTCGCCGACCCGGCGGTCGGCAGCACTGTCACTGACTCGCCGAAGCAACTGTCACTGACATTTTCCGAAGCAGTGGAACCCGCGTTCTGCCGCGTCGCGGTGACTGATCCCACCGGCAAGTCGATGGCAGCCGCGCCGTTGCACGCCGACCCGCATGACTCCACGCGCCTGCTGCTGCCGCTGAAGCCCCTGCCGTCCGGCGGGTACACGGTGACGTGGCACGCCGTCTCGGTGGACACCCACAAGACCGAGGGGCATTTCCACTTCGCGGTAATGCCCTGAGCGTCCTGCTCGTCCTGTCCCGCGGCGCCTTCGTCGCGGCGGTGCTGTCGGCGGCCGGGGCGGCGCTGTTCGGCGTGCTGTTCGCCGCGGCCCCGGCCCGGCGGACCATATCGATCAGCCTCGGCGCCGGACTGGCGGCGGGTGCCGCGTTGTTGGCGCTGCAGGCCCGGAGCTTGGCGGACAGCGTCGCGGCGGTGCCGACCGTGCTCGCCGCGACCTGGTTCGGGCACGTGCTGGCCGCGCAACTCGTTGCGCTGGCGCTGGCCGCCCTTCTGCACTGGTGGGGAGCGGCCCGCCCGGCGCTGGCGGCGTGCTGGCTGGCGGCCGCGCTACAGCCGCTGCATCTGCACGGCTGGGCCATGGAGGGTCGTGTCGGCCCGCTGGTCGCCTGCGAACTGCTGCATCTGCTTGCCGCCGGCACATGGCTCGGTGGGCTGCTGCCGCTGGCGCTGACGCTGCGCGCCGTGCCGCCGGCCGCGGGCGCTGTGCTGGCGCGGCGGTTTTCCTGGCTCGGCGTGGTCTGCACCGTGGCGCTGGCGGGCAGCGCGGCCTACCAGGGTACGGTGCTGCTGGGCGGCGCGCGGGGGCTGTTCGAGACCGCCTATGGCTGGACGGCCCTCGGCAAGACGGGACTATTCGCGGTGCTGCTGGCGATGGCCGCGCGGCATCGCCTGCGTCTCGTGCCCCGGATATTCACCAGCGGCGATTCAGGTGCGATGCAGCGCGCCCTCGCGCGCAGTGTCGCCGCGGAGGCGGCCGTCGGCCTGTTGCTGGTGCTGCTGGCTGCGCTGCTCGCCTCGCTGCCGCCGGCCATGGACATGGGCGATGCGTGACGCTACCGCGCCTCGGTGTCGAGCGCGTAGCCGGCCGCGCGCACGGTGCGCACCACGTCGAGTTCGCCCTCGCCGTTGATCGCCTTGCGAAGCCGGCGGATGTGAACATCGACCGTGCGCGGCTCGACATGGATGTCACGGCCCCAGACGGCGTCGAGCAGTTCCTCGCGCGAGAACACACGCCGCGGGTGCTGCATGAAGAACTCCAGCAGGCGGAACTCGGTCGGGCCGAGATGTATGGTGCGGCCGTTGCGCTGCACGCGATGCACGGCCAGGTCCATCGCGAGGTCGTGGAACGCCAGCCGCGCCTTGGCCGGCACCGCGTTGGCGCGGCGCAGCAGCGCGCGCATCCGCGCCAGCAGCGCGTCGATGTTGAACGGCTTGGTGATGTAGTCGTCGGCGCCGGTGTTCAGGCCGCGCACCGCGTCCTGGTCCTCGGTGCGGGCGGTCACCATGATGACCGGCAGGTCGCGCGTCGCGCTGCGCCGGCGCAACTGGCGGCACACCTCGATGCCCGACATTGCCGGCAGCATCCAGTCGAGCAGCACGAGGTCGGGCTGCGACTCGGCGACCCTGTCCAGAGCCTCCTGCCCGTCCGCAGCCTCCTCCACGCGGAAGCCCTGCTTTTCGAGATTGTAGCGCAGCATGGTGGCCAGCGCGGCCTCATCCTCGACCACCAGCACCAGCGGTTTTGACATCTGCGACGCAGTGTCGCGCATCGGGGTTCCCCTCGGGTTATTCGCTTGGCGGGCGCACCACCGCATAGGCGGAGGTGTCGCCCTTGGGCCGGATTCCGGCGAGCGGCTCGCCCTTGACGGCGTAGTACAGCGTCTCGGCGATGTTGGTGGCGTGGTCGCCGATGCGCTCCAGGTTCTTGGCGATGAACAGAAGATGCGTGCAGGGCGTGATGTTGCGCGGATCTTCCATCATGTAGGTGATGAGTTCGCGGAACAGGGCGTTGTAGATGCCGTCAACCTCCTCGTCGGAGCGCCAGACCTGCACCGCGGCATCCGTGTCCTCCTCGCCGATCGCGTCGATCACGGTCTTGAGGCTCTGCTGCACCAGCCGGCCCATGTTGGCAAGCCCGGTGAGCGCGAATGGCAGCGTGAACTGCCCAAGGACCATGCTGCGCTTGGCAACATTGGCGGCGTAGTCGCCGATGCGTTCCAGGTCGCCGGTGATGCGCAGGCCGGCGACGATCAGGCGCAGATCCTGCGCCATCGGCTGCCGCAGCGCCAACATGCGGATGACGAATTGCTGAATCTGCTGCTCCAGCGCATCCACCTTCGGATCCGCCTCGACCACGCTGGCGGCCGCCGCGTCATCGCGATCGATCACGGCCTGGCAGGCGAGCGCCACCTCGCTCTCCACCAGCCCGCCCATCTCGGTGATCAGAGAGCGTAGGCGGTGCAGCTCCTGTTCGTAGCTCTTGACGATGTGCTCAGTGGACTCTGGCATCAGGCGTCTCCGGTCGCGAAGGGATGGGTGCGGCTCATCCGAACCTGCCGGTGATGTAGTCCTGCGTGCGGCGTTCGCGTGGCGCTGTGAACATCTGCGTGGCACTGCCAGCCTCGACCAGTTCGCCGAGGTAGAAGAACGCCACCTGATCGGCGCAGCGCGCGGCCTGCTGCATGTTGTGCGTGACGATGACGATGGTGAAGTCGCGCTTGAGTTCGTCGATCAGCTCCTCGATCTTGAGCGTGCTGATCGGATCGAGCGCGCTGGTCGGCTCGTCGAGCAGGATCACCTCCGGCCGCACGGCGATGGTGCGCGCGATGCACAGCCGTTGCTGCTGGCCGCCCGACAGGCCCATCGCCGAGCTGCCGAGCCGGTCCTTCACTTCCTCCCACAGCGCGGCGCGTGCCAGCGACCATTCGACGCGCTCGTCCATTGCGGACTTGGACAGCCGCTCGTGCAGCTTCACGCCGAAGGCGATATTGTCGTATACGCTCATCGGGAACGGCGTCGGCTTCTGGAACACCATGCCGATGCGGCTGCGCAATTCGTTGAGATCTATGCTCGCATCGAGGAGGTTGCGGCCCTCCATCATCACTTCGCCGGTGGCGCGCTGGTTGGGATAGAGGTCGTACATGCGGTTCAGCACGCGCAGCAGCGTCGATTTTCCGCAGCCTGACGGGCCGATCATCGCGGTCACCTGACGCGCCGGCAGCGACAGGTTGATGCCCTTCAGCGCGCGATTGCTGCCGTAGAAGAAATCCAGGTTGCGGATGGCGATCTGCGGCGCCGATTCCTCCAGGGCCGCCGTCCCGGTCAGGGAGGTCGAAATCCGCGCTTCTGCCTCGGCCATGATGCCTCCGCTCACTTCCGCCGTCCCAGCGCCGCGCGCGCGCTCACGCTCAACATCAGCACCAGCACAGTCATCAGCAGCGCCCCCGCCCAGGCCAGCCTGTGCCACTGGTCGTACGGGCTGAGCGCGAACTGAAAGATCACCACAGGAAGATTGGCCAGCGGGTTGCCGGGATTCGCGGTCCAGTACTGATTGTTCAGCGCCGTGAACAGCAGCGGTGCGGTCTCGCCGCTGATGCGCGCGATCGCCAGCAGGATGCCGGTCAAGATGCCGGTCCGCGCCGCCGGCCAGATCACGCTGGTGACCATGCGCCATTTCGGCGCACCGAGCGCCAGCGCCGCCTCGCGCAGCGTGCCGGGGATCAGCCGCATGGTCTCGTCGCTGGTGCGCACGACGACCGGCAGCAGCAGCATCGCCAGCGCCACCGCGCCCGCCCAGCCAGAGAAATGTCCGCTTGGCTGCACCACCAGCGCATAGACGAACAAGCCGATCACGATCGACGGCGCCGAGAGCAGGATGTCGTTGATGAAGCGGATCGCCTCGGCGATCGCGCGGCCGTGGGCGTATTCGGCAAGCCACGTGCCCGCCATGACACCCACCGGCGTGCCGAATGCCACGGCCAGCACGATCATCACGGTGCTGCCGACGATCGCGTTGAGCAGCCCGCCATCCTCGCCGGGCGGCGGCGTCATCTGGGTGAACAGGCGCATGTCGATCGCGCCGGCACCCTTGTACAGTGTGGTGCCCAGGATCCACACCAGCCACACGAGGCCGAACAGCGTCGCAAGTGTCGCGACACCAAGGCCGATCACGTTGGTCGCCTGGCGTCGGCGGTGCAGTGCGCGCGAGTACGCCATGCTCAACGCCCAGCCTGCCGCGCCAGCCGCAGGAGCATCAGCTTCGCCACAGCCAGCACCGCGAAGGTCACGATGAACAGCACGAAGCCGAGCGCGATCAGGGATTGTCGATAGATATCGCTGTCCGCCTCGGTGAACTCGTTGGCGATCGCGGCGGCGATGGAGTTTCCGGGTGCCAGCAGCGAAATCGCGAAGTCATGTGCGTTGCCGAGCACGAAGGTCACGGCCATGGTCTCGCCCAGCGCGCGGCCGAGGCCGAGAAAGATGCCACCGACCACTGCGGTGCGCGTGTACGGCAGGACCACGCGGCGCACCACCTCCCAGCGCGTGGCACCCAGCGCGAACGCCGATTCGCGCAGCGGCGGTGGCACCAGCGCGAACACATCGCGCATCACCGCGCTGACGAAGGGAACCACCATGATCGCCAGAATGATCCCCGCGGTCAGCATCCCGATGCCGAGCGGCGGACCACTGAACAGCGGGCCGATCAGCGGCAAGGTGCCTAGGCTCGCGTCGATCCACGGATCGACGTGATCAGCCATGAACGGCACGAACACGAACAACCCCCACATGCCGTAGATGATCGAGGGCACGCCGGCCAGCAACTCGATCGCCGCGGCAACCGGACCGGCGAGCCAGCGCGGCGCCACCTCGGTGAGGAATACCGCGATCCCGAAGCTGACCGGCACCGCGATCACCATGGCGATCGCCGAGGTCACCAGCGTGCCGTAGATCGGCACCAGGGCGGCGAAGCGGCGCGTCACCGGGTCCCATTCGGTGCCGGCGAAGAAATGCCAGCCGAAGGTCCGGAATGCCGGCCACCCGCCCCACAGCATCGACAGCGCCGTCAGCCCGAGCAGCACCAGCACCAGCAGCGCCGCCGCCCTCGCCAGGGCGCCGAATACGGTATCCCCGACCCGCGCCCCGGCGCGTCGGCGCCGGGCCGCGGGCAGGGGGACCGTTTGCTGCACCGCGGCCGACATCAGTGCGGCAGCTCGCGCTGGGGATTCATCGACGCAAACAGGGTCACTTTGTATGGATGTTGGCGTGCCAGTAGTCTTCGATCTGCCTGACGACCGAGTCGGGGAACGGAACGTAATCGAGGCTCTGCGCCGTCGCCTGCCCTTCTTCCAGCGCGTAGCGGAAGAAGTCCAGTGCCAGCTTCGCGCGGGCGGCATCCTTGGGCTGCTTGTACATCAGGATGAATGAGGTGGCCGCGATCGGGTACGCGTCCTGACCCGGCGCGTCGGTCATGACGAGGTAGAAATCCTTCGCGTGCGCCCAGTCCGCGCTCGCCGCCGCCGCCTGGAAGCTCTGCGCGCTCGGCTTCACCACTGCGCCCGCGGCATTCTTCATCGCCGTCCAGGTCATCTTGTTCTGGATCACGTAGGCGTACTCGACATAGCCGATCGCGCCCTTCAGCCGCTCGACATAGGCCGCAACACCCTCGTTCCCCTTGCCGCCGACGCCAGTGGGCCAGGCGACCGAGGTGCCCTCGCCGACCTTGGCCTTCCATTCCGGACTGACCTTGGAGAGATAGTTGACGAAGTTGAATGTCGTGCCCGACCCGTCGGAGCGGTGCACCACGCTGATGCGCTGGTCGGGCAACTTCACGCCGGGGTTGAGGCCGGCGATCTCCGGGTCGTTCCAGGTCTTTACCTTGCCCAGGAAAATGTCCGCCAGCGCGCGGCCGTCGAGCGTCAGGCTGCCGGCCGCGATGCCGGCGATGTTGACCACCGGCACCACGCCGCCGATCACCAGCGGGAACTGCGCAAGGCCGGCGGCACTGAGTTCGTCAGGCGTCAGCGGCTTGTCGGAGGCACCGAAATCCACCGTCCCCGCCTTGATCTGGGCGATGCCCCCACCCGAGCCGATCGACTGGTAGTTGATCTGCACCTTGGCCTTGCGGGCGTAATCGGCGGACCATTTCGCCAGGACCGGATAGACGAAGGTCGATCCGGCACCGGTGATCTGCTGCTGCGCGCGCGCCGCCACCGGTGCCACGCCAATTGCGCCGGCGACCGCGATCGCCAGCAATCCAAGCGAGAGCTTCATGCGTCCTCCTGATGCGCCGCCGCGCGGCCGGGCGCAACCTAGGGGCTGCGGACGACTGGCGTGTTGCAGTCGCATGACGCTTTGATGACACTCGGCGGTGTTGTCCACTGGCGCGGTGGCGCGGAGCAGGTCATGGACAGCCCATGACCGACCCGACCCGTGACGCCGCCCTGACCCTGCTTGCTGCCGTGCTCGACCGTCACCGCTCGCTGGACGAGGCGCTGGACGCGCTGCCGCCGCTCGCCGCGCGCGACCGGGCGGCGGCGCATCGGCTGGCGGCCACAGTACTGCGCCGTCTCGGCTCGCTGGACGCGGCGCTGGAGCCGTATCTGGCCAAGGCGCCGCCGCTGCCGGTGCGCCATGTGCTGCGAATCGGGGCTGCCGGCCTGCTTCTGCTGGAGACCCCGGCGCACGCAGCGGTCGCGACGGCGGTGGCGTTGGCCCGCGCCCACGGCCTCGCGCCGTTCGCGGGGTTGGTCAACGCGGTGCTGCGCCGCCTCGCGACTGCCGAGCCGGCGGCGCTGGAGGGACTGGACGGACCGCGACTCGACACCCCGCCCTGGCTGTGGACCGCCTGGGGGAGCGAGGCGCGGGCCATCGCCACCGCGCACCAGCGCGAGGCGCCGCTCGACCTGACGCTCGCGCCGGGCGCAACCCCGCCCGAGGGCGGGTTGGCCCTGCCCACCGGCTCCTGGCGCTACCCGGCCGGGACGCGGGCGACCGAACTGGCCGGCTTCGCCGAGGGGGCGTTCTGGGTGCAGGACGCGGCCGCCGCGCTCCCCGCGCGGCTGCTGGCACCGGTCTCGGGCGAGCATGTCCTCGACCTCTGCGCCGCCCCCGGTGGCAAGACCGCGCAGCTTGCGGCGGCGGGCGCGCGGGTGACGGCAGTGGAGCGGGACCCCGCGCGACTCGCCCGCCTGCGCGACAATCTCGCCCGTCTGCACCTGACGGCCGAGTCGGTCTGCGCCGACGTGCTTTCCTGGCAGCCGCCGCGACCCGCCGACGCGGTGCTGCTGGACGCGCCATGCAGCGCCACCGGCACCATCCGCCGCCATCCCGACGTGCCGCACCTCAAGCGCCCACGTGACATCCCGACGCTCGCGACACAGCAGGACCGGATGCTGGATGCCGCCTGCGCCGCGCTGCGGCCGGGCGGACGGCTGCTCTACGCGGTCTGCTCGTTGCAGCCGGAGGAAGGTCCGGCCCGCGCCGCGACCGCGCTCGCTCGCCTGCCGCTCGTCGCCGATCCGGTGCGGGCGGAGGAACTGCCGGGCCTGGCGGAGGCAATCACACCGCAGGGCTGGGTGCGCACGACACCGGCGCTGTGGGCGGAGATTGGCGGAATGGACGGGTTCTTTCTCGCGCGTTTCATTCGTCGCTGATCGCTTGTGCCGCGCGGAGTCCGCCGTCTAGAACCGACGCATGGTGCAGCCTGCCGCCGCTTCCCCGCTGATCGCCCCCAGCCTGCTCGCATCCGACTTCACCCGGCTGGGCGAGGAAGTGGCCGCGGTCGAGCGTGCCGGCGCGGACTGGCTGCATCTCGATGTCATGGACGGGCATTTCGTGCCCAACATCACCTTCGGCCCGCCGCTGATCGGCAGCCTGCGCCGCCACTGCCGACTGCCGTTCGACGTGCATCTGATGATCGCGCCGGCCGACCCGTATCTGGAGGCGTTCGCCGAGGCCGGCGCGGATCACATGCTGGTGCATCCCGAGGCCGGGCCGCATCTGCACCGCTCGTTGCAGACGATCCGCGCGCTGGGCTGCAAGCCGGGCGTGGTGCTGAACCCTGCCACGCCGATCGACGTGCTCGACTACGTGATCGACCTCGTCGAGATCGTGCTGGTGATGAGCGTCAATCCGGGCTTCGGCGGACAGCACTTCATCGCCGGGCAACTCGACAAGATCGGCGCGATCCGCGAGATGATCGCGCGCGGCGGCCGGTCGATCCGATTGGCCGTCGATGGCGGCGTGACGTTTGCCAACGCCGCCGACATCGTCGCCGCCGGTGCCGACGTGCTGATCGCCGGCAGCGCGGTGTTCGGCGCGGACGACTATGCGGCGGCAATCGCAAGGCTGCGGGGGGTGGCGAAGTGATGGCGCTCGACCCGAATCGCTGGATGCGCGACGCGCGGCGCACGCTGGCACGGCTGCCGTCGTTGCGCATGACGCGCATCCCGGACGCGCCGGCGCTGCCGGTGCGCGACCCCTGGCCCGGCGACCCGGCGCGTGGGGCGACTCTGCTCAAGGGCGAGCTGGAACTTGGCGGCTCGGTGGGAATGTTGCGTCCGGGCGCGTTCGCCGAAGTCGCCGGCTCCGACCTGATGCGTTCCTACGCGCACGGTTTCACCTGGCTGCGCGACCTGCGCGCGCTGGGGACCGATGCGGCGCGGATGCGTGCGCGCGCGCTGGTGCAGGAATGGATCGACGGTGCCGGCGAGGGCGCGATCGCGCAACGCCCGGACGTGGCTGGCGCGCGCATCGCCGCCTGGCTCGGCCATTACGACTTCTTCGCCGCCTCCGCCGATGACGGGTTCCGCCAGCGGCTGATGGCGCGGCTGGTCGCCGACGCGCGCAGCCTCGCCGCCGCCTTGCCGACCGAGGAACTCGACGCGCGCGCGCTGACCGCGCTCAAGGGCCTGATCGCGGCAGCGGTGGCGCTGCCGGAACATGCCGCGTTCCTGACCCGCGCGCTGCGCGTGCTGCCGCAGGAGGTGTCGCGGCAGGTGCTGCCGGACGGCTGTCATGCCGAACGCAGCCCGGCGCAACTGCTCGCCGCGCTGCAGGACCTGACCGAGATCCGCACGCTGCTGCAGGCCGCCCAGGCGCAACCGCCCTCGGTGCTGACCGGCGCGATCGAGCGCATGGCGCCGGTGCTGCGCGGGCTGCGCCACGGCGATGGCGGGCTGGCACTGTTCAACGGCAGCAAGGAAGAACAGACGACACTGATTGAACTGGCGCTGAACCAGGCCGGCCGCGCTGGCCGCCCGGCCACAGCGATGCCCGAGGGCGGGTTCCATCGCCTGCAGGCCGGACGCAGTGTGCTGATCGTCGATTGCGGCGAACCGGCCCCACCGAAACTGGACCGTTTCGCCCATGCCGGCACGCTGTCATTCGAGCTGTCGGTCGGGCGCGACCGCATGATCGTCAATGTCGGCGCCGCGCCGGCCGCCGGCGCCGAATGGCGGGACGCGACCCGCGCCAGCGCCGCACACTCCACGCTGGTGATCGCCGACACCAACTCCTCCGAACTCCGCCCCGAGGGGCTCGGACGGCGGCCCGAGCATGTCGAGGTGCAGCGGCAGGAGGCGAACGGCGCGCACTGGCTGGAGGCAAGCCACGACGGCTATCTGCGCCCGTTCGGCGCCACCCATCGCCGCCGCCTCTACATGAGCGAGAGCGGCGAGGACATCCGTGGCGAGGACGCGGTGGAGGCGGCGACACCGCAGCCCTACGCCGTGCGCTTCCATCTGCACCCCGAGGTCGATGCCAGCGTGCAGCAGGACGGCGAGGCGGTGCTGCTGCGCCTGCCCTCGGGCAGCGGCTGGCGGCTGCGCGCCGACGGGGCGCGGCTGACGCTGGAGGAGAGCATCTATCTCGGCGGCCCGACGCCGCGGCGCACCGAGCAGGTGGTGCTGACCGGCTATCAGGACGGGCCGCAACAGGTGAAGTGGGCGATCACCAAGGTCGGCTGAACCGCCGCCTATTGCCGCTGCCCGCGCCCGCGTGCGAAGTCATGGGCGTATTCGCCGGCGCACGATCCGGCGAGGATGGGAGGGACGCGCATGACTGCCCGGCACATCGCCGGCGGGGTCGGGCGTCGCTCGGTCATCACGGCGACCGCGGCGGCCGGACTCGCCCAGCTTGCTTCTCCGTTCATCATTGCCGCGCGCGGCGAGACACCGCTGCGCATCGGCATGATCGATCCGCTGACCGGCGCCTACGCGGCGCTCGCCCGCAACGAGGTGACGGGGGCGCGACTGGCGGTCGCGCGCGTCAACGCGGCGGGCGGCATCCAGGGACGGCGGGTGGATCTGCTGGTCGAGGATTCGGCCAACGATGTCGGCACCGGCGTGCAAAAGGCGCACAAGCTGATCGACCGCGACCATGTCGATTTCCTCATCGGTGACGTGAATTCGGCGATCGCGCTGGCATTGGCGCAGGTATCGGGCCAGCGCGGCATCCTGCACATCGTCGCCGGCGGCCATACCGACCCGATCACCGGCAAAGACTGCAAATGGAACGTCTGGCGCGTCTGCGGCACGACGCGCATGGATGCGAATGCCACCTCCGCCCTGCTGGCGCGCAAATATGGGAAGAAGTGGTATTTCATCACGCCAGACTATGCCTATGGCCACACGTTGCAGGCGGGGCTGGAGGCCAATCTCACGCAACTGGGCGGCACCAGGATCGGCGCGGCGCTGACGCCGCTCGGCACCACCGACTTCTCCGCCTACCTGATCAAGGCGCGGGCGGCGCGGCCAGACATGCTGATCCTGCTGCTGGGCGGGCAGGACGCGGTGAACTGCCTGAAGCAGATCGTGCAGTTCGGCATCAACCGCGACATCGCGGTCGGCGGCGCGTTGCAGGAACTGGAGAATCTGGAGGGCCTGCCTCCGCAGGCGCGCATCGGCACCTGGCTGTTCGAGTGGTACTGGAAGCAGGCGAAGGTGCCGCATGTGGCCGATTTCGTCGCCGATATCCGCAAGGTCAACGAGGGCCGCGTGCCGACCGCGCGGCACTGGTTCGGCTTTGCCTCGGTGATGACGATCGCCCTGGTGGCGGCGCAGGAGAAAACCACCGATGGGCTGAAACTGGCGCACGCGCTGGCAGGGTTCGAGCTGCCGCCGGAGGTGAAGCTGCAGCCGAACAAAGTCTATTACCGCGCAGGCGATCACCAGTTGATGCTGTCATCGTTCATCGGCCGGGCGCGCGAACGCGGCATCGACGACCCCGACGACCTGTTCGCGGTCGATGACGTGGTCGCCGGCGAGAAGGTGGCGCAGCCGGTGGCAGAGACCGGGTGCGCGGTGCTCTGGCCGACGTGAGCGCGGACCCCCTTGAGCGACCGGCGACGAAAGCTTATATTCGGGTGTGTGGCAGGAGGCTCAGAAAATGACGCCACCGTGGCAGTTTGGATGTCGATAACTGCTGAACTGACTGGAGGTGATTGCTCCACGTCTGCACAATTCGGGCGGTTTTCGCCGGCGTGATGCCGGAATGAGCGCTGATGGGCGCTGAAACACGAGCGGGCCTTTCGCGGTAGGCGAAGGCCCGCTTTGCGTTTCGGGAACGTCGGAGCGTCTTGCCGCAACAACGACGAAACCGGCCGACCGCCGAGTCTCAGAACGCCACCTTGTCCCCGCCCTTCAGTTGCAGGATCTCCCGCGCCTCGTCCGGTGTCGCGATCTCCAGCCCCAGGCCCTCGATGATCTGCCGCGCCAGCCGCACCTGCTGGGCGTTCGATTCCGCGAGCTTGCCGGGGCCGGCCCACAGGCTGTCCTCCAGCCCCACGCGCACATTGCCGCCCATCGCCGCCGCCATCGCTGCCACCGGCAACTGGTTGCGTCCCGCGCCGAGCACCGACCATTTGTACTGCGTGCCGAACAGCCGGTCCGCCGTGCGCTTCATGTGCGCGACATCCTCGGGGTGCGCGCCGATGCCGCCGAGGATGCCGAACACCGTCTGCACGAACAGCGGCGGCTTCACCAGGCCACGGTCGAGGAAGTGCGAGAGGTTGTAGAGATGCGAGGTGTCGTAGCATTCGAACTCGAAGCGCGTGCCGGCATCGCCCAGCGTGCGCAGCACGAATTCGATGTCCTTGAAGGTGTTGCGGAACACGAGATCGCGTGACGCTTCCAGCGCCTTCGGCTCCCAGTCGTGTTTCCATTCCTTGTAGCGCGCCAGCATCGGGAACAGGCCGAAATTCATCGAGCCCATGTTGAGCGAGGCCACTTCCGGCTTGAACGTCGCGGCCGGGCGCACGCGCTCGTCCACGGTCATGAACGGCGCGCCGCCGGTGGTCAGGTTCACCACCGCGTTCGTTTGTTGCTTGATGCGCGGCAGGAAGCGGGCGAACGCTTCGGGCGACTGGTCGGGGCGGCCTGTCTCCGGGTCGCGCGCATGCAGATGCACGATCGCGGCACCGGCTTCGGCGGCGCCGACCGCGCCCGCCGCGATCTCCTCCGGCGTCACCGGCAGGTGCGGCGACATCGTGGGCGTGTGGATCGCGCCGGTGACGGCGCAGGTGATGATGACTTTCTTGCTGCTGGCCACTGCCAATTCTCCGACTGACGTTAATTCCCGATGTCGCGCGCGGCACGCCGCTTGTGCGCCGCCAGCGCCATCAGCCGGCGGTCGCGCCATGCCTGCCGCTCGGCGAGTTTCTCCGCCGGCAACGCGCGCCGCCGGTCGCCCTCGACCGCCGGCAGCACCTGCTGCCAATCGACGTGCTCGCGCATGGTGGGATTCAGGCGGCGATAGATCTGCTCATAGCGATCGACATAATCGCGCACGCCGCCGGGCGCGTTCAGGTCGATCGTCTCGAACGGACCCATGAAGCTCCAGCGCAGCGCCAGCCCCTCGCGCAGGCCGATGTCCACGTCCTCGACGCTGGCGTAGCCGCCGGCGACGAGGCGGAACGCCTCCTCCAGCAAGGCGCCTTGCAGGCGGTTCATCACGAAGCCGTCGAGTTCGCGCTTCATCACGATCGGCGCGTGGCCCGCCGCGCGCAGGAAGGCGGCGGTGCGCTGCACCACTTCGGCATCCGTCCACGGCGCCGGCACCACCTCGGCGGCGGGGATGACATAGGGCGGGTTGAGCGGATGCACGACCAGGCAGCGGCGCCGGCCGGCGAGCTGCTCGGTGAACAGCGAGGGCAGGATGGCGGAGGTGGAACTGGCCAGCACCGTGTGCGGCGCGGCGATGGCGTCGAGGCGGGCGAAGATGTCGCGCTTCACCGCCACGTCCTCGAAGGTGTTTTCCTGCACGTGGTCGGCACCATCCAGCGCCGCCTGCAGGGTCGGCGCGGCACTCATCCGGGCACGCACGGTCGCCGGCGGGTCGTCGAGCAGTTCGTTGGTGGCGAGGTCGGGCAGCAGCGCGTCGATATAGGCGAGCGCCGCGCGCGGCGCGTCCGGCTGCCCGTCCCACAGGGTCACGTCATGGCCGGCGCGGGCATAGCTGATCGCCCAGGCGCGGCCGATGAAGCCGGTTCCGATGATGGCGACCCGCGCCATTTCCGTTCCTCCCGCATCGTTCGGGCGGTAAGGTGCGCCGCCGTCGCGCCGGCGTAAAGCCGGGCGCGCCCCAGGGAGTCCGCCGTGCCCAGCACCGCCGAAGCCGAACTGCGCCGCCTGCTCGACATCATGGCAGCCTTGCGCGACAAGCAGCGCGGCTGCCCGTGGGACCGCGAACAGAGCTTCGAGACGATCGCGCCCTATACGATCGAGGAAGCCTATGAGGTCGCGGACGCCATCGCGCGGCGGGATTTTTCGTCGCTGCCGGACGAACTCGGCGACCTGCTGTTCCAGGTCGTCTATCACGCCCGCATGGCGGAAGAAGAAGGGCGGTTCGCTTTCGCCGATGTCGCCGCCGCCATCGCCGACAAGATGGTGCGCCGCCATCCGCACGTGTTCGGCGAGGCCGCCGCCCGCAGCGCCGCGGCACAGACCCATGCGTGGGAGGTGCAGAAGCGCGCCGAACGCGCGGCGCGCGCCGAGCACGGCACGCTCGCCGGCGTGCCGGTGGCGCTGCCGGCGCTGACGCGGGCGGAGAAGCTGACGGCGCGGGCGGCGCGGGTCGGCTTCGACTGGCCGGATGCCGCCGCCGTGCTGGACAAGCTGGAGGAGGAGGCCGCGGAACTGCGCGCCGAACTGCCCGAGGCCGATCCCGCGCGGCTGGCCGACGAGGTCGGCGATCTGCTGTTCGTGCTGGCCAACCTGGCGCGCAAGCTGCGGCTTGATCCCGAGGCGTGCCTGCGCGCGGCGAACGAAAAATTCGCCCGGCGCTTCGGCGCGGTGGAAGCGGCGCTGGCGCGGGAGGGCCGCACGCCGGCCGATGCCACACTGGATGAGATGGAGGCAGCGTGGCAGGCGGCGAAGGCGGCCGAGCGCGGGTGAGCGTGCGCCGGGATACGTTCCTTATATGGAACATTCAGGGCGCGCGCCGGCCCTGGCGCTCACGCGGCGCAAATCGGCGGGCCGCAGGCGCCGGGCGCGAGGGCTGGTGCCGGCGGCGGGTCGGAGGGTGAGGCGGCTGGCGGCGGCGATGCCGGGGTCCGCCGGGCCGGCGGCTTCAGGCGCAGCGTCTCGGGCGGCCTGATCCCCAGCGCCCGGCACAGCGGGCGCAGGATGCGGCCCGCCTGCGGGGCGGCGGCGAGGAAGTCCGCCATCTCCGGCTCGGCCAGCAGGTACTGCAACTGCGATCCGCCGCCGGCTGCGGCGGGCACCAGCCGCACCAGCCAGGCATGGCCGCGTGGATACCACCCCGGAGGGCCGGATCGCCGCCGCGCCGGGCGCGGCGATGGCGCGCGGCGGCGGATGTGGAGCCGGCCGGCCACATGTCGGGCAGCCAGCGAGGCGAAGCGCCGCGCCATGCGCCGCAGCCGCCCGCAGATCAGGATGATCAGCGGCCCGGCGAGCGCGCCCCCGGCGATGCGGGCCGCCACCGCCCGGTGGAGCAGGTCGATGATGGCGGCAAACCGCGCGTCGAGGGTGGCGGAGGGCATGAACGAACTAAGAACACAGGTGCCCTCACCTGGGCAAGCACGATTTTCAGCCCGCTGGCTTCAGGCCCGGTCCCCGGGGGTCTGACCCTCCTGCCCCGCCACCGTCATGCCCGGCGAAGGCCGGGCATCCACGTCTTTTGGCGGCCGACGAAAGGAAGGCGTGGGTGGCCGGGACAAGCCCGGCCATGACGATGAGGGGCCCGGTGCATCGATGCTGACGACCATTGGTGTCAGGCCGGCTCCGCCGGCGCCTCGGCGTCCGCGGCGTCGAGCAGGGCGGCGGGCAGCGACTTGGTCGCCTTGGCGCCCATCGCCTTGAGCTGTTCCGCCTGCCGCAGCACGTTGCCGTTGCCGGTCGCGAGCTTCTTCATCGCCTCGTCATAGGCGTTGCGCGCCTGGTCCAGCCGGCCGCCGAGTGCCGTCATGTCGGCGACGAACGCCGCCAGCTTGTCGTAGAGCAGGCCGGCGCGGGTGGCGATCTGTTCGGCGTTGCGGTTGCGGGTCTCGACCTGCCAGACATTCGCCGCCGTGCGCAGGGCGACCATCAGCGTCGTCGGTGTTGCCAGTGCCACGCGGCTTTCGGCGGCGAAGCCGATCAGGCCGCGATCGGCCTGCACCGCCGCCGCCAGCGCGCCCTCGATGGGGACGAACATGATGACGAAATCGGGGCTGCCCGGCACCACGGCGTGATACGCCTTGGCGGACAGATCGCCGATCTGCGCGCGCAGCGCGGCGACATGCGCCCGCAGATGCCCGGCGCGCGCATCGTCGTCATCCGCGTTGACGTAGGACTCGAAGGCCCGCAGCGAAACCTTCGAGTCGATGACGAGGCTCTGCCCGTTCGGCAGCGGCACCACCACGTCCGCTTGCAGGCGTCGTCCGTCGGCGGTGACGTGGGATTGCTGCGTGCGGTACTGCTCGCCTTTCACCAGCCCGGATTTCTCCAGGATGGAGTCGAGGATCATCTCGCCCCAGGCGCCGCGCATCTGCGCCTCGCCCCGCAGCGCGGTGGCGAGGCTTTCCGCCTCGGTCCGCACCTTGGCACTGTCCTCGCTCAGCCGCGCAATCTGCTCGGCGAGCAGCGCGCGACCGGTCACGCTTTCCGTATGCGCCGCCTGCAATCCCTGCTGGAACTCGGTCAGCTTCTCGCGCAGCGGCGCCAGCGTCGCGTCGATCTGCGTGCGGTTCTGGCGCGCGAAGGTCTCGCCGTGGCGCAGCAGCGTTTCATCGGCGAGTTGCTTGAATCGCAGCGCCAGTTGCTCGCGATCGTCGCGCATCTGCGCCGCGTGCTGCCGCTCCTGCTCCAGCGTCGCGCGCAGCCCGGCCGCCTCGGCGGTGCGCGCCTTGCTTTCCTGCCGCTCGGTGTCGAGTGCTGCCGCAAGCTGGCGATTCTGCTGCGCGAGGTCGGCGTTGGTGCGCGCACGCTCGGCGGCGAGCGCCGCTTCCTCGGCCTGCGATGTCCGCAGCGCCGCAAGGTCCGCCAGCGCCGCGCGCAATCGCCGGGACGCGACGAGCAGCAGTGTGGCCAGCACCGCAACCACGATCGCCGCCAGCACCGGCACCGCCGCCGGCCACAGAGTCTGCATCAGCCTGCTTCCTTGGCGTCCGGAACGATCCGGAGTATAGGAAGGCGCGGCCGTGGCTGTCGAGGCGAGTGGCCGTACCACTGGGGACTCGGCTTGGGCTTCGGATTTCGGTGATCTTGCAACGTCAGCCTCCGGTCGGTACTGGGCGGAACCGGACAATCGCATCACGGAGCAATCTGGCCGGGAGCGGAATGGGCAATTTGAACTGTGCCGTCATAACGAGCGCACGTTCGTTTTCTGCGCGGATCATCGGCATCGAGAAGATATGTAAGCCATGTCGCGTGGGCCCATGGGCTGGTTCAGATTGCGCCAAGGCACTATTTTGCCGATGGTGCTACAATGGGGGTATCCCAATGGCTGAGCTGCGATGGGACAGATATTATTCTCGAAACGGCAAGATGGTCGTTCGCGCACTTCCAATCGTCTGGATCGAGCCCGCAAACCGCTATGTTGAGATCTCGGATGGAGTTTCCGAACAACCTTGGCTGCCAGACGGCGGTGCGTCCAATATTATTGGTCGGAACATCGGAGATTACGCAGTTGAGTCGGATGGATTCAAATACATTTTCTCGGACGAAGAGATGCAGGCCGACTTCGAGAAACTTTGACCACTCCTGCAAGTGGCGTGCGTGCTCGGTCGAGACAGCAAGCGTCGGGCGCATAAGCGAAGCGCCATGCGCCGACGCAGGCCGCAGCGGCTTCCGGTGCCGCATGGGACACGGCACACTGCCCGCATGCCGAATTATCGCCGCAACCGGGTGACGGGCGGGACGTACTTCTTCACGGCCAACCCGCTCGACCGCAACAGCCGGTTGCTTGTCACGCACGTCAATCTGCTGCCCGACGCGGTGTGGTATGTTCGGGCACGCGGTGGCCTGCGTTGGCGCATGGCGCTGCGCTTATGCGCCCTACGCTTGCTGACCGGCCACCGCTGAATGACAGCGCGCTATATACGAAGTGCGAAAATGCCCTTGCGGCACTCGGCAAGCTATACCTTGGACTTCTTCTTGTCGATCAGGCGTACCGCCGCATGTATCGTCGCGAGATAAAAATAAAAAATCCAGCTATACCATATGGCCTTGTCGTATCCGGCCTGCTGCTTTTCGTTGTGGTGGCGGATGGCGAAGTTGTTCGCGATGTTAAACAGCGCCGCGTCATCCTTGTTGGTCAGAACGCCGTCGAGCTGCGGGCGAAGATATTCGAGCACGTCCGCCAGATCGCGGATAGCGTCGCGCCGGTCGCTGTAAGTCGAGCGGTGCCGGCGAAATTTCGCCTGCGCCGCCTCGACGCGAGTGTTTACGTTTTCCGGGTCAGTGCTCGGCAGCGGCGCCGCGTGCAAGGGCTCAAGCCCGTGGTCGCCGAGCGCCAGCACTTCCCCAGCTTCGGAAAGCTCGTAGCCATTTTGGAAGGGTTCGAGCAGCTCGTTGATCTTCTCCCGATATTCCGCACGGCCAGCGGCCCGGTCGAAGGCGCTGCAATGCCAGCCGCAGTTAGAGTAGTCATGATAGTGACGCTCGGTCGGTTTGGACACATGGTCAAACAAAAATTCAATCACGTCGAACAAGTCTTCCTCGGTGTAGTACTTAATTTTCTCACGGATGGGCGCAAGATTCTCCTTGCGCACAGCAAGCAGCAACGCGCCCTCGGTGCGACGCCCGAGGTTGCCGGCAACAAAGCCGACGTCCACGCATTCATAGCCCAGAGCTTCCTGAAAATATCCCTCGTCCTCCAAATAACCGAACAGCTCGCCAAAAAGGCGGCGCATTGTGTCGAGGTCGAACCCTCCAGCGAGCGGGTTCCGGCCGGTGCGGACGGAGTAATATCGGCGGGCCAAATCGCCTATCCTTCGCGTCAACAGCCTGCAAAAAGGGCCAGCGGCCTTTTCCGGATTGTAGCGCGCCGGTCGTAGCACGTGTAGGGCGCATAAGCGAAGCGCCATGCGCCGACGCAGGCCACGACGACGGCGCTACTTCCGATCGCGCACGGGACACGGCACACTGCCCGCATGCCGGACTATCGACGCATCCGCGTGACGGGTGGAACGTACTTCTTCACTGCCAACTTGCTCGATCGCAGCAGCCGTCTGCTTGTCACGCACATCGACGTGCTGCGCGCTGCGGTGCGGGACGTCCGGTCGCGTGCGCCATTCCATATCGATGCCTGGGTGGTGCTGCCCGATCACGCGCATTGCATCTGGACACTGCCGCCGGACGACGACGATTTTTCCGGCCGTTGGCGGGCGTTGAAGAAGGCGTTCACCAGGGCGCTGCCGTCGACCGAACCCCGCTCGCCGGTCAGGCGCCGGCGCGGCGAGCGCGGCATCTGGCAGCGGCGGTTTTGGGAACATACGATTCGTGACGAGCGGGATTATGCCAGCCACATGGACTACGTGCATTTCAATCCGGTCAGGCACGGGCTTGCCGCACATGCAGCGGATTGGCCGTATTCCTCGTTCCGTCGCTGCATTGCGGCGGGGATGTATCCCGCCGATTGGAGCGTTCGCGATTCGGAGCCGGGCGATTGGGGGGAGAGACGGTTACGGGGTGTTGGCGCGGGGTGGCTTGCGTTGGCGCATGGCGCTTCGCTTATGCGCCCTACAGAGTCATGACGAACGACCCGGCTACCCCTCCAGCAGCGCCGCCCGCAGCGCGCGGAAACTCGCTTCGTCCGGCGTGCAGATCAATCCGCCGTCCGTGCGGGTCGGCAGATAGGGGGAGCCGTCGAAGCGGGCGGCGTAGCCGCCGGCTTCGTGGTTCAGCAGCCAGCCGGGGGCGTGGTCCCAGGGCATCAGGCGGGCGAACAGCAGGAAGTGGCAGTGGCCGGCGGCGAGCGTGCGGTATTCGTGCGCGGCGCAGCGCAGGTCGAACGCGGAGGCCAGACGCGGCAGGTTGGCGGCGACCGTCGCGCGCAGGCCGCGCGGCAGGTAGCGCCAGGCCGCGGCACCCGTCATGCCCGCGACCGGCGCGGGGGCGGCCACGCGCAGGTCGCGGCGCGTGCCGTCGGGGGTTTCGGTCCAGGCGCCCTCCCCGCGCAGCGCCAGCGCCCAATCGTCGCCGAGCGGGTCATAGATCGCGGCGGCGACGATTTCCCCGCGCACCAGGGCCGCCGCCATGGTGCCGAACAGCGGGAGGCCGGCGGCGAAGTTCTGCGTGCCGTCGATGGGATCGACGACGAAGGCCAGATCGGCGTCCGCCAAGCGACCGAGGATCGTTGGATCGGCCGATGTCGCCTCCTCGCCCACCACGGCGCAGGACGGGAAACGCCGGTGCAGGGCGGCGGTGATCGCGCGCTCCGCCGCCTCGTCGGCTTCGGTGACGAGATCGAGCGGGCCGGTCTTGGCGCGCACCGCGCCGGGGTCCAGGCGGCGGAAGCGCGGCATCACCTCGGCGCGCGCGGCATCGCGCAGCAATCCGGCCAGCGCCAGCGTGTCAGCGAGGGCAAAGCTGCTCATGTCCGCTCGAACCTTGCCCGGTCGGCCGGCAGCAGGCGCACGCGGACATGCACGGCGTCGTCGCGATCCTCGCGCGCCAGCACCTCGCCGTGCTCATACAGCCACGCGAGCCGCGCGCCGTCGCCGTGGTCGATGGCGTAGTCGGCCACTTCCATGCCCTCCGAAATACGTGCGTCGATCGCGCCGCGCAGCGCCGGCAATCCCTCGCCGGTGACGGCGGAGACGACGACCGCGCCGGGACGCGCCGGCACGGCGGCAACACCGCCCATCAGGTCGGCCTTGTTCAGCACTTCGATGCTGCGCTGCTGCCAACCCGAATCCAGCATCCCGTCGGCGACCATCCCCTCCAGCACCGCCAGCACGTCGGCGCGCTGCGCCGCACTGTCGGGATGGGAGATGTCGCGCACATGCAGGATCACGTCGGCCTCCGCGACTTCCTCAAGCGTGGCGCGGAAGGCGGCGACCAGTTCGGTCGGCAGTTCGCTGATGAAACCCACCGTGTCCGACAGGATCGCGCGCCGGCCCGACGGCAGGCGCAGGCCGCGCATGGTCGGGTCGAGAGTTGCAAAAAGCTGGTCGCGCGCCACCACCTCGGCGCCGGTCAGCGCGTTGAACAGGGTGGATTTGCCGGCATTGGTGTAGCCGACCAGCGCGATCACCGGGAACGGCACGCGCCTTCGCGCGGCGCGGTGCAGATGGCGCGTGCGCCGCACCTGCTCCAGCTCGCGCTTGAGGCGCACGATGCGCTCGCCGATCAGCCGCCGGTCGGCCTCGATCTGCGTCTCACCAGGGCCGCCGAGGAAGCCGAAGCCGCCGCGCTGACGCTCCAGATGCGTCCAGGAACGCACCAGCCGGCTGCGCTGGTATTCCAGGTGCGCCAGTTCGACCTGCAACGCGCCCTCGCTGGTGCGCGCGCGCTCGCCGAAGATGTCGAGGATCAGGCCGGTGCGGTCGATGACCTTGCAGCCCCAGGCACGCTCCAGGTTGCGCTGCTGCACGGGGGAAAGCTGCGCGTCGATGATCGCGACCGTCACCGCCTGTTCGCGCAGCGCCTCGCCCTGCGCCGCGACCTGGCCTTCGCCGAGCAGGGTCGCGGGGCGGGCGGCGCGCAGCGGGACGATCGCGGAATGCACGACGACGAGGCCGATGGAAGCGGCCAGGCCGACGGCCTCAGCCAGCCGCGCCTCGGCGGCGCGCGTGGCCTCGCCCGGCCGGTCTTGCCGCTCCCATGGCAGGATGACCGCGGCGCGCGTCGGCGGCGCGCCCGTCGCCTCAGCCGCCGCCGGCAGCGGCGTTCTCCCGTGACGAAATCGTCAGCGTGGTGGAGGACCCTTCGGGCCGCGTGGCGTCGAAGAGCTGGATCGGCGCGCCCGGCATCACGGTGCTGATCGCGTGCTTGTAAACGAGCTGCGTATGCCCGTCGCGGCGCAGCAGTACCGAGAAATTGTCGAACCAGGTGATGATGCCCTGGAGCTTCACGCCGTTCACCAGGAAGACGGTGACCGGGGTTTTGTTCTTGCGCACATGGTTCAGGAAAACATCCTGAACATTCTGCGATTTTTCGTTGGCCACGAGGTAGTCCTCTTGTTGTCCTTGGGGTTCAAGTTGCCCTGACTCCTGCATCTCGCGCGTGGTGGCTCGGGATGCCGGGCCAAGTGTAGTCGCCATCCGCCCCGACACAAGCGCACGAGACCGTGCGCCGCAGAGCGGCAGTGCCTGTTCTATAGGCGCTCGTGCGGCGGCTCGCCAGTGCCGCGGCCGTGCCGACGGGCTGTCATGATTCTCACGAGTGTGGAACGGTCGCGAATCTAGGAATATCTCGCGAAACTGTTGCCCGCCGCCGTGCTTTTGCGCAGTTCAGGCAATTCGGGGGCTGGACAATGGCTGAAACCGTAGGTGACGTCATCATCCAGACGCTCCTCAACTGGGGCGTGAGCGCGATCTTCGGGATGCCCGGCGACGGCATCAGCGGGCTGGTGGAGGCGCTGCGCAAGCGGCGGGAGGACATCGCGTTCATCCAGACCCGCCACGAGGAGGCCGCGGCGCTGGCCGCCTGCGGCTACGCGCGGTTGAGCGGGCGGCTCGGTGCCTGCATCGCGACCGCCGGGCCGGGCGGGCTGCACCTGTTGAGCGGCCTGTCGGACGCGGATTTCGACGGCCAGCCGGTGATCGCACTGACCGGGATGCAGCACCAGGACCTGATCGGCACGCGCGCACAGCAGGACGTGCCGCTGGACCGGCTGTTCGCGCACCTCGCCGTATTCAGCGAGCGCGCGATGGGGCCGTCGCACGCGGAGGCGATGATCGACCTCGCCTGCCGAGCCGCCCTGGCGCGACGCGGGGTGGCGCATCTGAGCGTGCCGGTCGATCTGCAATCCGCGCCGTTGAGCCGTGCGATGCGCGCCTCGCGCGCCGTCGCGCGGCAACCCGCGCCGCTCGCCGGCCCGGCCGCCGCGCTGCCGCCGGAGGCGGAGCTGGCCCGCGCCGCCGACCTGCTCAATGACGGGCGCCGCATCTGCATCCTCGCCGGCCAGGGGGCCGCCGGCGCGCGCGCCGAACTGGCCGAACTGGCCGACCGACTTGCCGCGCCGGTCGCGGAGTCGCTGCTCGGCAAGGGCATCCTGCCGGACGACAGCCCGTATCTGGTGGGTACGCCCGGCCTGCTCGGCACGCGCCCGGCGCAGGACGCGATGGAGGGCTGCGACACGCTGCTGATCGTCGGCAGCCTGTTTCCGTATCTGGAATACTATCCGCGGCCGGGCCAGGCGCGCGTGGTGCAGATCGACCTCGATGCCGGCCATATCGGGCTGCGCGTGCCACCCGAGGTGGCGCTGGTCGGCGACGCCGCCTGCGTCCTGCGCGCGCTGATGCCGCGCCTGGAGCGCCATGAGGACCGCATGTTCGTCGA
Organism: Pseudomonadota bacterium; assembly: GCA_021818505.1. Taxonomy (GTDB): domain Bacteria; phylum Pseudomonadota; class Alphaproteobacteria; order Acetobacterales; family Acetobacteraceae; genus JAFKFJ01. Next base: position 34,448 of record JAKADX010000041.1, read on the forward strand.
GCAGGCGCAGAGCGGGATGCTCGAATGGCGCGAGGAACTCGACAAGCAGGCCACGCGCGGCGACACGCCGATGAAGCCGCAACTGGTGCTGAGCGCGCTCGACCGCGTGCTGCCCGACAACGCCATTGTCACGGTCGATAACGGCGCGCACACCACCTGGGCGGCGCGCTACCTGACCGCGCGCAGCGGGCGGCGGTTCGCCTGGCCAGGCACGCTCGGCACGCTGGGCGGCGCGTTGCCCGCCGCGATCGGGGGTGCGATCGCCCATCCTGGGCGCACCGCGATCGCGCTGGTCGGCGACGGCGGCCTGTCCATGCTGCTCGGCGAGCTGGCCACGGTCGCGCGCTATGGTCTCGACATCAAGATCGTCGTGGTCAAGAACAACAGCATGGCGCAGATCCGCTGGGAACAGATGGTCTTCCTCGGCACGCCCGATTATGCGACCGAGCTGCAGCCGATCGATTTCGCGGCGGTGGCGCGCGGCTTCGGCCTGGCGGCGTTCACCGTGGAGCGGCCGGAGGAGTGCGCCGACATGCTGGGCGAGGCGATGACCACGCCGGGGCCGGTGCTGATCGAGGCGGTGGTCGACCCGCACGAGCCGCCGCTGCCGCCCAAGGCGACGCTGACGCAGGCCGCGCAGATGGCCGAGGCGATGGCGCGCGGCGTGCCCAGCCGGCGCCGCATGGCGCTCACCATCGCCTCCGACAGCGTGCGCCAGATGGTCTGAGGGAGGCGCGTGGGCGGCCCGACGATCATCATCTTCGGCGCCGCGGTGCGCTCGGACGGCTCACCCAGCGCGGCGCTGCGGCGGCGGGTGGAAGCGGCGCTGGCCTGCGGCCGGCAGATGCACGGCACGCTGTATGTGCCGACCGGCGGCATCGGGCGCTACGGGCCGGCGGAGGCGGAGGTCATGGCGAACCTGCTGCGCGCGCACGGCGTCGCCGATTCGGCGATTCTCTGCGAACCCACCGGGACCGACACGCTCTCCTCCGTGCGCGCCATCCGGCGGTTGCTTGGGGTGCCGCGCAGTGCGGTGTATGTCGCGAGCAGCGCCTATCACCTGCCGCGCTGCCTTCTGCTGCTGCGGCTGGCCGGGCTGCCGGCGCGGCCGTGTCCGGCGCCGCCGGGGCCGGCGGCGCGCAACCTGCGGCGGCGCTGGTACTGGCGACTGCGCGAGACACTGGCACTGCCGTTCGACGCGATGCTGATGCTCACGCTGCGGCTGACCGGGCGGCTGTAGGCGCGGCGGGGCGGAACGGACGCGGGTCCGCGAAATGTTTTGTCTGGGCTTCGGCTGCGATTTTTGAATGAAACGCGTGGCGGGCTTCCGAAAACGGCGCGGCAGTGCAGTCGCGCCGGGATCGCAGTCCCGGCGCCGGGGCCAGCAATCCTTAGGGAGCCGACACGACCGCGACCGCTTGCAGACAAGATCAGGTCGGACCTGGCGGCTTCAGCCCCCATTCCTCCTCCAGTCGGGCGCGCTCGGCGCGCAGCCGGGCGATGCGGGCGCGGTTGCGCGCCGCCTGCGCCAGCCCAACCGCGAGCGGCGCCAGTTCGCCGAGCAGCCAGGCGGAGGCCTGCGCGGCCCAGGCGAGTCCCAGCGTCGGCAGATCGCCGGCGAGTTCCAGACTGGCCGCCATGCTGTGCCCGCCATCCCATAAGGCGAGCATGGGGCGCACCGCGCCGGCCAGGCCGCAGAACAGCATCGGCCGGGCGATCCCGCGCGCCGGCGTCGGGTCGAGCAGCCAGGCGACCAGGGCGGGAGCCAGCAGCAGCCCCGCCAGCACCGCAGTCGGCGCCGCCAGCGCCGCCAGCAGGCCGCAGCCGAGGCCGAGCAGCCAGGCATTGGAGCCGCGGCGGGCCGGGCGCTGCGCGCTCGCGGTCATCCTAGGAGCGCCGCTATGCCGCTCGCCGCCAGCACCGCCAGCCCGATCCCTACGGCAATCTCCCGCCCCAGGGCGCGCGCCGCCGCCCCCTGCCCGCTCGCGCCGTCGGCCAGCGCGCCGATCGCCGCATCGATTCGCGCTGCCTCGGCGAGCGCCTGTTGCAGTCCGGCGGCATCCGCCTCGTGCCCCGCCGGGTCGTCGAGCACCGCCAGCAGCGCCGCCAGCTCGCCCTCCGCCGCCGCCCCGGTCAGCGCGGCCTCCTTTTCCGCGCGCCGCGTGCGGCTGGCCCAGGAAGCCAGCACCGGCCGCGCGGCCGCCGCCAGCGCGCCGGCGAGATGCGGCAGCTTGCCGGCGCGCTGGGATGTCTGCAGCCGCGCCAGCAGCCGCAGTTGCGTGAGCGCCAGCCGGGATGGCGGCCCGCCGTCGGCGAACGCGCCGAGCAGTGAGTCGAGGCCGCTCTCCTGCCGCGCCGCGACGAAGGCGACGATCTCCGCATCGAGCGTCAGACCGCCCACCGAAGTACCGCGCATCAGCGCCGCCTCCAGCGCCGGGAGCAGATCAGCAAGCCGCGCCACCGGCGCGCCGCCCAGCAGCGGACTGCGGCACGGCAGCAATGGATTGAGCGCATAGCGCAGCCGCGCCGCACCGCCGGCCCAGCCGCCGCGTTGCAGCAGCACCCGCTGCGCGCGTGCCGTCTGGCGCGCCTTGGCATGGTCATCCTGCGGGTCGCGCAGCGCAGCGAAGGCGGCGGTCGCCTCCGCCGCCACCAGCCCTTCCAGGACCACCGCCAGCCGGCCTTCCGGCGCCGGCACGGCGAGGGCGGTGCCGAGCCCGTCGGGCCACAGCGCCACCCCATCCCAGCACAGCGGCGCGAGTGGGTCGAGGAGCGCCACCGCCTGCAACGCCAGCAGCGTGTCCGCGCGCGCCCCCTCCGCGCTCTCGGCCGGGCGGCGCCGCACCGGCTCCTCCAGCCGCGCGGCGAGGGAAGCATCGTCGAGGCTGCGCCGCAGCCAGTGATCGGCGGCGCCGCTGGCCAGCAGCCGCGCGCCGGCGGCCGGGTCGCGGGCGATGCCATAGGCGAGGGTGCGCACGTCGGACGCCGCCACGCCGCCGACAGCGAGCGGACGCTGCGCCCGCCGCACCGGCCGCGGCGCGACGCGGCGCGCGCGGGCGGCGCCCGGCTCGATCAGCAACGCCGGCGGCGGGCGCTGCGCCGGGTCCTCGGCGAGCATGACCCGCAGCAGGTCGGCCAGCAGCGGCGGCAGGCGCGCGTCGAGCGCCAGGGCGGCGAAGCTGCCGTGCTCCAGCCTGCGCCGGATCAGCGCGTCATCGCTGACGCCGGCGCCCGGCAGGCGACCCAGCGCCAGCGTCAGCGCCAGGACGCCGAGCGCATACACGTCATCCTCGATGCACCCCTCGCCACGTCCGGCGGGCAGGCACATGGCCATGTAGGGCGGCTCGAACGCCGCCGGCTGGTGCATCGCCGGCGGCGCAGCCCAGGCGCAACCGAGCACCACCGGCTGTCCGGGACCGGCGCGGAACAGATTGTCGGGCCGGATCGCGCGATGCGTCAGCCCGCGTGCGTGCAATCCCGCCAGCGCCGCCGCCGCCGGGCCGATCAGGCAGCGCAGCAGCTCCGCCTCGGTCCAGGGGGCGGGCGGCTTGCCCCCGTTTGCCCACAGCGGCGGGCCGGGCGGTGCCGGGCAGATGACGAACCAGGCGCCGCGCCCGTCCGCGGCCTGGACCGGGCCATGACCCAGCGGGGCCAGCAGGCCGGCGACATCACCCAGGGGCGCGGCAAGGGCGGCGGCGCGCGGCGGCACGTCGGACGGCACCTGGACCGCCATCAGCCCTTCCAGCGCCTCGCGCCGGT
>JAKADX010000078.1 GCA_021818505.1 Pseudomonadota bacterium
GCACCGAGGTGCATGCGGGCCGTCCGCGTGTCTCGGCCGAGCTACCTGAGACGGGAGAGCGGTTCGAGGGCTTGTTGCCGCCGGTTGTCACCGCGCCCGCCTTTGCGATCCGTAAACCTGCCGTCGCGGTCTTCACCCTCGACGATTACGTGGCGACGGGAATCATGACAAGTGCGCAGGCATCGCTCCTGCGTCAGGCCGTCGAAGCGCACAAGAATATCATGGTGGCCGGCGGCACGGGCACCGGCAAAACCACCCTGACCAACGCCCTGCTCGCGGAAGTGGCCAAGAGCGATGACCGCGTGGTGTTGATCGAGGACACGCGTGAGCTTCAGTGCAGGACGCCGAACCTCGTCGCAATGCGCACCAAAGATGGCGTTGCTTCGCTTTCCGATCTCGTGCGCTCCTCGCTGCGACTGCGCCCGGACCGCATCCCCATTGGCGAGGTGCGTGGCGCCGAGGCCCTCGATCTTCTCAAAGCCTGGGGCACCGGACATCCGGGCGGTGTCGGCACCATCCATGCTGGTACAGCGCTCGGTGCGCTGCGGCGGCTGGAGCAGCTCATCCAAGAGGCCGTCGTCGCCGTTCCTAAGGCGCTCATCGCCGAGACCATCGACTTTATCGCGGTGCTTTCCGGGCGCGGCAGTGAACGCCGCCTCTCCGAACTCGCCATCATCGCCGGCCTCGATCCCGCCACCGGCGATTACCGCGTCATCCCGGCCGTGGCGGGCGGCGAAGCCCATTCGCCAGGAGAACCCCAATGACAGCTCGCACACCCACGCTTCGCCAGCGGCTCCTTTCCACGACCGCGCTGACCCCAATCGGGATTGCCGCCTCGACGCTGTTCTATGCCCTGCCGGCTTACGCTTCCGGCTCGTCCATGCCTTGGGAGACGCCCCTCAACGAGATTCTAGAATCTGTCCAGGGGCCGGTGGCAAAGATCATCTCGGTCATCATCATCACGGTGACGGGCCTCACGCTTGCTTTCGGCGATACGAGCGGCGGCTTTCGCCGGCTGATCCAGATCGTCTTCGGCCTGTCGATTGCCTTTGCCGCGTCGAGCTTCTTCTTGTCGTTCTTCTCCTTCTCCGGCGGGGCGCTGATCTGATGGCCGCCACCGGCGATCCTGGCGTGCCGGGGTTTTTCGCGCCAGTGCATCGGGCACTCACCGATCCGATCCTGATGGCCGGTGCGCCCCGCACGGTGGCGATCGCCAATGGTACGCTGGCGGCGGCCATCGCGCTGGGGTTGCGCCTTTGGATTCCAGGCGCGCTGCTCTGGGTGGCGGGACACACGGCGGCGGTGTGGGCCGCCAAGCGCGATGCCCAGTTCGTGGACGTGGTGCGCCGCCATCTGCGTTACCCGACCTGGTTTGGCGTGTGAGGCACAGATGCTGAACCTCGCCGAATACCGCAATCGCCCCGCAGGTCTCGCCGACTTCCTGCCCTGGGCGGCACTCGTCGGGAAAGGTGTCGTCCTCAACAAGGACGGGTCGTTTCAGCGGAGCGCGGCATTTCGCGGGCCGGACCTCGATAGCGCAACGCCGGCCGAGCTGGTTGGTGTCACCGCCCGGCTCAACAATGCGATCCGGCGCCTTGGATCGGGTTGGGCCATCTTCGTCGAGGCGCAGCGTATCGCCGCGCAGACCTACCCGCACAGTACCTTTCCCGATGCCGCCTCCGCGCTGGTCGATCTTGAACGGCAGGATGCTTTCGAGGAAGCCGGCGCGCATTTCGAGAGCCGGTACTTTCTGACCTTCACCTGGCTGCCGCCGGTCGAGGACGCCTCCCGCATCGAAAGGTGGCTCTACGAGGGCCGGTCGCAGTCGGGCGTCGATCCCTGGGAGCTGCTGCACGGCTTCGTCGATCGCACCGACCGGGTGCTCCAGCTTGTGGAAGGTTTCATGCCGGAGGTGGCCTGGCTCGATGATGCCGAGACACTGACCTACCTGCACTCGACCATCTCGACCCGGCAGCAGCGCGTCCGTGTGCCCGAGACACCGATGCACCTCGATGCGCTGCTCGCCGACGAGCCGTTGACCGGCGGGCTGGAGCCGCGCCTCGGTCATCACCATCTCCGCACGCTCACCGTGGTCGGGTTCCCGACCGTGACCTTCCCCGGAATCCTGGATGAGTTGAACCGGCTGCCGTTTCCGTATCGCTGGTCCACCCGCGCGATCCTGCTCGACAAGACCGAGGCGGTGAAGCTGCTGACCAAGATCCGCCGCCAGTGGTTCGCCAAGCGCAAGAGCGTCGCCGCCATCGTCAAGGAAGTGATGACCAACGAGCAGTCGGTTCTGGTCGATTCCGACGCCGCCAACAAAGCCGCCGATGCCGACATGGCGTTGCAGGAGTTGGGCGCGGACGATGTCGGTCAAGCCTATGTCACAGCCACCGTCACGGTCTGGGATGAAGATGCCAATGTCGCTGCGGAAAAACTGCGCCTCGTCGAGAAGGTGATCCAAAGCCAGGATTTCACCTGCATGCCCGAAGGCGTGAACGCGATCGAGGCATGGCTCGGGAGCCTGCCGGGACACGCCTATGCCAATGTACGCCAGCCGCCGATCTCGACCCTGAATCTTGCTCATATGATTCCGCTCTCGGCGGTCTGGGCGGGACCGGCGAAGGATGAGCATCTCCAGGCCCCGCCGCTGCTGTTCGGCAAGACGGAGGGCAGCACGCCATTCCGGTTCAGCCTCCATGTCGGCGATGTGGGCCATACGCTGATCGTCGGCCCGACAGGTGCGGGCAAATCCGTGCTGCTGTCGCTGATGGCGATGCAGTTCCGGCGTTACCGAAACAGCCAGATTTTCGCCTTCGATTTCGGCGGTTCGATCCGCACGGCGGCACTTGCGATGGGCGGCGATTGGCATGACCTTGGCGGCAGCCTCTCCGCCGGGTCAGAGACCTCCGTGTCGCTTCAGCCGCTGGCAGGGATCGACGATCAGGCCGAGCGCGCCTGGGCGGCGGAATGGGTGACGGCCATCCTGGCAAAGGAAGGCATCCCGATCAATCCTTCTGTGAAGGAACATATCTGGTCGGCCCTCACTTCGCTCGCGTCATCGCCCATCCAGGAGCGCACCATCACCGGCCTTGCCGTGCTGGTGCAGTCCTCGGCCTTGAAGGAGGCGTTGCGCCCCCATTGTGTCGGCGGCGTCTCCGGGCGGCTGTTGGACGCCGAGGCTGAGCATCTTGGCTCCGCCTCGGTGCAGGCGTTCGAGACCGAGGGGCTGATCGGCGCGGGCGCGGCTCCTGCTGTATTGACCTATCTCTTTCATCGCATCGAGCAGAGGCTGGACGGTAGGCCGACGCTGCTGATCATTGATGAAGGCTGGCTGGTTCTCGATGATCCCGCATTCGCGCAGCAGCTCCGCGAATGGCTAAAGACGCTACGCAAGAAGAACGCCTTGGTGGTCTTCGCCACACAGTCGCTCTCCGACATCGACAACAGCAATATCGCACCTGCCATCGTCGAGAGCTGCCCGACACGCATCTTCCTGCCGAACGAGCGTGCGATCGAACCGCAGATCACGGCGATCTACCGCCGCTTCGGGTTGAACGACCGGCAGATCGAGATCATCGCGCGGGCGACACCCAAACGCGACTATTACTGCCAGTCCCGCCGCGGCAACCGGCTGTTCGAGCTTGGGCTCGGTCCGGTCGCGCTCGCCTTTTGCGCCGCCTCATCGAAGGCCGATCACGCCGCGATCGAGCGCATCCTCGCCGAACATGGCCGTGACGCTTTCACGCATGCGTGGCTCACCGATCGCGATCTGAGCTGGGCAACGGACCTCATCCCCAACCTCGAAAACATCATTCCGCGCGAAAATCACGAGGTGCAACCATGATCCGCGTCGCAGCGATCAACCCCATTCACTCCCGGCTACGCGCCATGTCGCATATTGCCGCAACGCTACCCGTGCTGCTGTCCGTGTCCGTCATGACGACGCGACCGGCGCATGCCCAGATCGCTGTGTTCGACGCCAGCAATTTTGCCGAGAACGTGATGACCGCGGCGCGCGAGTTGCAGCAGGTCGATAACGAAATCCAGATGTTGACCAATCAGGCAACGATGCTGGTCAATCAGGCGCGCAATCTCACCAGCCTGCCGCTTACAACGCTGACGCAGCTCGAATCGTCAGTCCAGCAAACCGAAAATCTGGTTTCCCAGGCGCAGAACATCGCCTTCAATGTCCAGCAGATCGAGCAGGCGTTCACCAGCACCTACGGTTCCGTCCCGAGCACCGCATCCACCGCCACGCTCGTCGCGGGTGCGCAAACCCGATGGGAGAACTCTGTCGGCGGCTTCGAGGATTCCTTGAAGATGCAAGCCGGCGTGGTCAGCAATATCCCCTCCGACGCCAGCGCCATGACCTCACTGGTCTCCGCCAGCCAATCCGCAACCGGCGCCTTGCAGGCCGCACAGGCCGGTAATCAGCTCCTCGCTTTGCAATCGAGGCAGCTCTCCGACCTTATTGCAGTGACTTCCGCGAAGGGCCGGGCCGATGCGTTGGCCCAAGCAGATACGGCTACCACAGAGGCGGAGAGCCAGGCGCTCTACAGCCAGTTCTCGACGCTGTCCGGCTATGTGCCGGAGACCGTCACAATGTTTAACGGGAACTGAGGCCGGACATGGAATGGTCTCCGGCTCTCCGCACCGTCGCGATCCTCGTGCCGATCACCGCACTCGTCGCGCTATTCATCTCGGTGAACCATCGCCCCGCGCCAACGACGGTGCCCGATGTCCCAAATGCCTCGACCTCCGATGACCTCTCAGCCGAGCTGCGTCGCTGTAGCGCGCTTGGTCCCCAGGATGCCGAAGACCAGCACTGTCAGGCGGTATGGGAGGAAAACCGCCGCCGGTTCTTCGGCGAGCCGGCGCGGTCGCTGCCGCCCTCATCCCCGCCCGGCACGGCCGCGCCGGCACCCTCTTCGCCAGGAGGCGCTCAATGAACAACGTCGGGGTTATCGATACCTTCCTCAACACCTTCACGACCTATATCGATTCCGGCTTTGGGCTGATCAAGGGGGATGTCACCTACCTGTCCTCGACGCTGATCGTGATCGACATCACCTTGGCCGGACTGTTCTGGGCTTGGGGTGTGGATGAGGACATCCTGCAACGTCTGGTGAAGAAGACTCTCTATATCGGGTTTTTTGCCTTCATCATCGGTAATTTCGATAATCTTTCCGCCATCGTCTTCGACAGCTTCGCCCAGCTTGGTCTCACGGCCGGCGGTTCGTCGATTTCGACCACGACCTTCCTTCAGCCCGGTCATCTCGCGGAAGTCGGGATACAAGCCGGTCAGCCACTGCTCGACGCGGCGGAAAAACTGGTTGGACCGGTCGCCATCTTCACCAATGCGATCCAGATCGCCGTGCTGATGGTCTCGTGGCTGCTGGTGATGATCGCCTTCTTCGTCCTGGCGGTTCAGCTCTTCGTCACCCTGATCGAATTCAAGCTGACGACGCTCGCCGGGTTCATCCTCATTCCCTTCGCGCTCTTCAACAAGACCGCCTTCCTCGCCGAGAAGGTGCTGGGCAATGTCGTCGCATCCGGCGTCAAGGTGATGGTGCTCGCCGTCATCGTTGGCATCGGCACTGGGCTCTTCTCACAATTTACCACCAGCTATACCGGCGGCGAACCGACCATCGAGCAGGCGCTCTCCGTGGTGCTCGCGGCATTGGCGATGGTCGGCCTCGGCATCTTCGGGCCGGGGATTGCCACGGGCCTCGTCTCCGGTGCGCCGCAGCTCGGCGCCGGGGCGGCCGTGGGCACCGGGTTGGCTGTCGCCGGCACCGCAATGGCCGGTGCTGGCGCGTTGGGCCTGGCCGGAAGGGGAGCGATGGCGGCGGCCTCCGGCTCGGCCTCGGCGGCGCGCGGCGGTGCTGCTCTCGCGGGTGGCGCCAGCGCCGCCTACACATTGTCCTCTGCCGGTCAATCCGGCGCCGCAGGCGTCGCCTCCGGCCTCGCTGGCGTTGGCCGTGCCGCGGGGAGCGCCGCAGCGGCGCCGGTTCGGAACGCCTTCTCACGAGCGGCCGGGTCCGTGAAGGAAAGTTTCGCCTCCGGCGCGCGCGCCGGTTTCGCCACGACCGGCGGCTCTTCGACCAAGGGGACGGTTGGCGGGGGTGAAGCTGCCAATGACCCTGCCTATGAGGCTGGCGCCGGGTCGTCCGGGTCGTCAGCGCCAGGCTGGGCGCAGCGCATCAAGCACAAGCAGGCGATGGCGCGCGGCGCCCAGGCCGCGGCCCAGGCCGTCAAATCCGGCGATAGCCATGGTGGCGGCCATTCCGTCGATCTCTCGGGAGGAGAATAGCCATGGCGATCTTCCGCCGATCGACGGTGCGCTACGGTCGCACCCCTGAACCGGAAACACCCTACCAGCGGGCCGCACAGGTCTGGGACGAGCGCATCGGCTCCGCCCGCATACAGGCGAAGAACTGGCGTCTGATGGCGTTCGGTTCGCTCGCTTTGTCGATGGGCCTCGCGGGCGGGCTGGTCTGGCAATCGACCCATGGCAGCATCGTCCCCTGGGTGGTCCAGGTGGACAGACTCGGTCAGGCGCAGGCCGTGGCACCAGCGACCGCCGGCTATACGCCGAGTGATCCCGAGATTGCTTGGTATCTGGCGCATTTTGTCGAGCTGGTCCGCTCGTTGCCGGCCGATCCGATCATCGTGCGCCAGGACTGGCTCGAAGCCTATGACTTCGTGACGACCTCCGGTGCCGCCGCCCTAAACGATTATGCACGGTCGAACGACCCGTTCGCGCGCCTCGGCAAGCAGCAGGTCGCCCTGGATGTCTCCAGTGTCATCCGCGCCTCGCCGAACAGCTTCCGCGTCGAATGGGTGGAACGCCAGTACCAGGACGACGCGCTTGCCAGCACCACGCGGTGGACCGCGATCCTCACCATCACGATCCAGCCGCCCACCGATGCCGACACGCTGCGGAAAAACCCGCTTGGCATCTACGTCACCGCCATCAACTGGTCACAGGAGTTGGAACAATGAAAACGCCGGTTTTTCGTACAGCCGGAAAGCCGGCTTGCCTGATCGTCACGAAGTCACTCAGCCGGAAAGATGGGATTACGCCTTTCCGTAAATCCGGTTTGACGGTTCTATTGCTCTCCGCTTCTGCGCTTGGTGGGTGCGCGCATAATTTCATCCCGCCGCAGATCAACTACGACGATGCGCAGCCCGCCAAGCTCGTTGCCGATCCGCCGCCGCCAGTCGATATCGTTACACTGCCACAGCCTTTGCCGCTGCCCGGACAATTGAAACCCATCACGGGTGACAGGCCGATGTCTGAGCCGTCCAATCCGATGGTGCGCGTGAATGAGGCCAATGAAGCGGCGCGCGTGCAGCCTGTCATCGCCGGTTTCGTGAATGCCGTGCAGGTCTATCCCTATTCCAGCGGCGCGCTCTATCAGGTCTACACCTCGCCGGGTGAGATCACCGACATCGCGCTCCAGGATGGTGAGCAACTCGCCGGGACGGGGCCGGTCGCCGCTGGGGATACCGTGCGATGGATCATTGGCGATACGACGAGCGGGACCGGGGCCACACAGAAGGTCCACATCCTGGTGAAGCCGACGCGGCCGGATCTCACCACGAACCTCATCATCAACACCAACCAGCGCACCTATCTGCTGGAATTGCACTCGACGCCCAGCACCTACATGGCCTCTGTGTCGTGGCAATATCCCGAGGACGCACTCATCGCGCTGCGTCAGCAGAACCAGCAGGCCACGGCCGCCGCACCGATCGATAGCGGCATCGACATCTCGACGCTGAATTTCCGCTACGAGATCCAGGGCGACAATACACCCTGGCGGCCGCTGCGTGCCTTCGATGATGGGCAGAAGGT
>JAKADX010000079.1 GCA_021818505.1 Pseudomonadota bacterium
CAGGATCAGGTCCGCGGCCTCCCCCAGGCTGTCAATGGCGGGGAGGTGATCTTCCACGCTCGGCGGTGTATCGAGGACCGCCAGCTGATAGCCGTCGATCCGTCGAAGCGCGCCGCGCCAGTCCTGCAATGACACCGCTTCGATCGCCGTCTCGGCAAAGTCAGGAAACGCTTCCCGTGTTCTGGCGCGCCTTGCCGCCCATTTGGCTAGCGTCTGCTGCCGGTCGAAGTCCAACCCGATCGCCCTTAAGCCAGCCTGCGCCGCGCTCACAAGGAGATGCCGGCTTAGCACCGACTTTCCCGATCCCCCCTTTGGGCTACTGACCAGAACCACACGACAGCGCAGAGTTTCTGTTCCTGCTGCGCGCGCTTCGACGGCAGACTCCAACATGTTCCGCTTTCCCCCAGACCTTGAAATGGCCATAGCGCCATTCCCTGCGTCCTGTCCACGAAGAGCTACGGCAGGGTAGAAAGCGGAAATTAGACATGTCTAAGGAAGAGACAACCGCATGCGCTGGCTGCAGGCATATGCGTGATGATCAGCGTACTTGCCTTGGATGAGATGAATCGCGGTGCCACTCACGGTGGCCGTGCTTTGGCGACCCCGGCCGCACGCGCGACCTTCGGCAAAGGGCAAGGTTGGGAGTAGGCGCAGCTTTATGGTGGCGTCGAGCCAGTGGGCTGTCCCGCAGCGACAACAACGGACGCAGCGGGAGCCATGCCGCCGCACTGCGTGCCCCTCCGCCCCGCATCGTGGACGCGGTCCCGACCGAAGCCGACGTCCGGGACCGCTGGGCGGCTTCCGGTACGGCGGGCAGGGCAGGGGAGGAGGCCGGCCGGATTTTCTGGCGTCCGTCGGCGCGCGCGTGTACCGCTTGGGATGGCCATTCGACCCGCGGGACCGCCGGACATCCTCACGACAGACGCCCCGGCGGCCACGCCTGGCGTGCGCGAGCAGGCCGCCAGGCCGCATCATGTTCTTCACGGCCGGCTTCCGCATGGCCGCCTGGGCCCCGCTGATCCCCGACGCGAAGGCGCGTACCGGGATCGATGCGGCGGCGCTCGGGCTGCTCCTGCTGTGCCTCGGCACCCGTTCGATCGCCACGATGCCGCTTGCCGGCGGGGTGGTGGCCCGGTTCGGATGCCGGCGGATCTTCGCCGGCGCCACCGCGACACCCTGTCCCGCCTTACCGGTGCTGTTCACCAGCGTCGGCCGGCAGCAGGTGATGCCGGAGAACGTAGTGGGCCCGGCCGCCATTGGATTCCCTGCCAGGGCGATCAGCCTGCCCACCGCTTTTCTGGCCATATCCGGTCTTCTGCTCGGGGTGGCGGGGCTGGGCGGCGGCTGCGCGGCTGATCCCGATGAGCCTCTTGGCTCATCGGGATCAGCCGCCACCGGCGGGGGCGCGGGCGCGGCAGAGCTTCACCAGGTTGGAGAGAGCGGCGTTGTGCGGGCGGCCGGCAACGACCGCGAGCAGCAGGCTCCGCCGGAACACCGGCTCCACAAGGGGCCGCACCGCGAGCGCGCCACCAATGGTCACGCCGTCCGGCAGCAGCGCGAGGCCAAGCCCGGCGCGGACCAGATCGAGCATCTGCACCCAGGAGCCGCCGCAGGAGCGCTGCGCGAACCGATCGCCGCACGCGGCGCGCAGCCGGTGCGCGAAGCCGCCGCACCGCTCGCCGACCAGCAGGGTTTCGCCCTCCAGCTCTCCGGCGGTCAGCCCGTTGCGCGCGGCGAGCGGATGGTCCTCCGGCAGCACGACGACACAGCCTTCCTCGGCGATCTTCCAGCGATTGAGGCGCTCCGGAAGGCCGGGATCGTCGGGCAGCAACGCGCAATCCAGCATGTCCGACAGCATCGCCTCGGCCAGCGCCGCTGTGCCAGCGCGAAGAGTCTCGAGTTCGCCGCGATGTGGCGTGAGCCGGAGGTGCAGGGTCCGCTCGAATACGTCAAGCACATCCGCCACGCGACGCTTGGCGCGTTCGCCTTCGAACTGTCGACCTTCGCGGTCGACTGCCGCCCGGACCTGAGCATGGTGCTTTACAATCCCGCCACCGCCGACGACCTGGCCCGGATGGCGGCTGCGCTCGACGCGCGTCCGGTGCACGCGCCTTCACCGGCCGCCGATCGATAGGGCCCGCGTTTCAGAGGATACCGCTCCGGAACTGACCGCCGCCGTGAACTCATCTGAGCTGCCTTCAGCTGTCGACAAAGCAGCTGGCAGCTTTGGCGCGACGCGAACGTCCGCCTTCTTTGACGCATGCAAGAAGTTGCCGATTTTTTCGCCACCCGAAGCAGACCATTTGGCACGAATATCAAGAATTTCGTTCCAAAATTAGGCCGTGTGGACGGAATCCCTGACCAGCGTCTTTGACGGACTCTCGAATCGGGGCGAGTTCGAATCACTGGGTGACCGGCAACGGAGGGCCGGTCATGCTGACAGGGATGACGGAGCGGGATTGGGAGATCACGCTGGAGGTGTTCGACGCTGTACAGTCAGCCAGGGGCGAACCTGGGCATGATGATCGTAAATTCCTGGAGGCAATCCATTATTTTTCGGTCCACAATATAACCTGGCGTTCATTGCCCAAGGCATACGGAAACTGGAACAGCGTCTGGAAGCGGTTCTGGCGGCTCAGCCGGTCTGGCGTGTTCGAGGCATTCTTCCAGTTTCTGGCGGAGTGCAGCGAGACAGCGCATCTGGTACAGTTCTTCGACAGCACGACGGCGCGGGCGCACGTCTCGGCCGCTGGCGCAAAAGGGGGCAGCAACATCAGGCGCTCGGCCGCTCGCGCGGCGGCTTCTCCACCAAAATCCACCTCAAGACCGATCTCGACGGACGCCCCCCTCGACTTTCACCTCACCGGCGGCGAGGCCAGCGACAGTACCCAATTCGAGACGTCGCTGGACATCGGACCGGATATCCGCCCGCGCATCGCGGTGACCGACAAGGGGTACGACAGCGAGGCCAACCGCGCCGCCGCCCGCGCGCGCGGCATCACCCCGGTCATCCCCCGGCGGGAAAACTCCAAGCACAGGGGCCGGTTCTTTCCAAAGCGGCTCTACAAACTCCGGGCGCGGGTCGAGCAGACCATCGGCAAGCTCAAGCGCTTCAAACGCGTCGCCATGCGCTGCGAAAAGACAGCCGTCAGCTATTCAGCCATCGTCAGTTTCGCATGCGGCCTGATCCTGGTGAAATCCGTCCACACGGCCTAACACAAGGTGTCGTCAAATAATATTTTTGTTAATACTCCTCCAATAGTAGCTGTCAAAATCAACGCTCCGCTGACGGTCCAACTGTCATGTCTCATGACGTCCCTTCGGCCAAGTGCTGAAGCCCGGTTGCAAGGCCGAGGAGTCACTGCTGCGGACCGCCCGAAGTTTGGCCAAGTTGCCGGCGCTCTTCTGAATCGTCATCTGGCGCATCCTGTGGCTGACTGCGGATTCCGACGAAGTCAGCCATCGATTCCGATCGAAGCCAGCCACCTGTTCCGACGCAAACCAGCCGGGCATTCCGACGGAAGCCAGCCGGGGTGGCGGCGCGATCTGAAGGCGGGTTCATTGGGCTCAGGCGACGGCGGCGGCGTCAAGCCCGGACGCCTTCGCGGCGCGCAGCTTGCGCAGTGACTCTCCTTTCAGTTCGATGCGATGGGCGGTGTGAACGAGGCGGTCGAGCACGGCGTCGGCGATGGTGGGATTGCCAATGTGCTCGTGCCAGTGCGCGACCGGCAGTTGGCTGGTGACGATGGTGGAGGCGCGGCCGTGGCGGTCGTCGACGATTTCCAGCAGGTCGCGGCGCTGCTCGGCGGTCAGCGGCGTGATGCCCCAGTCGTCGAGGATCAGCACCTGCACCCGGGCCAGGCTCTTGAGCATGCGGGCGTAACGGCCGTCGCCGCGCGCGAGGCCGAGGTTCTCCAGCAGGCGCGGCACGCGATGGTAGAGCACCGAGCGGTTGTCGCGGCAGGCGCGGTGGCCGAGCGCGCAGCACAGCCAGGTCTTGCCGGTGCCGGTCGGGCCGGTGACCAGTAAATTCTCATGGCGTTCGATCCATTCGCCGCCGGTCAGCTTGTGGAACAGGGCGCGGTCGAGGCCGCGGGCGGCGCGGTAGTCGACATCCTCGGGGGTGGCCTGCAGGCGCAGCCCGGCGAAGCGCAGCCGGGCATGCAGGCGCTTGCTGTCGCGCTCCAGCAGTTCGCGGTCGACCAGCAGGGCGAGCCGGTCCTCGAAGCCGAGATCGGCGGCCTCCGGCTGGCGGCGCATCTCTTCCAGCGCGCGTGCCATGCCGACGAGGCCGAGTTCGCGCAGACGGTCGGCGGTGGGGTGGCTGAGCATGGGTCTCCTCCTCAATGGTAGTAGCGGCCGCCGCGGACGTTGCTGTGCTGGACGGGCGGTTCGTCCGGCACAGGTTGCGGGCGGTAGGCCCGGTCGAGGTTGTTGCGCAGGATCGAGACGATCGAGCCGTAGGTGCGCGCACCGATGTCGAGGCCCCGCTGGCAGGCCGCCTCGACCCGCTCCGTGCCCCAAGGCCGCACCAGCCGCAGGATGCCGAGGCAGGCGCGGAAGCCCTGCTCGGGATGCGGCTTGGCGTGCAGGATGCGCTCCACCAGCGCCGTCGTGGACGGGCCGATCCCGGCGGCCTCGCGCAGCAGCCGCGCGGGCGTCCAGTCGGCGTAGCGCCGGTGCGCGCTCGGCATGTGCTCAGGCGTGGTGGTGTGCCGTCCGCGCAGCGGGCTGCACACGTGGCTGGCGACGCGGACGCCGTGGTGGAACAGCTCGACCGTGTGCTCGGTGATGCGCGCCTCGATGACCTCGCGCACCAGCCGGGAAGGCACGGAATACCAGTGACCGTGGATCTCGACGTGATAGTCGATGCCGGCGCGGCAGCGGCGCCACTCGGCGTAGACGTAGGGCTCGGCGGGAAGCGGCTGCAGGGCGGCGCGCTCGCTTGCCTCGAACAGCGCGCGGCGGCTGCTGCCGAGATGGCGCATCGGCCGGGCGTTCAGATCGTCGGTCAGTTCGCGGATGGCGGCGTTCAGCTCCGCCAGCGACGAGAACCGCCGGTGCCGCAGCCGCGCCAGCACCCAACGCTGCACCAGCTGGACGGCGACTTCCACCTTCGCCTTGTCGCGCGGCTTGCGCACGCGCGTCGGCACAACGGCGGTGCCGTAATGCGCCGCCATCTCCTGGTAGCTGCGGTTGATGCCGGGCTCATAGCGGCAGGCGGCGGTGACGCCCGCCTTCAGGTTGTCGCAGATCAGTTGGCGCGGCACGCCGCCGAGAAAGGCAAAGACGTTGACGTGGCAACCCAGCCAGTCCGCCAGCCCCTCGCTCCAGCGCGCTTCCGCGTAGGTCAGGTTGGAGGCGCCCAGAGCGGCGACGAAGATGTGGGCCGCGCGCACCTCGCCGGTGATCGCGTCGATGACGTCCACGGTCTGCCCGGCGTAGTCGACGAACAGCCGCTCCCCGGCCGGATGGGTCTGCCGCATGGTGGGCGACAGCCGGCCGCGCCAGGCCGCGTAGAGGTCGCAGAACCGGCTGTAGCCGTATCCCTCCGGTTGCTCGGCGCGATATTCCTCCCAAAGCAGCAGCAGCGTGACGCCGGGACGGCGCAGCTCGGCGTGGATGCGCCCCCAGTCCGGCTGCGGCCGCAGCTTCTCCGCCGCAACGAAGCCAGGCGGCGCGAACAGCTTGCGCTCCAATGCCGCGTCGTCGAGTTCCGGCGGCACCGGCCAGGTGATCCCTACCACCGCCGCCCGGCGCAGATACTCCGCGACCGTGTAGCGGCTGACGCCGACCGCCGCGGCGATCCGGTGCCCGCTCTGGCCGCAGACGTGCTTGAGACGAAGAACTTCGCGAACCTGACGCATCGGCAGTCTCTCGGCTGGCATGGCGCTCCCCCTGGCGTAGGGGGACAGCCTGCCGTCAGTTGACGACTGCCCTCAGCCCGCGCCGCTCACCCCTCAGGGGTGGCTGGCTTGGCTCGGAATGGGCGGCTGGTTTGCGTCGGAATCACCGGCTGGCTTCCATCGGAATTGCCGGCTGCTTTGCCTCGGAACGCGCAGGCTGACCATGCTTGGCCGAGTCACCGCCGACTCAGCGCCGAACACCGTCATCGTGAGCGTGGAGGCCGGTCAAGGCGCGGCGGTGGCGGCGGAGAATGAATACCTTGCCTCCGGCAAGGCAGACCGCGACGTGGTCAAAACGCTGCACAACGCGCCCACTGCGGTCGCACAGATCCTCGACCCGATCGCCGCTGCCGCGGCCAAGGGGCAGGCGCCGAGCAGTGACCAGGCGCTCGCCGCCCAGTCCGCACTCGCCGCGTTCCAGGCCGTCCTCCAGGCCAACGGCCTGAAGCAGAAGACCACCACCGTCGGGAGAAACTGACATGGACATCGGCGTCATCCTCCAGATCCTCACCGTCGCAGCGCAGCTCCTTCCCGAGATCGAGCAGGTTTTGCCGGTGATCTCGAAGATCACCAACGGCCAGACGGTCAGTGAAGCGGACGCCGCTGCGGTTCACGCCGCCATTCAGGCGTTGGAGGCGCAGGTGGCGGGACGGGAGGCTGCGGCTGCGACGACGTGATCAGGGACATTCAACGAGATGGCGCGGCCGGCCAGGGGCAATCCTTCGGTCGGCTGCATTTTGTGTTTATGGGCAGTTTTCCGAATCGGGGGCAAGGTCAGCTGGCCGAGCGTCTTGAGTGTGCCCCGCATGTGGTTCGACAGGCGCGTGGCCGTGCGGACCCGCTGCGCGCAGGCTCCGGGGAGGGGCCGCGCGTGGTGCGATGCGAGCGACGTCACGTGCACGGCCCAATGCCACCTTTACCGAACTCGCTTCGTGACCCATTTGCGGCAATCTTCTGGGCGAAAAGCGAGCTCGATTTGCTGTTTATCTGCTCACCTCCTCCGGAGTTAAAGCACACGATTTGGCGCGGCCCGCGCGGCCGGCGCTGTTTTCACCCGCTGAGCGCCGAGGTGTCTTGCCCTGCGCGGCGCCGGCGTGCCGCCTGGTCACGCTACCAGGGCGAGTCCCCGCGCCGCGCTGCTGGCCGGTCGGTGCACCACCTGTTCCTCAACGGGATAGCCGGGCAGCGTCGACAGATGCAGCGTGACCTCCCCGCCTGCCGCCATCGCCGCAGTCAGGTCTGGTGGCAACAGCGCCTCGCCATCGGTCCAGCGATGCCCGTTCATCGCTTCCGCCGCGTGGAACCCGACCAGCAGGCGTGGCTCGTCATAGCCCATCTCCAGCATCAGGCCGGCCTGGCGCAGAACCAGGCGGCGCAGCCCGACGCCCAGCCGCCGGTGGTCCCGGCCCTGACCCAGCAAGGCCGGGATGCCGCTGCGCGAAATCAGCCGCAGCGTCGCCGCCCGGTGGGGCAGCACGAAGTGCCACGCATCGCCCTTGACAGCGACCGGTTCCGCACGCCGCCGGTCCGCCAGCAGATAGACGCCCGGATCATCGGTCAGCGCGATGTCGGATGCGCCGGCGCGCTCGCTCAGCCGCCGCCAGATCGCCTCCACCTCCGCCCCGCCATGCAGCAACGGTGCGCAGGGTTCGACCAGCGGCAGCGGCTTGCGGGTCGCGTGGTTGTCGAACGACGGCTGGTCCCGATCCTCGCGATAGGTCTCCGTCGGCGCGCCGTCGGCGAGCACCACGTCATGCGTGTCCAGCTCCAGGTGGAAATAATCGACCACCTGCACGTCCTCCACCCGGGCGATCGAGCGGTGGTTGATCAGTTCGCCCACTGGCACCAGCACGCCGTCGAGGAACAGCGCGTGGCCACGCGTGAGGAACAGG
>JAKADX010000042.1 GCA_021818505.1 Pseudomonadota bacterium
CGTGGCGCCGGAAATTGTCGGGTCGCACTCGGCCATGTCGGCGAGTATCCGCAGCGCCAGTTGCCGAACGCGGCGGTCATGGTCGCGCTGCGCGCGATCGGTCGCGCGTTGCTGGCGCCGGCGGTCGGTTTTGATGGGCGTCATCCGACGGCCTCCTTGTCGGAGGCGCGGCTTGCAAAAGACCGGCTGATCGGCTATGGAATGCGTGTCACCCGCATTTCGCGCCTGCCCATCCTCCTGCGTCGCCGCGCAGGGGATGGGATTAGGCTGCGTTCCGGGGACGGCCTCGGCCGCGGGCAGGGGCGTTGTGCTGCTGTTTGGCGAGCGCAGCGCGCACATCGCTGGGGTTCACCAGCCGCTTTCCGACTACCCGCACATAGGGGATGCGGAACTGATCCACGAGATTGTAGATGGATCGCTCGGTGCATCCGAGCGCGGCGGCGATCTCGCCGAAGGTCCAGAGGTTTCCGACAAGATCGGCGCGCGTCGGGGGCGCGGCGAGGGGCGGCAGGGCGGAGAGGTCAGTCATTGAATGACTCCGGGGGAGGGTCGTGTGGTTCGGAGCCTTTCAAATAAATGCACTGCGCAGCGGCGGCGTCAGGCAGACTCTAAGAAAGTTTGCCCCCCTTGGTGCGATCCTCCAGCGCGCTTACGATCGCCTCGCCTTCAACGTCGATGCCTGCCAGCCGCAGCAGGTCGCCAATGATAAGGATGCCGGGTGATGTTGCCTTGCCGAATCCGGGCTGTGCCACGCCGCACTGGCGCATGATCGGATCGACGGTTTGCCGCATCATCCGCGCCCAGCCGTGCCAATGCCCTCGGGGGTTCCGTGGCGCGATAATACCCCGGAACGGCTGCACCGCATCAAGCAGCAGGCGCGCCCGCCATGCGAAATGATCCATGTCGGTCGCGCGGCCTGCCGCATGAGCCGAAGCCGCTTCGGTTTCTGCCTCGGCGATCATGCTTGGCAGCAGCCTTTGAAGTCCGCGGACGTGCGCCGCCAGTTCCCGATGCTTGCCGCCGTGCGTGATTCGCCTCGGCGCCGCTCGGGTCAGAGTGACCAGATAGGCTATGCCGGCAACGTCGCGCCGGTCGGGCTGACGGCTGCCGTGCGGCAGATGCTCCGCAAAAATCCCGGCAACTTTCGTCGCATCGTCCACCACCGCCGCAGAGGCACGGCTCGCGCTCACGCCCGCCGCCCGGCCGGCAGCGGCACGACCTCGGCGGCAGGCCTGCCTGCGCCGGTGATGATCTGTCCGACGCGCTCCGTAGCCTCCCGCTGCGGGTCGAGCAGCAGATGCGCATACCGGCTCGTCGTCTGCGGATTGGAATGACCGAGCAGCTGCCCGATCAGCGGCAGGTTGTGGCCGCTGCTCACCAGGAGGGACGCATAGGTGTGACGCAGGTCGTGAAAGCGCAGGTCAGACAGCGCAGCCGCCTTGCAGATTGAGTGCCAGGACCGCTTCAGGTCGCCCTGCGCGGCGTTCGTGGTGCGGCCGGGGAACAGGTGCACGATCGGCGCCAGACCGTACCGTGCGCGGCGTTCATTTTCTTGATCCGCGTCGCGCTTCATTTCGGCCAGCAGTTGCAGCGCCGGGCCGTTCAATGGGATCGTGTGCAACTTCTTCTGCTTCGTCATGGCGCCCGGCTTGGTCCATGTGCCCCGGCCGATGTCGAATTGCCCCCACGTCGCGCCAAGCAACTCGCCGCGGCGCGCGCCGGTCAGCAGCGCCAGCCGGATCACATTGGCGGATTGCCGGTTGCGATGCGCGGCAAGCGCCGTGGTCAGCCGCGCCAGTTCTTCGGCGTTGAGATAACGGTCGCGCCTGTTTTCAGGGTTGCGCTCGATCGCAGCGGCTGGGTTTGGGCCTTCGCGCATCTCAAACTCGGTCGCGGCGAGGTTCATCATCCGGCGCAGCAGCGATAACATCCGGTTTGCCCGGATCGGTGCCCGCTTCGACACGTCACGGTAGAGCTTCACCACGTCGGCGCGTTGCACGTCTGCGACGCGGTGCTTGCCAAGGGCCGGCAGGATCACGCCGTCAAGCATGGCCTTGTCCTCGGCGAGCGAGCGGGGCCGCTTCCGTGTGCTGGCGTATTGCAGATACAACGTCGCGAGGGCTGCCATCGTCGGCGCCTCCCGCTCCGCGTGCCGCTGCCCCATCGGGTCTTCGCCTTGGTCGATGCGGCGCTTGAGCTTGGCGGCTTCCTCGCGCGCCTGCTTGACCGACCAGTCGGGGAAGCTGCCGATGGTGATGCGCCGCTCGCGTCCCGCAACCCTATAATTCAGAACGAAACTTCTGGCGCCTGCGGACGTGATGCGGACACCGAACCCCTTGACGCAGATTCCGCCCCCTTTCGGCTCGCGGTCGTAATGTATCCGGTTCCCTTCGGCCGGCGGGGCGAGGTCACGCACCAGCTTGTCGGTCAGTGGACTATCGACGCCGTTCCCGGCGGCCATCTTCGACATGATAGTGGCTCCGTGTCCGCAAAATGTCCGCACACAAGATGCACTCCCGTTCAATTCCGTGCAATGGATTTCTGTGGGCTTCCGTGATACGCATGAAAAATCAGAGAGATATAACGATTGCGCTGCGGACACAGCGGATCACGAAAGCGTGAAAATATGACTTCTAAGCTGTGGGTCGCTGGTTCGAATCCAGCAGGGCGCGCCAGGTTTGCAGGCGTTGCGAGCGCGTCGCGCTAAGCCTATCGGCGAGCGTGGCGGCCGATTGGGGGGTGCCATCAACTCACGCGGCGACCAGCGCGCGGTCGCCGCCCACGTGCCATGCGTCCTTCAAGTGGGCCCTGCCGTGCGCTCGGCATTCGTGAGGGTGATGGCATTGCGCGGCGGCCGTCGCCGCGCCGGACCGCGCGGCGCGGCCGGGGGTCAACGTCAGGTATGGCGCCACGCTCTTGGACTGTGACCCAACGGCCCGAGTGACACCTGACGCGCGCGCAGGGCGGTCGTCATGGGGCGCAGGGGAGACGCCGTGTACTGCGTCCGAACCGCTCTCGCGCAACCCAGCGTCGTCGTGCCCGGGTATTGGCATGCCGCGATCGGCGCCCTCGTGCTCATCGCGTCATGGCCTTGCTGGCCGTGGCGGCGGTCGGGGGGCGCGCGCATTCGGCCGAGCACCTGCGGGCGCCCGATTGAAAAACCGCGCAAGGCATCCGTTGCCAAGATACCTTATTTCCTATAAGCGATCAGTTGCGATCAGCGCATAGTGACACTTTGCGTCGGCGGGACCGCCGACGGGGCGGGGAGGGTATTATGACAGGAACTATAGCCTTCACGATTTCATACGCGGGTTTGGATCCATGCAATACCGACTCGGCGAGTGCCCAGATCACCGCCAACATCGGCTCGGATGGCACCTGTGTTGCGACTGATATTTCCGGAACGTGGACTTCAAGCCTGTTTGGTGCGACGGCCGATTACGCCATCTGTGGATTGGAGCAGTCCGGAAGCGCGGGCGATAACGATAACTGTCTTTATCCAGGGACTGACGGGTACTCCGGCGGTGGTCTCGATTACAATGGGATTACGTTCTCCGTTGTGGTGAACGGTACCAAATACGACGTCAATATCTACAACTGGGGCGACGGAAAGTACGTCGAGACCGTCTATTGCGGCCGCGATATCCTCTGTGACGGATTCGTGGGTTTCAAGGAGCGTGAATGCTCCTGCTTCGGACACGGCACCCTTATCCGCACGCCGGACGGGGATCGCGCCGTGGAGGATCTGGCGCCGGGCGATCTCGTGCTGACCGCGCAAGGGTCGGCATTGCCCGTGCGCTGGGTCGGCCGCAGTGTCGTCTCATCGCTGTTCGGTGATCCGCTGCGCATCCTGCCGGTGCGCATCAGGGCCGGCGCGCTCGGCGTGAACCTGCCCGTGCGCGACCTGCTGCTCTCGCCCAACCACGGCGTGCACCTTGGCGACTCGCTGGTCCAGGCCGGCGCGCTGGTGAACGGGACTTCGATCGTGCGCGTTCGCGACATGCCGATTGTATTCACCTACTGGCATCTCGAACTCGATACGCACGCGCTGGTGCTCGCCGAAGGGGTCGCCGCCGAAAGCTTCCTCGACGGCGTTGAGGAGATCGGCTTTCAGAACTGGGACGAGCGCTCGGCGCCCGTGGCGGTACGGGAATTGCCGTATCCCCGCGTCAAGTCGGCGCGACAGGTACCGGCCGCGCTGCGCCGGCAGATCGCGGCACGGGAAGCGTCCCTGTTCGGCGACGTCGCCGACGCCGCCTGACCCTGATCTGGCGGGCGAGTCGCCGGTGGAGGTCGGCGACCAACGCGCGCTATACCGACGTCATGCAACGCCTCCTCATCACGCTCGGCGCGGTGCTGTTGTTGCTCGGTATCGTCTGGCCGTGGCTGGCACGCACCGGGCTCGGCCACCTGCCCGGCGACATCCGGATCGAACGGCCGGGCCTGCGAATCTACATTCCGCTGGGCTCCACTCTGCTGGTGTCGGTGCTGCTGTCGGTCGTGCTGACGGTGCTGACCTGGCTCGGCCGCCGGTGAGTGCGCCCGCCGACAATTGACTCTTTCTTCACGCGTGGCCGGCAGCCTGTCGGACGGACCCGGCAGGATGGTGGGCGGTGGAGGCAACAACGCTTCGCGACGTCGTGCCCCGCCTCGACGCGGCGCTGACACCACGGCGGGTGCGCGGAGCGGCGCCGCTGTCGCATCTCGCGTTCGCGGGGGCCGCCGAGCCGGCGCTGCTGCGAGCGATCGAGCGGCCGACACCGACGCTGGCGGACGCTGCGGCCTATGCGCTCGACGCCGCCACCGTGCAGGCGCTGCAGTTCCGGCCGGATGCCGCGCGGGCGCTGCAACGTCAGGCGCTTGCGACCTGCCCGCTCTACCGCGTCGCCGATGCGATGCGCACGCAGTCTGCGGCACCGCTGCGCGTGTTGGCGCTCATGGCGCCGGGCGACCTGATGGCCAACACGCCGCTCGATTTCCTGACCATGCATCTCGACGTGCGGCTCGACCTGCTGTTCGTGGTACCGGGCCAGATGCTGCCGGACGTGCTGCCGGAGCATGACGTGGCGTTCTTTGCCGCGGCCGATGACGACGCGTCGGTCCTGGCGCGGCTGGCCGCGTTGTACGAAACTTGGCCGCGACCCCGGCTGAACGATCCCGCCCGTGTGTTGCGGCTGGGGCGGGAGGCGCTCGCGACCGCGCTGCGTCGCTGTGCCGGCCTGCTCTGTCCGCCGACCCGCCGGCTGCCGCGCGTTACCGCCGGTGCAGCCTATCTCGCGTTCCCGGTGCTGGCTCGCCCCGTCGGCTCCCACGCCGGCCACGACCTTGCCCGCGCCGACGACCGGGCGCAGCTCGCCGCCCATCTCGACGCTCTGGACTGCGAGGAGGTCTTTGTCACTGACTTCGTGGATTATCGCGGCGCCGACGGATTGTTCCGCAAATACCGTATCGCTTTCATCGACGGTGCGCCGATGCTCTGCCACATGGCGGTATCCGAGCATTGGATGGTCCACTACCTCAACGCCGGCATGGCCGACAGCGCCGCGAAGCGCGCGCAGGAAGCGGCGGCGATGGCGGAATTCGACCATGGCTTCGCCCGCCGTCACGCGTCGGCGCTGGCGGCGGTCGCCGAATGGGCGGGCCTCGACTATTTTCAGATCGACTGCGCGGAACTGGCTGACGGACGGCTGCTGGTGTTCGAGGCCGATGTGGGCGGCATCGTGCATATGATGGACCCGCCCGACCTGTATCCCTACAAGCCGCCGCAGATGCGTCGGGTGATTGCCGCGTTCGGGGCGATGCTGACGCGCGCGGCTACCGGGGCGTCGCAATTTCCGCCGAGGTGAGGCGCGCGACGCCTGCCGCGGTCATCGCCGCCCAGGCAGCGGCGAGCGAGCCGGCGGTGTCGATCCCCCGGCACGCGTCCTCGATCACGACCACGTCGAACCCGGCCCTGCGCGCATCGACGGCCGAGTAGGCGACACAGAAATCGGTCGCCAGCCCGGCCAGTACGACGCGCATGATCCGCCGCTCGCGCAGGTAGCCCGCCAGTCCGGTGGGCCGCCCGTCGGCTTCGTTGAATGTCGAGTAGCTGTCCACCTGCGGGTGGTAACCTTTGCGCAGCACCAGCGCGGCGTGCGGAATTGCCAGCCCCGGCGCGAAATCGGCGCCCGGACTGCCCTGCACGCAATGATCCGGCCACAGCACCTGCTTGCCGTAGGCAAGCTCGATCGTCTCGAACGGCGCCTTCCCGGGATGTGTGGAGGCGAAGGAGATGTGGCCGGGCGGATGCCAGTCCTGCGTCGCGACCACGTTGGTGAAGGCCCGTGCGACGCGGTTGATCAGCGGCACGACCGCGTGGCCGTCCGGCACCGCGAGCCGCCCGCCGGGGAGGAAGTCGTTCTGCACGTCCACGGCGAGCAGAACGTCGCTGCTGCCCGGCACGAACGGAATAGCCAAGGTGGCAGCGTGCTCGGTCATGGCTGCCGGCCCCCTTGCATCGCGATTGGCCGAAGGTGCGTCCCCGCCGCCGGACCCGTCAACCGGCCGCCCTGTGCCGATCAGGAGGCTCGCCGAGGCGCGCGCTCAGCCCTGCGCGCCGGGCGAAACAACCATGCAATTGCCGTGATGCCCCAGTTTCTCGCAGGCCTGCATCGCCGCATCTCGCGACAGACCGACCAGGCGCGCGCGATACAGCGTTCCGTGGCCGTGATGCACCGGGCCGACGAACGGCTGCGCGCTGGCGAGGAACTCCCGCGCATGGTTGCGGGCCGCATCGGCGGCAGCGTGCGCCTGCTGCACATTGCCGAACGCGCCGACCTGAATCGCCCAGTTGCCGCCGAGCGGCCCGCCGCGCTGCGTCGGCAGCGTGTCGGCGTAAGCGCGTGGCACGAGGTGAAACCCGTTCGCGGGGCGCGGCGCCGCGGGCAGCGGCGGCTGCATCGGCGGCGCCGGCAGGGCGGCCATCTGCACCGGCTCACGCGTGTAGTCGTGCCGGGTCTGCGAATTCGCCGCCAGCGCCACCGGAGTGCGCTGCGGGCGCGGCATCCGTCGCGGTCCGGGTGGAATGTTCACCGGAATTTGCAGCATCGCGTACTGGGCAGCCTGCGACGGCCGCCGCGGCGCGATGCCGACGACCGAGGGACCGACATTGGCGACGTACTGCCGTGTCTCCGCCGGCAGCGAGCGGTGCCGCGTCAGGTAGTCGTCGAGCCGTCGTGGCCCGGCATTGTAGGCGGCAAGAAAGCCGGGCGAGCCATAGATGTCGTAGAGTTCCCGCATATAGGCCGCACCCGCCATGATGTTGTCGTGCGGCTCGAACGGATCGGGGCCGAAGCCGTAGCGCGCCCGCAGGTCGGCGTAGGTTTCCGGCATTACCTGCATCAGCCCCATGGCACCGGCGCTGGAGGTGATGAGTTGTCCGTCGAGATAGAGCTGTCCGCCGGATTCCTGGCGCATGACGGCGCGGATCCAGCGCTCCGGCACGTCGTAGCGCTGCGCCGCCTCGATGATGTACGGACCCCACGGATCGCCGGGCGGCCCCGGAACCTTGTAGTCACGGCGGGCGTGCGCGGCATATTCCGCGGCGGCCTGAGGCGCGCTCACCTGCACCTGCGGATGCCCGGCACAGCCGGCCACTGCCGCCAAGGCGGCCAGGGCCGCGGCGAGCCGGAGACGGCCGAGGAACCGGCCTGGTGGGCAGGGGAGCGGAGGGGATAACATGCGGCACGGGCCTCCGTCGTGGCGCGGCCGGACCCCGGCCGGAGGGCACGACGGCATTACCCGCCGTCGTTCAGCGTGGCAGTCAGCAATCTCCCCTAAGTCCTTATCCGCAAGTGGCGGAAGGTGCAACACCAAATCGCTGATGAAACTCGTCCGGCGGTCACCATTCTGCGCACGAGATGCTTCCGGCCCGCTCGCGTTCTGGTAGAGTGCCGGGTGCCCCAACGCCGCGCCGAGACGCAGCCGATGCACGCCGCCATTCATCGTCCTGCCATGGTTGCCGTCGCGCTCGGCCTTCTGGCCGGCTGTGCCCAAGGCCGGCCGCCGCCGGCCGCCGCCGCGCATCCCACCCCTGGGCCAGCCGATGAGGTCGGCGTGATCGTCGCGGAACGTCCGCTGGCGCAACCGCGCCCCGCCGGCGACGTGCGCGGGACGATCCTCGCGGCGCTGGGCGATACGATGGCCGCGGCGCCGCCTGCTGGTGACCTCGAATTCATCGTGCGCCGGGCGGACGGGGCGACGCTCTCGGTGGTTCAGGACAACCCGCAGCGCCTGCGTCCCGGCGAGAGCGTGGCGATCCGGCGCGAGCCGCGCGCGGTGCTGGTGCGTCAGGCGACGGATATGGTCGCGACGGCGGGCGACTGAGATCGGGCTGCGCCGCAGTTGCGGCGCCGGCTGCGATCCTGTATCGGCTCCGCCCGATGAGCGCTGCCCTGCAGTCCGTGGCGCGAGGGACGAATTCCCTCGAGCTGACTCCCGACCCCACCCTCGCGGCCCGGCACCGCATGGCGGTGCGCGACCTGCGGGGCGCCTGGGCGCTGCGGCGCCTGTGCTGGACGCTCGCCTGGCTCGACATCAAGCTGCGCTATCGCGGCTCCATGCTCGGGCCGTTCTGGCTGACGCTGTCAACGGCGATCATGGTGGCAGCGATGGGGGGCATCTACGCCGCCCTGTTCCATATGAATCTGCACGAGTACCTGCCGTTCCTGGCGCTGTCGCTGGTGCTGTGGGGGTTCCTTGCGGCGCTGGTCGGCGATGCCAGCCTGGGCTTCACGTCGTCGGAGGGGATGATTCGCTCCATGCGCATGCCCTTCACGCTCTATGCCGCCCGCATTGTCGTACGCAACGTGGTCGTGCTGGCGCACAACATCGTGGTGATCGTGGCGGTCTTCGCGATCTACGGGATCTGGCCGGGCGCGATCGCGCTGCTGGCGCTGCCGGCCTTTGCATTGTGGCTCGTGGATGCATTGGCGTTCTCGCTCACGCTTGGCGCACTGTGCGCCCGCTTCCGCGACATCCCGCCGATCGTGGCCAATGTTGTGCAGATGATGTTTTTCGTGACGCCGGTGATCTGGCGCCCCGAACTGGTCGGCCGCGATCGCATGTGGCTGCTGCCGGTCAACCCGTTCGGCTCACTGCTGGAGATCGTGCGCGCGCCGCTGCTCGGCGAAGTGCCGACCGCGATGACCTATGTCTCGGCGGTGCTCTATTCTCTGTTGCTGCTCGCACTGTCCTGGATGCTGTTCGTGCGCGTGCGCAACCGCATCGCGTTCTGGGTGTAGGCGTCATGTCGGCCGAGATCGACGTCCGCGGCGTCAGCTTGGATTTCCCGCTCTATCACGGCAGCGCGCGCAGCCTGAAGCGTACCGTGTTCTCCACCGTCTCCGGCCGCATGGGCAGCGATGCCAAACATCGCGTCGTGGTGCAGGCGCTGCGCGACATCGGCTTCCGGCTGACCAGCGGCGACCGGCTTGGGCTGATCGGCACCAACGGGGCCGGCAAGACCACGCTGCTGCGCACGCTCGCCGGCATCTATGAGCCGGCGGTCGGACAGATTCGCGTGCGCGGCACGCTGAATGCGCTGCTCGATCCGAATCTCGGCATGAATCTCGAACTGACCGGGCGCGAGAACATCATGCTGCGCGGCCTCTACAATGGCCTGGACAACACGATGATCCGCCGGCTGGTGGAGGACGTGAGCGAGTTCGCCGAACTCGATGCGTTCATGGACCTGCCGGTGCGCATCTATAGCTCCGGCATGGTGGTGCGGCTCGGCTTCGCGCTTGCCACCGCGATCCGGCCACAGGTGCTGCTGATGGACGAATGGTTCCTCGCCGGCGACGCCGTGTTTCTGGAGAAGGCGCGCGGACGCCTGGAGGACATGGTGCGCGGGGCGGAAATTCTGGTGCTGTCCTCGCACGCCAGGACGGCGGTGCTGGACTGGTGCACGCGCGTGCTTTGGCTTGACCAGGGCCGCATCCGCGAGGACGGGCCGCCCGCCGATGTGATGGCCGTCTATGAAGCGCACGCCGCCAGCGCGATGCCGATGGCGGCCTAGCTGCGCTGCAGCACGACCAGATCCTGCCAGTTGGCCAACCCGCCCGCGCGGTAGGCGCGGACGGTGAAACCACGCGTCCAGTGACGTCGCAGATGCGTCTCGGTCTGGTAGGTGGCACGGTAGTACCCGGCCGGCGCGATGCCGTCCAGGCGCGGGTCGGGCGTGCCGTCCAGCAGTCCGTCACGTGCCAGCGCCGCCTGCTGCTCCGCCGGCAGCACGATGGCGGCGAGCGGCCCGTGGACGGAGGCGACCAGCACGCCGGAGGGTGCCAGCACACGGCGAATTTCGTCCAGCCAGCAACGCTGCACCGGCCCAGCGAGATGCGTCATGACCGAGGCGGCCACCACCGCATCGAAGCTGCCGTCGGCGAACGGCAGCGGCGGGAACGGTGCGGTGGCGTGGAAGGCGACGTCGGCGAGGTTGTCGCGGCACCAGGCGATCGCCTCGGCGTCGATGTCGCAGCCCACCGGCCGCAGCCCCGGCCACAGGCACGCCATGAACCGCGTCGCACGTGCCGGGCCGCAGCCCCAGTCGAGCAGCCGCGGCCGTGCCGCGCCCGGCAGATGCGCCCTCACCGCCGCCAGTAGCTGCGCGGCGATGTTGAGGCCGGCGCGGTCGAAACGCGCGGCGTCGGTGCCGGCCGAAACCCGCTCCATCAGCGTCGGGCCAGGCGCGGGCATCGGCGGCATGCCGCCTGCCGGCCAGTATTCCTCCGTCGCCGCCACCGGTCGCCCGCCCGCCAGCCCGATCGTCTCGACGCGCAGCAGCGTGCTGGTTGACGTGAAGGGGTGGCGCACCCGCAGACCGGATGCGGCCGCGTGCGGCACGCCCGAGAACACCGCCGCCACGTCAGGCCGCGTAAGCACCGGCACCTCGGCCAGCACCACGCCGTCGAGAGAAAGCCGGACGGCGTCGATCGGCTGCGCCGGGTGCAGCAGCCAGCCCGACGCCTCCGCCGCGCCGTCGCCGAGCGCCAGCCAGTCGATTGCGCCGAGCGCGCCGGGAAGGGGGGACGTCATGACCCCGCTGATAGCCGAGGTCGGAGGCGGACGGAACCGCCCCGCGACCTGTCGCGCCGTCGCGTCAGCCGCCCAGTGCCGCGCGCAGCGCGTCGGCCTGCTTGTTGCTGACCGCCCCTTGCGCGATCTGCTCGGCGTTCACCGCTTTGCCGTAATATGTGTTGTCACGGTCCAGCCGCTGCGACACGTCGCTACCTGACATCGTGAGGCCGCCATAGGCGCCTTTCGACTTCGACCAGGTGACGACATCGGCGCCCGTCAACTGTTCCTGCGCGGCGGCGTTCATGTCGATGATCGACAGCCCGCCGCCGGCCTTGAAGGAGAAATTGCTGGTCTTCATCAGGCTGTCGAGCGCGCGCTGGCTCATCACGAACATCACCACCGAGCTTTCCTCCGCGCCGATTTGCAGACCGAGGGAAATCGACGAGGTTTCGTAGAACGCCGGATAGCTCCAGGTCGTCGGCCCGCGCACCAGCATCACACCCTGACCGCGCGTTCCGCCGACGGCGACGCCGCCTTTGATCAGATCGGGGAAGATCATCACGGCCTTTGCCTTGGTCAACAGGCTCGCTCCCTTCGCTCCGCTGTCAGCTTTCATCACGCCGACGGTGTGGGTCGCGGCATCGACCAGCGATTGCTCGTTCTGCTCCTGCTGTTGCGGAGTCGAGGCGCAGCCCGCCAACGTCAATCCGCCGACAAGTCCGATCCCTGCAAGAAATACGCGACGCTGCATACGGATTTCCTCCCATTGCGAATGACAACAATGTCAGAGATGATGTGCAGATCAGCGAAGTCCGTTTGTTCGCGCGTTCGTTCTGTGCGAGGAGCTTCGCGCTGTCAAGCGTGTCGCAACGTCACGCCGCAAGTTCGAACCGGAGCGCGTGCATCCGAGCGGACGGATTGAGCAGACGCTTCGGCGGGAAACTCAGTCACGGTCTCCGGCGTGCGGGCCTTCGACTCAGATTGACCGCTGCCAGCCTGGACCGGCGCCGCGCCGGTGGTTCAGAATGCCGCAAGCCGGCCACGTCGCCGCGCGGGAGACCGGTCGCATGGATGTCTTCGTCACGGGCGCAGGCGGCTATATAGGCGGGGCTGTGGCGCTGCGACTGCTGCGGGCCGGCTACCGCGTCACCGGACTTGTGCGTGGTCGGGACAAGGCAGACGCGCTGACCCGACTTGGTATCGTGCCGGTCCTGGGCGATCTGGACGATGCCGGTCTGCTGACGCGCGAGGCGCGCCGTGCGGAGGCGGTCGTCAATGCCGCGAGCAGTGATCACCGGGGTGCCGTCGCGGCGTTGCTCTCCGGCCTCTCCGGGTCCGGCAAGCTGCTGCTGCATACGAGCGGCTCCAGCATCGTCGCCGACGAGGCTTGCGGCGAATTCTCTGATCAGGTGTACGATGAGGGCTCGCTGCCCGCACCGTTGCCCGACAAGGCACCGCGCGTCGCCATCGACCGGTTGGTCCTCGACGCCGCCACGTCCGGCGTGCGCGGCGTCGTCGTGTGCAATGCGATGATCTACGGACGCAGTCCCGGCCTGCACGCGGAGAGCGTGCAGATTCCCGCGCTGATCGTGCAGGCGCGCCGCAGCGGCGTCGTGCGTCATGTGGGGCGGGGCCTGAACGTCTGGTCAACGGTCCATATCGACGACGTCGCGGAACTCTATCGTCTGGCCTTCGACAAGGCGCCCGCCGGCACCTTTCTGTTTGCCGAAAACGGAGAAGCGTCGCTTGCAAGCATCACCGCTGCCATCGCCGAAGGGCTGCGCCTGGGCGCCCCGCAGCCCTGGCCGATCGAAGACGCTGTGCGCGAATGGGGATATCAGCGGGCGGTATACTCGCTCGGCGCCAACAGCCGCGTGCGTTCCCGCCGCGCCAGGGAGCTTCTCGGCTGGGCGCCGCGACACCGCTCGGTCATCGACTGGATCAGGCAGGACCTCGCCGCCGCCGGCGCGTGAACGTGCTGAAGCGACGGCGCCCCGTCAGTTCAGGTTCACCACGTCGGGCAGCATGATCGGCAGGTGCCGCGGCTCGACCAGCACCATGTCAGTGCCGATCGTGGGCGGCTTGGCCTGATCGTTGGCACGCAGCGGCAGGTCGGGCACCGCGCTGATCGTCGTCGCGCGCAGCAGCGCCGCGACGAATGACCGTCCCCACACCAGCGGCGAACGATTCTCGATCGCCGCCCAACACGCCTGCCAACGTTCGCAACGCTCGGCCAGCGGCATCGCCAGCGCGCGATCGAGCGCGTCCGCCATCTCGTGCGCATCGTGCGGATTGATTGTGAGCGCGCCGGTGAGCTGCTGCGCCGCGCCGGCGAAGCGCGACAGCACCAGCACGCCGGGATCGGTCGGGTCCTGCGCCGCGACGAACTCCTTGGCGACGAGGTTCATGCCGTCGCGCAGCGGCGTCACCAGGCCCACGCGCGCGTGGCGCAGATAGCCGGCGACAAGTGCGCGGTTCACGGCGCGCGAGACGAAACGCAGCGGCTGCCAGTCGGCCTCAGCAAGGTCGGCGTTGAGCTTGCCGGCCTCGCGGTCCAGACTGTCGCGAAGTGCGCGATAGCTCGCCACGTCCTTGCGTGACGTTGCGGCGATTTGCAGCATGGTCGCGCGGCGCAGCCATTTCGGCGACTGCTCGAACAGCGCGCGCAGGCCGCCGAGCCGTTGCAGCAGTCCCTTGGTCGGGTCGAGCCGTTCGACGCCGAGGATCAGATGCTGGCCGTGCAGGCTGCGGCGCAGCCGCATTGCCTCGGGCGAACGCGCCATGGCGGAGGCGAGGTCGGCGAAACCATGCGGATCGATCTCGACGGGGAACACGCCCAGCCGCACGCGACGGTGCCCGACCTCCAGCGCATTGCCGGGCAGCCGCCGCGCCTCGGCGAACAGTTCCGCGGCAGCGGCGAAGTTGGCGAGGTCGTTCTCGGTCTGAAAGCCCAGCAGATCAGCCGCGAGCATGTCGCGCACCAGCGCGCCGACCTCCGGGGCCGCCGCCAGGACGTCGGCCGAGGCGAACGGGACGTGCAGGAAGAATCCGATCGGGTTGGACACCCCACGCGCCCGCAGCGCAGCGGCCAGCGGCAGCAGGTGGTAATCATGCACCCAGACCAGATCGGTGGGCCGCAACAGCGGCAGCAAGGCGCCCGCCATGCGCGCATTCACCTCGCGATAGACGCGCGCGTCGCGGCGGTCGAACTGCATGAGCTCCGGCATGGTGTGCAGCAGCGGCCACAGCACGCCGTTGGCGAAGTTGTTGTAGTAGCGGTCGTGTTCGTCCTGCGTCAGGTCGATCGTGGCGTAATCGACGCCGCCATCATGGCGCACGCAAATGCCGCCGCTGCTGGCGGCCACGGCGCCGCTCCAGCCGAACCACAGCCCACCGCGCTTCTCCATCAGTCCATCAAGTGCCACCGCGAGCCCACCGGCCGGCGCACCCGCGGTCGCCGTCGGCACGCGATTGGACACAACCACCAGGCGATTCATCTTGCCTCCAGAAGGGCAACAGGGAGCGCCGCGAACAGCGTGGCCGCGTCGATCCGGCCGGCGGCGTCCCGCGGTTCAACCGTCCGCTGTGTCGCGTCCAGCAGATCGACCAGCCCGCTTCTCCATATATGACGCGGAAGCGTGATCGTGGTTCCGTTCCACGCCGCAGCCGGAATCTTTGGGAGCACAAACGATCCCGGGTCGGATGGCAGATGCACCGAGGACAGCCGGCTCACGGCGACCATCACGGCGCGGCCCTGGTGGATGCGCGCGAACGCCAGGACGTGTGGTGCGGCAGGGCCCTCGACCGGCAACCGGCGGTACGCGCCGTCGGCGAACACCGACGGCAAGCGCGCGCGCAGCGCCAGGGCGCGGACGATCAGCGCCTGTTTGACATGCCCGCCGCGCCACGCCGGCAGCAGGTCGGCCGGCGCGCGCGCGTCGTCCAGTGCGGCGACCCGCGCCGGCCAGTCGACCGGCCGCCGGTTGTCCGG
The DNA here is from genome assembly GCA_021818505.1 of Pseudomonadota bacterium. Lineage (GTDB taxonomy): Bacteria > Pseudomonadota > Alphaproteobacteria > Acetobacterales > Acetobacteraceae > JAFKFJ01. The sequence goes on from JAKADX010000042.1 coordinate 15,053, forward strand.
ATCGACCAGCGAGAAGTCCCAGAACTCGGTGCCCTGATAGAGGTCTGGCACACCCGGCACGGTCAGCCGCAGCAGTGTTTGCGCCAGGCTGTTGACGACCCCCGCCGGCGCGATCCGGCTCGCAAAGGCGGCAATCTCCTGCGCCACTGGAGCCGAGCGCGCCGGATCGAGGCAGCGCGTCAGGAAATCGCGGCAGGCGCCCTCGTACGCCGCGTTCGGCGCCGCCCATTCGCTGTGCCGCTTGGCCTCCCGCACGGCCTTCTCCAGCCATGCGCCCACGCGATCGCGGAAGGCGGCAAGCCCGTCGGCATCGTACGCCGCGAGGTCGAGTGGCCAGGCGGCGACCAGCGTCTGATACAGCATCAGCTCGTCGGCCGCGTCGGGCGCCGGTGCGCCGTCGAGGTCGCGCCGGAACGGGGCATTCAGCCGCGTCCAGCGCGCCACGGCGCTCTCCCACTCCGCTGGCACCTCGCTCAGCACGGCGAGCCGCGCGCGCGTGTCCTCGCCGCGTTTGTGATCGTGCGTGGCGGTGGCCAGCAGGCCGCGCGGGACGCGGCGGCGGCGCGCTTCCATAGCGGCGTGGAACGCCTCGGGAGCAAGCGCGAACTGATCAGGATCGCTGCCCACTTCGTTGCGGCTGAGCAGGCGACCGTAACGGTAGAAGGCGGTGTCCTCGACCGCCTTGGCGGCGGTCGGGGCGGCAAGTTGCTGGAAGCGCACCATGGCCCGCAGCCGTTCCTGCCGCGCCGGGCCGGCCGGCACCCGCTTGAGCGCGTCGCCACGCAGCCATCCGTCGAGGAGGTCCAACAGCCCCAGATCGGCCGCGCGCAGCGTCCGCCGGGCCCCGGCCATGGCCCAGGCCAGCTCGCGCGCATCCGCCTCCGACGCGCCCGCGGCACCCGCATAGATCCGATAGCTGTGGAAATGCACCAAGAGCTCCTCGAGCGCCCTTCGCAATGCTGTTAATGTCCAGTCGCGTGTGGCGAGATTGCGGCGAGATATCCGATGCATTGCGGCAGCCGTCGCCCACAGCTCGCTCGACAGCGTCTCGCGCAGGATTTGCCGGCGAGCGGCGACCGCCTCGGCGGCGAAGCCGGCCGGTCGGCCGGACCGCGCGGTCCATAGCGCGGTCAGCGGGGCCGCCCCCGCGGGGTCGTGCAGCAGCGCCGCGACGTCGCTCATGAAGTCGTATCCGGTGGTTCCGTCGGTCAGCCAGTCGGCGGGCAGGCGCTCGTGCGGCGCGAGGATCTTCTCCACCCAGATCACCGGGGCGACGCCGCGCAGCGAGGGAGGGCGCCGTGCCTCGGCGGCCTGCAGGCGGCGGCGCAGCTTGCGGCAGTAACCTCGCGGGTCCGCCAGACCATCCACATGGTCGATGCGCAGCCCGTCGATCAGCCCCTCGGCATAGAGGCGCAGCACATAGGCGTGCGTCGCCTCGAACACCTCGGCACGCTCGATGCGCAGGCCGGCGAGGCCGTTGATGTCGAAGAATCGCCGCCAGTTGATCTCGTCCGCCGCCGCCCGCCACCACGCCAGTCGGTAGTGCTGCCGCTCCAGCAACCGATGCAGGCGCCCGCGCCCAGGTTCGCAATTGAAGGCGTCGAGCGCGGCGGCGAAGGCGGCTGCGCGGGTAGAATGCGCGGCGCGCATGGCTGCCCGTCCGGCCTCGGCCTGCTCGCGCGTCATCCGCCGGCCGGCCAAGGCGGCGGCGAGGTCGGCGAGGGCGCCGCCGGCGGCACGCAGGATGGCGGGGTAGTCGCGCGGGGCGATCGGGAAGCGGTGCGCGCCGTAGACGCTGACGATGAACCGCCCGTCTGTCTCGTCGAACCGGAGCACTAGGTCGCCCGCCGCCAGCACATCGCCGTAGGAGGCGCCCAGGAACGGCGCGAGCAGCCGCCCGCGCAGCGTGGGGTCGGGCGGGGTCCAGTCGATGTCGAAAAACTCGGCGAACGGGCTGGCCCGACCCCATTCCAGCACGTCCAGCCACCACGCATTGTCGGCGCCGCCCACCGCCATGTGGTTCGGCACGATGTCGAGGATCAGCCCCATTCCCCGTGCCCGCAGCGCGGCCACCAGGCGCCGCAGCGCGGCCTCGCCGCCGAGTTCCGGGTCGATCTGCGCGTGATCAACGATGTCGTAGCCGTGCGCCGAGCCCGGACGCGATTTAAGCAACGGACTTGCATAAATGTGGCTGATGCCGAGCGCGTGCAGATACGGCACCAGCGCGGTGGCGCGGTCGAGCGGGAAGTCGTGGTGGAATTGCAGGCGGACGGCGGCGCGCGGCCCGCTCACGCCGTGCCAAGCAGGAAGGCCACAGTGCAGCGTGCCGGAAGCCGTCCGGTGCGCACCCTGTCGGCGTCGCCGGGGTGACTTTCGAACAGCATCGGGCCGTCCACCGCGTCCATCGGTACCGGCCGTGCGCCCAGGTTGCAGGCCACGACAAGCTCCGCACCGTCGCCCATCACCCAGCGCGCCAGCACACCGGCATCTCCGACCGCGTCCGCAGCAAGGCTGCGGCAGCCCGGCAGGCGAGGGGCGAGATGGCGCGTGCGCAGGCTGAGCAGCAGCCGCGTCTGCTCGTGCGTGCGCGGATCGGTGTCCGCGGGCTCCGGCACGCAAAGCGCAAACGTCGCCGGGGCGTTCGGATCGGGAATCTGTTCGCGCCGGCGCTCGTCGGCGAAGGCGGCGAAGTGCGCGAACTCACGCAGCCGTCCCTCTCGCACCCGGCGCGCGAGGTCGGGGGCGTGGTCGGTAAAGTACAGGAACGGCGCGCTGCTCCCGAATTCCTCGCCCATGAACAGCAGCGGCACCTGCGGCGCGAGCAGCAGGAGCGCCTGCGCGGCCAGCAGCGCGTCGGCATCGGCGAGCATGGTCAGGCGTTCCCCGAAGGCGCGGTTGCCGATCTGGTCGTGGTTCTGCAGGCAGAACACGAAACGGCTCGGCGGCAGTCCGCCGCTCGGCTCGCCGCGCCGCTTGCCGCGTGGTGACACCTCCCCCTGATAGGCGAACCCGTCGCGCAGTGCCCGCGCCAGTTGCGCAGCAGGATCGGGATAGTCGCGGTAATAGCCTTCGCGCTCGCCAGTCAGCAGCACGTGCAGGCAATGGTGGGCGTCGTCGGCCCACTGCGCGTCGAAGCCGTCGTTGCCGAGCAGCGAGGCACGGTTGCCCTCATGCTCCAGAACGAGATGAACGTGCCGAGCGGGATCGACGCCGGCCCGGATGGCAGCGGCAAGCTCGGGCAGCGCGCTCTGCGGCGCGATCGCGTGCGCGGCGTCGAAGCGGAGACCGTCGAGTCGGTATTCGTTGAGCCAGTAGAGCGCATTGTGCACGAAGAAATCACGCACTTCGCGCCGCCCGAAGGCGATCGCGGCGCCCCAGGGCGTCTGCGTGTCCGGATCGAAGAATGCCTCGGCATAGGCATGCACGTAATTCCCGTCCGGGCCGAAATGGTTGTACACGACATCAAGCAGCACCATCAGCCCCAGGCCGTGCGCGCGGTCGATCAGCGTCTTCAGCTCGCCCGGGGTGCCGTACGCCTCGTCGGGTGCGAAGGGCAGCACGCCGTCATAGCCCCAGTTGCGCGTGCCGGGAAAATCAGCGATCGGCATCAACTCGATCGCCGTTATGCCGAGGTCGCGCAGCGCCTCCAGCCGCGCGGCGACGCCGGCAAAGCCGCCGAGCAGACCGACATGCAGCTCATAGATGACCGCCTCGTGCCAGGGCCGGCCGAGCCAGTCGTCGAAATGCCATTCATGCGCGGCCGGATCGAACACCACGCTCCAGCCATGCACATCGCCGTGCTGCCGGCGGGAGGCGGGGTCGGGGACCAACGTCCCGTCAGGCAGCCGGTATTTATAGCGCGTGCCGACCGGGCAAGCGATCTCCGCGACGTGCCAACCGCCGGCCTCCTCGCGCATCGGCAGAGAAAGGCCGCTCTCGATCTGCACGGACATGCCGACGACGCTCGGTGCCCAGATGCGGAATTGCGCGGTTCCGTCCGGCCGCACCGTCGCGCCGAACGGCATCGCATGGACAAAACGCGCGCCCATCAGGCGGCCCTTAGCACAATGGTGGCGAGGGGCGGCAGCGTCAGCGACAGCGAGGCAGGCAGGTCATTGCTCGGTTCCGGCTGTGCCTCGACCCATCCGCCATTGCCCATGTTGGACCCTCCATAGATCTCGGCGTCGCTGTTGAACACCTCGCGCCACCCGCCGCCATGCGGCACGCCGACGCGATAGGACACGCGCGGCACCGGCGTGAAGTTGCACACAGCCAGCACCGGCGGATCATCCGGTCCGCCGAAGCGCAGATAGGCAAAGACGCTGCTCTCGCGATCATTCGGAACGACCCAACGAAATCCCGTCGCCTCGCCATCGCGGCGGGACAGGGCCGGCAGCTCGCGATACAGACAGTTGAGATCCCGGACCAGCAATTGCACCCCAGCGTGACGCGAGTCATCGAGCAGGAACCAGTCGAGTTCGCGATCATAGCTCCATTCCCGCGCCTGCGCGAACTCGCCGCCCATGAACAGCAGCTTCCTGCCTGGATGCGTCCACATGAAAGCGAGATAGGCGCGGAGATTTGCGAATTTCTGCCAGGCATCTCCCGGCATCTGACCGAGCAGTGAGCCCTTTCCGTGCACCACCTCGTCATGCGACAGCGGAAGGATAAAGTGTTCGGAGAAAGCGTTGATCAGGCCGACGGTGATGTCGTCGTGGTGCCAGCGGCGGTGCACGGGATCCTCGTGCATGTAGCGCAGCGTATCGTGCATCCAGCCGATGTTCCACTTATGGGTGAAACCGAGGCCGCCGTCTTCGGCCCCGCGCGTGACGCCGGGCCAGGCGGTGCTCTCCTCCGCGATCAGCAAGGCGGCCGGGCAACGCTCGCGCACGACGCCGCTGAGTTCGCGCAGGAACGCGACCGCCTCCAGATTCTCGCGCCCGCCGTAGCGGTTCGGTACCCATTCGCCTTCGCGACGGCTGTAGTCGCGGTAGAGCATCGAGGCGACCGCATCCACGCGCAGCCCGTCGGCGTGATAGTGCTCGAGCCACTGGAGCGCGCTGCCGATCAGGAAGCCGCGGACCTCCGCCCGGCCGAGATTGTAGAGAAGGCTGTTCCATTCCGGCTGGTAGCCCTCGCGCGGATCGGCGTGCTCGTAGAGTGCGGTTCCGTCGAAATGCGCCAGACCGTGCGCGTCGGTGGGGAAATGCGCCGCCACCCAGTCGAGGATGACGCCGATGCCGGCCTCGTGGAAGCGGTCGATCATGGCCGCGAAGCTGTCCGGTGGGCCAAGCCCGGCGGTCGGCGCGAACGGACCGAGTGGCTGATAGCCCGAGGAGGCGCCGAAGGGATGCGCCATCACCGGCATGAACTCCACATGCGTGAAGCCCATGCGCTGCACGTAGGGCACCAGCCGCTGCGCCAGATGTGTCCATCCGTCCGTGCCATCGTCGCGCGGGTGCAGCCAGGACGCCGCATGCACCTCGTAGATCGAGAGCGGCGCGTCCGGCGCCTGACGGGCAGCGCGCTTTGCCATCCAGGCGTCGTCGCGCCAGCGCAGCGCCTCGTCGATGACGATGGAGGCGGTTGCCGGCGGTGCCTCATGCGCGCCGGCGACCGGATCGGCCTTCAGCGGCAGCAGCGCGCCATCCGGGCCGAGCAGTTCATATTTGTAGAGTGCACCGGGCGCGAGGCGCGGAATGAACAGCTCCCACACGCCAGCGTCATGACGTAGCCGCATCGGATGCCGCCGTCCGTCCCAACGGTTGAAGTCCCCGACGACGGATACGCGCCGCGCGTTTGGCGCCCACACGGCGAAACGGACACCCAGGACGCCATCCATTCGCACGACATGGGCGCCGAGCGCACGCCCCAGTTCCCGGTGGCGCCCCTCGGCGAGCAGATAGATATCGAGATCGCCGAGCGCGGGGCCGAAGGCGTAGGGGTCTTCGGTGATGCGCTCGCTCTCGCCCAGCTCGATGCGTAGGCGATACGGCACGCGGCCGGCCATCACGCCGCACCAGAAGCCGGCGGCGTCGATGCGCTGTAACTCGGCCAGGAGGGCATCGCTGTCGCGCGCCAACAGGCTGACGCGCGTCGCATCCGGCAGCATGGCACGAACGGCGCAGCCGCCTTCAACGTCATGTGGGCCGAGCACGGCGAATGGATCGCCGTGCCGCGCTTGCACGATGGCGGCGACGGCAGCGTGATCGGGGCTTCCGTTCATGAAGCCGTCTCGCGCACGAGGAACCGGTGTGCGATCGCACGCAGGCCGCGCAGCGGAATCGGCAGCCAGGCGGGTCGGTGCGCTGCCTCGTAGCGGATTTCGTAGGCGGCCTTTTCCAAGAGGAAAAGCTTGAGGAGCGATGCCTCCGCATCGCGCGGTACCCAGCGGTGCGGGGATTCGTTCAATACGGTGCGATAGCATTCCAGGAAGCGTTGTATGGCACGCACCCGAAACCGTTCCAGCAGCGGGCCGCGCCGCTCCTCCGTGGAGGGCGAGGCCGCACTGCGCCCGGGTGCCGCGGCGGCGGCGGCGTAGTCGAAGCTGCGCAGCAGGCCGGCCACGTCGCGCAGCGGCGAGGATTTGCGTCGCCTTTGTTCGGGTGGGCGCGCCGGTTCCCCCTCGAAGTCGATGATGAAGGCGTCGCCCTGCACAACCAGGACCTGCCCGAGATGGAAATCGCCATGCACGCGGGTGCTGAGTGCCCCCTGGCCGGAAGCGGCGAGGTGGCGCACCAGAGTGTGTAGTGCTGGTGCGTGGCCCACCATTTCGTCTGCCATCGCGCGGGTCTCCTCGTCCGGCCAGTCGCGGTGCGCGGCCAGGATCGCGAGGGCGGCGTCGGTCTGCTCGAGCGCGCTGTCAGCCCATTCGCGCAACGTGGCGTCATCGGCTTCTTCCGGGGCGAAAGCGGGATCATCCGTAGGCTGGGAAAGAACGGCGTGCAGTTCGCCCAGTCGCCGGCCGATCGCGGTGGCGAAGGGTGCATAGGATTCGATGGCGTCGTGCGCGGCCTCGCCCTCCCGCCCGGTGACGGCGAGTTCCTCGATCGCGCGCGCCAGGAAGTCGAGCGTCCATTGCCAGCCGTCGCCCTGGTTGCGCACGAAGCCCTGCACGAGCATCAGCGCGTGCGGCGTGCCATCGGCGTCGATGCGCGCCACCTCGCCGAACAGCGGCGGGCTGTAGGCATAGCCGCGCGCGGTCAGTTCGCGCGTCATCTCGACTTCGGGGTTGATGCCGCTGCCGACATGGCGCAGCAACTTCAAAACCAGCGTCTCGCCCAGGATCAGGGAACTGTTGGATTGCTCCGCCGACATCCGGCGGATGTCCGGGTGCGCGGGCAACTCCAGCTCCGCCATGCGTGCGGTGGGCAGGAAGCGCAGCACGCCGCCGCCCGGCAGCGGGAGTTCCGAGCTTCGCCGCAGCGCCTCAATCACGCCGAGCGTCAGGGCATCGACGGCGAACCCGTCGGTCAACATGCCAACGCGGCGGCCGCGCCGCACGCGGGCGAGGGCCAACTGCTGTGGCAATGGGCTTGGCCGCTCCTCCTCCCAGGCGATGCCGAGCGGCAGCACGTAGCGTTCGGCGCCGTCCTCAAGTTCCGCTGCAACTTCGGCCAGCAGGACATCGGGGGCACCCGGCAGCGGCACCGCATACGCGATCCGCGTCGCGCGCAGCCTGCGATCCTTGCCGGCGAACCAGCGCCGCTTGGGCAGATACGCCGGCAGCGCCTCGCCCTCCAGAAGCGTGCGTCCAGGCGGCTGCAACGCCTCGGCGATGTCGCTGCGGATGACAACGGTCGCGAACTCCGGCAGCGGCTCGGGCGCGCGAACATGCCAGCGCGGGAGCTGCGCCTCGGCGGCGAGGAGGAACCAGAAGAAGCTGTACGGCGGCAGTGTCAGCATGTAGCTGAGCTGGCCGATCGGAGGGAACACCGAGCCGCCGACCATGTCGATGGGCACGCGCCCCGCAAGACCGGAAAGGTCGAGTTCCACCGCCTGCGCCGTGCGCGAAAGGTTGCAGACGCAGAGCACGATCTCCTCGCTCTCGCTGGCGCGCAGCTCGCGCAGGAAGGCCAGCACCTTGCGGTTACCGGGGTAGAGAAAACGCAGCGTACCCCGCCCGAAGACAGAGAAACGGCGGCGCACTGCGAGCATCCGCCGCATCCAGTTGAGCAGCGAATGCGGATCGGCTGCCTGCGCCTCGACATTCACCGCTTCATAGCCATAGAGTGGGTCCATGATGACCGGCAGCACCAGCCGCGCCGGATCGGCGCGCGAGAAGCCGCCGTTGCGGTCGGGTGACCATTGCATCGGCGTGCGTACGCCGTCGCGGTCGCCGAGATGGATGTTGTCGCCCATGCCGATCTCGTCGCCGTAATAGATCACCGGCGTGCCGGGCATCGACAGCAGCAGCGCGTTCATCAGTTCGATCCGGCGCCGGTCGCGCTCCAGCAGCGGCGCGAGCCGGCGACGGATGCCGAGATTGAGGCGCGCGCGGCGATCGGCCGCGTAGGTCTCCCACAGATAGTCGCGCTCGCTGTCGGTGACCATCTCCAAGGTCAGCTCGTCATGGTTGCGCAGGAACACGGCCCATTGGCAATTGGGCGGGATCTCTGGCGTCTGGCGCAGGATATCGGTGATGGGAAAGCGGTCCTCCCGCGCGATCGCCATGTACATGCGTGGCATCAGCGGGAAGTGGAAACACATGTTGCATTCGTCGCCCTCGCCGAAATACTGCTGCGCGTCCTCCGGCCACTGGTTCGCCTCGGCAAGCAGCATCCGGCCGGGCGCGACGCGGTCGAGTTCGGCGCGGATGCGCTTGAGGATCGCGTGGGTCTCCGGCAGGTTCTCGCTGTTGGTGCCTTCACGCTCGACGAGGTAGGGCACGGCGTCGAGCCGCAGTCCGTCGATGCCCAGCTCCAGCCAGAAGCGCATGACCGACAGCACTTCCTGCAACACGCGCGGATTGTCGTAGTTGAGGTCGGGCTGGTGCGAGTAGAAGCGGTGCCAGAAGTAGGCACCGGCCACCGGATCCCAGGTCCAGTTGCTCTTCAGCGTGTCGATGAAGATGACGCGAGTTCCTGCATATTTCTGGTCGTTGTCGGACCATACATAGAAATTGCGCGCGACCGAGCCGTGCCGCGCATTGCGGGCGCGCTGGAACCACGGGTGCTGGTCGCTGGTGTGGTTGACGACGAGTTCGGTGATCACCCGCAGCCCGCGCTCGTGCGCGGCCGAGATCAGCCGCCGCACGTCGCTGAGCGAGCCGTATTCCGGATGCACGCCGCGATAGTCGGCGATGTCGTAGCCGTCGTCGCGGCGCGGGCTGGGATAGAAGGGCAGCAGCCAAATCGCCGTGACGCCGAGTTCGGCTATGTAATCGAGCTTTTCGAGTAGCCCACGGAAGTCGCCGACGCCGTCGTTGTCAGAGTCGAAGAACGACTTGACGTGCAGCTGATAGATGACCGCGTCCTTGTACCAGAGTGGATCGGCGGCCTGCGGGGAGTCTTTCATTGCTGTCCTCAGGCGGCGCGCAGCCGCCAGATGCCGAAGGGATGTTGCGGCGAGAGCGCGACCCGCCGCCATTTTCCTTGCCACGTATGCGCGGTTTCGGCCAGCAGGTCTTCGACGTCCAGCGTGCCGCCATCCGGCAGGCCGAACTTCCACAGCGGCAGCTCGATATCGGCCGCCTGAGGGTTGCGCGGGTCCAGGCTGACTGCGATCAGCAGCACGTTGTCGCGGGTGGCGGTCGCCTTTTCATACGCGATGACATGGTCGTTGTCGCACGGGAGGAACGCCAGCCCCCGCTGCGAGTGGAGCGCCGGGTTGACGCGGCGGATGCGGTTGAGCTGGGCGATTTCCCCGGCGATGTTGCCGGGACGTTGCCAGTCCCTGGCCCGGAGCTGGTATTTTTCCGAGTCCGCGTATTCCTCCCGGCCCGGCAGCGGCGCTGACTCGCACAGTTCGAAGCCGCTATAGACGCCCCACAGCCCCGACAGGGTCGCGGCGAGCGCGGCGCGGATCAGGAAACCGGGCCGGCCGGAGGTTTGCAGGAAGACCGGGTTGATGTCGGGCGTGTTGACGAAGAAATGCGGCCGTATGAAATCCGCCGCCTCCCCGGTCAGCTCCGTCATGTACTCGATCAGCTCGCGCCTGGTGTTGCGCCAGGTGAAATAGGTGTAGGACTGCGTGAAGCCGATCTTGGCGAGCCGGCGCATCGGCTTGGGGCGGGTGAAGGCCTCGGCGAGGAAGATCGCGTCCGGATGGACGGCGCGCACCTCGGCGATCAGCCATTCCCAGAACGGAAACGGCTTTGTGTGCGGATTGTCCACGCGGAAGATACGCACCCCCTGCGCCGCCCAGAACAGCACAACATCACACAGCGCCACCCACAGATCGGGCAGCGCGTCGGGCGCGTAGAAGGCAACGTTGACGATGTCCTCATAGCGCTTCGGCGGATTCTCCGCGTATTTCAGGGATCCGTCCGGCCGCCACTCGAACCATTCGCGATGCTGCGCCAGCCAGGGGTGGTCTGGCGCGCACTGGATGGCGAAATCGAGCGCAAGTTCGATGCCCGCCTCCGACGCGGCTTCGCGCAGACGGTGGAAATCATCCAGCGTCCCGAGTTCGGGGTGGATCGCGTCGTGCCCGCCCGCCTCGCTGCCGATCGCGTACGGGCTGCCGGGATCGCCGGGGGCGGCGCGCAGCGCGTTGTCGCGCCCCTTGCGATTGATGCGGCCGATCGGATGGATCGGCGGGAAATACAGAACGTCAAATCCCATGTCGCGGATGCGCGGCAGATGGCGGATCACGTCGGCGAACGTGCCGTGTCGCCGCGCGTCGTCGCTCATGGAGCGGGGGAACAGCTCGTACCACGCGGCGAAGCCGGCGATCGGCCGGTCGGCATCGACCGGGCACGGCGGCGCGTGGCGCACCGCGAACGGGCGCTGGTCCGCCTGGGCCATCAATGCGGCGGTCCGCTCCGCCAGCAGGATCGCGACCTGGCCGGCGGCGTCGGCATGGCCGAGTGACTCGGCGACCGCGCGCAGCGCCGGGACGCGCGGCACCGCCGCCGTGATCATCTCGCGCCCTTCGATCAGTTCCAGGGCCACGTCCACGCCCGCCGCGTGCTTCTTGCGCAGGTCGTGACGGAAGGTGGCGAAGCCGTCGCGCCATGCCTCGACGGTGAACAGCCAGCGGCCGACGCGTGTCAGGGCGAAAGCGCCCTCCCAGCGGTCGTTGCCGAGCGGGCGCATCGGCGCCTCGTGCCAGCCGGCCTCATCGGCGCTGCGCCACAGAAGTGCAACCGCAAGCTGCTCGTGGCCATCGACGATGATGTCGGCCGTGACGGCGACGCTCTCGCCCACGATGCGCTTGGCGGCGAAGCGACCGCCGTCCACGGCCGGCGTGACGGCCTCGATGGCAATGCGCGGCGCGCGTGCGGCGGCCTCGGCCGAGAGCGGCAGCTTCGGGCGCGCCAGCGTGATCGGCGGCGGCGCGTGTAACGTCACCGTCGCGACCTCCCCGGGTCCGAGCCGGGCGAGGGCCGCGGCACCCTCAAGCGCGCCCGTCAGCGGCGCCAGCACCGGGCGGACGGCGCGGTCGAGTTCGGCATTGGCGGCAAGCAGTACGCCGCCGTCACCGCCGGGGGCGGGGCGCAGCAGCCCGATCACGGGCGCACCGGGCGCAGTCAGCAGGCGCGGTCGCGTCGGCGGCAGCCGCATCGCGTTCGCGACCACGATCGCCTCTGCCACACCGGTCGCGGCCTCGGGCGGGGCCGGCCCGTCGCGCCGGGTATCGAGCGGAACCATCGACGCGCCCTCGAAACCCATCGGCATCATCCAGCCCTCGGCCATGCCGGCGGCGAAGCAGGCGCTGCGGCGGCACGCGGTCTCCCGCAGGGCCGGATCGGCGATGCGTGCGGCGAGGCGGCGATCGAACGGCGCCTCGACCGGCGCCAGCAGGCGCGCGACGCGGCGCAGCCGCTCGACCTCCGTCCAGAACCACTCGGCGCGGAAATCCCACCACGGCAGCGAAGGGAACACGTAGTCGAGGCCGCATCCCACAAGTGCGCTCTGCCGTTCGGCGGCCAGTCCCGGCGTCCAGCCGAGCAGCAGGCAGGCGCGGCCGTTGCCGCGCACCTGCGCGGCCAGCCGGCGCAGCGCGCCGGGCGGAATGGCACGCAACGAAACCAGACGAAAGCCGGCGAATCCCGCATCGCGCCACAGCAACATCCGCTCGGCCCACCACGCCGCGAGCGCCTCGGGCGCGTCGTCGAACCGTGCCGGGGCGCTGTCGCCCTCCGGCGCGTAGCTGCGCGGGTCGAGGGCGCGCGCCGGGTCGGGGGCACGAAACAGGTCGGGGTGGGCGGTGGCGATCGGCCCGCCGGCGGCGACCCGGTCGGGCAATACGTCGAGCAGCGGCACCAATCCGTGCGCGGCGCAGAGGTCCGCGATCCGGCGCAGCGCCGCGACCGCGTCGTCCCCGGCCTGCAGGTCAGGATGCGGCCGGTCGAAATCCTCGGAGAGGAACAGGTCATCGCCGCGGAACGGTGGGGCGATCAGCACGTGCGAAAAGCCGAGCCGCGCCGCGCGATCGAGATGCGCTGGCCACGCCGCCAGCGGACCGGCGCGCAGCGGGTGGAGGTAGAACACCGCCGGCGCGGTGCGCGCCGCGGCAAGGTCCGGCGCGGCCGCGTGGCGGGCCGAAACGGTGTCCAGTGCGGTCGTCATCGTTGCGTCAATGCGGGGCGCCGCGATTGGTTCCCCGCCGGGATGGTTCCCGCTGCGGCGGACCGCGCGCGCGGACCGCTCAACCCATGTTCAGGCCGCCGGTCACCGCCTGATAGGTCGCGACCGCCAGCGTCATCGGTTCGAAGGGTTTGGTGATGACGAAGGCCGGCTCGACCGATTCGCCGGTCAGCAGCCGTTCGGGATAGGCGGTGACGAAGATCACCGGCACCCGGTGATCCTGCATGATGCGCGCCACCGCCGAGGCGCCGTCGCCGCCGGCGCCGAGGTTGATGTCGGCCAGGATCAGCCCCGGTCGCGTGCGCGATGCCATTGCCACGGCCTCACTCTCGGTCGCCGCGACGCCGACCACGCGATGGCCGCAGCCTTGCACGAGTTCTTCGATGTCCATGGCGATGATCGGCTCGTCCTCGATGATCAGCACGTCGGTCGCCGCCGCGTCGCGCAGCCGTTCGCGCGCGGCGGTAAGCTGCTGCTGCGCTTGTTGCGAGGTCATCGACACGATCGGCGCCGCGTCTTCCACCCGCATCTCCTCCAGCGAGGTCAGCAGCAGCAATTGCCGCTCGGCGCCGCTCAGCCGGTCCTGCGGCGCCTGCGCGCGCTGCGCCGCGTTGAACCGGCGCGTCACCTGCTCGTAGAAGGCGAGCCGCAGGTCCTCGACCTCCGACCCGCCGGCCAGCAGGTCGCGCAGGGTGTCGGCGACCAGACGATCGCCGGCCGACTGCGATCCGGTCAGCGCCCGCGCGTAGCGGCGCGCATAGGGCAGGGCGCGCATCAGGTCCTCGCGACGGTGGTCACCCATGGCGGGTTGTCCCCCTTGCAGCGCGGCGCGACGGGTCAAACATCGATCGCGCCCCGGTTGAGCGAAGTCAGACACGCTTGCAGCCCGACGATCCCCGCGCGATGCTGCTGCCGTTGATCGCGGATCTGCGCGCGTACGCGCGTTTCCTTGCGCCGCAGCGGGCGGAGGCCGACGATCTGGTGCAGGAGGCGCTGGTGCGTGCGCTTGCCTCGCTGGCACAGTTTCGCGCAGGCAGCAATATGCGTGCGTGGCTGTTCGTCATCCTGCGCAACGTCTTCTACGAACAGGCGCGGCGTCAGCGTCATGAGCTGGCGGCATTGCGGCAGGCCGGTGCGGACCCGCCGGCCGCGGGTCCGTCGCAGGAGGCGCGCAGCGATCTGGCCGATCTGCAATCGCACCTGTTCGCGCTGCCGCCGTTGCTGCGTGAGGCGCTGGTGCTGGTCGGCGCGCAGGGCATGAGCTACGAGGACGCCGCCGCGATCTGCGACGTACCGGTGGGTACGGTGAAAGCGCGCGTCTCCCGTGCACGCCGCCGGCTTGCCGGCGTCCTGGCGCGACCCGGCGTGCAGGACGCGACGGACCCGCACGAGCAACACTGATCTCGCGCCTCTCGGGCCCGCGCGCCGCGTCCGTGACATGGCTCCCATGCGGGTGACCGCGAATGTATCTGCGCCGGAACTGCCCATCGCTTCGCCGCTGCATCGCATCTTGCCCGCGCTCCCGCAACTCACGCGCGTCGCTGTCGCGCACTCGTGAGCGGGCGCGTGCAACTCCGACACCGGCTCGTTCATTGCTCCGATATTCAAAGGGAAACAGCCGGAGCGCGATGTGACCGATTCCACCTTCCATGACCAGGTGATTGCCATTCTGCCGAAGCTGCGCGTGCAGGCGCTCGCACTGACGCGCAACCGTGCCGGCGCCGAGGATCTTGTGCAGGACGCGGTGTGCAATGCCCTTTCGGCGCAGGACAGCTTCATTCCCGGAACCAATTTCGCCGCCTGGATGCACCGTATCCTGCGCAACCGCTTCATCTCCAACCTGCGCAAGCGCCGTGACACGACCGACATAGACGACGTGCCGTCCTCGGCGTTCGCCAGCGAGGCGCCGCACGAGGATCGGTTGGCGCTCAAGGAACTCGCCAAGGCGATGACCCGTCTGCCGTCCGACCAGCGGGAGGCGCTGGTGATGGTGGTGCTGAACGGGATGAGCTACGAGGCGCTGGCCGAGGCAACGGGCTGCGCGGTCGGTACGGCGAAAAGCCGGGTGTTCCGCGCGCGTCGGCAACTCGAAGGCTGGTTGCTGGGCGATTCCGCCGCGGGTGGGCCGGCCGATATCCGGCACGCCGGGCCGGCGGCGGCCGAGGGGCGCATTGCGCGCCTTCGCAACCATGGGTTAAATCCGGCGTTGTAGTCTCCAGCAGGTCGGAACATACCCTCGCGGCGGCGGCGTCATTGCGGCGGCCGTTCTTCGGGGCCAGGCGGGCATGAAGAACCTCGTGATGACGCGCCCCAAGCAACCTCCGGCAATGGTTTCTTCCGACCGGTTGCCGGGGGATGCCGACAGCGTGCCCGCGGCGGCGTTTGACCTCTGGCTGCAACGCAGCCTGCATCAGTTGTTCGATAAGGTCGCGAAGGAACCGATCCCGGAGGAACTCCTCCGCCTGATCGAGCGGGACCGCAAGAATGCCTGATCCCGCCGGACCGCCGTGAGCGGACCGCCCGCGCCGGCCGCCGGGCGGGGGCGGGCGGGGGGTTTGGCGGCTATCTGGCGCAATCCCGGCGCAATCGGCGGGTTGTTGGTCGCGTGGTTGCCGGTCCGCCGCCTCGCCGGGGTGCGCGGGCGGGTCGGGCTGCTGCTCATGGTGGCCGGCATCCCC
Source organism: Pseudomonadota bacterium (assembly GCA_021818505.1). Lineage (GTDB taxonomy): Bacteria > Pseudomonadota > Alphaproteobacteria > Acetobacterales > Acetobacteraceae > JAFKFJ01. The sequence goes on from JAKADX010000042.1 coordinate 30,483, forward strand.
CTGATGCTGTTGTCCGTCGCAATCGTCTGGCGAGGCTCGCGCCTGCTGGCCGACGCGCCACGGCAGCGCGCCGGCATCCAGGCCGCGGCGGCGGCGGGGCAGGTTGGCGCGGTGCTGGACGGCACTCGCCAGTTTCTCGCCGGTCTTGCGACCGAGCCGGACCTGTCCGCGGCGGCGCCTTCGGCGTGCCTCAGGGCGCTGCGACGCGCGCTGGTGCTGCAGTCCGAGCGTTTCGACGAACTCGTGGTGCTGAATGCCGACGGTGCCGTGGTCTGCGCGGCGCACGACCCGGACCGGCTGGCCGCGGGCACAGATGCGCCGTGGTTCCGTGCACTCCATGACGGCAGATCGGAGATCGAGGAGACGCTGGGGCACGGCGGTGCGCCGGGGCTGCTTGTCGCGATTGCGTGGCGCCCGGGCGGGCGCTTCGCGGGCGCGCTGGCCGGCGCAGTCGCGACTGGTGCGCTCGCCCAGCGGTCGCCGATCGGCGCGGGCTATGTCTGGCTCGTCGATGCGGCGGACCGGCTGCTACCTTTGGGCGCCCCACCGCCCGGTTTCCTGCCGGCTCCGCCGCTGCTGCGCGATATTCTCGCTGCCGGCGCGGTTCCGAGCATGGCGATGTCGCAGGCGGGCGGCCCCGCGGCGTTTGCCGTCAACGAGGTGGGCGGACTGCGCGTCCTCGTCGGCACGCCCGCCGCGCGCGACCTGGCACATGCGCGCGAGGCGCTGCTCGCGCGCGTTGCCGGGCTGGTGCTGTTGCTCGCTGCTGGACTTGCCGCCGTGGCGATCGGCGCCAATGCGATGCTGGTGCAGCCGATCAAGCACCTGTCGCGCGCCGTGCGGGCGTGGCGCAAGGGCGCGCCGTTCGATCCGGGCGAACGCGGCGGAATGCCGCTGGAGCTGCGCGAACTTGCCGATTCCTTCGCCGAGGCGACACGCGCGCTCGTCGAACGTGAGCGACAGTTGCAGCGCGCGGTCGAGCAGCAGGAGCTACTGATGCAGGAAATCCATCACCGCGTGAAGAACAACCTGCAGATCATCGCTTCGCTGCTGAACCTGCAGGCGAGCCGCATCCGCCTGCCGGAAGCCAAGCGGGAATTTGCCGCCGCCCGCGACCGTGTACGCGCGCTGGCGACGCTGCATCGTCACCTCTACGCGCATGGCGACCTGCACACGATCAACATGCGCAGCTTTCTGCATGAACTTTGTGATCAGTTGCTGACGGCGATGGGCGAGAGCGGCGACGGGCGCATCAAGCTCAGCATCGAGGCGCCGGCGTTGCAGATCAGCTCCGACCAGGCGGTGCCGATGGCGCTGATCGTCACGGAGGCGGTCAGCAACAGCGCCAGATACGCCTTCCCCGGCGGGCGCAGCGGCCATATCCGCGTCGCACTCTCCGCCGAGGACGATCGCGCGCGGCTCATCATCGAGGATGACGGCATCGGACTGCCTGATGGCCCCCACGAAGCCCAATCAGGCAGCCATGACGGGATCGGCCTGCAACTGATCCGCGGTTTCGCCCGCCAACTCGGGGGCAGCTTCACGCTGACGCACGCCCAGGGAACGCGCTATGAACTGGAGTTAAGTCTGCGCCGCGAACATGCGGCGGGGGCCGAGCCGGCGGACGCATCGGCCGCGATCACCTGAACCCCGCCCGGCGCGTGGGGTTTCAAAGCGCGCCCGGTACGCTAATCCTGCCGCCGATGGATGCGACGCAGAAGGACGCCCGATCCTGGGTGCGGCGGCAGGCGCGCCAGGGCGGGCGGGCCGCGCGGCCCGTGCTGCTGGCGGGGCTCGCCGGCACGCTTTGCGCGATCGGCCAGGCCTGGTCCGCGGCGGCCGTGTTGACCGCGGCGCTGGCAGGGACCGTGATACCGGCGTCCTTGCTCGTCGCGTTCGCCGTCCTTGCCATCCTGCGCGCGGGCTTCGGCGTGCTCGCCGACCATGCCGCCAGCGCGGCCGGCGCGGCGGCGCGGCGGCGGCTGCGCACCGATGCGCTGCACCGGCTGCTCAGCGCGGGCCCCAAGCTGCTGCGCGAGCGTCACAGCGGCGAACTGGCTGCGGTCGTGGTGGATCGGATCGAGGCGCTGGACGGGTTTTTCGGCCGCTATATCCCGGCCTCCACCCTTGCCGTCGCCGGGCCGGCGCTGGTGGCGCTGGCGCTGCTGCCGCGCGATCCCGCCGGGGCATTGATCCTGGCCCTCTGCGGCCTGCTCGTGCCGATCGCGATGGCGCTGTCCGGCCTCGGCGCTGCGGCGGCGGCGCGGCGGCAGTTCGCGGCGATGGCGCATCTGCAGGTGCGCTTCCTCGACCGCGTGCGCGGCATCGCCACCATCGTCATGTTCGGCCGCGCGGAGGCCGAGGCGCGCGCGCTCGGGGAGGCTGCCGACGCATTGCGCCGGCGCACGCTGCGGGTGCTGCGCGTGGCTTTCCTGTCCTCGGCCGCTCTCGACCTCGCGGCGGCGCTGGCGCTCGTGGTGCTGGCGCTGCGCGGCGCCGCCGGCGCGGTGCCGGCCGGGACCGCGCTGTTCGCGCTGCTGCTGGTGCCGGAGTTCTTCGCCCCCTTGCGTGGGTTCGCGCTCGCCTACCAGGACCGGATGCAGGCCCACGGCGCCGCCGGCCCGCTCGCCGCGCTGCCGCCGCTCCCGGCGGAAACACCGCCGCCGGAGGTGCGCACCGTGGCGGCGCGGGGCGTAGCTGTCGCGTTCGAGGATGTGCGCTTCACCTGGGACGAGGCGCGCGGCCCGGCGCTGGACGGTCTCAGCTTCCGCGTCCCGGCGGGCGAGACGCTGATCCTCGCCGGGCCGTCGGGTGCCGGCAAATCCACCGTGATCGAAATCCTGCTCGGCTTCGTCCGTCCGCAGGGCGGGCGCGTGACGCTGAACGGGGCCGACATCGCGACGCTGGTGCCGGCGGCGCTGGCCCGCATGACCGCCTGGATCGGCCAACGGCCGACCCTGTTCGCCGGCTCGATCCGCGACAACATCCGCTTTGCCCGGCCCGAGGCGAGCGATGCCGAGGTGGCGGAGGCCGCCCGCGCTGCCCGGATCGACGGCTTCGCCGCCGCGCTGCCGCAGGGGTTGGACACCGTGGTGGGCGAGGGCGGCTACGGGCTTTCCGGCGGGCAGGCGCAGCGGGTGGCGATCGCGCGGGCGTTTCTCAAGAACGCACCGCTGCTGCTGCTCGATGAGCCGACCGCGCATCTCGACCCGGCCACCGAGGCGGAGGTGCTCGACAGCCTGCGCCGGCTGACCATCGGCCGCACCGTCGTGCTCGCCAGCCATTCCAGCGCCGCCCATGCCTTCGGCGGCCGCCGGCTCGACCTGCGCGACGGTCAGGCCGTGCTCGAGCGGGGCGTGGCCTGATGGGTCCGCTGCTGCGCGTCGTCAGCCTCTGGCGCGGCCGGGCGGCGTGGCTCGTGCTGGGCGGCGTGGTGTCCCTCGCGGCACTGGCGGCCGGGGTGGCGCTGATGACGCTCTCCGGCGGGCTGGTCGCGGGGGTCGCGGTGGGGGCGGGGCTGGCGGCGGCGCCGTTCGCGCTGCGCGTGCTCGGGCCGGCGCGGGTGATCCTGCGCTACCTGGAGCGGCTGCTCTCGCACGACGCGCTGTTCCGGGCGCTGGCGGACCTGCGCGTGTGGTTCTTCCGTGGCCTCGCGCGGCACGGTGCCGGCGGCCTTGGCTTCCGCCATGCCGGCGACGCGCTGGCGCGCCTGGTGAACGATGTCGAAGCGCTGGATGGCGTCTATCTGCGCGTGATGCTGCCGCTCGCCGGCGCCGTCGTGCTGCTGCCGGTGCTCGTGGTGCTGCTTTCGCGCGGTGGCTGGGGGCTGGCGCTGGGCGTTGCGGTGCTGTTCGCCCTCGCCGCCTTCGTGCTGCCGCTGCGGGCGGCGCGCGTGGCCGCCGCGGCGGGAGATCGACTGGCGGCCGCTGCGGGCGGGCTGCGCGTGGCCTGCCTGGACGCCCTGCAGGGAATGCGCGAGGTGCGCGTGTTCGCCGCCGAGGGGCGTGTGCTGGCCACCGTGCAGGCGCGCGAGGCCGTGCTGCTGGCGGCCCAGCACGACCTCGCCGGGCGCGCGGCCTGGGCCGGGGCGGCGGCGCTGCTGTGCGGCCAGGCGGCGATCCTGGCGGTGCTGGCCCGCGCCGGCGCGCACCCGGCGGCGATTGCCCTGCTGTTGTTCGTCACCGTCGCCGCGTTCGAGGCCGTGGGCGGCCTTCCTCGCGCCGGGGTCGCGGCCGGGCAGGCGGTGGCGGCGGCGCGCCGCGTGCTGGAGGCGGCCGAGGGGCCGCCGCCGGTCGCCGACCCGGTGCAGCCGGCCCGGCTGCCCGCGGGCAACACGCTGCGGTTCGAGGGTGTGCGTTTCGCCTGGGCGCCCGATCGCCCCCCCGTGTTCGACGGGCTGACGCTGGAGGTACCACAGGGCAGCCGGGTGGCGCTGCTCGGCCCGTCGGGGGCGGGCAAATCCACTCTGGCGGCGCTGGCGCTGAAGAGAT